>JAZJXM010000028.1:0-47369 GCA_040390915.1 Pseudomonadota bacterium
ACCTGACCCTGGATACTGACCCTGGATAAAGCACCGACCGAGGCGTCAGCGATTCTTCGCTTTTCTGAGCACCAATATTTTCCAAGCGAGGCACAGGAATACTATAGCAAGCGTCGCTGTAGCCATTCCTGTCACGACCGCATTGAAGAGCCCATGTTCAGCGCTGGTGCCTGGCTGTGACAGCAAGCCCGACACGCCTCCGACTATGCCGGCCACGCTCACCGCGACGCATGCGCAAAGCCGCAGCGCGGCGCTCAAGGGTCGTGGAAACGGCGCCGTGGACTTGTTTCGCGAAAACCAGACGAGCATCACCGTCGCGATGACGATGAATCCGCCGAAGGTGCTCAGATGCTGCAGCACTTTGAAAACAGGCAGCTCAGAGTGGCCTACGTGAATCAATGATCGCAGCACGCCGAAATGCCGCACCACCGCTGTGTCGTCGTGTGTGAAAGCATCCCAGGAAATATGCGTGGCGGCGCCAATCGCCAGCGAAACGAGCATTGTCCATACCGCTTGCGCATCATGCAAAGGCCACCCGGCATTCCATGCCATGCGCGCACTGATGGCTGATGGAAGCCAAGCCAAAAATGGCTGCCTGATCACCGCGTAATAGAGCAGGTACACCGCCGCGCCAGCAGGAACGCAATACAGGACGATACCAAGGCCACTGTGGCTGAACGAACCGCTCACGCCAAAGGAAAAAAAGTAGACGAAGTCTGGCGCCATGCTGCCGATGACCAATGCCGGCAGCGACGTCACGCTGCGCGCGTAGCGATGCCGGGGCAACACAATAGCCGGGTGGCACAAGGTGAAGGGCATCAGCGCGTTCTTTCAAGGATGTGTGCAAACTAGCGCAAGAACCGGCCAGCCTTCACTTCCAGCAGCTTGATCAGCTCCGGCTGCATGTAGTCATAGTCATCCGGAATATCCAGGCAAATGACGCGCTTGCCGTTCAAATGCGCGCGAAACTTGGCCGAGAGGCGATTGCGGTGTGCCTTTTCCATCACGAAGATGATGGTCGCCCAGTCGATCTGCTCCGGTGACAGTGGCACGGATGCGTCCCCTCCCAAGCCGGCAGAATCGGTTTCAACGCCTGGCCAGCTGGCAAAGACTTGCTCTGCCGTCGGACTTCTCAGGCGATTCTGGCTGCAGATGAATAAGGCGCGCTGCATTCAGCTGCGACGTTCAGGCAAGTGCAAATGGCCCCCTAAATTGCTGAGGCCACAGGATGTTGTAGGTTTCTTCATCCAGCAGGCGGTAGGCCGCCGTCACGCCGGCGAATGCCTTCAGGCGCGCCAGCACCGGCTTGCAGCGCTTGAAGGTCGCTTTGGCGTTGGCGGTGTGAATGAAGACCGTGGTTGCACTCGAGCCCATGTCATGGCCTGCCAGCGTGGCGCTGGCGCCCAGCACCTGCGTCAAGTCGCGTTGCAGGTCGCTCATGGCCTCATGGTCAGGCAACTCCTCGCCCTGGAAATGCAGCGCCAGCTGATATTGCATGCTGCGTCCGCGATAGCGGCGGCGCCGGCCAAACCGGATGACGTTGGCGCGGTAGACAAGCACGGCGCCGGACACCACCAGCACCAGGCCGATCGGACCGTAGAACGCCGCGCCCAGCGCCAGCGCCATCAACAGCCCTTTCAGACCGCCGTGGCTGATCATGCCGGGCATGTGGGGCGCCATGAAAAATATGACCGCGCCGGTGATGATCGGTACCAGCATCACGCCCAGGCCCATGCCAAACAGGATTTTTCCGAGTTGTCTCATTGCCGCTTGCGCAGGCTGAACAGCATACTGCTCACTTGTACGTACAGTCTCATGGCTAGCCTTCTATGGTCAGCCCGCAGTATGCAGCCACATTAAACAACAATCAACTATGTTGCTTAAAAAAATTCATGGCGCGTTGTTAACGCGTGCGCCGATACTTGCCGTCAAAGGCGACCGTCCATGCGCCACTGGCGCCGGTGGTCTCCCACAACTGGCGCACCGTGCCGTCCACGTTCGGTGTCCATGTGATGCGGTGGCGGATGGCGGCCCCGTTCGGCGCCTGGCCCGCCCCTTCGAGCACCATGCGCCCGTCGCTGAAATGGCCTTCGAGCAGCAGCAACAGACCGCTGTTGTCGACCCAGGTCTGGTGCCACAGTTTGCGCGTCACGTCGTAGGTATTCAGACTCTCGCCACTGTAGCCCTTGGGCGTCGAATAGCGTTCATGCAGCACGCAGCCGCCGTATTCCTTGTCGATGCGGTTGGTGCCGGCCAGGGTGCCGTCGGGCTTGCGCACTTCCCACTCGCCGAGCCAGAAATCGAACTGGCCATAGGCCGGATCCTTGCAACTCACTTGTGCCTCCGCAGGGTTCAACACAGTCAACAGCATAAGGGAGAACAGGCAGTTCATCACGCGTCGCATCATGTCGTCACCTCTCTGGTTTTAAAAAAAAATGCCGCCCGGTGTGACCTGGGCGGCATTCGAATTGCTGCGCTAGTGCGCCTTACTGGGTGTCGCCGCCGGTCAGGCCGCGGCGCTCAAGCAAAGGCTCGATCTTGGCATCGCGGCCGCGGAAATTGCGGAACAGGTCCATGGCATCGGCCGTGCCACCGCGCGAGAGCAACGTCTTGCGGAAGTGGTCGCCATTGGCGCGCTTGAGGCCGCCGTTTTCCTTGAACCATTCGACCGTATCGGCGTCCAGCTTTTCGCTCCACAGGTAGGCATAGTAGCCGGCCGAGTAGCCGCCGCCCATGCTGTGCGAGAAGTAAGTGGTGCGATAGCGCGGCGGCACCGGTGCGAAGTCGACGCCGGCTTCTTTGAGCGCGGCCGCTTCAAAGCCCAGCACATCGGTCGGCACCTTGGCTGCCGGCAGCTGGTGCCAGCGCTGGTCCAGCAGCGACGCGGCCAGGTATTCGGTGGTGGTGAAGCCCTGGTTGAACTTCTTCGACGCGATGACCTTGTCCAGCAGTTCTTTCGGCATCGCTTCGCCGGTCTTGTAGTGCCTGGCGTAGTTGGCCAGCACTTCCGGCGCCACCATCCACATTTCATTGACTTGCGACGGGTACTCGACGAAGTCGCGCGGCACGCTGGTGCCCGAGAAGCGCGGATACTTCACGTTCGACAGCAGGCCGTGCAGGGCGTGACCGAATTCGTGGAATGCGGTCTTGACTTCATCGACCGTCAGCAAAGTCGGCTCGCCAGCTGGCGGCTTGGGAATGTTCAAGTGGTTGGCGATGACGGAATTGGTGCCCATCAGGCCCGATTGCGACACGTAGGCGTTCATCCAGGCGCCGCCTTGCTTGTTGCTGCGGGCGTACATGTCGGCGATGAAGATCGAGATCTGCTTGCCGTCGGCGTCGAACACATCAAACACGCGCACGTCCGGGTTGTAGACCGGCAGGTCCTTGCGTTCCTTGAACGTCAGGCCGTACAGTTTTTCAGCGGCGAAGAACACGCCCTTGGTCAGCACGGTGTCCAGTTCGAAGTACGGCTTGAGCTGGGCTTCGTCGAAGCTGTATTTGGCCGCGCGCACCTTGTCGGTGTAGAACGCCCAGTCATAGGATGCCACCTTGAAGCCGCCGTTTTCAGCATCGATGACCTTCTGGATCTCGGCCGCTTCCTTGCGCGCGTTGGCCACCGCTGGCTTGGCCAGTTCGGACAGCAGCTTGTTGACGTTGGCGGTGTTTTGCGCGGTCTGGTCGACCAGCGAGTACGACGCAAAGTCAGGATAGCCGAGCAGGGCGGCGCGTTCGGCGCGCAGCTTGGCCAGCTTGGTGACGCTAGCGCGGTTGTCAAACTTGCCGCCATGGCTGCCGCGTGCCATCGACGCGGCCATCAGGCGTTCGCGCGTGGCGCGCTTGGTCAGCACGGACAGCGGCGGCTGGCCGGTGGTGTTGACCAGGGCTACGACAAACTTGTCTTTCAGGCCGCGCTTCTTGGCTTCGGCGGCAGCGCCGTCGATCGCCGCGTCGCTCATGCCGGCCAGTTCGGCGCGGGTGTCGACCACCAGTGCCGAGGCGTTGATTTCCTTGAGCACGTTCTGGTTGAACGTGGTTTGCGCCACGGCGATCTGGCCGTTCAGGTGCTTGAGCTTTTTCTTGTCGGCTGCCTTCAAATTGGCGCCGGCCAGCACGAAGTCCTTGTTGTAGCGCTCGAGCAGGAACGCCGATTCGGCGTCCAGGCCCAGCGTGGCGCGCATGGCGTACAGCGCCTTGATGCGCTGGTACAGGCGCTCGTTGAGGAAGATGGCGTCATTGTGCGCGGCCAGCTTGGGCGACATGTCGCGGTCGATGGCATCCATCGCGTCGTTGGTGTTGGCCCCTTGCAGGCTGGAGAAAATGGTCGCTGTGCGGGTCAGCAGCTGGCCCGATTTTTCCATCGCCACGACCGTGTTCTCGAACGTCGGCGCATCCTTGTTGTTGGCGATGGCATCCATTTCGGCGAGCTGCTCGCGCATGCCGGCCGCGTAAGCTGGCTTGAAGTGTTCGTCCTTGATCTTGTCGAAAGCCGGGTACTGGAACGGCAGGGTGCTGGCGGCGGCCAGCGGGTTCGATGCCGGCAATGGTGCAGCGGCGGCGACCGGGGCGGCGATGGCGGCGGTTTGGATGAGCGCCAGGCTGGCGGCTACGACAAGCATGTGGGGACGGTTCATGGCATCTTTCACGAGCGCTAAATAAACACTGCCTGCGGATAGCTGGCAGCACGTAGCCGAAGATGATAGCAGGATGCCATGGGCGCGTCACTGGCTAGTGCGTATGCATGTTTGCATTGCGCGACACCAGCAAGGCCCGTATTGACGGGCGCCGCTCAGTAGTGGGGCGGCGGTTCGTGGCCGGCATTGGGACTCGATTGCGCGTTGTTGCGAATGTGTTCGGCGAGCTTGTTGACCATGGCTTCCAACTGGTCGATGCGGCGCCCTTGCTGGTACACCACCTGGTTGAGCGACTCGACCAGGTCTTCCTGGTGCGCCAGCTTGATTTCAATATCGACAAAACGGTCTTCGTGGCTCACGGTGCGGTCCTCAACAAAGTCGCCATTATGCCTCAGGTCTTGGGAGTGGCCAGCAATGCCTTCAGGCTGGCCAGGCGGTCCTTGGGCGAGAGCACTTCCGACTCCATCGGCGCGGCATCGCCGACGTCGAGCGCCATCTCCTTGATGAAGCGCGACACGTCGCAATGAACCTGTTCGCCGGCCCGCTTGCGCTTCTTGCACCAGGTGATCTGCAGCGTGCGCTGGGCGCGCGTGATGCCCACGTACATCAGGCGCCGTTCTTCCTGGATGCGCGCGGCGATCAGTTCGACGGGTGCATCCGGGTCGCCCTTGTGCGGCAAGATGCCTTCTTCGACGCCGACCAGGAACACGTGCGGAAACTCCAACCCCTTGGACGCGTGCAGGGTCGACATGCGCACCGCGTCCTGTTCTTCGTCCTGGCCTTCGAGCATGCTCATCAAGGCGACCATCTGGGTCAGCTCCAGCAAATTCTTTTCCTCGCCCGACTTGTCCTTGCCGCCGTTGCCGCGCTCCTTGAGCCAGTTGACGAATTCGAGCACGTTCTGCCACTTGCTTTGCGCGGCGCGGTCCTCGAAGGTGTCGTACAGATAGCTCTCGTAGGCGATCTCCTTCATCATGTCGTCCAGCACCGCGGCCGCGTTCTCGCCGCTGCCGGACGGGCCGGGGCGGCTGGCGCGCGCTTCCAGGCCGTTGATGAAATTGCAGAAGCCGCGCAGCGGCAGCAGCTGGCGGTCGGCCAGCAAGCCTTCGATGCCGCCCTTGAAGGACGCTTCGAACAGCGAACAATTCCACTGCTTGGAAAACGCGCCCAGCACTTCCAGCGTGGCCATGCCGACCCCGCGCTTGGGCGTGGTCACGGCGCGGATGAAGGCCGGATCGTCGCCATCGTTGGCGATCAGGCGCAAATAGCTGATGATGTCCTTGATCTCGGCCTTGTCGAAGAAGCTCTGGCCGCCCGAAATCGTGTACGGAATGCGCTCCTTGCGCAGGCACTGCTCGATGATGCGCGCCTGGTGGTTGCCGCGGTACAGGATGGCGTAATCGGACCACTTGTTCTTGCGCTGGAAGCGGTCGGCCGAAATCATGATGGCCACCTGCTCGGCTTCCTGCTCGTCGGTCTGCATGCCCAGCACCTTGATCGGCTCGCCCAGGCCGTGTTCGGACCACAGCTTTTTTTCGAACAGCTTGGGATTGTTGCCGATGACCGCATTGGCAGCTTGCAAAATGCGGGTGGTGGAACGGTAATTCTGTTCCAGCTTGATCACGCGCAGGTCGGGAAAATCGTCGCCCAGCGTTTTCAGATTCTCGACCGAAGCGCCGCGCCAGGCATAGATGGCCTGGTCGTCGTCTCCCACGGCGGTGAACATGGGTTTCTTGCCGACCCCGGTGACCAAGAGTTTGACCAGCTCGTACTGGCAGGTGTTGGTGTCCTGGTACTCGTCCATCAGCAGGTAGCGCAGGCGGCGCTGCCACTTGTCGCGCACCGGATCGTTGTTGCGAAACAGCTCCACCGGCAGGCGGATCAGGTCATCGAAGTCGACCGCCTGGTACGCGGCCAGCGTGGCCACATAGCTGCGGAAAACGCGCGCGGCGGTCGCTTCGTCCTCGTCCTTGGCCTGCTTGATGGCGTCTTCCGGATCGACCAGGCCGTTTTTCCACAGCGAGATGGAATTCTGGATCGAGCGGATCAGCTGCTTGTCGGTGGTGATGGCCAAATCCTGGACCAGGCCATAGCAATCGTCGCTGTCCATGATCGAAAAGCGGTCCTTGAGGCCGACGCCATTGGCTTCCTGGCGCAGGATCTTCACGCCCAGCGAATGGAAGGTCGACACCGTCAGCTGCTTGGCCTGGCGCGGCTGCTTGAGCAGCTTGGCGATGCGCTCCTGCATTTCCAGCGCCGCCTTGTTGGTGAAGGTCAGCGCGGCGATGGTGCGCGGATCGTAGCCGCGGTCCTCGATCAGATGCGCGATTTTCTGGGTGATCACGCGCGTCTTGCCCGAACCAGCACCGGCCAGCACCAGGCACGGGCCGTCAAGATACATGACCGCTTCGCTCTGGGGGACATTCAGGCCGAACTTGGGGGTGGAGGACATCAGGCACGCTACTTTCTGGAAACAACCAGCCATTGTAGCGCACGTGACACCGGGGTCAGACCACTTTTGCCGCTTTGCAAAAGTGGTCTGACCCCGGTTGGGGGCTTAGAAGCCGGACAGGACGATCTTGCCGATCGTGCGGCGCGCTTCCAGGGCAGCATGGGCGCGCGCCACGTTGGCGGCGTTGATGCTACCAAAGACCTCGCCCAAGGTGGTGCTGATCCTGCCTTCGTCGATCAAGCCGGCCAAAATGGTCAGCAATTTGTGCTGTTCGATCATGTCGCTAGTCTCGAACATCGAGCGGGTGAACATCAGCTCGAACACCAGCGTGCCACTCTTGGCGAACAGCAGGTCCATGGGCACCGGCACTTCGTTCTTGACGATGCTGCACAGCTTGCCCTGCGGCGCCAGCGCTTCGGCCATGGCCGCGAAATGGTGGTCAAACTCGTTCAGGCACAGGATGAAATCGACGTTCGCCATGCCCAGCGCCTTGAGCTGCGCCGGCATGTCGCCGCTATGGTCGATCACGTGGTCGGCCCCGAGCTGGCGGCACCACGCGGCCGATTCGGGGCGCGAGGCGGTGGCGATCACGGTCAGGCGCGCCAGCTTCTTGGCCAGCTGAATGGCGATCGAACCGACGCCGCCAGCGCCGCCCACGATCAGGATGGTCTTGCCCTGGTCGCCGCCGCCGTGCTTGACGCCGAGCCGTTCGTAGATCGCTTCCCAGGCCGTGATGGAAGTGAGCGGCAGCGCCGCGGCCTGCTCGAACGACAGGGTGGCCGGCTTGTGGCCGACGATGCGCTCGTCGACCACGTGAAATTCGCTGTTGGCGCCAGGGCGCACCAGGCTGCCGGCGTAGTAGACCGCGTCGCCCACCTTGAACAGCGTCACGTCCGGCCCGACCGCCGTCACGGTGCCGGCCACGTCCCAGCCCAGCACGCGCGGGGCGCCGTCTTCGGTGGCGGCGCCGCGCATCTTGTGGTCGATCGGATTGACTGAAATGGCGGCAACTTGCACCAGCAGGTCGCACGCGCCTGGCGTTGGCAGCGGCAATTCGATGTCTTGCAAGGTGTCGTTGATGACGGCGATGGTTTTCATGGTCTGATTCCGTGTGGTTGGGAGTGCAGCCAGTCTAGGGCGTGTCGATTCGCTTGATAAGCGGCATAATGCTTAAATCACTATTCGGCAAAACAATCAAATGAGCCTGGACCTGATCGACGTGGCGCTGTTCGTGCGGGTCTGCGCCACCCGCAACCTGTCGGCTGCCGGGCGCGAATTCGGCCTGTCGCCGGCTGCGTCAAGTGCGCGCATGGCGCAGCTGGAACGCCGCTTGGGCGCGCGCCTGCTGCACCGGACCACGCGCCAGATCGCGCTGACCCAGGATGGAGAAACATTCCTCGAGCGCGCCGTGCTGCTGCTGGAAGCTGCCGAGCAGGCCGAAGCGTCGGTGGGCGCGGCCGGCCAGCATCCGCACGGGCTGCTGCGGGTGGCCGCTTCGGTGTCGTTCGGGCGCCTGCACCTGATGCCGGCGCTGGCCGAATTCCTGGCCCTGTATCCGGGCATCCGGCTCGATTTGCGCCTGTCGGACCGGATGATCGACCTGGCCGCCAACGGCATCGACGTCGCCGTGCGGATCGGGCCGCTGCGCGATTCGGCGCTGGTGGCGCGCACGCTCGCGCCCAGCCGCTTGTGGCTGTGCGCTGCGCCCGCCTACCTGGCCGAGCACGGCACGCCGCGCCACCCCGAGGAGCTGGCCCGGCATGAATGCCTGGTGCTGGAAGGAACCAATCCCTGGCGTTTCAAGGATGGGCAGCAGGTGGTCAGCGTGCGCGTGGGCGGGCGCTTGCAAAGCGACAACGGGGAAGCCATGCGCGACGCGGCGCTGGCCGGGCTGGGGATCGCGCTGCAATCGACCTGGGCGATGTATCAGCAACTCAAGCGCGGAGAACTGGTGCGGGTGCTGGCCGATTTCCCGGTCGCGCAGGAGGCGGTGGTGTCGGCCCAGTACCTGAACCGCAATTTCCTGCCTCCCAAGACGGTGGCCTTCAACGATTTTTTTGCCGCGCGGTTCGGGCCGGCGCCGTACTGGGACGAGGGCTTGCCTACGCCTTGATGTCGTTCTTGGCGCACAGCAGGTTGAGCACGCGCAGCTGTTCGTACTGGATCTCGAACAGCTGCAGCTTGAAGTCATCCATTTTTTCATGCAGCGCCATGATTTCCAGCTCGGCCTTGAGATTGACTTCGAAGTCGTTCTGCGTGGTCTGGCGGTCGATTTCACCCTGCCGGTTTTGCGACATCAGGATCACCGGCGCCTGGATCGAGGCCAGCATCGACAGGAACAGGTTGAGCAGGATGTACGGGTAGGGATCGAAGGCCTTGTGCCCGCTTTGCAGCAGCAGGTAGGAATTGAGCGTCACCCAGCCGATCAGCACCAGCGCGAACAGGCCGATGAAAGTCCACGAGCCGCCAAAGCGCGCCACCGCGTCGGCGGCGCGCTGGCCGAAGCTGGGCTCGGCGCTAATTTCCAGGTGGCTAGGGGTGATCGGGCGGCGCTCGGCGATGTGCCTGGCGACGATGTCCTTGCTGCGCTTCTGTTCGGCCTTGAGCTGGTCCTGGTAGTCGCTGCGCTTGTTCCTCATGGGCATTTCCGGTCAGGTGATTGGATGCGGCTAGTGTAGCGGAAAGCCGCGCGCGCGCGCCGCATGCGTTACCATGTTCGCTATCCCACCTTCACCACTGCGCATCATGAAATTCGAACACTTAATTGAAATTAACGACCCGCTCAACCCGCTGATGGACACCATCACCCGCGACCAGCTGTGGCGCGGCCTGGTGCTGCGCGCCGATTCGCCCAAGCTGTTCGTGCCGCACCTGGACGAGTGCACGATCGACCAGCGCGACGCCGGCAGCTTTCGCCGCAAGCTGCGCTACGGGACACTGGAAATCGTCGACACGGTGCTGCTCACGCCACTGCAGGAAGTGCGCTATGAAGTGGCCGAGCAGGGCGAAATCAGCGCATCGAGCCTGGTGATGTCGATCGAGTCGCCCAACGAATACGCGCTGTACGTGCGCTTCAAGTACGACGACGGCCACGATGCGGCCACCGACGAAGCGAACAAAATGTACGACGAATTTCGCAAATCGGCCTACCAGGAAGCCGACATCGACACCATCCGCATCCTGCGCGAACTGGCCGCCGAAGGGCGGCTTGATGCTTCGTACCTGAACTAGACGCCGGGCACGCACTCGGGCGCGTCGTCATGCGGCGGCGCGCCCTTCTCCAGCTGCGCGGCCAGCTCGCGCAAGGCCGTGCGCACGCCTTCTTCGATCACCGGATGGTAGAACGGCAGCTCGAGCATCTGCGCCACCGTCATGCGCGCCTGGCATGCCCACGCCAGCAAATGGGCCAGGTGTTCGGCGCGCGGGGCGATCATCTCGGCGCCCAAAAAGCGCCCGCTGCCGTATTCCCCGTACACCCGCAGCATGCCGTGATTTTGCAGCATCACGCGGCTGCGTCCCTGGTTGGTGAACGACACCATGCCAACGGCGAACTTGCGCCGCCCGTGCGTGCACAGCGCGCGATACGATTCGCCCAGGGTGGCGATCTGCGGCTCGGTGAACGCGATCGTCAACGGCGTGCGGCGCAGGCCCGGATGCACGTCCGGAAAGCGGGCCGCGTTGTCGCCAGCAATCTTGCCGTGGTCGGCCGCCTCGGGCAGCACCGGGCGCTCGTTGTTGGCGTCGCCGGCGATGAAGATATGGCTGGCGCCGCACTGCATGGTGTCGCTGTCGAAATGGGGGATACCGTGGCGGTCCAGTTTCAAGCCGGTGTGCTCGATGCCGATGTCGCTGACATTGGGGCTGCGTCCGGCCGCCACCAGCACGTACTGGAACCGTTCGCTGCTCTCCTTGCCGGCGCCGTCGTGGGTCACCAGCACGACTTCGTCGCCATCCTGGCGGGCCGAGACCAGCGTTTGCTGAAAGCGCAGGTCGAGCTGCGCCGACAGCGTGGCGCGGGCGTCGTGCAGCACGTCCGGATCGCTCAGCTGGGCCACGCTGGTGCCGCGCGCGAACAGGGTCACGCGCACGCCCAAGCGGGCCAGCGCCTGGCCCAGTTCCAGCCCGATCACGCCGGTGCCGATCACCGCCACAGAGGCGGGCAGGTCGGTCCAGTCGAAGACATCGTCGCTGACGATCACGCCCTTGCCCACGCCTTTGAGCTTGGGCAGCACGGTGGGGGTGGAACCGGTGGCGATCACCACGCTGGCCGCGGTGATGCTGGTGTGCGCATCGACCTGCAGCGTGTGCGGGCTGGTGAAGCGGGCGTGGCCCACCAGCTTGTCGGCGGTCGGGATGGCGTCGACGCTATCGAGCACAAAGCCGACGAAGCGGTCGCGTTCACTGCGCACGCGCGCCATGACGGCCTTGCCGTCGATGCGGACCTGGCCGGCGTGCACGCCGAAGCCGCTCGCCAGCGCCAGCATGTGGGCCGCCTCGCTGGCGGCGATCAGCAGCTTGCTGGGCATGCAGCCCACGCGCGCGCAGGTGGTGCCATACGGGCCGCGCTCGATCAGCACGGCGTGCTTGCCCTGGGCGCGCGCGGCGCGGTAGGCGGACAGGCCGGCAGTGCCGGTTCCGATGACGGCGACGTCGACGTTCAGCTGGTTCATGGCGACCCTTTGTTAAAAAATGGCGTGCAGCCACCGATTCTATCTGCTGATGCGAACGAGCGCAGCTTGCGATTCGTATTAGTATTGCTTATCGTTAGGATTTTCAATTAGAACCGCTTATGACCCAACTGGATTACCGCAGCCTGGCCGTGCTGGACGCCGTGGCTACCACCGGCAGCTTCGAAAAGGCCGCTTTGCAGCTCGGCATGACGCAATCGGCCGTGTCGCAGCGCATCAAGGCGCTGGAGGACGCGGCCGGGCGGTTGCTGGTGGTGCGCGGCGCGCCGTCGGAGCCGACCGGGCTGGGGCAACGGCTGGTGGTGCATTACCGGCGCGTGCGGCTGATGGAAGCGGCGCTCGACATCGACCTGGGGCACGACGTCAGCTTGCCGCAGCTATCGCTGGCGGCGGACGCGGACAGCGTGGACACCTGGTTCGGGCAAACGTTGCCGGCCTTGCTGGCGCCGCCGCGCTGCCAGCTCGACGTGCAGCTGGCCGACAGTGCGCGCGCGCTGAAACTGGTGCGCGAAGGCGCGGTGTACGGCTGCGTGGCCGGTGACGACGTTGGCAGCGAGACCGCGCCCGGGACTACCGTCAGCGCGCTGGGCATCATGCGCTATGTGTGCGTGGCCACGCCGGCGTTTGCCGGGCACTGGTTCGGCGACGGCTTCTCGGCCGACGCGGTGGCGCTGGCGCCGGCGGTGGTGCGCGAGCGCGGCCTGCTGGCGCGCTACCTGGAGCAGCAATGGGAGGTGCGCGCGCCGTTCCCGCATCACACACTGCCGGTATCGAAGGCGCTGGACGGTTGCATCCTGGGCGGCGTCGCGTACGGGCTGATGCCGCAGCTGGGCGCGGCCAGCGCGCTTGACAGCGGCCGGCTGGTCGATCTGACGCCGGGCAAGACGCACGACATGGCGCTGACCTGGCACGCATGGAACATCGACACGCCGTTCACGCAAGCGCTCAGCGAGCACATCATCGCCAGCGCGCGGCGCAGCCTGCCTCAGCCCTAAGAAAAAAATTTCCCCCACACCGGGGTCAGACCACTTTTCCCGTCGGGGAAAAGTGGTCTGACCCCGGTGTTAGATGTCGAGCGGATCGACTTCGAGCGACCATTTGACGCGGCTTTTCATTGCGCGCAGTGCGGCCAGCCATTCTTTCAGAAACGCTTGCAGCGCCGGGCGCGATGCGCTTTCCACCAGCAGCTGCGCGCGGTCGACGTTGTGCACCCGCGTCATCGTCATCGGGATCGGGTCGTTGATGGTGATCGCCTCGTGCACGGTGCAGTCGCGCGCCGCCTCCAGAAATGCGATCGCCGTCGCCAGCTCCGCCGCTTCGGCGCGCAGCAAGGCCTGGTACATATACGGTGGCAGCGCGGCCGAGCGCCGTTCGTCCAGCAGGCTGCTGGCAAAACGCTCGTAGTCGTGGTTCACCACCGCCGAATACAGCGGGTGCGCCGCGTAGCGCGTCTGGATCAGCACTTCGCTCACGCTGCCGCCTTCGGCCCGCGCCGCGCGCCCGGCCCGCCCCGCCACTTGCATCAGCTGCGCGAACAGGCGCTCGCTGGCCCGGTAGTCTTGCGAGAACAGCGCCGTGTCGGGATTGAGGATGCCCACCAGCGTGAGCTTTTTGAAGTCGTGGCCCTTGGCCACCATCTGGGTGCCGATCAGGATGTCGATTTCGCCCCGGTGCACCGTGTCGAACGCCGCTTGCGCGCTGCCTTTGCGGCGCGTGGAGTCGGCGTCGATGCGCAGGATGCGCGCTTCGGGGAACATCTGCTGCAGCCCTTCTTCGACCCGCTGCGTGCCGCGCCCCAGCGGCTGCAAGTCGACGTTGCCGCAGTCCGGGCAGTGGCGCGGGATGCGCAGCTCCAGGCTGCAGTGGTGGCAGCGCAGCCGGTGCTCGGGCTTGTGCAGCACCATGAACGAGGTGCAGCGCGTGCAGTTGCTGATCCAGCCGCACGACTCGCAGCTGATCACGGGCGCATAGCCGCGCCGGTTCAAAAACAGCAAGGACTGTTCGCCGCGCTCCATGCGCTGGCGCAGCGCGGCGATCAGGTGCGAGGTCAGGCCGTCCTTCGGCTTGTCGCGCTCCATGTCGAGCAGCTTCACGCGCGGCAGCACCGCGTCCTTGACGGCGCGCTCGCGCAAGTCGATGCGCTGATAGCGCCCCGACCCGGCGTGGTGCCAGCTTTCGAGCGACGGCGTGGCCGATCCCAGCACGATCGGGATACCCAGCTGGCGCGCGCGCCACACGGCCAGGTCGCGCGCCGAGTAGCGCAGCCCTTCCTGCTGCTTGTACGAGGGGTCGTGCTCTTCGTCGATGACGATCATCTTCAGCTGCGGCAGCGAGGCCAGGATCGCCAGCCGCGTGCCCAGGATGATGCGCGCGCGGCCCTGGTGCGCGGCCAGCCAGTGCAGCATGCGCTCGCCCTCGGACAGGCTGCTGTGCAGCGTGGCCAGCATCACGCCCGGAAAACGCGCGCGGATATTGCCTTCCAGTTGGGGCGTCAGATTGATCTCGGGGACCAGGATCAGGATCTGGCCCTGGTCTTCGCGCGCCAGCACTTGGGCGCAGGCCTGCAGATAGACTTCGGTCTTGCCGCTGCCGGTCACGCCGTACAGCAGGATCGGCTTGAAGCCTTGCGCGCCGCCGATGGTGTCGGCGGCGTGCTGCTGGGCCGGATTGAGAACCGGCATGTCTTGCGGCGTGTGGTCGTGCTCAAGCGCGTGCTTGGCCAGCTTGTTGAGCGCGCGGTCCAGCGCCACCGTGGTCAGCACGCGCAGGTTCTTGGGCAGCCCGGGCAGCGCCACTTCGCCCAGCGGACGCTGGTAATAGTCGGCCGCGAAGCCGACCAGCGCCAGCCAGGCACTGGACAAGGGCGCCAGCTGGCTGCGCACCGCCAACGCGTCCTTGAGCTTGTCGGCCGGCACATCGGTGTCGAACTTGACCTCGACTATCAGTCCGACTACCTCGCGCCGCCCGAAATTGACCATGGCCAGTTGACCGACTTGCGGCTCGGCACCCGCTTCGCACGGCCAGCGGTAGTCAAAGCAGCTGGTCAGCGGCGTGTCGAGCGCAATGTTGAGGATGCAATACGCCATCAGGACCCGGTCTGGTTCAAAAAGTCGGTAAAAAACGCGATTTCGCCCGCATCGTTACTGCTTTCCGCATAGGGCAAGCAAAGGTGTGGACAACTTTGTGGACAATTGAATTCCCCTGAGGGAAAAGAATTATCCAAAAACAATCAATAACACGAATCACCAAAAATCAAATTTATTTATTCGTTTAATTTCAATGACTTGCAAATGCAGTCACTAGAGGCTGTAAGAACTGCTGCAAAGTGGCTGGCTGTGCATAACTGAGCAATACAGCG
Source organism: Pseudomonadota bacterium (assembly GCA_040390915.1). Lineage (GTDB taxonomy): Bacteria > Pseudomonadota > Gammaproteobacteria > Burkholderiales > Burkholderiaceae_D > Telluria_A. Next base: position 15,133 of record JAZJXM010000028.1, read on the forward strand.
GTGTTTTTGTAGTCGGTTTGGGGGTCCCACGCGCCATTTTGGTGCCCCAACGTGCATCCCCGAGTCGCCGCCCAGATATACGCTTTTCCACACTTGTCGCGCCGTCATGCTGCAATATCAAAATATCATGCATTGCAGCAGAGACTTCATGTCAAACCTGCTTAATTGCGCTAAGTCACGGTAAACGCGGGACTTTTCGTTTTTATCCACACAGCCTGTTGATAACTTTGTGGACAAGCCTGGAAAAACAGCGTTTTCCCTCTGTAGCGGCAGCGCCGCGAAATCCGATTAACTGCTGAGTTAAAAATAAAAATTCAATTAAATCAACCACTTAAAAAATCCAATCTTTCATTTTTGCAACGCCGCAATTTTTGAACGGGGTTTTGAAAAATTGTGAATAAGTGGTGTTTGGCGACTAAGCCGGCGCTGCACTGGAAAGGCGCGCCGGCGCTGCATCACGATGCAAAAAGGTGAATGCGGCGTATTGACGCCTTTACCCAAACTACATCAGCGCGCGCGTTGCTGGCGGCTGAAGCTGTGCACCGCATCGACCATCGCGGTCACCGACTCTGGCGGCGTGAACTGGGAAATGCCGTGCCCGAGGTTGAACACGTGGCCGTTGCCGTCAGTCGGCTTGCCGTAGGCGGTCAAGGTGCGCTCGACTTCGGCGCGGATCTGCTCCGGGCTGGCGAACAGGATCGCCGGGTCCAGGTTGCCCTGCAGCGCGACCTTGTGCCCGACCAGCGCGCGTGCACGCGCCAGGTCCACGGTCCAGTCCAGCCCGACCGCGTCGGCGCCGATGTCGGCGATCTGGTCCAGCCACAGGCCGCCGCCCTTGGTAAATACAACGGCCGGAATGCGCACGCCGTCTTTTTCGCGTTTCAGCTTGGCCATCACTTGCTGCATGTACGACAGCGAGAACGCCTGGTAGGCGCCGTCGGCCAGCACGCCGCCCCAGGAGTCGAAGATCATCACGGCCTGGGCGCCGGCGTCGATCTGGGCGTTCAGGTAGTCGGCCACGGCGGCGGCGTTAATCGCCAGGATGTGGTGCATCAGGTCCGGGCGGCTGTACAGCATCTTTTTGATGGTGTGGAATTCCTTGGAGCCGCCGCCTTCGACCATGTAGCAGGCCAGCGTCCACGGGCTGCCAGAAAAGCCGATCAGCGGCACCCGGCCGTTCAGTGCCGTGCGGATCTGGGTGACGGCGTTGAACACGTAGTCGAGCGAACCCAGGTCCGGTGCGCGCAGCGCCATCACGTCCGCTTCGGTGCGCAGCGGGCGCTCGAACTTGGGACCTTCGCCGTCGGCGAAATACAGGCCCAGGCCCATCGCGTCAGGCACCGTCAGGATGTCCGAGAACAGGATCGAGGCGTCCAGCGGGTAGCGGTCGATCGGCTGCAGCGTCACTTCGGTGGCGTAGTCGGGATTCTTGGCCAGCCCGAGAAAGGACCCGGCGCGCGCGCGCGTGGCGCGGTATTCCGGCAAGTAGCGGCCGGCCTGGCGCATCAGCCACACGGGCGTGTAGTCGGTCGGCTGGCGCAGCAGCGCGCGCAGGAAGGTGTCGTTCTTGAGCGGGGCGAATTGTGGCATGGGAGGCAATCGAAAGCTTGTAGAAAGGCGCTATTATCGCATCCCGGCCACACGCGCCGCGTTGCGCGGGGGGCGCGTATTATCTATGATGCGATACCGCCTCCAACCCATTCACGCCTGCCCATGCCACCTACCACTGCAAAACGCGCCGCTCCGTGCGGCCTCTGGCCTTCCCCGATTAGCGCCGAGGCAGTGGCCGCAGGCGCGTCGCCCCTGTCGCATGCCATGCTGGACGGGCAGGATACCTATTGGCTGGCCGGGCGCGCCAGCGAGGGCGGGCGCACGACGCTGATGCGCCAGCGCGGCTCCCTGGTCACCGACATGACGCCGGCGCCGTTCAATGTGCGCTCGCGGGTGCATGAATACGGCGGCGGCGCCTGCCTGGTCACGGGCGGCGACATCTATTTTTCCAATTTCGCCGACAACCGCCTGTATCGCGCGCGCGACGGCGCCGAACCGGTGCCTGTCACTGGCGATGGCCCGCACCGCTATGCCGACTTCGTGTTCGACGCGCACCGGCAGCGCCTGATCAGCGTGCGCGAAGACCACGCCGCCAGCAGCGCGCAGCCGGCCAATACCCTGTGCGCGGTGGAGTTTGACGGCAGTGTCACGCTGCTGGTGGACGGCCATGATTTTTTTGCCGCGCCGCGATTGTCGCCGGACGGGCGCATGCTGGCCTGGCTTAGCTGGGACCATCCGCGCATGCCGTGGCAGGGCACCGAACTGTGGGTCGCCGATGTGCAGGACGACGGCACGCTGGGCGCGACGCGCCTTGTGGCCGGCGGCGCGCAGGAAGCGGTCTGCCAGCCTGAATGGTCGCCGTCCGGCGTGCTGCACTTCGTCTCCGACGCCAGCGGCTGGTGGAACCTGTACCGCCTGGCAAGCGACACGGTCCAGCCCTTGTGCCAGCGCGCGGCCGAATTCGCCACCCCGCACTGGGGCTTCGGCGGGTCCATGTACGGCTTTCGCTCGGCCAGCGAAATCGTCTGCACCTATATCGAACATGGCGTGAGCCGCCTGGCGCAGCTGTCGACCGACAGCGGCAAGCTGCACGCCATCGCCAACCCTTACCAGGAAATCCGCGAGCTGCGCGTATCGGGCGACACGCTGGTGATGCTGGGCGGCTCGCCCACCATTGCGCTGGAACTGGCGCGGGTGGACCTGGCCAGCGGTGCGCATGACATCCTGGCGCGCTCGATCAGCGCGCTGCCGCCGGCCAGCTACCTGTCGGTCCCGGACAGCATCACCTATCCGACCAGCGGCAACCGCACCGCGCACGCTTTCTACTACCCGCCGTGCAGCGCCGGCTTTGAACCGGAACCGGGCACGCGTGCGCCGCTGATGGTCATCAGCCATGGCGGGCCGACCGGCATGGCCAGCAATACCCTCAAGCTGGCCACCCAGTTCTGGACCAGCCGCGGTTTCGCGGTGCTGGACGTGAACTACGGCGGCAGCAGCGGCTTCGGACGCGAATACCGCGATGCCCTCAAGGGCCAGTGGGGCGTGATCGACGTCGACGACTGCGTGGCCGGCGCGCGCTACCTGGCCAACCGCGGCTTGGTCGACCCTGAGCGCCTGGTGATCCGTGGCGGCAGCGCCGGTGGCCTGACCACGCTGTGCGCGTTGACATTCCATGATGTGTTCAAGGCCGGCGCCAGCTACTACGGCGTGTCCGACCTGGCAGGCCTGGACGCCGACTCGCACAAATTCGAGTCGCACTACAACGAATACCTGATCGCGCCAGCGCCGGAGTCTGAGCGCCTGTACCAGGAGCGCTCGCCGATCAACCATACCGACAAGCTGAAACGCCCGATGATATTTTTTCAGGGCCTGGACGACAAGGTGGTGCCGCCGCAGCAGTCCGAAGTGATGGTGACGGCGCTGCGCGCGCGCGGCGTGCCGGTGGCCTACATGACGCTGGAAGGCGAAGGCCATGGTTTCCGCAAGGCCGACAGCATCGTGCGCACGCTGGAGGCGGAGCTGTACTTCTACCTGCGCATCTTCGGCCTGACCGCGCCCGGCGCCGCAGCACCAGTCAATATCGACAACCTCGACGCCGCATGACCCTCCTGGCGCAATTCGATGGCCTGGGCTATCAGGAAAAAATGATCGTGGCGATGCTGGCCCTGGCGGGCGAACCGATGGGCCGCATCCGTCTCAACGAGCATCTGGCAGCAGCCGGAATCGGCGTGGACGACGAGGACCTGGTGCGCGACCTGGCCAAGCTCAATGCGCTGGACATGGTCGGGCAAATCACGACCCGCGGCTGGGCATCGGCGCCGCAGCTGTCCTGGCCAGCGCTCAAGGCGGCGCTCGACAGCGGCGCGTTTGCCCACCTGGCCCTGGCCTACGCCAACCTGACGCCGGTGCGCCGCAACTGGGAAGGCTTCGCCGTATTGCGCAGCTATCGCCAGGGCATGGCGCTGCTGCGCGCCGCGCTGATCGGCGGCGGCTCGCCGAACGACATCGGCCCGCTGCTGGCGGCCTGCATGAACTGCCACGAAGCAGGCTATCTGCATCCGCTGGTTGAAATCTGCGCGCGCCCGTTCGAGCCGGAGATGTTCGCCCGCATCCACCCGCAGATGCGCGACGAAGTGCTGACCGTGCTTGTCGAAAACGCCCAGCGCGAACCGGCCAGCGCGCCGGTGCTGCGCGCCTACGCCGAAAAGCACCTTGCCGGCGCCGCTTCATCGATGGCACTGCGCACCGTCATGACCGAGCACTTCATCCTGTGCGGACGGCTGGACGACGCGCTGGCGCTGGCCCAGCACCTGGACCAGTCCCTCATGCTGTTCTACACCAGCGTGGTGGCGCTGCTGCGCGATGAACTGGACGGCGCAATCGCCGGCTTCGAACTGGCGCTCAAGACGATGCGCCGCGAAACGGGCAAGCGCAAGATGATCTTTCCCGGCATCGGCGGCCATTTGTACATTCTGGCGCTGTTGCGCACCACCGACACCAAGCACCAGAAGGCGTTCGACACCTACGTCGATATCGCCACCCGCGCGGTCCAGAACCACGACACCGCGGTCTACCAGCAGCTCTCGATGCTGCGCCAGATTCGCGGCGGCACCGTGGACGCGGCCGTGCTCCCGTCGCGCAACTGGGAATCGGCCATGCAGCCGTTCATGTTCCGCGCGCTGATGCACTACTGGCTGGCGCAGCCGCAGCTGAGCGACAAGCGCGCCGTGCTAGAGCAGATGCTGGCGCTGTCGGAACAAGCCGGCTTTGACCTGGTCAGCGCGCAGCTGGCCGGCCTGCTGGGACGCCTGGGCGGGGTCTCGCATGAACAGCGCGCGATCGCCCTGCGCCAGCAGCACCGCCTGTCCGATTTCGGCGACTGGTTCGAGCGCGAAGAACCATGGCAGCGCCAGCTCAACGCGCTGATCAACCTGCAGCCGGCCGTGAACGTGGAAGCGGTCAAGGAAACCCGGCTGGTGTGGGGCATCAGCTACGACCCCACCTACGGGGTGCAGGAACTGGAGCCGCGCGAACAGAAGCGCGACGCCCAAGGCGGCTGGAGCCGCGGCCGCGCGATTGGCCTCAAGCGCCTGTCCGAGGACGCCGGCACGCTCGAATTTTTGACCGCGCAAGACCTGAACGCGGTCGCCACGCTCAAGGCCTTCAAGTACTACAGCAGCAGCGGCGCGCGCTACGAATTCGATCTTGAAAAAGCGGTCGCCGCGCTGATCGGCCATCCGTTGCTGTTCTGGCTGGACGCACCGGGCACCCGGGTCGAACTGCTGCCGGGCGAGCCGGAGCTGTCGATCAGGGCCGATCCGGTCAACGTGACCATCACCATGCGCCCGCAAGTACTGGAAGACACCGACGACGTGTGCGTTACCCGCGAAACACCGACCCGGCTGCGGGTGGTCAAGATCAGCGACGAGCACCGCCGCATCGGCGCCATCATCGGCGCTGGCCTGGTGGTGCCGCTGCACGCCGAAAAGCAGGTGCTCAAGGCGATCAGCGCCATTTCGTCGATCGTCACCGTGCAGTCCGACATCGGCGGCAGCGCGGCCGACATCGCCCAGGTCGACGCCGACAGCCGCCTGCACGTGCACCTGCTGCCCTACCAGCAGGGCCTGAAGATGCAGGTGCTGGTGCGCCCGCTGCCCGGCGCCGGCGCCTACTATGTGCCCGGCTCCGGCCACGAGAGCGTGATCGCCGACCTCAACGGCGCGCGCGTCGAAGCACGCCGCGACCTGAACCTGGAACGCGAAGCGGAGCGCCAGCTGATCGCGGCCTGCCCGGCGCTGGAACAGGCCGAGCAAGACCACGGCGAATGGCTGCTTGGCCAGCCGATCGCTTGCCTGGAACTGCTGTCGGAACTGCAGGAACTCGATGCGTCCAAGGTACTGATGGCCTGGCCCGAGGGCGAATCGTTCCGGGTCACCAAAAAGGCCGATTCGAATTCGCTGCGCATGACCATCAAGCGCGACAAGGACTGGTTCGCGGCCGACGGCGAACTGCAGATCGACGAGGAGCGCGTAATGAACCTGCGTGCCTTGCTCGACTCGCTCAAGAACAGCCGCGGGCGTTTCGTCGCGCTGGGCGACAACCAGTTCATGGCGCTCACGTTCGAACTGCACCGGCGCCTGATGGAACTGGCCGCGTTCGGCACCGAGCATGGCGATGGCGTGCGCGTGCATCCGCTGGCCAGCTTCGCGCTCGAGGAACTGGCGCACGACGCCGGCAACGTCGACGCCGACAAGGCCTGGCGCGCGCACCTCAAGCGCATGCAGCAAAGCGCCAGCTATACGCCGCAGTTGCCAAGCACGCTGCAGGCCGAACTGCGCGACTACCAGGTCGAGGGCTTCGAATGGCTGGCGCGCCTGGCCCATTGGGGCGTGGGCGCCTGCCTGGCCGACGACATGGGACTGGGCAAAACACTGCAGGCGCTGGCGCTGCTGCTGCTGCGCGCGCCGCAAGGCCCGGCGCTGGTCATCGCGCCCACCTCGGTGTGCATGAACTGGATCAGCGAAACGGCGCGTTTTGCGCCCACCTTGAACGTCAAGCTGTTCGGGCCGGGCGACCGCGCCGCGATGTTGCTTGACGCCGGTCCGTTCGACCTCGTGATCGCCAGCTACGGCCTGCTGCAGCTGGAAGCGCCGACTTTCGCCAAGGTGCGCTGGACTACCATCGTGCTCGACGAAGCGCAGGCGATCAAGAACACCGCCACCAAGCGCTCGCAGGCCGTGATGGCTTTGCAAGGCGAGTTCCGCATGGTGGCCACCGGCACGCCGCTGGAAAACCACCTGGGCGAACTGTGGAACCTGTTCCGCTTCATCAACCCCGGCCTGCTCGGCACCAGCGACCAATTCAACCTGCGTTTTGCCGGCCCTATCGAACGGGCCCAGGACAAGCGCGCCGAAGCAGGCGCCCGGGTGCGCCTCAAGCGCCTTATCCAGCCCTTCATCCTGCGCCGTACCAAAGCCCAGGTGCTGTCCGAACTGCCGCCGCGCACCGAGATCGTGCTGCCGGTCGAACTGACGCAGGAAGAGATGGCGCTGTACGAATCGCTGCGCCGCGACGCGCTCGAAAAACTGGCCGCGCTGGAGGCGCCGGAAGGCCAGAAGTCGATCCAGATCCTGGCCGAGATGATGCGTTTGCGGCGCGCCTGCTGCAACCCGGCGCTGGTGGCGCCCGAACTCAATCTGGTGAGCAGCAAGCTGACCGTGTTTTCGCGCCTGCTCGAAGACTTGCTCGACAACCGCCACAAGGTGCTGGTATTCAGCCAGTTCGTCGACCACCTGACCCTGATCCGCAAGCACCTCGATGCGCGCGGCATCAGCTACCAGTACCTCGATGGCTCGACCCCGATGCAGGAACGTAAAAAGCGGGTCGATGCATTCCAGGCCGGCGAGGGCGATGTGTTTCTGATCAGCCTCAAGGCGGGCGGGGTCGGCATCAACCTGACCGCCGCCGATTACGTGATCCACATGGACCCGTGGTGGAACCCGGCGGTCGAGGATCAGGCCTCGGACCGCGCGCACCGCATGGGCCAACTGAGGCCGGTTACAATCTACCGGCTGGTGGCGCGCCACACCATCGAGGAAGGCATCGTCGACCTGCACAAGCACAAGCGCGACCTGGCTGACAGCCTGCTCGAAGGCAGCGACATGTCAGCACGGATGTCGCCCGGAGATATGCTCAAAATGCTACAAGAAGGATTTCAATAACTGTCGTCCTCGCGAACGCGGGGACCCATACTGAGCATATTCAGCATGGATCCCCGCTTTCGCGAGGATGACGTGGATAGAGGATAGTCATGGATGAAGACAACGCAACGCGCAGTTCTCCCAACGCCCACGTGGTCGGCGTCAAATCCTGGATCGCCTACGTCGGGCTGGTCGTGCTGGCAGCGCTGCTGTTTGGCGTACTGCTGCCGCTCGCCTTCATGGTGAACCAGATCGCAGCTGCCGCTGTGATGCTGGTGTCGACCATCATCGTCGTCTACCGCTTTCTGCTGATACGCAGCGTGCAGCTGTATTACGACGACGTCGGCGTGTGGATGTTTTCCGGTGTGCTGCCGTGGAAAAAAGGCGTGGCCGGCGTCAAATGGCGCGACATGGATGAAGCGACTTTCGAACAGGGTTTCTGGAGCTGGATCAGCAGCTCCTACACGATCCGCATTGGCCACCGTTTTACCAAGGCCAGCGAAATCCGGCTGACCAATATCGCGCGCGGCAAGGATGCCGTCGCCACCTTGAATGCGCATCAGCAGGGGCTGATCCGCGAAGGCCGTATCGACTAAGGAGCCGCCATGCGCCTGCTACTGTCATTGATCGGTGCACTGGCTATCCAGGCCGGCGCCACCGCGGCTTGTCCGCCCGAAGGCATGAGCCGCAGCCAGCTCGCCGCCCTGCGCAGCGCAAAATGGGACGTCGCCGACAACGCGCGCCGCCAGCTGATGGCCGGCGCCATGCTCGATTGCCTGGCCGACCCCGATCCGCTATTACGCGACGATACCGGCTTTGAAGCGCTGCAGATGTGGATGCGCACCCAGAAGCTCGAACCGGCGACCATGCAAAAGCTCCGCGCCACGCTGCAGGCGCGCATGCAGGCGCCCGAGCCGAGCGGATTCGCCGCGCCGTTCGCCGCTTTGGCGCTGGCCGAAGTGGTGCGCGCCGACCGCCTCAAGCCGTTCCTGTCGGACGGCGAACGGGCCGACATCGTGCGCGCCGCCACCGCCTACCTGGGCGCGGTGCGCGATTACCGCGGCTTCGACGAAAAAGACGGCTGGCGCCACGGCGTGGCGCACGCCGCCGACCTGATGCTGCAACTGGCGCTGCACCCCGCGCTGGGCAAACCGGAACACCAGGCCATGTTGGCCGCCATTGCTTCCCAGTTGTCGACGCCGGGCATGCAGAATACGCCGCACTTTTACCGCTACGGCGAAGGCGAGCGCCTGATGGCGCCGGTGTACTACCTGGCGCGCCGCACCACCATCGACGGCGCCGACTGGGAAGCCTGGTTTGCGGCGCTTGTTCCCAAGGCCGGCGAGCAATCCCAGGCCGCGCTGGCGTACCGCCACAACTTGAAAAGCTTTCTGTATCCCCTGTATGCGTCACTGGCCGAAAGCAAGGACGAAGCGCAGCGCGCCCGCCTGCTGCCGCTGGTGACAAAGGTGCTCAAACAACTGGATTGATGCTAATCTGGCGCCCTCATATGACAAGGCTCACCCACATGATCAAGACTAAAATCGCCCTGGCAGTTCTATTGACGACTTTTGCGCTGGCGCCCGCCAGTGCAGCCAAGGCCAAGAAAACATCCAAGGCGAAAGCCACTGCCACTTCGTCCAGGCACAAGCACGCGAAAGCGCACGGCAAGGTCAAGCCGCCGGTGGCGGCCAAGAAGCACGCGGCGCCTGTCGTTGCGCTGCCGCTTGAAGCGACCGCCGACAAGCGCTTCAACACGCTTGGCATGCAGTTCCTCGGCGCCTTGTGGCGCATCGATCCGGAAAATGCGATCTACGTCGGCAAGTACGACAGCGCCGCCCACCTGACCATCCCGAATCCGGAATCGCGCGCGCAGCAACTGGCCTTCATCGACGAGTGGCTGCAAAAATTCGACAAGGTCGACGCCAGCAAGCTGTCGGCCAAGCAGCGCACCGATCATGCGTTGGTGGTCAACAAGCTCAAGTCGGACCGCTGGTACCTGACCGAATTCCGCGAATTCGAATGGAATCCGTCGCTCCACAATATCGCCCAGCCGCTCGACCTGATCCTCGGCTCCGAATACGCCGCCAAGCCGCAGCGCCTGCGCACGCTGCTCAAGCGGATCGCCAGTGTACCGGCGTTCTACGCCGCTGCGCAGGCGAGCATCGTCAACCCGACCCACGAGCACACCCAGCTCGCGCTGCAGCAGGCGCCCGGCACCATGACCATGCTGGCCGACCTGGGAAAGGCGGCGCAGGAGTCGATCCTGACGCCGGCCGAGAAGAACCAGTTCGCGCAGCGCATCGCCGCCGCTGGCACGGCCCTGATCGGGTATGTCGATTTCCTCACCGAGCTCGACAAAAAACAGCAGGCGTCGAACAGCGCCCGTTCTTTCCGCATCGGCCGCGCGCTGTATGAGCCGAAGTTTGCCTTCGACGTGCAGGCCTCGGTCAGCGCAGAACAGATGTACCAGAAGGCGCTGGCCGCGCGCGAACAACTGCTGCAACGCATGGACGGCTATGCCGACGAGCTGTGGACCAAGACCATGGGCAACGCCGCCAAGCCGGTCGACCGCACCGCCAAGATCGGCATGGTGATCGATCGCCTCTCCAGCAGCCACGTGGCGCCGCAGGACTTCTTCGCCGAGATCCGGCGCCAGATCCCGGTGCTGCAGGACTGGGTGGTCAAGAACAACCTGCTCACGCTGGACCCGAACAAGCCGCTGGTGGTGCGCGAAACGCCGCTGTACCAGCGCGGCGTGGCCGGCGCCAGCATCGATGCGCCTGGCCCGTACCGCCCGCAAGACCGCACCTTCTACAACGTCACGCCGCTCGATGGCCTGACGCCGGAACAGGCCGAAAGCAGCCTGCGCGAATACAACACCTGGATACTCCAGATCCTCAATATCCATGAAGCGATCCCGGGCCACTATGCGCAGCTGGTGTACGCCAACAAGTCGCCGTCGCTGATCAAGTCCCTGTTCGGCAATGGCGCCATGGTCGAGGGCTGGGCCGTGTACGGCGAGCGCATGATGCTCGAATCGGGCTATGGTGGCAACACGCCGGAAATGTGGCTGATGTACTCGAAGTGGAACCTGCGCACTGTCACCAACACCATCCTCGACTACAGCGTGCATGTGCTGGGCATGACTGAAGAACAGGCCATGGACCTGCTGGTGCGCCAGGCGTTCCAGACCAAGAGCGAGGCCACCGAAAAATGGCACCGCGCGCAAGTCAGTTCGGTGCAGCTGACCAGCTACTTCAGCGGCTACAGCGAAATCATGGAACTGCGCGAGCAGCGCAAGCAGGCGCTGGGTCCGAAGTTCGTGCTCAAGGACTTCCATGAGCAGTTCCTCAGCTACGGCAGCGCGCCGGTGAAGATGATCAAAGAGTTGATGCAGTGACCCGCATCCTGGGCGTGCTGCTGGCCGTGGGCCTGCTCTACGGGCTGGCCTGCCTGGGGCTGTATTTGTCGCAGCGCTCCCTGATCTTTTATCCGCAGCCGCGCCGCTTTGGCGCGCCCGACAGCGTGATGACGATCAAGGTCGATGGCGAGCAGCTGTTGGTGTCGGCGCGCCCGCTGGCCGGTCCTGACGCGGTGCTGTACTTCGGCGGCAATGCCGAAGACGTGTCGGGCAGCCTGCCGGGACTCGATTTGGCCTTCCCGAAACATGCGCTGTATTTGCTGCACTACCGCGGTTACGGCGGCAGTTCGGGCAAGCCAAGCGAAGCGGCGCTGTTTGCCGACGCGCTGGCCATGTTCGACCAGCTGCACGCGCGCCATGCCAACATCACCGTCATCGGACGCAGCCTGGGCAGCGGCGTGGCCGTGCATCTGGCCAGCGTGCGCCCGGTGCAGCGGCTGGTGCTGGTCACACCCTACGACAGCCTGGCCGAAATAGCGGCGCAGCAGTTCAAATTGTTCCCGGTGCGCTTGCTGCTGACCGATAAATTCGAATCCTGGCGCTACGCACCGCTGGTGACGGCGCCGACCACGCTGATCATGGCCTCGCATGACCAGGTCATACCGCGCGCCAGTTCACAGCTGCTGCTGACGCGCTTCAAGCCGGGCGTGGCGCGCGCCGTGGAAATCCCGGACAGCGGGCACAATACGCTGTCCGACAAGGGCGCCTATATCAGCGCGCTTCAGTGATTCGGGATCAGCATCAGCAAATCGGTCACGCCGATGTCCACGCCCGCCTGCGATAGCAGCGTGCTGGCCTGACCCCGGTGGTGGGTCTGGTGATTGAAGAAGTGCAGCAGCAGGCTGCCGAAGCGCTTGTCCGACACCACCCCTTTGGTGTTCGCGTAATGGAGCACATGCGCCAGGTCCGCATCGCTTAACGCCGCCACCCAGTCGCTGATCACCCCATCGAGCATTTGCCGATGCGCCCACAGCGCGCTCAGGTCGTCGCTGTGGCTCGCGTCCAGCCCGGCCGGCGCTGGCATCTCGAGCAGCGGCTGCAGCGCCGAAAAGCGCGCAGGATGCATTGCAAAGCGCCGCAGCCAGATCGTGTCGCCGGCCACGATGTGATTGAGCGTGCCGGCGATCGAGCCGAAAAACGCGCCGCGCGCGGCGACCAATTCTTCACGCGGCAACTTGGCCGCGGCCGCGTACAGTTTCTCGTTCATCCATGCGTTGTACTGCGCCAGCAAGGCAAAATGCGCGCGTTCAGACATTGAAAGCCCCCTCATCTTTAGGTGTAATGCGTTCTTGCAAACCATCATATCTGCTTTGACCTGCAGAGGTTTAACCCTGCTTGGGATGCAGGCCCACGCTGGCGTGAGCCATTGTCCTACTTGCACGCTGGACGCGACGGATTAGGATGAAAGACTGAACCATGAAGGGGACTGCCATGAGCACACCTAGTCCGTCGGTCATCGACATCATCCGATCCGATCATTTCGAGCTGCTGGGGTACTTCCACCAATACACCAGCACCTCCCGCGTCAGCGCCAAAAAGGCGCTGGCCGATACCCTGTGCGATGCGCTCGCCTTGCACACGACGCTGGAAGAAGAGATTTTCTATCCGGTGCTGCGGCGCCTGAGTCCGAACGATGCGATCATCCAGAAAAGCGAACCCGAGCATGACGAAATACTGCGCATGATTGCGCTGTTGCGCGAAACCAAGCCGGACGATGAGCGCCACGATATCTTGCTGCACGAATTGGTGCGCGACGCGATGCACCATGTCGCAGACGAAGAAACGGTCCTGTTGCCGGATGCGGAACGGCTGCTCGGCAAGGAAAGGCTGGCTGAACTGGGCGCCGCCATGCAGCGCCGCCGGCTCGAGCTGGTCACGCCGAAACCGGGCAAGCTGGCCAGGAACGCCGGCACTGCCGCGATCTTGGTCGGTGTCACCGGTGCATTGATGGCGGCGCTGTTTGTCGCCAAAAAACCGCCGCAGCTCAGTTCACAGCACCATTAGCCGTTGGCGCGGTGCCCATAGCTGAGCACGCGCGTCATTTCCCAACGCCCATCCCTGAAGCGCCAGACCGTCGTGAAGTCGGCCTGGCCTTCGCATTTTCCGCTGGCGAACTGGCAGAAGCGGTGCGTGCCCTGCGCGATCGCGCCAAAGCCCTTGATCGGAAACACTTTCAGCGTGCCGGGCACCAGTTCGCGCCGGAATTTGCCGCACACATATTTTTCCGTGTTGGCCAGCATCTGCGCGCGGTCCCAGGTGACGCCGCCGGTGTCGTGATAGAACTCGACATCGGGCGCGAAGTAGCTGGCATGCTGTTGCAGCCGGGCCGGATCGCTGCAGTGGTTGAAGGCGTCGAAGGCGGCGCTGTCGATGGCGGCGATGTCGGTGAACAAGGTGTCGTCCTGCGACGCCACGGCCGGGCTGGCGCCCAGCAGGGCAAGGATTAACAGTATCGTGGTTCGCATCGCAGCCTCCGTGGTTGGTCAGCCTGCAGTATCGCCAGCCATGCGCTGGCGATCAAGCGCCGTGTGACGAACGGTGGCGGCGAGGGCTTAAACGGTCGCTGCCAGGATCGGCCCGGAAAACGTCAGCACATTGCCATCGATGTCGAGGATGGAAAATTCGCGCAGGCCCCAGGGCTTGTCGCCAAGCGGGTCGTCCGGATGCACGATATTGAGCGGCAGGTATTCCTGGTACAGCGCATCGATGCTGTCGACGTTGACGCGGCTGCCGGTGTGGCGGGGAACTGCGGGATCGTCGGTCAGCCAGAAATGGACGTCGACATTGTCGCGCGTGACCATGGCCACGGTGGGGTGCACGGCAATGCGCGTGAAGCCCAGCGCTTCGAAGAATTTGACGCTGCGCTCAATGTTCAGCGACGCCAGTTTGGGTATGGCGGTTTTCAACCAGGCATGCATGGGCGCGTCCTCGGAGATTAATGGATTATCCAATAATCAACAAAGTATATGCCATTTGAATAATGGCCGCCCGATTCTCTTTATGCCGGCTCTTCCGGCGCCTGGGTGGCCTTGACAAACATCGGCGCGACCAGCAGGCCCAGTTCGTAGAGCAAGCACATCGGAATGGCCAGCGACAGCATGCTCACCGCGTCCGGCGGCGTGATGATGGCCGAGATGACGAAGGACGACACCACCGCGTAGGAGCGAATTTCCTTGAGCTTTTCCACGCTGACGATGCCCATGCGCACCAGGATCACTACCACCACCGGCACTTCGAACGCGGCCCCGAAGGCCAGGCACATCGACATGACGAAATCGAGATAGTTTTCAATATCGGGCGTGACCGCAATCGAGGTCGGCGCAAAGGCGCTGATGAACTTGAACACGCGCCCAAACACCAGGAAGTAGCAAAACGCCACGCCGCCCATGAACAAGACCGACGACGAAATCACCAACGGCAGCACCAGCCGCTTTTCGTGCGCGTACAGGCCGGGCGCAATGAAAGCCCAAATTTGGTAGAACACCCACGGCAGCGCGATGATGATGCCCAGCACCAGGGTCACTTTCATCGGCACCATGAACGGCGAGATGACGCCGGTGGCGATCATTTTCGAGCCCGCCGGCAGGGCGGCGATCATCGGGCGCGCGATGAAGTCGTATATCTGGGATGCGCCGGGCCAGGCAAACAGCACGGCGCACACGGCGGCGATGCCGATGCAGGCCTTGACCAGGCGGTCGCGCAGTTCGACTAGATGGGAAATGAAGGTTTCTTCAACCGGGGCTTTGTCTGTCATACGAAGAACGAATTGGTGGAGGAGGCGCGCGGGCGGAACTTCTTGACGCGCGCGGCGCCCGACATGATGTGCGACTTTCCACCGTGACGTTGCTTGTACCAGCCGGGAATGGCCGAATTGCGCACCAGCTTCTTGCGCCGGAAATCGCGCGCCTTGCGTTCCAGATCGCTCATGGTGGCGCGCGGCATGGTCGACGACGGCAGGTCGCGCCAGGCCGATTCAACGTCGTCGATGCTGTCCTTGATGGACGCGGCGACATCGTTGCGGATCGTGTTGGCGGTTTCTTCGACGTCTTTTTTCAAGCTGCGCAGCTCATCGAGCTCGATCTCGCGGCTCACTTCGGACTTCACTTCGTGCAGGTAGCGCTGGGCGCGTCCGTACAAGGTGCCGGCCATGCGTGCCACCTTCGGCAACTTTTCAGGGCCGATGACGATAAGCGCGACAACGCCAATGATGGCGAATTTGGTCAGTCCGAGGTCAATCATTGTGCATCACAGCTTGGTTTTTTCCTTCGATTCGACATCGATGGTGGTCTTGTCGGCTACCTGGGAAGGTGCGGCCGGTGCCGGCTTGTCTTCTTCGCCCTTGATGCCGTCCTTGAAACCCTTGACTGCCTTGCCGATGTCCCCGCCCATGTTGCCCAGTTTTTTGGTGCCGAAAATGAGTACCACGACGACCAGCAAAATGACCCAGTGAATCCAGCTTGTTGAACCCATGCTATTTCTCCTTGCAGGGCGCGAACGCCCAAATTCATAAAGTGATGTGTAACAGTATACGCGATGCCGGGCCTTACCGGCCGCCAAACAGGTGCAAGTGCAGATGGTACACCTCTTGCCCGCCGTCGGGACCGCTGTTGATGAGCGTCTTGTAGCCGCCGCGCGGCTTGCCACCGGCATCATACGACACCGCGCAGCCGTGCTCTTTGGCCAGCTTGGGCACCAGCGCCAGCATCTTGCCCAGCATGGCGGTGTGGCTGGCGTCGCAGTCGGACAGCGTGGCCACGTGGGCCTTGGGGATCACCAGCAGGTGCACCGCCGCGGCCGGCTTGATGTCCTTGAATGCAAGCAAGTCATCATCTTCATAGACTATGCTTGCTGGAATTTGTTTGGCGGCGATTTTGCAGAAGATACAGTTGTCCACGATAGCTCCAGATTATTGTTGATCGGTACGGGCGGCTTTTTCGGCGATGCCGGACACGCCTTCGCGGCGCACCAGTTCATCGAGCACTTGCTGCGGTGTCAGGTCGAACTGGGCCAGCAGCACCATCGAATGGAACCACAGGTCGGCGCATTCGTACAGCACGTGCGCACTGTTGCCATCAACGCGGGCATCCTTGGCCGCCATCACCAGTTCGGTCGCTTCCTCGCCGATCTTTTTCAGGATGGCGTCGTCGCCCTTGTCGAACAGGCGCGACACGTAGGACGTCGCAGGGTCGCCGCCATTGGCGATCTTGCGCGATTCAAGCACGGCCGCCAGCCGCTTCAAGGTTTCACTCATTTTTTCGTCTTCGGTTTGGTGTACATGGTGGCCGGGTCTTTCAGCACCGGCTCGGTGACGCTCCAGTCGCCGCTGGCCGCGTCGCCTTCGAATTTCTGGAAGAAGCAGGAATGGCGCCCCGTATGGCAGGCGATGCCGCCGGTCTGCTCGATCTTGAGCAGCACCACGTCTTCATCGCAGTCGAGCCGGATCTCCAGCACCTTTTGCACATGGCCCGATTCCTCGCCCTTGTGCCACAGCTTCTTGCGCGAGCGGCTCCAGTACACCGCCTCGCCCAGCTCCACCGTGCGCGCCAGCGCGTCGCGATTCATCCAGGCGAACATCAGCACGTCGTTGCTGCCCGCTTCCTGGGCGATCACCGGCACCAGGCCCTGTTCGTCCCACTTCACTTTTTTAAGCCAGTTCAGATTAGCCGACATGATCAATCCACCCGCATCGGAATGCCTTGCGCAGCCATGAAGCGCTTCGCTTCCTGCACCGTGTGCTGCCCATAGTGAAAGATGCTGGCGGCCAGCACTGCATCGGCCTTGCCGATCTTGATGCCGTCGGCCAGGTCCTGCAGGCCGCCCACGCCGCCCGAGGCGATCACGGGAATGCCGACCGCGTTCGACACGCCGGCCGTCAGACCCAGGTCGAAACCGATCTTGGTGCCGTCGCGGTCCATGCTGGTCAACAGGATTTCGCCGGCGCCCAGGCTTTCCATCTTCATCGCCCACTCGATCGCGTCCAGGCCGGTGGCGCGGCGCCCGCCGTGGGTGAACACTTCCCATTTTCCGGGCGCGACCTGCTTGGCGTCGATCGCCACCACGATGCATTGCGAGCCGTGCTTTTGCGAGGCGTCGAACACCAGCTGCGGGTTGGTCACCGCCGAGGTGTTCATGCTGACCTTGTCGGCGCCGGCGTTGAGCAAACGGCGCACGTCGGCCACCTGGCGCACGCCACCGCCCACGGTCAGCGGAATGAACACGGTGTTGGCCACCGCTTCGATGATGTGCAAAATCAGGTCACGATCGTCGCTGGATGCCGTGATGTCGAGAAAAGTGATTTCGTCGGCGCCCTGCTCGTCGTAGCGGCGCGCGATTTCAACCGGGTCGCCGGCGTCGCGCAGCTCGGTGAAATTGACGCCCTTGACGACGCGGCCATCGGTCACGTCCAGGCAGGGGATGATGCGTTTGGCCAGCATGGCTCAGGTCTCGGTAAGTTCGTCGGCGCGCTTTTGCGCTTCGGCCAGGTTGATCGTGCCTTCGTAGATCGAACGGCCGCAGATCACGCCCTCGATGCCTTCGTCCTGCACCGCGCACAGCGCTTCGACGTCGCCGATGTTGTGCAGGCCGCCCGACGCGATGATCGGAATGCGCACCGCTTGCGCCAACTTGACGGTCGCTTCGATGTTGATCCCGCCCATCATGCCGTCGCGTCCGATGTCGGTGTAGATGATCGATTCGACGCCATAGGCTTCGAATTTCTTGGCCAGGTCAATCACTTCGTGGCCGGACATCTTGCTCCAGCCGTCGGTGGCGACCTTGCCGTCCTTGGCGTCCAGGCCGACGATGATGTGGCCCGGGAAGGCGCCGCAGGCGTCGTGCAGGAAGCCCGGCTCTTTCACCGCAGCGGTGCCGATGATGACGTAGCTGATGCCGTCGTCCAGGTAGCGCTCGATGGTGTCGAGGTCGCGGATGCCGCCGCCCAGCTGCACGGGGATCTCGTCGATCTCGTTTTCAATCGCGAATTGCTGCACGACTTTCAGGATGGCCTTGACCGCGCCCTCGTTCTTCGGCTTGCCGGCAAACGCGCCGTTCAGGTCAACCAGGTGCAGGCGGCGCGCGCCCAGCTTGAGCCAGTGCAGCGCCATCTCGGCCGGTTCTTCGGAAAATACGGTGGCAAGTTCCATGTCCCCCTGTTTGAGGCGCACGCAGTGACCGTCTTTGAGGTCGATGGCAGGAATGAGCAGCATGATCGTTGTCAGTTAAAGGTTAGGGTGGAAATCAAGGATTCCAGTGGACGAAATTCTGATACAGGCGCAGACCGGCGGCGGCGCTTTTCTCGGGGTGGAACTGGGTCGCAAAAATGTTATCGCGCGCCACGGCGCAGCAAAACGGCGCGCCGTAGTCGGTTTCGGCGGCCACCAGCGTGCTGTCTGCCGGCTGCACGTAATAGCTGTGCACGAAATAGAAATAGGCGTCGTCGGCGATGCCGTCCCACAGTGGGTGCGGGCGCACCTGCTTGACGCGGTTCCAGCCCATCTGCGGCACCTTGAAACGCGAACCGTCGGCCTGCAGGCGACCGTCCAGCTGGAAGCGCACCACTTTGCCCGGCAACAGGCCCAGGCCGGGCGTGTCGCCCTCTTCGGAGACGTCAAACAGCATCTGCTCGCCCACGCACACGCCCATCATCGGACGCGTTTTGGCGGCGCGCAGCAGCGATTCTTCGACGCCGGAGGCGCGCAGGCTGGCCATGCAG
This sequence comes from Pseudomonadota bacterium, assembly GCA_040390915.1. Lineage (GTDB taxonomy): Bacteria > Pseudomonadota > Gammaproteobacteria > Burkholderiales > Burkholderiaceae_D > Telluria_A. The sequence continues at coordinate 34,019 of JAZJXM010000028.1, forward strand.
TCGCGCATGGCGCCCTGGCCCGGCAGCACGATGCGGTCGGCGCTGTCGATATCAGCCACTTCGCCGGAAATAAGCACGTCGGCGTCGGGCGCCACCGCGCGCAGCGCTTGCGCGACCGAACGCAGATTGCCCATGCCGTAATCAACCACGACGATCTTGTTCATAGGCGTTACAGGCTGCCTTTGGTGGAAGGAATCGTGCCGGCCGAACGCGCGTCCAGTTCGGCCGCCATGCGCAGCGCGCGGCCAAAGGCCTTGAACACGGTCTCGCACTGGTGGTGGGCGTTCTCGCCACGCAGGTTATCGATGTGCAGCGACACCAGCGCGTGGTTGACGAAGCCCTGGAAAAATTCATGCGCCAGGTCGACGTCAAAGCCGCCGATCATGGCGCGCTTCCATGGCACGTGCATTTCCAGGCCCGGACGGCCGGAGAAATCGATCACCACGCGCGACAGCGCTTCGTCCAGCGGCACGTAGGCGTGGCCGTAGCGGCGAATGCCTTTCTTGTCGCCGATCGCCTTGGCCACTGCCATGCCGAGCGTGATGCCGGTGTCTTCGACGGTGTGATGGGCGTCGATATGCAGGTCGCCCACGCATTCGATGTCCAGGTCGATCAGGCCGTGGCGCGCGATCTGGTCGAGCATGTGGTCGAGGAAGGGCACGCCGGTGTTGAGCTTTTGCTGGCCGGTGCCGTCAAGGTTGATCGAGACCTTGATCTGGGTCTCGTTGGTATTGCGGGTAATGGATGCGGTGCGGGTCATGGACTTTGCTCGGTTAGTGCGAATTGACTGCTGCCTTGAAGGCATTCAGGAAGGCGGCGTTTTCTTCAGGCGTACTCACGGTCACACGGATGCAATTGGCCAGCATCTGGTGCATTCTACTCACATTTTTGACCATGATCTTGTCCGCTTCCAGTTTCGCGCAGGCATCGATTGCATCGGGCACGCGCACCAGCAGGAAATTGGCGGCCGACGGGTAGACCGTCACGCCGGGCAGCGCGGCCAGGCTGGCGGCCAGCTCGGTGCGCGCCGCGATAATCAGGCTGGCCTGTTCGTTGAGGATATCGATATGGTCGAGCGCGAATTCGGCCGCCAACTGGGTCAGCACGTTGACGTTATACGGCGGGCGCACTTTTTCGAACTGCTCGAGCAGCTGCGGCGCCCCCGACATGTAGCCCAGGCGGATGCCGGCCAGGCCCATCTTCGAGACCGTGCGCATCACCACCAGGTTTTCGAATTCGGGCAGGCGGTGCATGAAGCTGGTGCGCGCGAACGGGCCGTAGGCTTCGTCGACCACGGCGATGCCGCTGTCGCCCAGCGCTTCGATGATCTCGACCATGTCGGCCTCGTCGAACAGGTTGCCGGTGGGGTTGTTCGGGTAGGCCAAAAACACCAGCGCCGGCTTGTGTTGCGCGATCGCGGCCAGCATGGCGTCCTTGTCGAGCGTAAGGTCCTGTTTCAATGGCACGCCGACGAAATCGGCGCCGGCCAGCATGGCCGAGCGGGCGAACATCACGAACGCCGGCACCGGCGCCATGATGACGGCGCGCTGCTCGCGCGTGGCGACGGCGGCGATCATCATCGAGATGCACTCGTCCGAGCCATTGCCCAGGATGACGTCATAGCCCTTGGGCACGCCCAGGCGGGCGCAAATCTTGTGCTTGAGGCTTTCGTAACTTGGCACCGGGTAGCGGTTCAATACCGCGTCGGCCAGGCGGCGACCCAGTTCGGCGCGCATGTGCAGCGGCAGCGGGTACGGGTTTTCCATCGCGTCGAGCTTGATGAAGCCACTCGTCACGGGCACATGGTAGGGCGCATCGGCGCGGATCTCCGGCCTGATGGTGTTGGCAATCAGCTGGTCGAGAAATGACATGGCGCTGCTTTCGTATTTAAGTAATGACTTCTTCCGGCGCCGGTTTTTTGGCGGATTTGCGTTTCACGGGCTTCTTGGCGACTTGTTCTTCGGGGGCGGCCAGGCGGTTCCGGATCGTCTCGCAGTAAGCGGGATTGAGTTCGAAACCGACAAAATTGCGCCCGCAGCGTTTGGCTGCCAGCGCGGTGGTGCCGCTACCCATGAACAGGTCGAGTACCACGCCATCGGGCGGGCAAGAAGCCTTGAGCATGCGTTCGATAATTTCCAGCGGCTTCTGGGTTGGGTGGTCTTCCCGCTCCGGATGCTCGCGATGGAGGCGCGATACGCTCCACAAATCTTTTGGGTTGTAGCCCACTTCCAGCCATTTGGCGCCCACGAATATGGAGCGCGAACGGGCTTTCTTGGTTTCGGCGTCGTACGGGATGCGCACGGCGTCGAGGTCGAAATAGTAATCCTTGCGGTTCACAAAAAAACCGATAGTGTCGTGCACCGAGGTGAAACTGCGCACGCTGCCGCCCATCGACGGCACGCGGCGGTCCCAGATAATCTCGTTCATCATCGTCATGCGCTTTTTGAGCATCACGAAAATCTCCGGCGAAAAACGCCAGGTCAGAAAAATGTACAGGCTGCCGTTCGGTTTCAACTTGGGCAGCGCCATGGTGATCCACGCTTCGGTCCATTCGAGATAGGACTCCACGCTTTGCTGGTCGGACGCGTTGCCGTAGTCCTTGCCCAGGTTGTAGGGCGGATCGGTCAGGATCAAATCGATGGAACCATCGGGGATGCGCGCCAGTCCCGCCAGCGCATCCTCGCAAAATACCTGGTTGATCCAGGCGGCCGTCATGGCGCGGGCTTCAAGCGCAGTTCGGCGCTGCGCGCGTGCGCCTGCAAGCCTTCGCCGTAGGCCAGTTCGGCGGCCACGCGGCCCAGCGTCTGGGCGCCGGCTTCGCTGACGAAAATGACGGACGAGCGCTTCTGGAAGTCGTACACGCCCAGTGGCGACGAAAAGCGCGCAGTGCGCGAGGTCGGCAGCACGTGGTTCGGGCCGCAGCAGTAGTCGCCCAGCGACTCGGACGAGAAGCGGCCCAGGAACATGGCGCCGGCGTGGCGGATCTGGTCGGCCCACTGCTGCGGGCTCTCGGCCGAAATTTCCAGGTGTTCGGCGGCGATCGCGTTGGCGATCTCGCACGCTTCTTCCATGCTGCGCACCTTGACCAGCGCGCCACGGTCGGTCAATGAAGTGCAGATCGTCTCCTGGCGCGGCATGGTCGGCAGCAGCTTGTGGATGGACGCTGCGACGCGCGCGATGTAGTCGGCGTCCGGGCACAGCATGATGGCCTGCGCCAGTTCGTCGTGCTCGGCCTGCGAGAACAAGTCCATCGCCACCCAGTCCGGGTCGGTGGTGCCGTCGCACAGCACCAGGATTTCGGACGGGCCGGCAATCATGTCGATGCCCACGGTGCCGAACACGCGCCGCTTGGCGGCGGCCACATAGGCGTTGCCGGGGCCGACGATCTTGTCGACCGCGGCGATGGTTTCGGTGCCGTAGGCCAGCGCGCCAACTGCCTGCGCGCCGCCGATGGTGATCACGCGGGTGACGCCGGCAATCGCGGCGGCGGCCAGCACCATCTGGTTTTTGACGCCATCCGGCGTTGGCACCACCATGATGATTTCAGCCACCCCGGCCACCTTGGCCGGAATCGCGTTCATCAGCACCGACGACGGATAGGCAGCTTTGCCGCCGGGAACGTAGATGCCAACCCGGTCCAGCGGCGTGATGCGCTGCCCCAGCACCGTGCCATCGGGCTCGGTGTAGCTGAAGCCTTGAAGCTCCTGCTTCTGGCGCTCGTGAAATACGCGAATGCGCTCGGCCGCAGTTTGCAGGGCCGTACGCTGGGCCGCTGGAATGCTCTCCAGCGCCGCGTCCAGTTCGGCCTGGCCGATCTCAAACGGGCCGCTGCAACGGTCGAAGCGCAACGTATATTCGGCGACGGCGGCGTCGCCGCGCGCTTTGACATCATGCAGGATGGATGCCACCGCATGCTCGATCGCTTCATCGGTGGACGCTTCGAAAGCGAGCAGCGTATCGAGGCGTTGTTTGAAGTCCGGCTGGGCCGAATCGAGTTTGCGGATCTGCAGCGGCATGGTGGTTAACTTTTAAGTTTCGACGCTCGTTCGAACGCCTCGAGTATCGGTTGCAAGCGCTCGCGTTTGAGTTTGAGTGCAGCCTGGTTGACCACCAGGCGCGACGAAATATCCATGATCTCTTCGACTTCGACCAGGTTGTTGGCGCGCAGCGTGCTGCCGGTCGAGACCACGTCGACGATCGCGTCCGACAGGCCCACCAGGGGCGCGAGCTCCATCGAGCCATACAGCTTGATCAGGTCCACGTGCACGCCCTTGGCGGCGAAGTGTTCGCGCGCGGTCTGGGTGAACTTGGTGGCCACGCGCAGGCGCGCGCCGGTGCGCACCGCTTTTTCGTAGTCAAAGCCGGCATGCACGGCGACCGACATGCGGCACTTGGCGATATTCAGGTCGATCGGCTGATACAGGCCTTCGCCGCCGTGTTCGAGCAACACGTCCTTGCCGGCCACGCCAAAGTCCGCCGCGCCATACTGCACGTAGGTCGGCACGTCGGAAGCGCGCACGATGATCACGCGCACGTTCGGATCGTTGGTGGCCAGGATCAGCTTGCGCGACGTTTCCGGATTTTCAAGCACAGTGATGCCTGCCGCTTCGAGCAGCGGCAGCGTGTCTTCAAAAATGCGGCCTTTCGACAGCGCCAGGATCAACTGTGAATTCGGATTCATCGGATGCCTATACCTTGATGCGCACGATATCGGCGCCAACCGCGGACAGCTTCACTTCCATGCGGTCGTAGCCACGGTCGAGGTGATAGATGCGGTCGATGATGGTTTCGCCGCGCGCGGCCATGGCGGCGATCACCAGCGACGCCGAAGCGCGCAAGTCGGTCGCCATCACGGGCGCGCCCACCAGGTGGTCGACGCCCTTGATGAAGGCGGTGTTGCCTTCGGTCTGGATCGATGCACCCAGGCGGTTCATTTCCTGAACGTGCATGAAGCGGTTTTCGAAAATCGTTTCGGTCACGCGACTGGTGCCGCTGGCAATTGTGTTCACGGCCATGAACTGCGCTTGCATGTCGGTCGGGAAGCCCGGGTATTCGGTGGTGCGGAACGACACCGGCTTCGGACGGCCGCCCATTTGCGCGCGGATCCAGTCCGGGCCCATGGTCATGACCAGGCCGATTTCGCGCAGCTTGTCGAGCGCGACGTCGAAGATGTCGGTGCGGGTGTTCTTGAGCAGGATGTCGCCGCCGGTGGCGGTAACGGCGCACAAGAAGGTAGCCGCTTCAATGCGGTCCGAGATCACCGCGTGGCTGGCGCCGTGCAGTTCCGGCACGCCTTGGATCACCAGGGTGTCGGTGCCGATGCCTTCGATTTTGGCGCCCATTTTTACCAGCAGGTGCGCCAGGTCCGTCACTTCCGGTTCGCGCGCGGCGTTCTCGAGGATGGTCTCGCCTTCGGCCAGGGTCGCAGCCATCAGCAGGTTCTCGGTGCCGGTGACGGTGATCATGTCGGTGTGGATGCGCGCGCCCTTGAGCTTTTTGCACTTGGCGTAGATGTAGCCGCCTTCGATCGTGATCTCGGCGCCCAGCGCCTCCAGGCCCTTGATGTGCTGGTCGACCGGACGTGAACCGATCGCGCAGCCGCCCGGCAGCGAGACCTTGGCTTCGCCGAAGCGCGCCAGCAGGGGACCGAGCACCAGGATCGACGCGCGCATTGTCTTGACCAGCTCATAGGGCGCTTCGAGCTTGTCGATGGCGCTGCCGTTGAGGGTGACGCGCTCGTCGTCCTGGGTGACTTTGAGGCCGGTCTGGGCCAGCAGCTTGAGCATGGTCTTGACGTCGTGCAGGCGCGGCACGTTCGACAGTTCCAGGTCGCCGGCTGTCAGCAGGCCCGCGCACAGGATGGGGAGGGCTGCATTCTTGGCGCCCGAGATGGCGATGTCGCCATCGAGGCGCTTGCCGCCGACGATCTTAAGCTGGTCCATGTCTTATCCTTGGTATTCTTCAGGGGTGAGGGTCTTCATCGACAGCGCGTGGATTTCTTCGCGCATGCGGTCGCCCAGTGCAGCGTACACCAGTTGGTGGCGCTGGATCGGGCGTTTGCCGGCAAACGCCGGCGAAACGATGACGGCGGTGAAGTGCTGGCCATCGCCATCAACTTCAAGGTGGGTGCATTCGAGACCGGCGCTGATGTAGCCGTGAATAAGTTCGGGTGTGGTAGCCATGGTGGTTCCTAATTAGTGGCGCAGATTGTAGCCGCGCTTGAGCAGGTTGACGGCGATGCTCGCGAGTACCGCGAAAAACACCGAGACGATGGCGAGGCTGGTCCATGGCGAAATATCGGACTGGCCGAAAAAGCCGTGACGGAAGCCGTCGATCATGTAGAAGAACGGATTGAAGTGCGACACCACCTGCCAGAACGGCGGCAGCGAATGGATCGAATAGAACACGCCCGACAGGAAGGTGGCCGGCATGATCAGGAAGTTCTGGAACGCGGCCAGCTGGTCGAATTTCTCGGCCCAGATGCCGGCGATCACGCCCATGGTGCCAAGGATGGCCGCGCCCAGCAATGCAAACACGATGATCCACAGCGGCGCGACAAATTTGAGGTCGGTGAACCAGACCGTGACGATGAACACGCCAAAGCCGACCACCAGCCCGCGCACCACGGAGGCGAGCACGTAGGCCGAGATGATCTCCCAGTGCGACAGCGGCGGCAGCAGGATGAACACCAGGTTGCCGGTGATCTTGGACTGGATCAGCGAGGACGAAGAATTGGCGAACGCGTTTTGCAGCACGCTCATCATCACCAGGCCCGGGATCAAAAAGGCGGTGTAGCTGATCGCGCCGGGCAGGTCGACCCGGCCCGAGAGCACGTGGCCGAAGATCAGCAGATACAGCATGGCAGTCAGCACTGGCGCAGCCACGGTCTGGGTGGCGACTTTCCAGAAGCGCAGCGTTTCCTTGTACAGCAAGGTCTGGAATCCGACCGAGATCATACGCTCCCCTTGTCCATGATCTGCAAGAAGATATCTTCGAGATCGGCTTGCTGCAATTGCATTTCGTCGATCACGGCGCCGCTCTCGCGCAAGCGCGCCAGGATCGGTTCCACGTCGGTGTAGTCGTTTACGCGCAGGCTGTACTGGTTGCCGTGGCCGTTGTCGGGGGTGTCGTGCGAGACCAGGTGGCGCAAGTCCTCGGGCAGCCCGGCGCCGGACAGGTGCACGATCAATTGCGAGCCGGAGATGCGCCGGATCAGGGCCGACATGGTGTCGAGCGCGACCACCTGGCCGGCCTTCAACATGGCCACGCGCTGGCACATCGCCTGCGCTTCTTCCAGGTAGTGGGTGGTCAGGACCACGGTGTGGCCTTCGCGGTTCAGGCGCGCGATGAACTTCCACAGCGTCTGGCGCAGTTCGACGTCGACGCCGGCGGTGGGCTCGTCAAGCACGATCACGGGCGGCTTGTGCACCAGCGCCTGGGCCACCAGCACGCGCCGCTTCATGCCGCCCGACAGCGCGCGCATGTTGACGTCGGCCTTGCTGGTCAGGTCCAGTTCGCCCATCACTTCATCGATCCACTTGTCGTTGTTCTTCAGGCCGAAGTAGCCCGACTGCAGGCGCAAGGTTTCGCGCACCGTGAAGAAAGGATCGAACACCAGTTCCTGCGGCACCACGCCAAGCTTGCTGCGGGCGGCGCGAAAGTCGGTGATGACGTCGTGGCCGTGGATGGCGACGCTGCCCGCATCGGGCCGGATCAGGCCGGCGATGGTCGAGATGAGGGTAGTCTTGCCGGCGCCGTTGGGGCCGAGCAGTCCGAAGAATTCACCTTCTTCGATCGAAAGCGACACGCCGCCCAATGCTTTGAGGCTCTTGTAGCTTTTCTCGACGCTGTTTATCTGGATTGCAGTCATGCTTTAGGAGGTGGTGTTGTCTATACAGCGTGCGGCTATGCTGCGAAGTGAGCCGTCAATTATAGGTGAATTCTGGAATTACTTGGTCGAGCGGGCAATACTGCTCGTATAGACAAGAACGGAACCGGCAGGCCGGCGCCGTTCTAGAAAGACAGGGTCAATGGTGATGCAGGTTGGCGGGCGATTCCACCAGGAAGGCGTCGACGCCGTACAGCGTGGCCAGGCTGGTCAGGCTGGCCGGCAGATTGATGTAAGACAGCGTAACGCCAGCCTTGCGGGCGGCCCGCTTCCACTCCAGCAGCACCGCCACGGCCGACGAATCGGCCACCTGCACGCTGGCCAGGTCAAACACCGTCTGGCCGGCCTTGAGGGCAGCCAGGCCCTGGCCCAGCGCCGCTTTCGCGTTCTGGACAGTCAGGCTGGTGATGCTGGCAAGATTGTTGGTCTGTGACATGGATTACTTGACTGGTTTGAGCGGCTTGCTGGCCAGCTTCTTGTTGCGCTCGGACAGGGCCTTGATCAGGCCGTCGATACCGGACTTGCTGATCTCGGTGGCAAAAGTACCCTTGTAGGTCTCCACCAGCCACGCGCCAAGCACGTTGATGTCGTAGATCTTCCAGCCTTGCGGCGACTTGGCCAGGCGATAGTTCAGCGTGACCGGCTCGCCGCGCGCGACGTTGACCGAGGAACGCACTTCGACTTCTTCATCCGTTGGCGCAGCGCGCAGCGGCTTGAACTCGACCGTTTCATTCTTGATCTGCGACAGCGCGCCCGAATAGGTGAAGATCAGCAGGGTGCGAAATTCCACCGACAGCTGCTTTTGCTGTTCCGGGGTCGCTTCGCGCCAGTGCTTGCCCGAGGCCAGCATGGTCATGCGCTGGAAGTCGACGTAGGGCAAGATTTTGCTCTCGACCAGGTCCATGACCTTTTTCTGGTTGCCGGCCTGGATATCCTTGTCGGCCTTGGCGGTGTCGATGACGTCGTTCGAGATGCGCTTGACGAGCGCGTCCGGCGCTTCGGTGGCAGGCGCGGCGAACGCGCTGGTGGCCATGGCCACGGTAGCGGCTGCGAGGAGTTGTTTGATCAGTTTCATAAGCTCTTTTCTTGAATAGTTGCAATTTAGGAAAGCTGCGACCCGTTCCATGACGGGTCCAGATCCCTGTTAACTACTTGGAGGGCGTTTCGGATGACATGGGCTGCGAAGGCGTCACCGGCGCTTCCCCGTCTTCATAGACGGTTTTGGTGACCGGCACGACCTCTTCGGCGCGCGCTTCCTTGGCCGCCTTGCGCGAATCTTCGCCGTCGAACACGCGGCTCTTGCGTTGCTGCAAGTAACCATCGCGGATGAATTCGTAACGGTCGAGGGCAGCTTCTTCCAGCAAATTGGTGGCGTCCAGCAAGGCGGCGCGCTGATCGACCACGCGCACCACGGTGCCCAGGTTGCGGGTGCGCGCATCGACGCCATAGCCCCATGGATCGGCCGCAATGTCGACCGGCAGGCCGGCGGTGTCACGCAAGGTCGATGGGCCCAGCAGCGGCAGCATCACGTACGGGCCGGGCGGCACGCCCCAGTAGCCGAGGGTCTGGCCGAAGTCTTCGTTGTGCCTGGCCAGGCCGGCGTCGGAGGCGATGTCGATCAGGCCGCCCAGGCCGAAGGTGGAATTGATGACCACGCGGGTGAGGTCGGACAGGCCACGCTCGCCCTTGCCTTGCATCAGGTTATTGGCGCTGCTCCACACATCGGACAAGTTGGAGAAGAAATTGTTCACGCCCGTTTGCACAAAGCTTGGCGTCACCGTCTTGTAGGCGGTGGCGACCGGCTTGAGCGCGTGCGTGTCGACCGCGTCATTGAACGCGAACACCGAACGATTGAACTTTTCGTAAGGGTCCTTTTCCGACAACGAGGCGCAGCCGGGCAGTGCCAGCGCGACCAGCAGCAAGGCGCTGGCCCTGATGATTGTTGTTCTCATTTGCTCTCGTCCTTTTTGCCTTCCGCCGCCTTGCTGTAGATGAACTGATTGATCAGGTCTTCCAGCACGGTGGCCGATGAGGTGCTCATGATCTTGTCGCCATTGGCCAGGATTTTTTCATCGCCACCGGTTTCGATGCCGACGTACTGCTCGCCCAACAGGCCGGCAGTGAGGATTTTCAAGGAGCTGTCTTTCGAGAATTGATAGCCCGCTTCGAGTTCCAAGGTTACCAGCGCCTTGTAGCTCTTGTCATCAAACTTGATATCGCCGACGCGTCCAACAACAACACCGGCGCTTTTGACGGGCGCCTGCGGCTTGAGGCCGCCAATATTGTCGAACTTGGCAGTGACGCTGTAGGTCTTGCCGAAAGACAGGGTGCTCATGTTGCCAGCCTTCAGGGCCAGGAACAGCAGTGCGGCCAGGCCCAGCAGGACAAACAGGCCAACCCAGACGTCAACGGATTTACGATGCATTTTTATTTCCTAACGAATTCAGATTTTTACTTATTTATTAAACATGATGGCGGTCATCACGAAGTCCAGGCCCCACACCATCAGCGAGGCGATCACCACGGTGCGGGTGGTGGCGCGCGACACGTCTTCCGGCGTCGGCTGCGCGTGATAGCCCTGGAACAGCGCCGTGAACGTGACGGCGATGCCGAATACAAAACTCTTGACCACGCCATTCATCACATCGGCCTGGACGTCGACGTTGGCCTGCATCTGCGACCAGAACGCGCCTTCGTCGACACCGATCAGCTTGCAGCCGACCAGGTAGCCGCCCAGCACGCCCACGGCGCTGAAGATGGTGGCCAGCACCGGCATGGCAATCACGCCGGCCCAGAAGCGGGGCGCCAGCACGCGCTGGATCGGATTGATCGCCATCATTTCCATGGCCGACAATTGCTCGCCGGCTTTCATCAAGCCGATCTGCGCGGTCAGCGAGGTGCCGGCGCGCCCGGCAAACAGCAGCGCGGTGACCACCGGTCCCAATTCGCGCACCAGTGCTAGTGCGACCACCTGGCCCAGCTTTTGTTCCGCGCCATAGGGCGTGAGCGTGATGTAACCCTGCAAACCGAGCACCATGCCCACGAACAGGCCCGACACGATGATGATCACCAGCGAATAGTTGCCGATGAAGTGAGTTTGCTCGGAAATCAAGCCCGGCCGGCGCAGCGCACCTGGCGACACGCCCAGCAGGTTGAAGAAGAAGCGGGTGGCAAAGCCGATGCTGGCAATGGCTTCGCGCAGCGTGCGCCCGATCGCGGCGAGCCAGTCGAGAACGCGCGTCATGCTGGCGCTCCCAGGCCGAGGTCGTCGGCAAACGAGGTGCCCGGATAGTGGAACGGCACCGGGCCGTCCGGTTCGGCGTTGACGAACTGTTTCACGTACGGGTCGTCCGAGACGCGCAAGTCGGCCGGCGTACCCTGGGCGACGATTTTTCCAGCGGACATAAAGTAAACATAATCAGCGATCGCAAAGCATTCGTGCACATCGTGCGAGACCAGCAGCGAGGTCGAGCCGAGCGCATCGTTGAGCCTGCGGATCAGGTTGGCGGTCACGCCCATTGAAATCGGATCGAGCCCGGCGAACGGTTCGTCGTACATCACCAGTTCCGGGTCCAGCGCAACGGCGCGCGCCACTGCCACGCGGCGCGCCATGCCGCCCGAGATTTCGGCCGGTTTGAGCATGGCGGCATTGCGCAGGCCGACCGCGTTCAGTTTCATCAGCACCAGGTCGCGGATCAATTCTTCCGGCAGGTCGGTGTGTTCGCGCAGCGGGAAAGCGACGTTCTCGAATACCGACAGGTCGGTAAACAGCGCGCCGAACTGGAACAGCATGCCCATCTTGCGGCGCATGCGGTACAGGCCGTCGGTGTCGAGCTGGTGCACGACCTCGCCGGCCACCTTGACTTCGCCTTGCTGCGGGCGGATCTGGCCGCCGATCAGGCGCAGCACGGTGGTCTTGCCGCAGCCGGAACCACCCATGACGGCGATGACTTTCCCTCGCGGGAAGTCCATGTTCAAGTTCGACAGAATCGAACGGTCACCATAGGCAAAGTGCAGGTTGCGGATTTCGACAAGATTGGACACGGCGCTATTCATTTTTGAGAATGCCGTATTGTAGTGCAGAAAGGTCAATCCCTGCTGGGGAGCGGGCGTTTCCAAGGGGCGTCAAGGCGCAGGAATACAACACTACTGAACGCAGAGTCAGCTATTTCTGTGCGTAAGTGGCTGATTTCATGTGGACGCAAGCCAGGCAATGATTTGTTACAACTGAGTTTGACCCCGCCGGGCGGGGTTCTCCGTTTCAAAGTCAACGGTCCAGATCAGGGCCGTCAACCCAACGGAGAACATCATGACCCCATCACGCCACCCCGCCTTGCTCGCCGCGCTCCTGCTCGCCGGGCTGGCCTTTGTTCCGGCCCAGGCCGCCACCGCCGGCTACCAGGTCCAGCCGCGCACGGTCGTCGGCCAGCAGCATCCGCGCGCCACGATCGAGCTGATGTTCGTGCTCGACACCACCGGCTCGATGGGCGGCATGCTGGAAGGGGCGAAGGCGAAAATATGGGGCATCGTCAACGACGTGCTGCAACAGCAGGGCCATGCCGGCGTCAGCATCCGGGTCGGGCTGGTAGCCTACCGCGACCGCGGCGACGCCTACGTGACGCGCGTCACCGCGCTCAGCGACAACCTTGACAGCGTGTATGCGCAGCTGATGAGCTTTCGGCCCGAAGGCGGCGGCGACGGCCCGGAAGACGTGCGCAGCGCGATGATGGAAGCGCTGCGCGCAGGCGGCTGGTCGGCGCCGGGACCGCGCACCTCGCAAGTGATGTTCCTGGTGGGCGACGCGCCGCCGCATGACGATTACGTCAACCTGCCCAGCACCGTGGCCAGCGCGCGCGAAGCGAGCCGGCGCGGCATCATCGTCAACGCCGTCCAGTGCGGCAACGACGGCCAGACCAGCGTCGCCTGGCGCCACGTGGCCCAGCATGGCGGCGGCGAATACTTTGCCATCGCCCAGGATGGCGGGGTGGAGGTGGTGGTCACGCCGTATGACCAGGAACTGGCGCGCCTGGGCGAGCAAATCGGCGGCACCTACATGGCATACGGTCGCAGCGAAGAGCGCCGAATGAAACAGTCGGCACAGGTGAGCATGGAGTCGCGGGTGGCTGCGGCAGCGCCGGCGCCCGCCAAGGCTGAGCGCGCGCTGAACAAGGCGCTCAATGACAAGGCCTATGACAACAGCGACCTGGTGCAGCAGTCGGCGTCCGGCGCGGTGGCCTTGCCATCCATTGCCGAGGCCGAGCTGCCGGACGCGCTGCGCAAATTGGCGCCGGGCGAGCGCCAGGCGGCGCTGGACAAGGCGGTGACCGAGCGCAAGGCGCTGCGCGAGAAGATCGTGGCGCTGTCAAAGCAGCGCGATCAGTATCTGACCGAGCAGCGCAGCAAGAAGGGCGGGGCCAAGGCGGGGTTTGATGCGGCGGTGTCGGGGGCGCTGGCCAAGCAAAT
>JAZJXM010000028.1:47449-48100 GCA_040390915.1 Pseudomonadota bacterium
CATTGGCGCATTGCCCGACCTGACCCTGCGCTTTACGGAATTTACGTTACGCCAGTTCTTAACGCGGCAATACTGACGATCCCATCAGGAATTCATCGACCGCGCGCGCTGCCTGGCGGCCCTCGCGGATGGCCCATACCACCAGCGATTGGCCACGCCGCATGTCGCCGGCGACGAAAACTTTCGGCACGCTGGTCTGATAGCAGCCGTCGCCGTCGGTAGTCGCTTTCGCATTGCCGCGCGCGTCTTTTTCGACGCCGAACGCTTCCAGCACCTGCTGCACCGGCGATACGAAACCCATTGCCAGCAACACCAGGTCGGCCTTCATTTCGAATTCGGAATTCGGCACTTCGGTCATCTTGCCGTCTTTCCATTCGACGCGGCAGGCGATCAGCTTGTCGACCTTGCCGCCCTTGCCTTCAAAGCGTTTGGTGGCGACGGCCCAATCGCGCTCGCAGCCTTCGTCGTGCGACGACGAGGTGCGCAGCTTGGTCGGCCAGTACGGCCACACCAGCGGCTTGTTCTCTTGCTCCGGCGGCTGCGGCATCAGTTCGAACTGGGCTACCGATGCGGCGCCATGGCGGTTCGAGGTACCCACGCAGTCGGAACCCGTATCGCCGCCGCCGATCACGACCACGTGCTTGCCGCTGG
>JAZJXM010000029.1:0-2531 GCA_040390915.1 Pseudomonadota bacterium
GAACCCTGGTTCGGGTTCTCGTTCTTGGCCAGGCCCCATTCGCGGTTGATGATCAGCTGGATCGCCAGCGCGCGGCGTACCGATTCGTCGGTCGGCGTGGTGATCGCTTCGTCGTAGGCGTTGGTGTGCAGGCTGTTGCAGTTGTCGTAGATCGCGATCAGCGCCTGCAAGGTGGTGCGGATATCGTTAAAGTCGATTTCCTGCGCGTGCAACGAACGGCCCGAGGTCTGGATGTGGTACTTGAGCTTCTGGCTGCGGTCGTTGGCGCCGTACTTGTCGCGCATCGCCACGGCCCACAGGCGGCGTGCCACGCGGCCCAGCACCGTGTATTCCGGGTCCATGCCGTTACTGAAGAAGAACGACAGGTTCGGTGCGAAGTCGTCGATGTGCATGCCGCGCGCCAGATACGCTTCGACAAACGTGAAGCCATTCGACAGCGTGAAGGCCAGCTGCGAAATCGGGTTCGCGCCCGCTTCGGCGATGTGGTAGCCGGAGATCGACACCGAGTAGAAATTGCGCACCAGGTGGTGCACGAAGTACTCCTGGATGTCGCCCATGACCTTGAGCGAGAATTCGGTCGAGAAGATGCAGGTGTTCTGGCCCTGGTCTTCCTTGAGGATGTCGGCCTGCACCGTGCCGCGCACGTTCTGCAGCACCCAGGCGCGGATCTTTGCCGTTTCGTCAGCGGTTGGCTGGCGCTTGTTCTCTTCGACGAACTTGTCGATCTGCTGGTCGATGGCGGTGTTCATGAACATCGCCAGAATCGTCGGGGCCGGGCCGTTGATCGTCATCGATACCGACGTCGACGGGCTGCACAGGTTGAAGCCGTCGTACAGCACTTTCATGTCGTCCAGCGTGGCGATCGACACGCCCGAGTTGCCGACCTTGCCGTAGATGTCGGGACGGATCGCCGGATCGGCGCCGTACAGCGTGACCGAGTCGAACGCGGTCGACAAGCGCTTGGCGTCCATGCCGGTCGAAACCAGCTTGAAGCGGCGGTTGGTGCGGAAAGCGTCGCCTTCGCCGGCAAACATGCGGGTTGGGTCTTCGCCTTCGCGCTTGAACGCGAATACGCCGGCCGTGAACGGGAACGAACCCGGTACGTTTTCCAGCATCAGGAAGCGCAGCACTTCGCCATGGTCTTCGTAGCGCGGCAGGGCGACTTTGCGGATTTTGGTGCCCGACAGCGTGTTGAAGATCAAGCGGGTGCGAATTTCCTTGTCGCGGATTTTTACCACGTAGTCGTCGCCCGCGTAGGCGGCCTGCATGTCAGGCCACATGGCCAGCAGCTTCTTGGAATTGGCGTCCAGCCCGTGATCGCGCTCGGTGATCAGGTCGTCGAAGTCGGCGTTTTTGGATGCGGCGGCCAGCATGCGCTTCGCTTCGGTCAGCTGCTGGCGTTCGCGCGCCAGCTTGACCTGTTTGGCGGTGCTCTTGTGGTAGCCACGGACGGTGTCGGCAATCTCTGCGAGGTAACGCGCGCGTGCCGGCGGCACGATCACGTGCTTGCCGCTCGAATGGCGGATGTCCGGATTGGTCAGCTTGCCCGGCTTGATCTGCAAACCGAATTGGCCCAGCGTCGGCAGCAGGCCGTGGTACAGGGCGGTGACGCCATCGTCGTTGAAGCGCGACGCCTGGGTGCCGAAGACCGGCATTTCTTCAGGGCGCTTGGTCCACATTTCGCGGTTGCGCTGGTACTGCTTGGCGACGTCGCGCAGCGCGTCGAGCGAGCCTTTGCGGTCGAATTTGTTGATGGCGATGAAGTCGGCGAAATCGAGCATGTCGATTTTTTCGAGCTGAGAGGCGGCGCCAAATTCCGGCGTCATCACGTACATCGATACGTCCACGTGCGGCACGATGGCGGCGTCGCCCTGGCCGATACCCGACGTTTCGACGATCACCAGGTCGAAGCCGGCGACCTTGCAGGCCTTGATCACGTCCGGCAGCGCGGCCGAGATTTCGGAGCCGGCTTCGCGGGTGGCCAGCGAGCGCATGAACACGCGCGCGCCGTTGCTCCACGGGTTGATCGCGTTCATGCGGATGCGGTCGCCCAGCAGCGCGCCGCCCGATTTGCGGCGCGACGGATCGATCGAGATGACGGCGATGTTGAGCGCGTCGCCCTGGTCGAGGCGGATGCGGCGAATCAGTTCATCGGTCAGCGACGACTTGCCGGCGCCGCCGGTGCCGGTGATGCCCAGCACAGGCACCTGGATGCCTTCGGCCGCGCTAACGATGGCCGCGCGCAGTTCGGGCGATGCCTTGTCGTTTTCCAGCGCCGTGATCAGCTGGGCCAGCGGACGGTGGCGCGAAGCCACGTCGCCGCTTTGCAGCGGTGCGAGCGTGGTCGGGGAATAGGTGGACAGGTCGATGTCGCAAGCCTGGACCATCGACTGGATCATGCCGACCAGGCCCATGCGCTGGCCGTCTTCCGGGCTGAAAATGCGGGTCACGCCGTAGGCATGCAGGTCCGCGATTTCGTCGGCCACGATCACGCCGCCGCCGCCGCCGAACACCTTGATGTGGGCGCCGCC
>JAZJXM010000030.1:0-71585 GCA_040390915.1 Pseudomonadota bacterium
GTCCGAATGTTGGCACTGACCCCCGCTATAATAGGGTGATCGAATCAGGTCACCCTATGCTCATCAAACGTAAATCCATCGAACAAGTCGAATCCTCGCGCCGCCCGGCGCGCAAGCCCAAGTTTGCCCCGGTCACCCTGTCCGAACAGGATGGCGTGCGCTATCTGCATTTCGGCACCGAATGGGTGCAAGGGGCGATGCGCATCCGCAAGCCCGACTGGCCCGAACTCGAATACGCGCAGCAAATGATGGCCTGGATGCTGTTCCTGGATCAGCCGCGCGCCATCGCCCAACTGGGCTTGGGCACGGCCACGCTCACCAAATTCTGCTACCGCCAGTTCCCCGAGGCGCGCGTCACCGCGGTCGAGCTCAATGCGTCGGTGATCGCCATTTGCGCCTCGATGTTCAAGCTGCCGCCCGATGACGAACGCTTGCAGGTGCTGGAAATGGATGCGCTCGACTTCGTCAACGACCCCGACAACGTCGAAGCGTTCGACGTGCTGCAGTGCGACCTGTACGACGCCACCGCGCGCGGCCCGGTGCTCGACACGCCCGAGTTCTACCAGGCGTGCAACGCCTGCCTGGCCGAGGGCGGCATGATGACGGTGAACCTGTTTGGCGACCACCCCAGTTTCGCCAAGAATATCAAGGCCATGAAATTCGCCTTTGGGCACGTCATTTGCCTGCCCGAAGTGCACGATGGCAATGTCGTGGCGCTGTGCTTCAAGCAGCGCCCGGTCCTCGACTTCGCGCTTCTGGACGCGCGCGCGGCGCACATCGTCGCCGCGACCAAGCTCCCGGCCAAGTCCTGGGTCAAGGGCATCAAGTCAGCAGTCTCATCGGAGAACACCGCTTGAACGCAGAACTGAAGAAGGCAGCACCGGCCGCCGTGCAAAAGACCAGGCCGCGTACGCTCGACCTGCAAGTCATTTTCAGCTGGCTGCTGGCCGACGGCATCGTCGAGAAGGCCGACGTCAAAGCGCAGTTCGCGCACGCCCAATCGATCCTCAAGAATGCGGTCGGCTCGATGCATCCGCTGTCGGCCGTGGCCCAGTGCAAGCTGGCCTCGGCGCTGCCGCCCCACCGCCTGCTGACGCTGGACGTGTTGTCCGAATGGGCTGCCGGCAAATGCAACTTGCCATTCATCCGCATCGACCCGCTCAAAATCGATTTCACCAAGGTGGCCGACGTGATGTCGGCCAGCTACGCGGCGCGCTTCAACATCCTGCCGGTGGAGCTGACCGGCACCCGCCTGGTGGTGGCCACGGCCGACCCCTTCGCCACCGAATGGGAAGCCGAGATCGCCAAGCTGTCGCGCCGCCAGATCGAATTGGTGATTGCCAATCCGCTCGACATCGGGCAGTACATTTCGCAGTTTTTCAGCCTGGCCAAGTCGATCAGGGACGCCGGCAAGTCCAAGGGCCAGGACCTGGCGCTGCGCAACAACTTCGAGCAATTGGTCGAGCTGGGCAAGTCGAACAAGCTCGACGCCAATGACCAGCACGTGGTCAACATCGTCGACTGGCTGTGGCAGTATGCGTTCGAACAGCGCGCCTCCGACATTCACCTGGAACCGAAGCGCGAGATCGCCTCGGTGCGCTTTCGCATCGACGGCGTGCTGCACCAGGTGTACCAGGTGCCGGCGGTGGTGATGATTGCCATGACGGCGCGCATCAAGCTGCTGGGGCGGATGGACGTGATCGAAAAACGCCGCCCGCAAGATGGCCGCATCAAGACCCGCACCAGCGGCGGCCAGGAAGTCGAGCTGCGCCTGTCGACCATGCCGACCGCGTTCGGCGAAAAACTGGTGATGCGTATTTTCGATCCCGACGTGGTGGTCAAGACCCTGCCCGAACTGGGTTTTCCGGTCGACGACGCGCGGCGCTGGGACGGCCTGACCTCGCGCCCGCACGGCATCATCCTGGTGACCGGGCCGACCGGCTCGGGCAAGACCACCACGCTGTACACGACGCTCAAGGCGCTGGCCACATCGGAAGTGAATGTGTGCACGGTGGAAGACCCGATCGAGATGGTCGAACCGTCATTCAACCAGATGCAGGTGCAGCCGGGCCTCGACCTGTCGTTCGCCGACGGCGTCAAGGCGCTGATGCGCCAGGACCCGGACATCATCATGGTGGGCGAGATCCGCGACCTGGCCACCGCCGAAATGGCGATCCAGGCGGCGCTGACCGGTCACCTGGTGCTGTCCACGCTGCACACCAACGATGCGCCGGCCGCCGTGATGCGCCTGCTGGAACTGGGCGTGCCGCACTACCTGCTCGAAGCGACGCTGATCGGCATCATGGCGCAGCGCCTGGTGCGCACGCTGTGCGTGCACTGCAAGGCGCCCGACGGCGAACTGAACGACGAAATCTGGGCTAGCATCGGCGGCGCCTGGAACATTCCCAAGCCAGCCAGCGTGTACCGCCCGATCGGCTGTCCGGAATGCCGCCAGACCGGTTTCCGGGGCCGTACCGGCCTGTACGAGCTGCTGACGGTGTCGGAAGGGTTCACCAACATGATCGGCGCGCAGACCGACCTGGTGGCGCTGCGCAACCAGGCCGTGGCCGACGGCATGAAGCCGCTGCGCATTGCTGGCGCCTACAAGATCATCGAGGGCGTGACGACGGCCGAGGAAGTGCTGAAAGTGACGGCCAAGCTGACCAATTGAAATTAGCCCTAGCGCAAATCGGATTGGCCGCATATAATGCTGCCTCTTCGGGTCGTTAGCTCAGCTGGTAGAGCAGCGGACTTTTAATCCGTTGGTCGCAGGTTCGAATCCCGCACGGCCTACCACGAATACAGCAGTACAGATCAGGCTTACCCGCTTCGGCGCGTAGGCCTTTTTTGCGTCCACTCGGAATCCCCATGAAACGCATGCGCTTGGAAAAAATCAATTTTGCTGCTGTCAGAGAGCGCGGCAATGAAACCGAACAACACCGCTTGGCCGAGCGCACGTTTCAGGTGCTGCGCCCCCTGTATGGCCATCTGACGGACGCCGAATACACCACCGTACTCGATTATGTTATTCGCGACGCAACGCCGGTGGTCTTTCGCGCGATCTTCATGATTGATGATCGCGAACGCGATGTGGGCTTGATTGGCGTGCGCATTGTCGAGACCACCCATGATGGCCAGACAGTGGCCTATTTGACGACCAGTCTTGGACTGCATCCAGAAGCGAGGGGTGAAAAGCATTCCACCAAACTGGTCTGGCGAGAAATGTTGCGCTATCGCTTGCAACACCCTTTGCGTCCGTTCTTTATCATTGATACGCCCATTTCAGCGGCAAGCTACCGCAAACTGCATAAAGGGGTTGCAAAAATTTTCCCGACACCGGGCCAGCCGATACCGGACCGCCTTTGGCCCTTGTGCGATGCGATTGCGACCGAAAAAGGATGGCTGCCGATTGCAGGGTGCCCAAAAGAAGCGCGATCGATTAATCGTCCGCGCACTAGCTTGTCAATCAACGATGCACGCCCTGCGTCTCCAGCTTATCGCGCTATTCAACGTTGGTTCGATGAAACAACGAACGGGGTCGTCGGCAGTTCGGTGCTGATCATTATTCCGATCACGGTCTCCAACATGGCGATGTCCATCCTCAAGCAGGCAAAGGATTATTTTTACCAAAAATAAATCTGCGATCAAGGGTGTCCGCGCGGCGTTTACGCGCGTGCGCCCAGGAAGGCGCCGGTAAACCAGATGCAGCCGGGCGCCTGCTGCGTGTACGCGGCACGCGCAGCCTTGTCGACGTCGAGCGCATGCCAGCGCAGCTTGCGACAGCGGTTTCCCATTAGAATTTCTCTCGCGTGCGACGCGGTGCGCCGTTGCTAACCCGGCCATCTCGCGCCCGCTTGTCGTCGCCGGCATCGTCTGCGCAGCGCAGGCGTTCGACGGCCGGCTCAACTGGCCTGACCAGGCGCAGTGAGCGCTGCCACACCAGCCCGGCAGCCGACCCCGGCAAGCGCAAGCGCCGATAAAAGCTGCCGTTGAGCTGGGTGGTATCGATGAGATAGCCGATGAACTGCTGGAACATCTTGCGGTTGACACTGAACGACGCGGCATCGCCCCAGAACTGGTCCAGCGGCCGTCGGTAGGTCAGCCCTTCGATGTCATACAGCGCTTCGCCGCAGACCTTCAGCGGCGTGCCGTGAGTCAACGCCGACAGGCCGACAGTGCTGTTGATCACGACCACGCCGCGTGCATGTTCGAGCAGCGTCGGCAGGTGCTGGTCATGGATATACATCAGGCGCTCGAGCACTCCGGCTGCGCGACCCAGCCTGCGCACCAGCTCGAAATAGTCGTGGTAACCGCGGTCCATCGGGTGATGCTTGATGACCAGCACGGTATCGGCTGGCGCGTGCGCGGCGAACGAAGCGATGACGTGGCCGATGAATTCTTCGACCGAGTCAAACACCGAGTGCGTGTGCACCTGGGCATCGTTGTGCACCTGCAGCGGCACCAGGAAAAACCGCTTGCTCAGCGCGCTGGCCAGCTTGCGCTGCGCGCCGCGCTCCTTGCGGCGGTAATACAGCTTGCGCCAGGCACTGCGGATCCATACCAGGCCCTCGAGGATCGACAACGGCCGGTGATGCTGGTAATGGCGAAACATTGGCCACAGCAACGCACTGGCGAGGTAATACAGGATCGCCCACATGGCCGCGTGCCCGAACATATTGCCCACGTGGTTCACCGGCGGCACCTCGCCGGTCTTGGCGCGCAGATAGAAGTCGAACGAACGCGGCAGGCGCGAGTGCGCATTGACCCCGTGCCGCTCCAGCGTCACGTAGTCGGGACGGATGTAGCCTTCCTCGAACACGCCGATCTCGACGCCCTTGCGCGCCGCGATCTCGTGCGCGATCTGGTGGGCCGCACGGCAGTCGCCGAACAGCAGCACGGTATCGATCTGGTGCGTGACCAGGACGTTGTCGAAAAACGCGGCCCATTCATCGAGGCCCTTGCGAAACGCCAGCGATGGCCCGCCCGAAAACAGCCAGTCGCCCCCGGTGAAGTTAATTTTCAATACCTTTGCGCCGGCCCCTTCGAGGTCAAGCGCCAAGTGCTTGAAGAAAGGGCCAAGCGGCCCCTGCAGCAATAACACCCGTTTCCCTGCATACGCCGCCAAACCACCGCTGATCATTTGTCTGCTCTCCAAATACATAAAACCTGGCGCAGCACGCTGCGCCAGAGTGTTGTCCAGCCAGTGGCCTCGATACCGCGCCAGGCCAGCAGTTCGTCCAGTGCCTGCTCGGGCGAAATCAAGCCTGCGGTGGTGCGGCTGACGTAGCGCGGATACAGGATCAGCGCCGCGGCCACCAGCTCGTCGAGGCACAGGGCGCGCGTGCGCCGCGCCAGCGGGATGATGTCCGTGGTCAGTCCCCATCCGGCGTAGAACGGCAGACCGTAGCAGGTCACTTTTTTCCCGCGTAACAAGGCCTCGAAACCGGTTAGCGAGGTCATCAAGTGGACCTCGTCGACCAGCGGCAGCAAGGCATCCATTCCCACGTCGAGCACGATGTCGTTGCAAAATTGCGCGGCCAGGGCTTCGCCGTCGCCGCCCGCACGCAGGCCTGCGACCACGTCCGGATGCGGCTTGTACACAATCCAGGCGTCCGGGTTGGCCTCGCGTACCGCTTGCAGCAAGGCCATGTTGGTGGCAATGCGCGGCGCGCCAAACTTGAGCGAGGCGTCGCGTTCAACCTGCCCCGGCACGAGGATGACGCGGGCCGCCAGCGCCGGGCGCTGCCAGGCGCCGGCGCCGACGTTATATTTGGTGATGCGCGACGCCACGATGCGCTCGCGCAGGCGTGCAGCGCGCGCGCGCAGCGGCTGCGCGAAGCTGGCGTTCTGCAGCAGATGCTCCAGGTCCGACGGGCGCGTTGCGTCGTAATACAGGCCGCGCCGGTCGAGCACCCATGACAGCGGCTGGGTCAGGTCGGAGCCAAGACCGACCGAACGCAGGAAGCCATCCTCGAGCCGCACTGCCTGCACCCGCGCGAGCACGTCGGCAGGCAGCGGCTGGCTGCCCCAGAGCAGCAGCACTGCCCCATCCGGCACCGCCTGCACCGTGCGCACGAAGCGCACCCGGGCTTCCGCGGCGAAGCGGCGCACGTAGCCACGCTTGCGCAGCGAAATGCCGACGGCGTACACGCGCGCCGGGAGCGCCTCGATGAGCGCGGTGTCGTCGCGCGCGGCGCTCAACGCAGTTGCTCCAGCAACGGATCGACTGCGGCGAAATGCGCCGGCCAGGCCGGCACGCGGTAGCCGGCCAGGCGCGCGAGCTGGTCGGCGCGCGGTCCGTTCCCGCCTGCGCAGTAGGCCTCGACCAGGCGCTTCCAGCCGGTGCCATCGAGCGGATCGAGGTAATCAGGGACGGCACCGGCGATTTCGCGAAACGCCGGCAGGTCGCTGGCGATCACGGGCGTGCCCATCTGCAGCGCTTCCACCAGCGGCATGCCGAAGCCTTCGGCAAACGAGGGGAACAACAATGCCTGGGCATGGCGCAGGTAGCGCGCCAGCTCGTCGTCGCCGCAGCTGTTCATCTCGATCACCGCCCCGCGCAGCGCTGCGCAGCGGTCGAGCAGGTCGAACACCTGTTCGCACTCCCAGCCGCGCTGGCCGATCACCACCAGCTTGGGCGCGGCCTGGCCCAACTGCTGCACCAGCTGGCGCCAGGCCTGCAGGATGATCCAGTGGTTCTTGCGCGCCTCGATGGTACCGAGCATGACGAAATAAGGCGCTGACAGCGGACGCCCGGCCGCCACCACAGGCGCCGTTGCCGGCGCCAGCAATGCAACCACGGCCGCTGGAACGCGCAGCCCATGCTGGCGTGCGAACGCGGCCAGCTCGGCCAGCGTTGCAGCCGAGTTCGCGATGATGCCGGCGCCGTATTCCAGCGCGTGCGCCATGCGCGCCGCATGCAGTGCGCCCTCGCCCGCGCGGCAGTATTCCGGATGGCTGATCGGAATCAGATCATGGATGAAATACACCGGCTTGATGCCATGGCGGGCCAGGGTGCGCTGGTGGCTGGCCCGATGCAAGTTGCCATGGCCCAGGTTAAGCAGCACGGCACCGCGCACAGCGGCCGCGCCGGCACTGCCAGGCAGGTCGCGCAGCAACAAGCCAAGCAGCTTGCGGGCCGGGCCAGCGGCGCCCAGCAAGTGACCGAACAAGCGTTGCGAGCCGCTCGCCGACAGCGCCCGGAACTGATCGCGCACATGCAGCACTGCGCGCGCGTCGGCGCCATAATGGCGCACGTACTCGAGCATCACGCGGTCCACGCCCGTTGGCAAGCGGCCTTTGATGGCCCTGCCAACGAGGCGGGTAACGTCGATCAGGATGGGCGGCATCGATGGTTTCCCGGTCCGGTTGGGCATTTACAGCTGGCGCGCGGCCTGGATCGCCACGGCAGGGCCGACCACCGCACCGACGATGTTCAGGAACTTCTGCAGTTCGGCGGCCGGGGCGTTCGAAACGTACAGGATGTCCTTGCTCTGCAGCGGGAAATTCTGGGCAATGAAAAACGTCGCCGGATCCGACAGGTCGATGCGGTAAATGACCGGCACCTTGCCATCGGGGGTGGTGCGCAGCGCCTTGGCGCCGTTGTCGAGCGCAGCGGCATTTTCAAAGCGGAACAGGAACACGCCGCGCACATCGGCGCGCAGGTCCTGCAGCCCGCCGACGCGGCCCAATGCCTGGGCCAGCGTGATGCCGCTCGCTTCGAAATTGACCTCCTCGTTCTTGCCCGTTGCGCCCAGCACCGTGAAACTTTGCGACTGGAACAGCGAGGTAAGCACATCGCCCGGCTGGAGCAACACGTTCTGGCGCGGGTCGCGGATGATGACGTCGAGCGGCATCGACTGGACCTGGTCGCCGCGCGTCAGTTGCAAGGTCATCTTGTTGACCGGCTGGCGGACCCCGCCGGCCGCTGCCAGCGCGTCCAGCAAGCGCTCGCGGCGGTCGGTCAGCGGCATGCGCAAGCTGTTGACGATCTCGCCAACCACAGTGACGTTCGACGTGTTGTTGCGCGTCAGGCGCACCAGCACTTGCGGCTGGTTGGCCTTGCGCTGCAGGCGTTGCACGATGTCCGCTTCGATCGCGGCCGCGTTGCGCCCGGCGGCGCGGATTTTGCCGGCGAACGGCACGTTCACTTCGCCGCTGGTGTTGACCATTTGTTCCGGGAACGTCGTTACACGGGTGGTGGCGGCGCCGCCGCGCGGGTCCGCCGTGGCGCCGCCAAACAGCAAGGCCGGCGGCGCTTCCCACACCGAGATCTCGATCACGTCGCCCGGCCCGATCACGCTCCCGGCCGCTGGACCTGGCGGGAACGATTCGGCAAACGAAGCCTTGCGCTGGCTGGCCAGCACGCGCTGGGCGACCGCCTCGGTGACATCGACCAGCTGGATGCCCAAATTCGCGGCGTTGGCGGGCGCCGCCACAACCTGGCGCGTGGAGGGACCGGCGACCGGCTGCCAGCTGCCGTAGGCCGAGCATCCGCCCAGGGCGAGCGCGCCGGCCAGCAGGGCGAACACGCGCAATGGCGGTACTTGTTTGAATCCGAATTCTGTTTTCATACGCTTCTCATGTTGTGGGGCGGCCGCTGCCGCGCCCTGTTAATTGGTTCAGCGACGCGCCTCAGGGCGGCACGCGTTCGGCAGCTACCCGCGCCAGGAATTGCTCCCACTGGGGCTGGATCCGCTCGGGCAGGTAACGCGCGCCGACGTCGCGCCCGCGTACGCGCAGCTGTTGCGCGCGCCGCGGCGCGTCATCGGCCAGCACCACGCGCGCGATCGCGTCCGCCAGGTCGGTGCTCGAATGCGAACGGAAGTATTCGGCGGCATCGGCAAACACCTCGCGGTGCACGGGGATGTCGGACGCGACCACGACGCCGCCGCTGCGCATCGCCTCGACGCCGGGGAAGTCGAAGCCTTCGGCCAGGCTCGGGCAGACGGTGGCTGCGGCATGGCGGTACAGCACCCGCAAGTCCGCCGCCGGCACCTGGTTGAGCAGGAACAGGCCGCCGCAGTCGAGCCCGGCGCGCATTTCGCGCAAGATCGGGTCGGTATCCCAGCCCAGGCCACCCACGATGACCAGCTTGAGCGACGCCTCGCCGCGTGCGCGCAAGGCCTGCCAGGCGGCGACCAGGCGGCTGTGATTCTTGCGCGGCTCAATGGTGGCCACCATCAGCAGGTAACGCAGCGGTGCGCTGTGCAAATGGCTACGGTAGAACGCGTCGAGGCCGCCGCCAGCGCGCGGCATCGCCGCTTCGGCGCTGGTGTTCAGGCGCGCGCGGATGATGTCCGCCACCCGGGCCGGATCCGAGTCTTCCTCGAAATAGTGATGCGACACCATGTTGTGGATGGTGACTGCGCGCGCCGCCGCCTGGGGGAACACGCGCAGCAGGTCCTGGCGCGTGGCCTCGGACACGCAGGCGAAATAAGCGCCTTCGCGCACGTTGCTCTCGAGCGCGCGGAAGTGCGTCATCTGGTGCCGCGACTTGTTCGCAAACGCGTGCGGCATGAACAGCGGCAAGGCGTCATGGTAGCGCACCACCAGCGCGGTGCGCGCAGCGAGCCGGGCCGGGAACGGCGTCTGCGCGATCAGCACGTCGGCGCCGGCCGTATTGATGCGCGGGTAGCGCGTGTGGCGGCCAAAGCGGCGCCCGGCCAGGCCGGCCAGGTGCAAGATCGTCCACGGCACGCCGCAGACCTGGTACTGCTGGCGCGTGATGGCCTCGAAATCATCCTCGTGCAAGGACTTGGCGAACATGGCGTCCCATACGAACTCTTCGAAGCCGGCCGGCTCGAACAGGCTCAGCCCGATGGTGCGCTTGCCGGGTAGCAGCGCGCCCAGCGCCAGGGCGTAGATCGCGCGGCGCCGCGTGACATAGGCGCGCGCCTGATGCCACCACTGGCTCGCCGGCTTGGCGTCGATCGCCAGCACCAGGCGCGAATAGCGATTGATGCGCTCGCTTTCCGGGACATCGCTGGTGGGCGCGCGCGGCGCGCGCATGCCCGGGCTGAGGAAGCGCAACGAGGTCTGCATCAGGCCCTGGAGCTCGACATTGGCGGCCCGCCCCAGACCCCGAAACAGCAGACGGCACTCTTGCGGGATGCCGGCAAAGCCATCGAGCGCCGGGCGCATTTCCATCAGTACCTTGATCTTGCTGGTGTTCGTCACGTGCGCTCCTGGTTGACGCGCTCACGTGGTGGCCAAGCCAGCACGACATCGGTGAAGTCCAGCGACAGGCTGGGATTGTAGGCAGGGTCGAACGCGAGCAGCGGACCCCAGCGGCGGTGCAGATAGGCGTTTTCGCGCGCCGCGCGCAAGACTTTTTCGGCCGAGTCATCAAGGCCGCGCGACGATGATTCGTGGTGGTACAGCTCGGCATACGGCGTCCACACATTGCGGTAACCGAGCGCGCGCAGGCGCAGGCAGAAATCCACATCATTGCAGGCAACGGCCAGGTCGACCTCGTTGAGGCCGCCGGCCTGCTGGTAGCTTTGCTTGCGCACCAGCAGGCAGGCGCCCGTCACGGCCGAGAACGACTGCGTCAGCACCGCGCGGGCGCAGTAACCCGGCTGACCGCGCGCCAAAAAGCGATGCAGGTGGCCGGCCGTGCCTTCCATGCCGAGGATGACGCCGGCGTGCTGCAGGGTGTCGTTGGCATACCAGAGACGGGCGCCGACAGCACCCACGTCCGGGCGCAGCGCGTGGCCCACCATTTCGCTCAGCCAGTTCGGGCTGATCACTTCGATATCGTTGTTGACCAGGCCGACCAGCTCGCCGCGGGCCTGTTTCACGGCGGCGTTGTTCAAGGCCGAATAGTTAAAGGGGCCCTCCTGGCGCAGCACGGTCGCCTTTTTTTGCGCGACCAGCTGTTGCAGGTAGGCCAGCGTGGCGGGCTCGTCACTACCGTTGTCGACCACCATCACCTCGTAGTGCGGATAGGTGGTCGTGTCCAAGATCGACTCGATGCAACGGCGCAGCAATGCGAGGCCATTGCGGGTCGGGATGATCAGCGTGACCAGCGGCGCCGGCGCCGGGACGGCGTAACGCACCCGGTAGCCAAAGCGATCCGGCGCGGCGCTGGCAGCGATCCCGAGCCGGTCAAAATGGGCGGCCAGCGCGCCGACACCGGCGCTGTTGGCGCGTTCGCCGCTGGCCGTTTCATCGTCGGTCCGGTCGGCCGGGCGGCTGAGCAGGATGCGCTGCACATGGCGCACCTGGTCGCCATCGAGGCGTTCGGCGCAACGCAACAGCAGGTCGAACAGTTGCGCCCCATTATGCTCGGGGCGAAACGGCCCGGCCGCGCGCACCAGTGCCAGACGGTAAGCGGCGCTGGCGCCGACATAGTTCTGCGAGTGGACCAGGTCGATGTCCCAGTCCGGTTTGCAACAGGGACTATGCCGCTCGCCGTCGCCGGCAAGGCTATCCTCGTCGCTGTAGGCCAGCGAACAGCCGGGGCTGTCGGCAAGTTCTGCCGCGAAACAGGCCAGCGCGTCCGGCGCCAGCAGGTCGCCCGCTTGCAGGAACTGGATCCAGCCGGCGTCCGCCGCCGCGACGGCGCGATCGAGCGCGCAGGGCAGGTCGGCCGCGTCCGCATAGGTGAGCACGCACTGGCCGGGATTTTCTTCGTGTTCGGCTTCGCCAGGCAGTGCGCCGGCCGCGGGCTTGACGACAATTAACTGCCAATGCACGTACTGCTGGCGCCGTACCGAATCGACCGACGCCGCCAGGCGCGCAGCGTCCGCCGCCGATGCGATCACCACGACCGCAAACGACGGCGCGCTGGCCAGTGCCGCCAGGCGCGCCCGCATGCGCTCCTGCTCGCTAGCCGTCGTGGGTCCGTATTGGCCCAGCCAGGCGGCGTACGGAACCAGCTCCTGGCGCGCTGCGAACAAGGCGTTATAGTCGTGCCACAGGCGCGTCAACGGCCCGTCTCCCCCTGCCGGCTTTGGGCCCGTTGCGCGGCCCGGGTGCGCGCGGTACAGCGGATGCTGTGCCTGCAGCTTGCGCAGCATCCGCGAGCGTGCAAAGCCGGCCGTCACTGGCACCAGTCGGAACGTGGTAATTTCAAGCTCGACCGGCCCCGACGGAAGTGCCAGGCACACGGCCTGTGTCGATGGCAACAGGATCAGGCGTTTGCAGACACGGTTGCTGTGCAGCGGCAAGCGCAAACGTGCCACGCTACCGGTCCCCTGGGCGCAACGCAGTTCGACGGCGCCTTCGATCATTGCGCCCCCCGCGCGAACGCACAGCTCGAGCATGTACCAACCGGGCGCCGCAGCACTTGCGAGGCACAGTGCTTGCTCGCCCGGGTGCAGTGGCGCGGCAGGCGTGGTTGTCGTGCCATCGAAGCGCCAGTGGCGCACTGCCAGCGCGACGGCTTGCACTGCCGTGCTGAACCATCCCTGTGTTGGGGGATCGAGCAAGACAGTTGCGGCGTCCACGCCGGTTTCATTGCGCGAGAACATTACCTGGCGCGCCTTTTGTTCCCGCCCCGCGCGCCTTGCCCAATACCGTTGGCGCCTGGGCTAGCGGTTTGCGCGTTGACAGTGGCGGCAATGGGTGCTTGTGCCAGGGCATGTGGCGCCATCCCTGCGAACGCACGCTTGAGCGCGTCCAGGTAGCCATTGCCGTACTGGCATGCCGGTTCGATCATCGCCTTCTCGGCCCATTCGTTCCACGAGTTCACCATCAGTTCGCTGCGCTCGATGTCCGATGCGGCCAGGTCCTTGACCCAGCGGCCGAACGCAGCCGGGTTGCCACCGTAGCAGATGTGGGCGGTACTGCCGCGGCGCGCGGTGTTGTCCCAGCTCGGCATGACGCCGCGCACGATCTTGCCTTCGAGGTAAGCCGGCAGCTCGCGCTTGAGGCTTTGTTCAATCACATGGTCGTAGCTGTACACCGTGCCCTTGAAACTGTTCCTGACCGGAAAGGCTGGGTCGTGGGTTGGCGCGTCCTTGTTGACGATCCAGCCAGTCGGCTTGACCAGGCCATGCGGCGCCATTTCAACGATGAAATCGAACAGCGCCGCACTGGCCTCGCTCGACTCACCGGCCGTGTGGAACAGCACCGCGCCCAGGTTCACCTTGGGGTAGCCCTTGGCCGCCCATGCCGCCCTGAGTGCCTCGATGAACTCGGGCAGGTTCGGGATGTCCTCGGGACGGTAGATCACGAACCGCGGCGCGCTGCCATGCAGGCGGAAATAGCGCGGATCGGCAAAATAACGGCTGGTGTCCTCGGCCAGCAAGTGCACGCAATTTGGCAGGTAGGTCTGCGCCATCAGGACTTCGCCGCTCATGCCATCCCAGTTCCGGGTCCACGATTCGTTGGCCCAGCACAAATAAAAGCATGCATCGATGTCGGGGCGCGTCAACAGATTGTCGATTGGCGCTTCCAGCAGCCGCTTGCCGTTGTCGAACGCGTAGTAATAGACGCAGAACGCATCCACGCCATGGGCTTTCGCCAATGCGAACTGCTCGCCGATCACCTCCGGGTTGCGCAGGTCGTAATAGCCGCTGCCGGCTGGCGTCACCGGATGGTAATGCCCGTCGAACTGGGCCCGCGCGCGCGACACGCCCACCCACTCGGTATAGCCCTTGCCCCACCAGGCGTCGTTTTCGGGAACCCGGTGGAACTGCGGCAGGTAGAAACAGGAAACAAACGGCTTGCGCAGCGCCTTGGCTGGCCGGCTCTTGCCCACCGCTTTCGCTACCGTGCTGGTGTCAACGATGTCGACGCCGGCCACTGCGCCGAGATAGCCCAGCACGCGCTCGAAAGCGTGCGCTGGCGTGCCGTCGAGCTGGCGCGCCTCCGGATCGAAATCGTCGGCGCCGAGCTGCATGCCCCGCACGAGGTTGATCAGCGGTTGCTTGATCCAGTAGATGGAACCGGCCGGGAAGTGCAGCTGATCGAGGTCAGGCCGAATCTCGACACGGTGCAGCAAGCGCGACACCAGTTCCTTGTTCGAGCCCCACCATTGTTGGCCATCGTAGATCTGGCCGTCGGCGACCATCAGGCCCCAGTCGGGGTTGGCCAGGAACGCTGCGAGCAACTTGTCGGCACGCTGCTTCGGCAAGATACCGTTGACCAGGGTGTTGCGCCAAACGGCACCATCGTCGCGATGCGGACTTTTTTTCGTATGGATCTTGCAGACTGCCTCGTACGGGTCGAACAGTCCGGCCGCAGCCATCGACACGAAGGGGAAAATGTCGCGCCCGTGGTTCGGGAACACAAACACGCGCGCGTTCGGGAACGATGCCGCAACGCTGGCCTTGGCATCGTCGAGCGGCTGGCCGCGGTCGACCAGGCCGACGAACAGGTCGAACGGCATGCTGAGCCGGCGCAGGTTCTCCACCAGCTCGGGCCACAAGTCGACATAAAACACGTGCAGGCAGACCGCGATTTTTTTGGGTGACGCAAAGCCGCGCTGGCGCAGCGTTGGCATCGGCGTTGCCAGGCCACCTTCGAGCGGTGGCAGCGGGCGCGAGACACGACTCTCGAAGCGACCGATGTCGATGAAGTGCCGGAACGGCCGATGTCCTGCCGCAGCGACGTCGGTGTTGAAAATCAGATAGTTATCCGGCCAAAAAACGGCGTTCGGCTGCCAGCCCTTTTTTTCGCCAAAGAGTACGTAATGGAGCTCCGGCTGGTGCTCGAAGGCCTGTTCCACCGCATACGTCGCGCGATAGAAATCCGCGTCAAACAGCTTCGACGCGCCGATCGCAGCAAGGTAGCCGGCGTGAGCGTGTCTTTCCTGGGCCAGGTCGTAGGTCCGATTTTCCTCGGCGCAGTGGTACAGCTGTGCGAGCGCGACTGGGGCGCGCGTACCAGCGTATTGGCGCCCGGGCACTGCTGGCAGCACCCCATCCATCCGCTCAAGATAGGCGCGGGTCTGGTCCGTGGAAATGAACAGTTGATTCTCGATCGCGCGCAGCGCCCGGTTCGATTCGTCCGTGGCCTTGCTGCCCGAATGGGTGAGCAGGCGTCCAATCAGCGGGATCCTGGCGCGACGGTAATTCTTCACGACCTTGTCCAAACCAGGCACTTCAACCGCCCTGCCCTTGCCTTCGCTGCTCAGGCGCAGATCGGCCATAATCCCAAGCTTGCTCGCGCCGGCGCGCAGGCGGCTCAGATAGTGGGCGCGCCCATGCGCATCAGGGAACCGCCCCAAGATGGTGCAATAAACAATCTCGATAAAAGACTCGTCATAGTGTACAAGCAGCTCGTCCACGCTAGTTACTGCAGCATCGGTTTTGGATTGAAACATGGGAATGAACCTATTTTTTTCTACGTGTTGAGGAATGCTTGCCGACGATATCTCTTGGCACTCACGCTGCCTGGTTCTTGGTGCGCTGCCGGGCAAGCCTTCTATTTGTTGTGTCGTGTGCGCCAACGGGAAAACGGTGCCAGGGCGCGCCAAAGGACGCTGCTTTCAATGGCAGCGAGCTGCGCGCGCGACTCGTTCAGCTCGCCCTCAAGCGCACGACGATCTGCCGCGGCGCGCACACTGAGGGCGTCGTCATCTGCGCGCGCCTGCGCGAATTGCTTGCTCCAGCGCGATTCGGCTTGTTCCAGTGCACGCTGCTGGGCCTCGCTCTCCTGTTGCGCCGCCTGGCGCAACAGGGCCTCGACACGATCCCGGGCCGCGGCCAGCTGTTGCCAATGCGCGTCGTGCTCGGCGTGGCGTTCCAGCGACGCATGCAATTGCTGCTGCAGCGCCTGCACCTGTTCGGCCATGCTGCGCTGCAGTGCGATCATGTCGGCCCAGCGCTGCTCATCCTGGCGCTCGCGGTCGCGGTAACTACCCAGCGCCGCCAGCACCACGTCCGGCCCCGGAAAGCGGCCCTCGTGGACCCCGGTTTCGCTGTAATGCAAGAACGGATCGATCCCCGCCGCGGCCACGTCCGCATACGCCAGCTGGTACCATCGCTGGTCGAAAACGCTGCGCAGCAGCGACCGGTCTTGTCGGGCAACTGCTTTCAGGAGCTCGAGCGCCGCGCTGGCCGGCGCCGCCTGCGCAGGCGCGGGCGTGCACGCATCGGCCAGCCGCAAGGCCGGCTTGGTGCGCTCAAATTCCGTCGCCCAGCGCGCCATCGCGCTACGCAACTGGGGCGAGTCGACACCACGGTTGTTGCGCAAGGCGTCCTTCAAGCCCTGGTAGACCTCGGCCACCAGCGGCGGACAGCTTGGGTCGGCCAACAGGTCAGCGTCGCAATGGACGGTGTGACGCAAGCGCTCATCGAGGAATTCATTGCTGAACTCTTCGCGTTCGTCCGCGTCGACGCACAGGCCGAGGCCAGCGGCCATCTGCTCGAGCACGCCATCAGCGTCGCCAAAGAAATCGTCATAGTCCACCAGCACCGGCTGGCAGCCCACAGTGCCGGTCAGGCTGTTGAGCACGTGCTCGAGCCAGAGGTAATAGCTGCGCGCGCGCGGCAGGCCGTCACGGGTGAGCAGCGAATCGGCCACGCTGGCCGGATTGCGAATGGCCAGCAGGTAGGTGACGCTGAAACCACCGGCGCGAAACACTTCCTGCCAGAACGGCAACAGCTTGGCGGTGCGCGGGTCCTTGAAACCGAACAGCGCGACCGACGCGATCTTGGCGCGCATCACCGCGATGGCCTGGTCGACCCATCCAGCGCGGTAGAGCAGGTCGAAATCGGCCTGTTCGAGCGGCCGGATACTTTGCCAGTCGCAGTCGAGCGCACGCAACAATGCGATGTTGAGCTCGTTGATTTCGACGTCTTCGAAAAATCCTTTGGCATTGTTGCCGTCGGAGGGCGCCATCAGCTGGTCGCCAAGCGACACGCCAAGCACCTGCAAGGCGCGTGTCACCAGGCTGGTACCGCTGCGGTGCATGCCCAGCACCGCGACGATGCGTCCTCCGACCGGGTTCATGCAAACGTTTCCGCGTCGCGCAGCGCGACTCCGACGCTGTCTTTCGCCGACACCAATGGTTGCTCCTGCACGCGCCAGTCGATGGCAAGATCGGCGTCGTCCCATCGCAGGCAGCGCTCGAACGAGGGGGCCCAGAAGTCGGTCGTCTTGTAGAGGAATTCGGCGGACTCGGACAGGGTCACGAAACCATGGGCGAAGCCTTCGGGAATCCAGAGCTGGCGCCGGTTCTCGGCCGACAGTACTTCGCCTACCCATTGCCCGAACGTTGGCGAGCCGCGCCGCATGTCGACTGCAACGTCGAACACTTCACCCTGCACCACGCGCACCAGCTTGCCCTGCGCCTGCTCGATCTGGTAATGCAAACCGCGCAGTACATTCTTGCTCGAGCGCGAATGGTTGTCCTGCACGAAGCACACGTCGCGCCCGACGGCCTCGTTAAACGCGCGTTGATTGTAGCTTTCAAAGAAAAAGCCGCGGGCGTCGCCGAACACCTTCGGCTCGATCAGCAATACGTCGGGTATGGCCAATGGAATAAATTGCATCAGTTAGCTCTTGGTGGTCAGGGTCTCGGCCAGGCGCGGATGGCGCTCGGTCAGGAGGCGTTGCAGGTATTGCCCATAGGCGTTTTTTTTCAGCGGTTCGGCCAGGCTTGCCAGCTGCTCGTCATCGATCCATTTGTGGCGCCACGCGATTTCTTCCGGCGCGGCCACTTTCAGGCCCTGGCGGTGCTCCAGCGTGGCGATGAAGTGGCTCGCGTCGAGCAAGGATTCATGGGTGCCGGTATCGAGCCAGGCATAGCCGCGGCCCATGATTTCGACGTTCAGCCGGCCCTGCTCCAGGTACAAGCGGTTCAGGTCGGTGATCTCGAGTTCGCCGCGCGGCGACGGGCGCAGCTCGCGCACCAGCTTGACCGCCTGGTTGTCGTAGAAGTACAGCCCGGTAACGGCGTAGCTCGACTTGGGCACGCTCGGTTTTTCTTCGAGCGACAGGACCTTGCCATCGGCATCGAAGTCGACCACGCCGTAGCGCTCCGGGTCCTGCACGTGGTAGGCGAACACGCTGGCGCCGTCGGTGCGGCCCATGGCATTGCTTAGCAGCTGCGGCAAGTCGTGACCGTGAAAAATGTTATCACCAAGAATGAGCACGCTCGGGCTGTCGCCCAGGAACTCGGCGCCCACCACAAAGGCCTGCGCCAGGCCGTCCGGCGAAGGCTGGACCGCGTATTCGATCGACATGCCCCACTTGCTGCCATCGCCCAGCAATTGTTCGAAACGCGGCGTGTCTTGCGGGGTGGAGATGATGAGCACTTCGCGGATGCCGGCCAGCATCAGCGTGCTCAAGGGGTAGTACACCATCGGCTTGTCGTACACCGGCAGCAGTTGCTTGCTGATGGACAGGGTTGCCGGGTGCAGCCGGGTGCCGGAGCCGCCGGCGAGGATGATGCCTTTACGTTTAACCATATTCATTATTCTCAGCTTTATAAGATTTCGCGGACCATGCGCGCCACGCCTACCCGCCAGTCGGGCAGGGTCAGGCCGAAGGTCGCTTGCAATTTTTGTGTATCCAGGCGCGAGTTCAAGGGCCGCTGCGCAGGCGTTGGAAATGCCGTGCTCGGCACTGCGGCGATCGCGCCGGCCGGCGTTTTCACGGTCGCGCCAGCTGCGCGCGCAAGCTCCAGCACGTA
Source organism: Pseudomonadota bacterium (assembly GCA_040390915.1). Lineage (GTDB taxonomy): Bacteria > Pseudomonadota > Gammaproteobacteria > Burkholderiales > Burkholderiaceae_D > Telluria_A. The sequence continues at coordinate 18,590 of JAZJXM010000030.1, forward strand.
GGTGGCGTAACCGTGCCACGAGGTCTCGCCCGCAGCGCCGAGGTGATACAGTCCGGCGTGTTCCGGATGCAGCAGCAGGTCGCGGATCGCATGGGCAGTCACGTCGGCCAGCAGTTCGGCGCCGGTCGGCGCGCCAAGCTGGTCGTCGATGACGGTCAGGTGCTCGCGCTCGCCGGCCAGGCGCAGCATGGTCTTGGCGAAGTTGCCGCCGCGGGCGGCGTACACCCAGCTGGTGCGGAAAATCAGGCGGCGTGCACAGGCGGCGGCAAGCAGCCGCTCGCCCTCGAGCTTGGTATGGCCGTAGACATTCAGCGGTGCCGGCTGGTCGCTTTCCTTCCATGGCGCCTGGCCACTGCCGTCGAACACGTAATCGGTCGAGTAATGGACGATGGCCGCGCCGATGCGCTGCGCCGCCTCGGCCAGCACCTGGGGCGCCAGCGCATTGATGGTGCGCGCCAGCTCAGGCTCTGACTCGGCCTTGTCGACTGCGGTGTGCGCCGCGGCATTGACGATGACGTCGGGACGCACCGCTGCCACGGTCGCTGCCAGCCCGGCCAGGTTGGTGAAGTCGCCGCACAGCTCGGTGCTGTCGAAGTCGAGCGCAACGACCTCACCCAGCGGGGCCAGGCTGCGCTGCAATTCCCAGCCGACCTGGCCGCCCTTGCCGAACAGCAGGATCTTCTTCATGCCGCCCTCGCTTGCAGTGTCGTCACCCATTCCTGGTTGGCCAGGTACCAGTCGACAGTCTTGCGGATGCCGGTGGCAAACGTCTCGGCCGGGCGCCAGTCGAGCTCGCGCTCGATCTTGCCGGCATCGATCGCATAGCGGCGGTCGTGGCCGAGACGGTCGGTCACATAGGTGATCTGGTCTTGGTACGACTTGCCGTCCGCGCGCGGGCGCAACTGGTCCAGCAGCGTGCACAAGGTGGTGGCAATCTCGACGTTTTGCATCTCGTTCCAGCCGCCCACGTTGTAGGTTTCGCCCAGGCGTCCGGCGTCGAGCACGCGGCGAATTGCGCTGCAGTGATCCTTGACGTAGAGCCAGTCGCGCACCTGCTTGCCGTCGCCGTACAGCGGCAAGGCCTTGCCGGCCAGCGCATTGACGATCATCAGCGGGATCAGCTTTTCCGGGAAATGGAACGGGCCGTAGTTGTTCGAACAGTTGGTGGTCAGCACCGGCAGGCCATAGGTGTGGTGATAGGCACGCACCAGGTGGTCGCTGGCCGCCTTGCTCGCCGAGTACGGGCTGTTGGGCTGGTATTGATTGGTTTCACGGAACGGGTGCTGGTCCTGTTCAAGCGAGCCATACACTTCATCGGTCGAGACGTGCAGGAAGCGGAACGCCGCCTTCGCGTCGGCGCCCAGTGCGCCGTGGTAAGCGCGCACCGCTTCGAGCAGCGTGAAGGTGCCGACAATATTGGTCTGGATGAATGCGCCCGGGCCCGTGATCGAGCGGTCCACGTGCGATTCGGCCGCAAAGTTGAGCACCGCGCGCGGGCGGTACTTGGCCAGCAGCGCGGCAACGAGGCTGCTGTCGCCGATGTCGCCCTGAACGAAAATATGGCGCGCGTCGTCAACCAGGCTGTCCAGGTTATGCGCGTTGCCGGCATAGGTCAGCTTGTCCAGATTGACGACTGCCTCGTCCGAGCCCTGCAGCCAGTCCAACACGAAGTTTGAGCCGATGAAGCCGGCTCCGCCCGTTACCAAGATCATAGAGGGAGTTCCAAAGTGAGCATTAAATAGTTGTTCGATCAGGCGGCCTGCGCGGCATCGTGAAACGTCAGCGCTTGTGCGACCGTGTCGAAGTGGTGCAATTGCCCAGCCGACAGCACCGCCGCCCGCGTGCAATGCTGCCGGATGTAGTCAGCGCTGTGCGAGACGATGATCATCGCGCGGTCGCCGCGCTTCTCGAACAGTTCGGCGTGGCATTTCGCGTGAAAGCGCTCGTCGCCTACAGCGACGATCTCGTCGATCAGGAAACAATCGAATTCCACGCCCATCGAGATGGCGAACGCCAGCCGCGCGCGCATGCCGGACGAATATTTCTTCACCGGCTCGCGCAGGTAGGGTCCGAGCTCGGCAAACCGTTCGACGAATTCGATGGCCGGTGCGATTTCAGCACCATAGATGCGGCAAATAAAGCGCACATTGTCCAGGCCCGTGAGCGCACCGTGGAAGCCGCCGGCGAACGCCAGCGGCCACGAAATGCTCATGTCACGCTCGACCGAGCCCGAGGTCGGCAATTCGATGCCACTGATCAGGCGGATGAGCGTCGACTTGCCGGCGCCATTGCAACCGAGGATGCCGAGCTTTTCACCGTAGGCGACCTCGAGGTTGATCCTGTCGAGTACGGTTCGCCGTCCCTGGCGCGTATCGTATTGCTTGACGACGTTATGCAGGCGGATCATTCTGGCTCCACCTTGCGCCCGGCAGCGATGACCAAAGCCAGCCCGAACAAGGTGAGAACCGTATTGACAGCGGCAAGATACAGCGGATCTTCGTACGTCCGCACCATGTTGCCGAAGAAGCCGTGACGGATCATTTCCGTTCCATGGATCATCGGAACCCAGTACGCCAGGTCGCGCGCAACCTTGGGCAGCCAGTCAACCATGAAGCCGGCGCCGGACAGCGGAAACAACAGATAGGTGATGATGTGCCAGACCCGTTCGACGAATTCGGACTGCTCCGATGCCGCACCGACCACCAGGCTCAAGCCCACAGCGAACCAGGCGAGCAAGATCCATCCGACAATGACGGTCCACACGTCGTCAGGCAGGCTCATCATCCCGAGCGAGCTGAACGCGATCGTCAGCACGATCAGGGACATCGTCGCGCCGCAAATCTCCAGCAGCACGCGCGCCATGAACACGTCCAGCACGCGCACGTTGCGGTGATATAGCAGGCTGTGGTTGACTTCGATCGCCTTGATGATCCGGTTACTGCAGTTGCGCCATAGCAAGATCGACGAATAGCCCGTCAAGGCAAACGCCGCAATGGGCAAGCTGCCGCCATGGGTCACCTTCACCAAGGTCCATAGCGTCGTGATCCCGAGGGTGAACAGCATGGGCTCAATGAACAGCCATAAAAAGCCGATGTTGTGGCGCCCGAAGCGGGTGATTACCTCACGCAACAATAGTGCACCGATCACGCGGCGCTGGATCGCGAAGGAGCGAAGGAGCGAAGTTTGAGCCATGATCGAGGCGCTCAGTCTTTGTGCTCGCGCGCCCCGGCGATCAACAAGGACGCCAGGCCCATCACGATCAGGCCAAGGACGAAGGTGGTCAGGATGGCACGCAGCCGGCGCGGCTCAAGGGCCGAGTCTGGCTGGTTCGGTTGCACGATACGGTCGAGATAGAGCTGCTTGCGCTGCGCTTCGTTCTTGGCCTGCTCCAGCGACGCCAGCGCCCCGGTCAGCTGTTTCGCGGCAAACTCGCGCTCGAGCACGAGGCGCTCGTATCCGGACGACTTGCTGGTGAGCGAACTGGCGCCACCGGCAACGCGCAACATCTCGGCCTCGATTTCAGCCTGCAGCGTCTCCACCCGCTTGCGCAGCGCGCCGATCTGGGGATTGTCCGGAGTCAGCGTGGTCACCTGCACCAGCGTGGTTTTGGTCGCGATCAATTCGTCCTGCAGCTTCGAGATCTGCTGCAACTGGAGCGCGGACTGGCGGTCCGGATCGAACACCGACTTGTCGGTCCTGAACTGCGACAGTGCCAGCGAAGCTTGCTTGGCGCGCGCTTCGGCGTTGGCAACTTCGGCCGAGGCGAACTCGATCATGTCCTTGCGCGAGCGCTCGTTGAGGCGATTGATCAGTTGCTCGCCCATCTCCAGCAGCGCTTCATTGGTCTTGAACGCGTCCTGCGCGGTGAAGGCCTTGACCCGCAGCACGGAAATATTGGAAGCGCTATCGGCGTCGATCGCGACCTGTTTTCCATAGTATTTATAGAGCGCTTCGAAGCTGCCATCGAGGCCGAACGGATTGAAGCGACTAAACAGGTCAACAGTGGGACGGGCGAACGACACCCCCACGCCCAGCTTGTCGTTGAGGCGGTGCAGCGCGTCGCGCGACGTCATGAAGTCGTGGACGCTATACGTGTCATCCTGGGCGCGCGCCAAGCCGACGTTCTGCAAGAGCGCGCCAATGCCGGTCGTCGTCTGCCGCTGCGAACTGCGGACAATGAAGCGCGATTCGGAGATATAGACGTCGGAACAAATGCACCCGAAATACAGAGTGGCGATGAGCGATGGCGCGACCACACACAGCAGGAACAGCGGGTTCGCGCGGACGGTCCGGGAAAGTGACCACTTGGCGTCACGCTGGCGCTGCTCTCGCAGCGCGGATACTAATTCGACTTGCACAACAACTCCAGTTTCCCGTTACCACCCAGCGTGGCAGTATTCACGCAACAACCCATTTGGAACTTCAACATATTTAACATTTGCAACTATTTTATGCCGATAGATACCAGGCTTTGCTGCACTGCAGCGAAGATTATACAGCACGCCTTACTGTCTGTACAACATGCCATCCATAGGGACAACCCTCTAGAAATTGATATAAAAACAAGAAAGTCAATTTCATTGATGCGCCACATCACAATGTCGCGCTTGTTGGTGAGTATTGACCAATGTGACATTGACGCGAAAAATCACATCCCAGCCCAAGGCGGGCAAGTTGTCGTGGAATTCGGCAACAGTCGTTATATTTCGCGCAAAATGACGGTATGAAACGTGAACCAAAAGTACCTTCTCAGTATTTTGCGACCCGCTTCACTACATGCTCGACTGGCCCGAAAATAATTTTTCCTGACACCCATTTCAACCCTGATAGTATGGCTGAACAGCATGAATTGCGTGCTGGGCGCGCTTGCGGCGATGCTCTGGACGATGCGCCACTTCTAGTTAAGATTTGTTTACTAACTGTAAATCGCAAACAGGTTTGCTACCATCTTGTAAAGTTGTAAATTTTTCAAACGCAATGCTTGTGACCCGATCCGCGCAGGAATATCCTATGACAGTGAGCTTCCCGGCCAGGCATGCACACCTGGTTCTGTACGTTGAGGACAATCTCGCCAATCTGGCGCTGATTGAAGAGTTGCTGGCGCGCCGCGGCGACGTCCAGCTGATCTCGGCCGGCACCGCCCGTGACGGCATCGTGCTGGCCAGCACACGCCAGCCCGATGTCATCCTGATGGACATCCACCTGCCCGACATGAGCGGCCTGGACGCCCTGAAACATTTGCGCGGCCATGCGGACACCAGCCACATTCCGGTGATGGCGCTCTCTTCCAATGCCTACCCCCTGCAGATCGAGCAGGGCATCGCGGCGGGATTTTTCCGCTACCTGACCAAGCCGTTCAAGATTGCGGACTTCACCGCCGCGCTCGATGAGTGCCTCGCGCGCGTCCCCCTCCAGGCACCTGCGCCGCCCCCGGCCGGGTGCACCACGCAAGCCGCACCGTAAGCGGGCGGCCGGGTTGTCGGCAAGCGGCGCGCGCGCCGGCCGCTCAGGCCGCGTCGCGCAAGGCCGGCGCCTGCAGCGCCGCCTGTTCGAAATGGCGCACCACCGCGGCGCGCCCGGCCTCGTAGGCTTGGTTCACGCCATAGCGGGAAAAGTCATGGTCGCCCCCAGCCGGCGCCGGCGCACTGGCGATCACTTGCAGATTCTTGAGTGCGCGCAGCCGCGCCAGCCACTGGAAGGCGGGCTGCTTGCGCAGGTCGCTATTGGCGGGCAGCTCGCGCTCGAGTCCCTCCAGCATCGCCACGAAGCCGTCCAACTGGCCATCGCCGCCGAACTGGGCCCAGAAGCGGTTCTCGTATTGCAGCGCCATGGCGCGCGTCTGCACTTCCAGCAGGTTGGCCGGGGCCGGCTGGTCGGCAGTCGGGAACAGGTCGACCACGAAGATCGGCAAGCTCTCGATCTCGGCCGGCTCGAGCAGGTTGAGCAAGGCGTCGATTGGCGTATTGCTGAACAGGCCGCCATCCCAGTACTGGCGCTCGCCGATCCGGGTCGCCGGAAAACCGGGTGGCAAGCTGCCGCTGGCCAGGATATGGGCTGCAGTGAGCTCGGCCTTGGTCGCGCGGTGGCTGTCCGCGCGGGTGTGGGCGCCCTTCGCATGGTGGTTGCTGAAGGTGCTCGGCCCGCCCGTGTGCAGGTCGGTGGCCGTGACCGCGATGCGCATGTGGTCTTTGTTGTTGATTTGCCCGAAGTCGCAATGGCGGTTCAAGGTGGCGTGCATGGGCGAGGTATCGCACCAACTGGTCCAGCGCAGCATGTCATAGTAATCGGAGCGCGAACGCCAGAAATTGGGATTGCCCAGCAAGGACAAGCTGCCTTGCATGGCAGCGGGCAGCCATGGCAGTTGCGGCAAGGTGATGGCGTCCCACATGCCGTGCAGGCTGGCCACGATGTCGCCGTTGACGGCGCCGGCAATGGCAGCGGCATTGACCGCGCCGATCGACACGCCACTCACCGCGCGCGGATGCCACCCCAGTTCCACCAGCTTGGTCACCACGCCATACTCGAAGGCGCCCAGCGCGCCTCCGCCCTGCAGTATCAATGCCATAGGTTTCATGCCTGCTCCCCAGTTGAAGGTCATTCGTGCCGTCTGCTCAGTTGATTTGCATCAAGGCAGATGGAACACGATAGCAACCGGCAGGCAGGACAGGCTTGAGGCAACGCAACAGCGCAGCAGCTGTCAGCGCGAGCGCACTTCGGCACAACAAATCAACGGGCTGCGCGCGCGCGACAAGCGGCAGCCTTACAACTGGCGCGCCTGGAAGGTGTCGCACTGGTCGACCTGGCCGCTTTCGAGCCCCTTGGAGAACCAGCGCGCGCGCTGTGCGGAGGTGCCGTGGGTGAACGAATCAGGCACCACCCGCCCCTGCGACTGGCGCTGCAGCGCATCGTCGCCGATCGCCGTGGCCGCCTTGAGCGCCGCTTCCACGTCGCCCTGCTCGAGAATGCCGCGCGCCTGGTTGCCATGGTACGCCCAGATGCCCGCAAAGCAATCGGCCTGCAATTCGAGCCGCACCGACAAGGCATTGGACTGGCGTTCGGAGCCACTGCGGCGGGCCCGCTCGACCTTGCCGGAAATGCCCATCTGCTGTTGCACGTGGTGGCCGATTTCATGCGCGATCACGTAAGCCTGGGCGAATTCGCCCGACACGCCAAAACGCTGCTGCATCAGCGTGTAAAAATCGAGGTCGATATACACGTCCTGGTCGGCCGGGCAATAGAACGGGCCGCTGGCGCTTTGCCCGCGCCCGCAGGCGGTCGACGTTTCACCGGTGTACACCACCAGCGTGGGCTTGGCGTAGCTGGCGCCGCGTTCGCTGAACAGCTTGCCCCACACGTCTTCGGTATCGGCCAGCACGGTCTTGACGAAGCGGGTCTGGCGGTCGGTCGCGGCGCCCTTGGGCGCCTGCTGCTGGCGCTGTTCTGGCTGCAGGCTGCCGCCGCCACCGCTGAGGATATTGAGCACCGTCAGCGGATTGACGCCAAACACGGCCGAACCGATCAGCGCAATGACGATGGTGCCGATGCCGATCGAGCGCCCGCCCAAGCCGAAACCGCCGCCACCGCCGCCACCTTCTCCGCGCCGGTCTTCCACGTTATCGCTTTCGCGATTGCCTTCCCATTTCATGTTGTTCTCCTGAACTATGCCGCACCCTGCGATAATCGAACATCACCATTGACGGATCATTCATGGAACCGAGCCAAATTGCAAGCGCCCTGTTGCGCGCACTGTTCATGCCGCCGGCCAACTTGCTGCTGCTGATCGCCCTCGGCTGCCTGTTGCGGCGGCGCTGGCCGCGCACGGGCCGCGCGCTGGCCGCGCTGGCCAGCGTGCTGCTGTTGACGATCTCGACCAATGCAGGCGCCCTGCTGCTGGTGACGCCGCTGGAAAACATGACTGCCCCGCTCGACATGCGGCAAGCGGCAAGCGCCCAGGCCATCGTGGTGCTCGGTGCGGGCCACGTCAAGCGCGCGCCCGAATACGGCGGCCTGGACGGGCCGGACGCCGTGGCACTGGTGCGCCTGCAATACGCGGCCCATCTGCAGCATGCGACCGGCCTGCCCTTGCTCACCAGTGGCGGCAACGGCGGGCCCGGCGTGCAGCCGAAGGCGGCCATGATGGCGCGCGTACTGCGCGACGATTTCAAGACGCCGGTGCAGTGGGTGGAAGACCAGTCCGAAGACACGTTTGAAAACGCCGTCAACAGCGCGCGCATCCTGAAAGCGGCCGGCGTCACGCGCGTGCTGCTGGTCACGCAGGCGCTGCACATGCCGCGCGCGCAGGCCGCGTTCGCCCGCAACGGCATCACCGTGATTGCGGCGCCGACCCTGTTTTATTCCCGGATGAAATGGTCGCCCGTCATGCTGGTGCCCAGCGCGGGCGGCATGTACCGCTCGTACTACGCCTGGCATGAATGGCTGGGACTGTGGTGGTACCGCTGGCGCGCCGCTTAAACCAGCAGCGCCGCGCTCATCGAGCGCACTTCTTCCTCGGATTCGAGCAAGATGCTCTGCAAGGTGGCGTCGTCAATGACGAAGTCGAGCACCGAATCGGCATGCTCGGGCATGTGCGTGACGCGCGCGCCCAGCGGCGACGGCACCGGTGCGAACTGGTTGGCCAGCAGCAGCGTATCGAGCAGCGTGGAAGGGGGCATGGTGAGCCAGCCGTCGCGCAGCGCCAGGATGGAATTGGCGACCTGTTCCGGCACCGACAATTTCTTGAGCACTTCGCGGCTGACCACTTCCTCACACAGCTCGGCCCATTTTTCCGGGTCTTCGTCCAGCAGGCCGGGAAATTCATCGGCGCGCGAAAGCAAATAGAAACCGCCCACTTCGTGCACGATGGCGGCAAACATGGCGGTATCGGGATTGATGAAGGTGACGCGCCGCGCCAGCACCTGGGCCAGCGCCGCCACGTGCGCGGTGTGCTCCCACAGCTGCTCGGCCTTGGCGCGCAGCACCGGGTCGACGATGCGGCTGCCAAACTGGCGCACCACCAGGCTGGCCACCAGCGTCTGCAAGCTGCGGTAGCCGACCCGCATGACGGCCGCGCGCACGTTGGTAATGGTCGAATCGCCATTGCGGTTGAAGGCCACCGAATTGGCCAGCGCGACGGTGCGCGCAGCCAGTTGCGGTTCGCCCAACACCAGCTTGATGGCGTCCTCAATATGACAATCGGGGTTGTCGAGGGCAAGTTGCAGGCGCAAGGCGGCATTCACGCTGGTGGGGAGACTGATCTCTCCACGCGCTGCTTGGGCGGCAATATATCCGAAGGCTTCTAGTCTGTTCACGGGAAAATTATACCGTTGAACAGTAGTGCTCAAGCAAAAATAGATGGGCTGGTGACTGCAATGCCACAGCGGCCACCGCAGGCCAGCCCGGGGGGGTGTTATTTGACCTTGATCGCACTCTTGACCTCGGTGACGCCTTCGACGCTCCTGGCCAGTTGCACCGCCTTGTCGGCATCGGCCCTGGTGTCGACGAAACCGCTCAGCATGACCACGCCCTTCTCCGTCTCCACGTGGATCGCCATCGACGACAGTTCAGGCTCGCGGAACAGGTCGGCCTTGACCTTGGTGGTGATCACCGAATCGGCCACCACCTTGCCGGTCTTGGTGGCAGCGTTGCTGGTGGCCTGGCCGGCGCGGTCGGCCACGCGTTCGGTCTTGTCGGCCAGCGCGGCGGCGGCGTCCTTGGTCTTTTGCACGGCAGCGTCGGCGGCCACTTCGGTTTTTTGCGCGATCGTGCTGCGCTCCTTGTTATCGATCAGGCAGGCCTTGTCAGGCTGGCCGTTGGTCATTTTGGCGCACTGTTCGGCCGCGGCCATACGGTACTGCTTGTCGGTTTTGGCATCGGCGATCGCTGCCACCTTGACCGACTTGGCATTGGCCAGGCAGCTGTCTTTCTCGGCGCCGGACAGCACCGAACACTTGACCACGGCCAGCGCATGCTCGGCATTGGCCAGCGTGATGTTGGCCGTTTCGCGCGCCTTTTGGGTATTGTGGTACTGGGCCACGGCATCGGCGTTGGCGCGCGCGTGCACGACCTTCGCTTCTTCGACGCACACCGCGCGCTCATTGCCGCTCATGCCGGTGCACTTGTTGGCGGCCAGCTTGTAGTCGGCGTCGGCCTGGCGCGTCATCGTGCGGTAGGTGGTGGCATCGTTCTTGATGTCCTTGTCGTTAAACGCGTAGGCGCTGGAAAAGGTAGCGGCCAGGGCGCTGGCCAGCAGGGTGGCGACGAGAGGTTTCATGGTGTGGTCCCTTTGCTTGTGGTTGTCGGTATAGCATTGGACTGCACAAGCGGGGTGTGCTTCTGTGCGGGAACGTACACAGTTGGGGAATTATCAGCGATAACTGAGCAGGTGTTGGTCAGCCAGCAAGAACAGATTCTGGCCATCATCCTGAGGTCCTTGCGCGATGGCATGCTCTATCCACGCCAGCGTATCATGCCTGGGCTCGCGAAAGCGGGTGCGCACTTTGCGCACCTCGTTCATCACGGCCGCATACTGCTGCGGATGGGTGCGCGCCAGCCAGGCCGCCTCGGTCATGTCGGCAAACGCTTCCTCGGTGCGCACGCGGCGCGCGAACCAGCGCTCGACGGGGGCAATCCAGGCCACCACCGGCAACAGCCGCTCGTTGTGGGGGTAGCCATGCAGGCGCCGGTAGCAATGCCCTACTTCATGGATGGCGGCGCCGGCCAGGAACAGTTCCAGCAAGGCCGGCTCGATCATCGCACTGACGCGCTCGGCGCTGGGATTGTCGCGCGCCGACACCACCAGCGTGCAGCGCCCGTCCTCGCTTTGCAGGCCAATCGGGGTATGGCCCGGCAGCTCATTGCCCGCTTGTAGTTCCAGTTCGATCGGCAAGCCCTGCGCCTGGCCGAAGGCAACCGCCAGGCTGGCGGCGGCGATCCATTGCGCTTCGCTGGCCGGCGTGGCCGCCTGCGCCGTGCCGGCCAGCGCCAGCACTGCCATCAGGGCCAACTTAATCATCGCTGTCCAGGCCTGCGGCCCAGGCGCTGGTGGCTTGCTCGAACAGCGTGGCGGCCGGCTTGAACACGGCGCCATCGGCAGCCAGGCGCACAAAGGCGCGCGTATCGTGGCTGCCGCCAGGCGCAGTCTGCTCACTGCGCAGCGTGGCCAGCCAGGTGTAGACCTGCTGATATTGTTGCGGATGCTGGCGCTGAATCCACGCCAGCGCCACCAGGTCGGCGTAGCCTTCCTCGCGCCGGTTCTGCACCACTTCCTGGTCCGCGCCCGGCTCGAAGCCGGCCGGCAGCGCATGCCAGACGCCCTGCGCATAGCGCCAGCAATGGCCCACTTCGTGCGCGGCCATCGCTTCCATCAGCACGCGCCGTTCGGCCTCAGGGACCCGGTCCAGCACCTTTTCGGCGTCCGGATTGCCGCGCATCGACAGCACCAGCTTGCAGCGGCCATCGACAAAGCCCATCGCCATCGGCACGTCATTGGGGCGTGCAACCGGTTGCACGATGATGTCGATCGGCAGCTTGATTTGCTGGGAATAGGCCAGCACCGGTCCGGCCGCTTTGAGCCAGCGGATTTCCATCTCGGTCAACGCGGCGCCGGCGTGAGCGAAGAGGGGAAAAAGGCAGAAACTGGCGCTGAGAAGTTGCTTGAACATGGCGGCGATACTCACGAGGTCAATACATGCATATCGGCAATTCTAAAGCCCTCTTCAGTCCTTTTGCATCTATTTTTTCTCCGTGGAAAAACGACAATGCCGTTCAGTCAATGACTGAACGGCATGCTTGTTCAAGCTGACAACAGGTTTATTTTGTCTTGAGCGTGGCGGCAGTGCTGAACGATGGGCGGATGTCGTTTGGCACCACTTTCATCTTGTCGAGCGCTTTTTGCACGTCGGGCCGGATCACCACATATTTGGCCAGCATGCCGGTGGCGCGCGCGTAGTCGCCGGTCGCTTCGATGGTCAGGAATTCGCGGTTCAAGTCCGTCACGGCCTGCTTGATCTTCTTGAAGTCGGTCGAGAAGGTGCCGTCACCGTGCGACACGAAGGCGCCCTTGTCGAGCAGGTAATTGAACTGGATCGCCATGCCGCGCGCGTGCGAATCGGTCAGGCCGAAATGCAGGGTGCGAAAGGCCGACGCCAGGAAGGTGTTGTACAGCTTGCGTTCGGCTGCCTCACCCTGCCCCAGCGTGTCCTTCAACTGGCCCTTGCCCATCATGTAGCCCAGCGCCCACAGGCCGGCGATGTCGGCCTTGGCTTCCTCGATGGTCGAATAGGCTTCCTTCAAGTCCTGGCGCGGGGTCGATTCCTTGCCATTATTCCTGGTCAGGTGCGGGCCCAGGCCGTGCGTGATTTCATGGGCCAGGATGTGGGTGAAGAAGGCGTCGAAATCAAGGTCGGCCAGCGCTTCCGGACGCAGCACCAGCTTGGCAATCGGCGTCAAGGTCGACTTGAATTTGGCTTCCTGCACGTTCTTGAGCATGATGCGCTTGGAGCCGCGCGCGCTGATGATGCGCTCGTCGTTGGGCAGGTTGTAGGCAGCCGTCTGCACGCCCATATTGCCGTCGCCGGCGCCGTACACCTGGTTGACCACCACCATGGGCGCGAGCGCGCCGACCTTGGCGTTGCGGTATTTTTTGTCAATCGGCAGATTGTCTTCCAGCTCCTGCATGTGCTTGCTGAAAAATTCAAGCTTCTGGGTTTCCTTCTGGTCGCGGATGTTGACGTAGGCTTCGAATGCGGCCTTGTAGCCGAACAGTTCGTCGTTATACGTCTCGTACGGCCCGATCGTCACATCAAGCGGCGCATCGAGGTCCATCCACGCGAAATCGGAGGCCAGGTAATCGTTGGACAGGAAGGCGTCGGCGCGCAGCGTCAGGAATTTTTTCAGCGAGGCGTTGCCGGTGGCGGCGGCCGCTTCGCGCAGCAGCTTGGCCAGCTTTTCCAGCTCGGCCTTGTACTCTTCCGAATATTTCACGGTCTTGAACTTGCCGTCGGCGCCGCTGCGGATGGTGGTGAAGAACCATTGCGCCTGTTCCTTGTCCTTGGCCGGCAGCGCGTTCATCCATGTCTCCAGCGCCGGCTTGGTGGCGCCTTCAGGATAGAAATTGGCGGCCGCCGGTTTCTGGGCCGGCACCTTGATGCCCTTGAAGTCAGCCGGCATGAACGACTGGTTGCCATCGAGGATGGACCAGGGCCCCTTGTTGAGCCAGAAGTAATCGAGACGGGCCTTGCCCAGTGCGGTGGTGTCCTTCTTGAGCACGTTCCACAGCGCTTCGTTGCCGGACCAGCGCTGGCGCAGCTGCAGCACGTCAATGATCTTGGCCGCTTCGATCAGCTTGGCGATGGCCGCGCGGTCGCCCGCCGACAAGGCCGACACGTCGGCGCGCAGGTCGACCGGCGCGTAGCGCTTGGCCATGACGTCAAGTTCGGACAGGGTGGCCACGTGCGGGCCGGCAACCGGCGCGGCGCCGGCGCTGGCAGCGCCCAGCAGCACGAAAAAGGGGATCAGGAGCGTCTTCATGGGTCCTTTGTGGTGGAGATTGCAATGTTGAGCATTGTAATGCGCCACCGCCCGAATATCGACGCCTATTTTGTATTGGCCATGGTCGCTTCCGGCGCAGGTTCGCTCCAGCCGGCGCCCAGCGAACGGGCCACCGCCACCGTCGCCAGCAGACGCTGGGTGCGGATCTGGGCCGCGGCGCGGTCGGCCGCCAGCGAACTGCGCTGGGCGTCGGTGACGTCCAGGTAGGTCGACAGGCCGCGCTCGTAGCGCGCCTTGGCCACCAGCACCGCGCGCGCGGCCGCCTGTTGCGACTGCGCCTGCACGTCCGCTTGCAGGCCGCGTTCCTGCACGTCCGACAGCGCATCTTCCACTTCGCGCAGCGCCGTCAGCAAGCGCCCTTCATGGTTGGCCAGCGCTTCGCCGTAGCGTGCCTTGGCCATGGCCAGGTTGGCCTTGTTGCGGCCACCATCGAACACCGGCAGCGACAGCGCCAGCGGCCCGATCGAGAACTGGCGCGCGCCGCTGTTGGTGATCTGGCCCAGGCTCTCGGACGCGTAGCCGAAATTACCGGTCAGCGACAGCGCCGGATAGAATGCGCCTTCGGCCACGCCCACGGTGGCGTTGGCGGCGCGCAGGGCGGCCACGCTGGCGGCCAGGTCGGGACGCTGCGCCAGCAGGCTGGCTGGCAGGCCGACCGGAATGGCCGGCGGCGCCGGCAGCGCCGGATTGGAAGCCGCCGCCACCAGAGGCGATGACGGCGACAGGCCGGCCAGCACCGCCAGGCTATGTTCGAGCAGATTGCGCTGGCGCTGCACTTCATGCAAGTCGGCTTCGGCATTGGCGCGTTCGACCCGCGCGCGCGACAGATCGAGTTCGTTGGTCAGGCCGCCGTCGAAGCGCGCTTCGACCACTTGCTGCGCTTCCAGGCGGGCCGCCAGCGTATCCTTCAGGATCGCCTGCTCGGCGTCCAGGCCGCGCAGCTGCCAGTAGGTGTTGGCCACCTGCGCCGACAGCAGCAGGATCACGCCATCGCGTTCGTGCTGGGTCACCAGCGCCTGGGCGTCGGCCGCTTCGACCACGCGCTTGACGCGGCCCCACAGGTCCAGCTCATACGACAGCGAAGCGCCAACCGTGTAGTTGTCGCCCTTGATCGAACGCCCGCCCAGCGCCAGGCTTTGCGCGGTCAGTGCCGACGAACGGGTATTGGCGGCCGAGGTGCCCACGTTCACGCTTGGCCCCTGCGCGGCGCGCATCGAACCGAGTTGCGCCTGCGCCTGCAGCAAGCGCTGGGCGCTGGCTTTGACGCCCGGGTTGTCGCGCACGGCGCGCTGTTCCAGCGCGTTCAGGGCCGGGTCGTTGAATACCGTCCACCAGGTCGCTGGCAGGCGCGCGCTGTCGGCGCTGGCGGCATGGCGCCAGGCCGGTGCCGAAGCAGTATTTGGTGCGACAAAATCTTTTCCAACGGTGCTGCAGCCGGCCAGCGCCAGCATGGCGCACAGGATCAATGGCTTCATTTTATTTTCTCCGTACATATCAGTGAGCACCGGCTGCGCCGGGACCGGATGGGGCTTTGACTTTATCGGCAAACATCAGCGCGAACACGCAGGCGAACAGGAACGCGGCCATGATCACGAAGCCGTCGTTGTAGGCCATGACGTAGGCTTCGCGCCGCACCACGCGGTCGATCACGCCAAGCGCCTTGGACGCGGCGGTGGCCGGATCGATGCCGCTGTTGATGAAGGCGGCGGTCAGCTGGTCGAGCCGCTGCGTCGTAGCGGCAGACAAGGACGACACCGACTCGCCAATGATGGCCGAATGGAAGTGCTCGCGGTTGGTCAGCGTGGTGGCCAGCATCGCGATGCCGATCGAGCCGCCCAGGTTGCGCGTCATGTTAAACAGGCTCGACGCCGACGGCGTGTCTTTCGGCGCGATGCCGTGCATGGCGAACTGCGACAGCGTGAGCATGATGAACGGCTGGCCCATGGCGCGCACCACCTGCGACCAGAACAGCTGGTCGTAGCCGGTCGAGGCGTCCATGTAGGCGTTCATCAGGCACGAAATGCCAAACAGCGTCAGGCCGAACGCGCACAGGATGCGGTTGTCGACCTTGGACGACAGGATGGCCGCGAACGGCATGATGAACAGCTGCGGCAGGCCGGCCCACATGATCACTTCGCCGATCTGCATCGGCGTGTAGCCGGCAATCTGGCCCAGGTACAGCGGCAACAGGAACGACGAGCCATACAGGCCCATGCCGATCACGCCCGACAGCGCCGTCGCCACCAGGAAGTTGCGCTGGCCGTACAGGCGCAGGTTGACGAACGGGTGCGAGCTGCGAAAGCTGGTGATCACCCAGCCGACGATGCCAACCACCGCCAGCACCGCGAAGGTATTGATGAAGGCCGAATCGAACCAGTCCTTGGAATTGCCCTCTTCGAGCATGATGGTGAGCGAACCGAGACCGAGCGCCATCAGCCCGATGCCGATCCAGTCGGCGTCGGCCAGCAGGCCGAGGCGAATCGGCTGCTCCTTGTCCAGGCCCCACGAGATGCCAAAGATAAGCAGAATGCCCGGCACCCAGTTGATGTAAAAGATCGATGGCCAGCCGTAGATCTCGGACAGGTAGCCGCCCACGGTCGGGCCCATTGACGGCGCCAGCGTGGCCGTCAGGCCGAAGATGGCCATGCCGGCTGCGCGCTTGGAGGCGGGCAGCTTGGCCATCACCAGCGTCATCGCCATTGGAATCAGGGCGCCGCCGGTGATCCCCTGGAACATGCGGAACACGATCATGCTCGGCAAATTCCAGGCAAAGCCGCACAGCGTGGAAAAAATCAGGAACAGCGACGAGGTGCCAATAATGTAGCCGCGCAGGCCGAACACCTGGGTCAGCAAGGCGGTCAGCGGAATGACGACGATTTCAGCGCACAGGTAGGCGGTGGAGATCCACGAGCCCTCTTCCTGGGTGGCCGAGAGCGTGCCGAGGATGTCGCGCAGCGAAGCGTTGGTGATCTGAATATCGAGAATTGCCATGAACGCGCCGAGCATGCCGGCGGCCACCGCGATCCAGGTGCGCAGTTCGACTTTCTCGGCGATGACGGGAGGCGTCCATGCGCCCCCTTTCAGGTTGGTGGTCGAACTGGTCATCGCGCCTGCTTACTTGGCAGCTTGATTGAGCGCGATCTCGACGCCAGCGGACATGCCAGGCACCAGGCGGCCATGCAGCTTGGCCACGTCTTCGGCCCGCAGCGTCACCTTGACCGGCACCCGCTGCACGATCTTGGTGAAGTTGCCGGTCGCGTTATCGGCCGGCAGCAGCGCGAACTGGTTGCCCGACGCTGGCGAGAAGCTGTCGATGCGGCCAATCAAAGGCTGCTTGGGCAAGGCGTCGATGACAACTTTGACTTCCTGGCCAGGCTGCAGGCCAGCCAGCTGGGTTTCCTTGAAATTGGCGGTGACCCACATTTCATCTTGCACGATGGCGGCCAGCTGCTGGCCAGGCTGGACGCGCGCGCCCACTTCCACGCTGCGCCGGCCAAGACGGCCGGCCACGGGCGCCAGAATCTGGTTGTAGCCCAGCTGCTGTTTGGCGTCCTTCAACTGGGTTTGCAATACCTTGACCTGGGCACGGGCGACGTCGCGCGCGGCGCTGGCGGCGGCGATCTGGGCCTGGGCCGCTTCGACGTTGCCGCGGCGCGCCGACAAATCGGCGCTGGCCACCGAACGGCCGGCGTTGGCGGCGTCCACTTCGGCTTTCGATACCGCTTTCATGGTCGACGTGTACAACTGGCTGTAACGGTCAGCGTCCTGATTGGCACGCACCAGCTGCGCTTGCGACTGGGCCACCTGGGCGCCGGCAGCGAGCGCCTGGGCGCGTACCTGGGCTACCTGGGCGTCGGCCTGCAGCACAAGCTGCTCGGCGCTGGCGATCTGGGCGGCGATCTGTTCAACCTTGACGTGTTGGTCGGCCGGATCGAGTTCGGCGATCACGTCGCCGGCCTTGACTACCTGGTTGTCTTCCACCAGCACCTTGGTGACCACGCCGGCGATGCGCGCCGACACCGGCGTCACGTGGCCGGCCACATAGGCGTTTTCAGTCTCGACATAGTGGGTGCTGTGGTACCACATCTTGCCGCCAAAGCCGAGCGCGGCCAGCACGACCAGACCCAGAATGCCGCGCACGCGCCAGTTGGGCGGCGTTTTGGCCGGCGCCATGTCAGGGGTGACGGCGGCCAGTTGGGGCTCTGCTTTATTGTGCATCTGGGACATGGTGCTGCTCCGGAAATGAAATGGGGTAAGGGCATTATAAGCATTCTCTACAGCAAGTCAAGAAATGAAACGCTTGCATTTCATTTTATTTTCACCTAAAGTGTTGCTATGATTAAACTAGCCAAACCCGCGGGACGTCCGCGCGCCTGCGACCTGGAAGCGCGCAACGACAACCTGATACAAACGGCCGCCCAGTTGTTTCTCGACCTCGGCTACAGCAAAGTGAGCCTGGAACTGATCGCGCGCCAGGCCCACGTGGCCGTGCGCACCATTTACGTCAAATTTGGCGGCAAATCCGGCCTGTTCCAGGCCGTGCTGTCGGCCAAGCGCGACCGTTTCATTACCGCCACCCAGCTCGAAGACGATGGCCGCCCCCTGAAGGAAGTGGTCGGTGAATTCGCCGAACACTTCCTGGACTTGCTCAGCACCCCGGAAGCGCTGGAAGTGCAGCGCATGGTCATCAGCGAAGCGCGCTCCAATCCCGAAGTGGGCATCTCGTTCTTTGAAGCGGGACCGCGCCAGTCGCGCGAATTGCTGGCCACCTTCTTCAGCCGCCCCGACATCCGGGCCCAGCTGCGCGACGATTTGCCGTTCGACCAGTTGCCGACCCACTTCCTGGGCATCGTGATGGGCGATCCGTTTTCGCGACTGCTGTTCAACCCCGCCGCCATGGCGCGTGAAGACGTGCTGCGCCGCATGCATGAACGGCTGGAACTGTTCTACCGCAGCGTGCTGAAGAAACCTTAGATGGCTACGTGCGCCAGCGCACTGAGACACTGTCGGGCATCTGGCAAACTGGTGTCTTTCCAGGAGGTTTTATGAGCAAGTCCACTCGCCACGAATGGCGCGACCAGCACGATGCACTGAACGAACGCATGAAAGGCTTCATGCAACAGCCCAATCCGGAACAGCTTGAAGCGGTGATCGCGGAAATGCACGCGTACGCCAACGCCGCCCGCAACGGGAATCTGGAAATTCCCACCCGCTGGACCAGCTACAACTAAACGAAGAACAACAACAGCTTGAAGCTGTTTGTGCGTCCACCGCGACGCAAGCACCGAAAAAAAGGCCCACCCGCACTGCGCGCGATCTTGAGCGCGTTCAGGCAGGTGGGCTTTTTTTGTCCGCTCAAGCGAGCTGCTGGTAGCGCGCAATGAGCAAATCGTGATGGTGGATGCGCATCAGGGGCAGCACTTGCTGCCACAGCGCGTCGGCCTCCTGCAGCTGGCCTTCGGCCTTCATCGACAAGGCAATGTAGGCGCACAATTCGGCACGCATGCCAGCCAGCAGCGGACTGCTATAGCGGGCGAACAGTGCGTGCTCCTTGCGCAGCGCCGCGATCGCATTCTGGTGGCGCCCCTCGGCCTGGTCCAGCATCGCTTGCACGATGCGCAGGCCCGCGCCGAACATTTCCGCGAAATTGGACGGGTGCAGGTCGGCGATCAGCGCGCGCGCTTCCTCATGCGCGGTGGTGTAACGCATCAGCGACCAAGCCAGATCGATCCGGATTTCCTTGCTTTGCCCACTGGCTTCAAGCAAATCGCGCTGCACGGCGATATGGCTGTCGCGCCGCCCCGCCGTGTCATGGATCGCCACCAGCTGGGTCAGGTAGGCGACCCGGTTATCCTCGTGCTCATGCACCGAAAAGCCGGCCAGCGCCTCGTCCACGCGCCCCAGGCCGGCCAGCATCTTGGCCCGTTCGGCGGCGATATTCATCGCCGAAATACCCGACGACAGCGTGCCCAGCATCGTCACGTAGCGCAGGCCAAGCGCATAGCGCCCGTGCACGCGCGCCCACAGCAGCTGGTTGTACAGCACCGACGGCAAGGCCTTGAGCGCCGTGTGCAGCAGGCCGGTGACCAGCAGCGCCAGGCCAAGGTAAGGCGCGCGACCGGTCCCGTACTGCCATGCGGCCAGGGCAGCGCCCGGCATCCAGAACAGCCAGCGTGCGCGGAAAATATTCAGCACCGCCACCGGCAGCGTATGGTAGCCGGCGTTGATCCTCCTGGCGGCCGACGTGGCATCCCAATTGGCGTCGCGCTTTAATCCTTGCAGCTCGCCGGTACGCACCGAGATGTCGCGATAACCCATGCGCGCCAGTTGTCCCTTGGCGTCGGCGACGTCGGTGGCCACCACGCTGTTCTGCACCAGTTGACCATCGGCGTCGTGCGCCTCAAACAGAAATTCGCGGATCATGCCGGCACCGCTTGCGCTGGCACGCCAGCCGCTTGCAGCACGCTGGCGCGCGCGAACAGGCGCGCCGTCACCGGTATGCCCAGCTGCAGCACCAGATGGCGCTGGTCGTCGTCGCCCAGGCGGCGGTTGATTTCGTCGAAGATCTGCGCCGGTCCGAATTTCTGCTTCTTGAGCTGTTCGCCGAGCTGCCCGACCAGATCATGGCCGCTCAGGGTCGCGATCACCTCGTCGGCATTCATTGCCTGGTGCACCACGATCAGCTCGTCGGCCAGCCGGCCCCAGGGCTCTTCTTCCAGTTTGAGCTTGCGCCGTCCGTTATCGAGCAGCGAGATGCGCAGCGCCTCGAGCCAGGCATCGCGGTTGATGTCGAGTGCGCGCTGCTCGCCATCGAGGTCCAGCGCTTCGGTCACGCCGCGCTGGGCCGCTTGCGCGCGCATGTCGGCCAGCGTGGGCGCATGCGCCAGCTGGCTGTCCATGCGCGTCGCGTGCACGCGCTCCATCAGCAGGATCAACATGCGCAGGTCCAGTGCGCGCGCGGGAAGGTGCGCCGTCATGGCCTTGAGCGCCATCGCAAAGGTGGGCACCGTCGTCGTCTCGACCGTCAGCGACGCCAGCTGCAGCGCGCGCGCGCCCGGCTCGCCAGTGAGCACGCGGGCGGCACTGGTGGCCGACAGGATCATGAATTCGATGTACGGCGCGGCGCCCGGCAGGCAGGCGACCAGCGCCACCAGCTTGTTTTCAGGATGCTGGCCGACGATGAACATATGATCGTCGCTGGACGCCAGGGTGCCCAGCCGCTTGACGCCTTGCGCGCTCAGTTCGGACCACAGCTTGCCCATGGCCGTCAGCTGGGCTGCAGTGTCCTCGTCCACGTCCGAGCGCGAGGGCAGCGATTCGATGCGCAGCGTCAGGCGCGCGCTGTGCCGGATCAGGAACGGCGCCAGCGTCTTGTAATTACCGACGGCTTTGCGCAATTTGCTGCGCAACCAGACAACTACAAACAGGATCAGCAGGCCGATCACGATCACGACCGACAGCAGCACCATCAGGAAAATAGACATCGTTCGGGCATTCGCGTCATTACAGGAGTGGTCAGAATAACATTGTCCTGGCCACCCCAGCAAGCGCGCCCTCCCGCTCAGTCGCCGTGCCCGTTGCCGTGAGTGTAGGTGGTCACTGGCATGCCGGCGCCGGCCGCGCCCTCGAAGTAGAAGGCTTTGCGCTTTTTCGGCGTGGCGCCCACTTGGTCCATGGTCGCGCTATCGTACAAGCGCCCGCCGATCATCACCTGGCTGACGCGGTCGGAGACGCGGATGTCATTGACCACGTCGCCATCGATGATGGCCAGGTCGGCCAGCTTGCCCACTTCGAGCGAACCGATGTCGGCGCTCATGCCAAGGTAATTCGCGCCGTTCAGCGTGGCCGCGCGGATCGCTTCGAGCGGCGTCATGCCGCCTTTGACCAGCATCCACATTTCCCAGTGCGCCGCCAGGCCTTCGCGCTGGCCGTGCGCGCCCATGTTGACCGGAACGCCAGAGCGCTGCAACGCGGTGGCAGCGCGCGCCACCTTGATCACGTTGAAGTCTTCCTCGGGCGCCGTCTCGCGCCGGATTGCGCGCGGGGCAAGCACCGACTTGGGCACGTAGCGCGACAGGAGTGGATGGTTCCACACGTCGGTGCGGGCATACCAGTAATGCTCGCCATCGAGGCCACCGTAGGCCACGCCCGTGGTCGGCGTATAGCCTACCTTGGTTTGCGACCAAAGCTGCTTGACGTCGTCATACACCGCTTCGACCGGCAGCGCATGCTCGACACCGGTATGGCCATCGACCACCATCGACATATTGGCCTGGAACAGAGAACCGCCTTCCGGCACCACCAGGATGCCGTTCTGGCGCGCCGCTTCAAGAATCTGCTGACGCTGATCGCGGCGCGGCTGGTTGTAGCTCTTGACGCTGATCGCGCCGGCCTGCTTGAGACGGCGCACGTGAGTGAGCGCGTCGTCAAGGCTGTTGACGGGCGCTGCGAAATCGCCCTTGGCGCCGTACAGAATGGTGCCGGTCGAGAAAATGCGTGGCGCAACTATGGCGCCGGTGCGCTGCATTTCGCTGTGGGTGAAGATGGTCGCAGTGTCGTTGGACGGGTCGTGCAAGGTAGTTACGCCAAAAGCCAGGCTCGCGTAATCGACCCAGCTTTGCTGCGGCACGATGCCGTCTTCGCCCATGGCGCCATGCCAGTGGGCGTCGACCAGGCCGGGAATGATCGACTTGCCGCTCGCATCGATGCGCGTCGCGCCAGCCGGCACCGCGACGTCGGATGCGCGGCCGATGGCGGCGATACGATTGTCCTTGATGACAATGCGACCGTTCTCGATCACTTCATCGCCTTTCATCGTCACAATGCGCGCGCCGTCAATCACCAGCGTCGCTTGCGCCTTGGCCGCCTTGGCCTGAAAGCCGATCGGCACGCCGGGCTGCCCGGCCAGCGCCGCCAGGCGCTCGGTCTCTTTCTTCGGATCGGCGTCAGCTTGCGCGAAGGCCTGTTTCAGTTCGCGTGTAAACAGCTGGTCGCCCAGCGAATAATGCAGCGCGGCGCTGTTGCCCGACCAGTGCAGGTAGTCGCCAGCGTCGGCGTCCAACTGGCGCACCGGCAGCGCTTCGGTTTTTTCACCGATCGTGATCGGATTGCCCGACTGCGGCAGCGGCACCACCCAGGTATGGAACCGTTCGCCGTAGGCGAGCCAGGCGCCGTCCGGCGAGAGCGCAAAACTGGTCACGAAATCGCCCTTGGCGATGGTCTGCTCTTCGTATTTTTCCAGGTTGATGCGCACCAGCGAGGCGGTCGAATCGACTTCGTTGGCAGTGGCAGTGCGGGTCACGAACAGGAATTTTCCATCGCTGCCGAACTGCGGCGCGCTGCCTTCGCTGCTGACCAATACTGGCTTGCCACGCCCGTCGCTGGCGACGCGGTACACGCCCGTGTCCAGACCATGCCATGGCGACGTCAGGTAGCTGCCCTTGTCCTTGACATAAACTACCTCTTTGCCGTCCGGTGAAAAGGCCGGCTCGAGGTACTTGCCAGGACTGGTGGTGAGCACGGTTTCCTTGCCGTTCTTGATGTCGATGGTGCGGATGGAGCCGAGCTGATCGTCGTTCCAGGTCGCAAACACGATGCGCTCGCCGTCACGCGAGAATTTCGGGAAATATTCGAAATGCTCGCCCTGCTTGGTCAGGCGGCGCGGCTCGCCGTTGGGCAGCTCGCGCACGTACAACTGGCCCAGCGCCGAATACACGACCCGGTTGCCTTGCGGCGCCACATTCACCCAGCGCAGCTGGCGTACCGGGAACACGTCGGGCGCGACCTCGTGCTCGAAATGCAAAGCCTGGCGCACTTCGCGCGTGTCTTTGACGTGGAACGGGATTTCCTTGGCCGTGTGGGCAAACGGATCGACGCGCCAGATTTTGCCCTGCGCCCACAGCACGATCTCGCGGCTGCCCGGCATCCAGGCAAACGACGGATAGACGCCGTGGATGGCCCAGGTTTCCTGCATGTCGCGTTCCAGGCCGCTCCAGGCGGGCGTTTCGACGCCGCTTGCCAGGTCCTTGAGGAACAACGTGGACTGGTTGCGCACGCGGCGCACGAAGGCGAGGTATTTGCCGTCCGGCGAAGGGGTGGGACGCACGGCGCCGCCCGGGCCGCTGACAAAGGCTTCGGTCTTCTGGCGTTCCAGGTCGCGTCGGAAGATCTGGTAGATCTGGCCGTTGGAGTTCTTATTGTATTCGAACGAAGTGCCCGCTGTGGTGTCGCGCGAGAAGTACAGGTAGCGCCCGTCCGGCGAGAACGCAGGTTCGCCCAGGTCCTTCTGCCAGTTCGGCTTCTCGTTCAGGGCCATGCCGCCGCCCTGCGGATGGAACAGCCAGATTTCGCCGGAACCGAGCGAGCGGGTGCCGGAATAGTGCTTGCGCGCGGCGATGAATTTGCCGTTCGGGTGCCACACCGGGTTGTTCATCAAGCGGAATTTTTCCTTGCTCACTTCCTTGGCGCCGCTGCCGTCCACATTCATGGTCCAGATATTGTCGCCGCCGCCGGCGTCCGACATGAAGGCGAGCTGTTTGCCGTCGGGCGAAAAGCGCGCCTGCATTTCCCAGGCCATCGAGTGGGTCAGGGCCTTCGCTTCGCCGCCGGCGATCGGCAGCGAGTACAGGTCGCCCAGCATGTCGAACACGATGGTCTTGCCGTCCGGGCTCACGTCCACGCTCATCCAGGTGCCACTGCGGGTGTCGATGCTGGCGGTCGCGCTCGGACCGGGCGGGTGATTGACGTCCCACTTTTTCTTGTCGGCGTCGTCAGCGGCGTAGGCGAAGGTGCTGGCCAAGAAAGCGGCCAGGAAGGTGAGGCGCAATGCGGGCATGAAGTTCTCCAGGTGGCGGAAGCTGGGAATTCTACGCGCTAGTAGGCCGGGAATATATATATGTACAGCAAATTTAATTGCTTTGACCTACGACGCCGATATCAAAAGCCCCTCCGATATGAGCTCCCTGACTATTTCTGCCTGGCGCAAATCGCGGCGACGTTGCGCAGGCTCGCGCCGCCTCGCATGTTCTGCCATCCATAGCTTGAATTCAACGAAGCTTTCCGGCACGCTGTAGCACGCCAAGCATGGAATCGCCCTGGCGCGCCATCGTCGTCATGAACTGCACACGTTTGCGCGCATCCCACAGGTCAACGTCCATCGTTGCCAACGCACCTTGCGCAATCCGGCCCCCTGCGGCCGATTCATACGCAGTATGGTGGCGCGGGGAGTCTCAGCAAACAGCGTTGCAGAGTCGATGAATTGCCTTGGGGCGATATCAGAAAGGTTAAGGAAGTCCATGTCAGAACTATTCACCGTATATTTTCAGAATTTCATATTTATACGGTGAAAAAAAGTTTGGTCAACAATCATGCGTCGGGCGCACGGCAGGTGGGCTTATTTATGTGCGCCGGTTTAGCGCTTGCGCATCGGCGAAAAGTCTCCAGCTTTGCGCTCATAAAGGAAGCGGCTTCGGCCGCGCTTTGGATGGATACATCGTCCGAAGCTATCTGCCCAAAATCTTGTCCAGGCGCGCCTGCATGGCAGGGTGATAGCGTACCCTGGCCTCGGTGTAGAGCGCATCGGTCCAGGCCTTGTCCCGCTCGCTGGCCTTGAGGGCCGTGTAGAGCGGCACGACCAAGCGCTGGCGCCCCACGCGCAAGAGGAATTCCCGCAGCGGCGCACGAATGCCTGCATAACCGGCATGGATGCCGTCGCGGTAGAAGCGCTGCGCCACTTCCGCATTTTTGCTTCTTCCAAGGCCGAAAGCCTGGTCCAGTTCCTTGAGCTGAGCGGCGTTGGCCTTCTGGTCGATATCGTTCAGGAACTTCATCCACTCGTTGGCCGACCACTTGGCCGTATCGAGCTTGGCCGTGGGCAGTTCGCCCTTGAGCCAGGCCGTGCGCGCACTGTCAAGCGCGGCCAGGCGCGGCGATACCACGTGCTGCGCGCTGGCCGGAATGCCTGCGCCGTACAACCACTCGTCAAGTTCAGCGTCGCTCATCACACCTGGATGGGCAGCGAGCAGGTTCTTGCGCAGGAAGCTGACGAAATCGTCCGTCGTCGCGCTCTGGAAAGCGTGCTGGTCGAACCAGCTGCGCAGGAAAGGATCGAACACGGCACGCCCGGCGCGCTGCTCGAGCGTGCGCATGAACCATGCACCTTTCGGATAGACCAAGCCATCATCCGCGTAGTGCTCGCTCGACGTGTCCGCATCGCGCGTGACCAGCGCCTGCTTTGCCGGTGGGATCGAGGCCAGCGAAGCGATGGCCTCCTCCTGCTCGAGCTGCAGCAGCATCGTTGCCTCTTGTTCGCCATAAACCGCTTCGATGATGCGCGTTGTCACATAGTTGGTGACGCCTTCATTGAGCCAAAGGTGCTTGAACGAAGCGTTCGTCACCAGGTTGCCCGACCAGCTGTGCGCCAGCTCATGGGCAATCAGGGAGACCAGGCTGCGGTCGCCCGCAATGAGCGTAGGGTTGAGAAATGTCAGGCGCGGGTTTTCCATGCCGCCGAGCGGAAACGATGGTGGCATCACCAGCATGTCGTAGTGCCCCCAGCGAAACGGACCGTACAACGATTCGGCCGCATCCATCATCTTCTCGATGTCCGCAAACTCCCAGGCTGCGGCGTCGGCCAGTTTCGGTTCGGCGTACACGCCCGTGCGGGGGCCGATATTGCGCAGCTCGATTTCGCCGATTGCAATGGCCAGCAGGTAGGACGGAATCGGCTGCGGCATGGTGAAGCGCCAGCCACCCTTGCCGCTTGCCTTGGGGTCGTTTGCGGCGCTCATGACCACGCGCAGGCCTTGGGGTGCGTCGATACGCGCCGAATAGGTAAAGCGCACGGCAGGCGTATCCTGGACCGGCACCCAGGAGCGCGCATCAATGGGCCAGGAATGGCTGAACATGTAGGGATGCTTGCCAGACAGCGTCCGCGCGGGCGCCAGCCACTGCAGCGCCTTCGAGCCGGGGATGGTGTGGTAGTAGATGCGTACCTTGCCCGGCTGGTTTTTCAAGGCCACATGCAGTGCCTGGCCCTTCTCGGCGTCAGCCTTGTCCAGCTGATATGGCACGCTGCTCCAGCTGCCATCCTGCGACTGCACCTGGATCTTGGCGATCGACAGGTCGCGCGTGTCCAGGTCAAGCGTACGGACCGACTTGTCGATCCAGTCGAGCGACAGTTCGGCAAAGCCCGACAAGGTGCGCTTGCCAAAGTCGGCCTTCAGGTCCATGTGCAGGGCGCTCGTCCTGACCAGGTCATAGCGGGCGTAGCTGAGGGGGTCAAGGGCGTACGCGGCAGCGCTCCACTGGACTAACAGCGCGCAGCCAGCCGCCCGCAACAGCGTCATCTTGGTCATGGTCTCGCCTTATAGGGATGCGCGACAAGAAGATGACGCGGCGATGAAGCATAGCACCTGCCCAGTGCGCCGATATGGGCCGCTGAAAAAAATGCCGCTCAGTTTGCACTGAACGGCATCCATCACGCGTTGCTGTTTTAGCGCTTGCGCATCGGCGGCAAGTCGGTACATACACCCTTGTACACTTCGGCCGCCATGCCGATCGATTCGCCCAGCGTCGGATGCGGGTGGATCGTCTTGCCGATATCGACGCCGTCGGCGCCCATCTCGATGGCCAGCGCGATTTCGCCAATCATGTCGCCCGCATGGGTGCCGACGATGCCGCCGCCGACAATGCGATGCGTTTCGGCGTCGAACAGCAGCTTGGTGAAGCCTTCGTCGCGGCCATTGGCCACCGCGCGTCCGCTCGCTGCCCACGGGAAGTGGCCCTTTTCCAACTTGATGCCCTTGGCCTTGGCTTCGTCTTCGGTGATGCCGACCCATGCCACTTCGGGATCGGTGTAGGCCACCGACGGGATCACCTTGGCGTCGAAGAAGGCCTTTTCGCCATGCGCCGCTTCCGCTGCCACGTGCGCTTCATGCACCGCCTTGTGGGCCAGCATCGGCTGGCCTACCAGGTCGCCGATGGCGAAAATGTGCGGCACGTTGGTGCGCATCTGGCCGTCGACCGCAATGAAGCCACGGTCGCTGACCACCACGCCGGCCTTGTCAGCGGCGATCTTCTTGCCGTTCGGGCTGCGGCCAACGGCTACCAGCACCATGTCGTAAATTTGCGGCTCGGGCGCCTTGCCGCCAGCTTCGGCAGCTTCAAACGAGACCTTGATGCCTTCGGCCAGCGCTTCCACCGCGACCGTCTTGGTCTTGGTCATGATGTTATCGAAGCGCTTGTCGTTGAACTTCTGCCAGACCTTGACCATGTCGCGGTCGGCGCCCTGCATCAGGCCGTCGAGCATTTCGACAACGTCGATGCGCGCGCCCAGCGTCGAATACACGGTCGCCATTTCCAGGCCGATGATACCGCCGCCGATGACCAGCATCCGCTTTGGAATCTGGCGCAGTTCGAGCGCCCCCGTCGAGTCGACAATGCGCGGGTCCTGCGGCACGAACGGCAAGTTCACCACCGACGAACCGGCAGCGATGATCGCCTTCTGGAACTGGACCACTTTCTTGCTGCCGTCGGCGGCCGTGACTTCGATATGGTTCGGACTGACGAACTGGCCCACGCCCTGCACCACACTGACCTTGCGCGCCTTGGCCATGCCGGCCAGGCCGCCCGTCATCTTGGTGATGACCTTGTCTTTGTAGCCGCGCAGTTCGTCGAGATTGATTTCCGGCTTGGCGAACGTGACGCCGTGCTTGGACATGCCTGCCGTCTCGTCGATCACGGCGGCCACGTGCAGCAGCGCCTTCGATGGAATGCAGCCCACATTCAGGCACACACCACCCAGCGACGCGAAACGTTCGACCAGCACCGTGTTCATCCCCAGGTCAGCCGAGCGGAACGCGGCCGAATAGCCGCCAGGACCGGCGCCAAGCACCATCATCTCGCACTCGACGTCGACCTGGCCGCTGTAGCCACCAGCTACCGGCGCTGGCGCAGAAACCGGAGCAGCGGCTGG
Source organism: Pseudomonadota bacterium (assembly GCA_040390915.1). Lineage (GTDB taxonomy): Bacteria > Pseudomonadota > Gammaproteobacteria > Burkholderiales > Burkholderiaceae_D > Telluria_A. The sequence goes on from JAZJXM010000030.1 coordinate 47,112, forward strand.
CGCCGCGACAGGAGCTGCAGCGGGAGCCGCAGCAGCGGCGCCAGCGCCCTCTTCCAGCACCAGCATCAGCGAGCCTTCGGCGACCTTGTCGCCAACCTTGATTTTCAGTTCCTTGACCACGCCGGCGTGGGAGGATGGAATCTCCATGCTGGCCTTGTCCGATTCCACCGTCACCAGCGACTGGTCAACCTTGACCGTGTCGCCGACCTTGACCATCAATTCAATTACTTCCACTTCCTTGAAGTCGCCGATATTCGGGACCTTGACGTCAACTGTACTCATCGTTCGGTCTCCTTATAAAAGCGTCTTGCGCAGGTCGGCCATGACTTCGGCCAGGTAGGCGGTGAAACGGGCGGCCATGGCGCCGTCGATCACGCGGTGGTCGTACGACAGCGACAGCGGCAGCATCAGGCGCGGCTGGAACGCGGCGCCGTCCCACACCGGCTTCATGGACGACTTGGACAGGCCAAGGATCGCCACTTCCGGCGCGTTGATGATCGGCGTGAAGGCCGTGCCGCCAATGCCGCCCAGCGACGAGATGGTAAACGTCGCACCTTGCATGTTGGCAGGACTGAGCTTGCCCTCGCGCGCCGCCAGCGACAGTTCGCCCATTTCGACGGCGATCTGCGAGATCGATTTCTTGTCGGCGTCCTTGATCACCGGGACCATCAGGCCGTTCGGCGTATCGGCTGCAAAGCCGACGTTGTAGTACTGCTTGAGGATCAGGTTGGCGCCGGTGGCGTCGATCGACGCATTGAAGGCCGGGTATTTTTTCAGCGCCGCGACGCTGGCCTTGATCACGAAAGCGAGCATGGTCAGCTTGACGGTCGACTTGGCCTTGGCCAGCGCCGCGTTCGAATCGACGCGGAACTGTTCCAGGTCGGTCACGTCGGACTCGTCGAACTGGGTCACGTGCGGGATCATCACCCAGTTGCGGTGCAAATTGGGTCCGCTGATTTTCTTGATGCGCGACAGCGGCAGCAATTCGGTCGGACCGAACTTGGAAAAGTCGAGTGACGGCCATGGCAGCAGGTCCAGGCCGACGCCGGAGCCGCCCTTGGCAGCTGCGGCGCCATTGCCCGGCGAGGCGCTGGCCATCACGCCCTTGACGAAGTTTTGCACGTCTTCCTGGGTGATGCGGTTTTTCTGGCCGGTGCCGGCGATGCGCGTCAGGTCCACGCCCAGTTCGCGCGCGAACTTGCGGATCGACGGCGATGCGTGGGCCAAGCCATTGGAAACCGCCAGTTCGGCTGCCGCTGCTGGAGCAGGCGCCGGTGCTGGGGCCGGGGCAGCAACAGGTGTTGGCGCCGGTGCTGGTGCTGGTGCTGCAGCTGGTGCCGGCGCTGGTGCGGCGCCTTCGGCCGCTTCGAGGATCAGCAGTAGCGAGCCTTCCTTGACCTTGTCGCCCACCTTGATGCGCAGTTCCTTGACCACGCCCGCATGGCTGGACGGGATCTCCATGCTGGCTTTGTCCGATTCGACCGTGATCAGCGACTGGTCGACCTTGACGGTGTCGCCCGGCTTGACCATCAGTTCGATCACTTCCACTTCCTTGAAGTCGCCGATATCCGGGACTTTGACTTCCACTATGCTCATAGCTGCTCCGTATTTTATTTGTTAGCCCGTCGTCCTCGCGCACGCGGGGACCCATACTGAGCATGCTGTGTATGGGTCCCCGCTTTCGCGAGGACGACGCTGCGTTTCTTACAGGGTGACCGGGTTCGGCTTGTTGGGATTGATGCCATACTTGACGATGGCCTGCTCCACAACCGATACCGCAATCTTGCCTTCGTCAGCCAGCGATTTGAGCGCGGCCACGGTGATGTAATAGCGGTTGACCTCGAAGAACTCGCGCAGTTTGGCGCGGCTGTCCGAACGTCCAAAACCATCGGTGCCCAGCACTTTGTAGGTGCGGCCCTTCGGCATGAAGGCGCGGATCTGTTCTGCAAACGCGCGCATGTAATCGGTGGTGGCGATGATCGGGCCATCGGTGTCCTGCATCAAGCCGGTCACGTAAGGCACGCGTTGCGACTGGGCCGGATTGACCATGTTCCAGCGCTCGGCGTCCTGGCCATCACGGGCCACCAACGTCAGCGACGGCGCCGACCAGACATCGGCAGCGACGCCCCAGTCAGCCAGCAGCAGGTCGACCGCAGCGATCGACTCGCGCAGAATGGTGCCGCAGCCAATCAGCTGCACGCGCAGCTTGGCGTTGGCGTCGCCCTTGGAGAGCTGGTACATGCCCTTCAAGATGCCCTCTTCCTGGCCAGCCTGCAGGCCTGGGTGGGCGTAGTTCTCGTTCATGATGGTGATGTAATAGAACACATCTTCCTGGTTGGCGATCATGCGGCGCAGGCCATCGTGAATGATCACCGCCACTTCATGGCTGAAGGTCGGATCGTACGGCAGGCAAGTCGGGATGGTGGCGGCCATCAGGTGGCTGTGGCCATCTTCGTGCTGCAAGCCTTCGCCATTGAGCGTGGTGCGCCCCGCCGTGCCGCCCATCAGGAAGCCGCGTGCGCGCATGTCGCCGGCAGCCCATGCCTGGTCGCCGATGCGCTGGAAACCGAACATCGAGTAGTAGGTGTAGAACGGGATCATGATGCGGTCGTTGGTGGAATACGACGTCGCCGCCGCGATCCACGAGCTCATGCCGCCCGCTTCGTTGATGCCTTCCTGCAGGATCTGGCCGGCCTTGTCTTCGCGGTAGTACATCACCTGGTCCTTGTCGACCGGCTCGTACAGCTGGCCTTTCGGATTGTAGATGCCGATCTGGCGGAACAGGCCTTCCATGCCGAAGGTACGCGATTCATCGACCAGGATAGGCACCACGCGCTGACCCAGGTTCGGGTCTTTGAGCAGCGTGGAAATGACGCGCACGAACGCTTGCGTAGTCGAGATTTCACGCCCTTCCGGGGTCGCGTCGAGCACATTCTTGAAGGCCGACAGCTCGGGCACAGGCAGCGTTTCTTCCGCCTTCACGCGGCGCGATGGCAGGTAGCCGCCCAGGGCCTTGCGGCGCTCGTGCAGGTACACCATCTCGGGCGCGTCGTCGGCTGGCTTGAAGAACGGGATCTCGGCCAGCTTGTCGTCCGGGATCGGGATCGAGAAGCGGTCGCGCATTTCGCGGATCGCTTCGTCGTCGAGCTTTTTGGTCTGGTGCGCGGTGTTGCGCGCTTCGCCCGACTTGCCCATGCCGAAGCCCTTGACCGTTTTCACCAGCAGCACCGTCGGCTGGCCCTTGGTTTCCTGGGCGTTCTTGAAGGCGGCGTAAATCTTGTGCGGATCATGGCCGCCACGGGTCAGGCGCCAGATGTCGTCGTCGCTCATGTTGGCGACCATCTCGAGCAGCTTCGGATGCTTGCCGAAGAAGTGCTTGCGCACGTAGGCGCCGTCCTTGGCCTTGTAGTTCTGGTATTCGCCGTCCACGGTTTCCATCATCACGCGCTGCAAGATGCCGTCCTTGTCCTGGGCCAGCAGGGCGTCCCAGCCCGGGCCCCAGATGACTTTGACGACGTTCCAGCCGGCGCCGCGGAATTCGCCTTCCAGTTCCTGGATGATCTTGGTGTTGCCGCGCACCGGGCCGTCCAGGCGCTGCAGGTTGCAGTTGACGACGATGACCAGGTTGTCGAGCATGTCGCGCGCGGCCAGGCCGATTGCGCCCAGCGATTCCGGCTCGTCCATCTCACCGTCGCCGCAGAAAGCCCATACCTTGCGGTTGTCGGTCTTGGCGATGCCGCGTGCGTGCAGGTACTTCAGGAAGCGCGCCTGGTAGATCGCCATGTGCGGGCCCAGGCCCATCGACACGGTCGGGAACTGCCAGAAGGTCGGCATCAGTTTCGGGTGCGGGTAGGACGACAGGCCCTTGCCGTCGACTTCCTTGCGGAAGTTGATCATCTGCTCTTCGCTCAAACGCCCTTCAAGGAAGGCGCGCGCATACACGCCCGGCGACGAGTGGCCCTGGATGTACAGCAGGTCGCCGCCATGGTCGGCCGTTGGCGCGTGCCAGAAGTGGTTGAAGCCGATGCCCAGCATGTTCGCCAGCGAAGCAAAGCTGGACAAGTGGCCGCCAAGATCGCCGTCGGCGCGGTTGGCCTTGACCACCATCGCCATCGCGTTCCAGCGCATCCACGAGCGCAGGCGCTCTTCGTATTCGAGATTGCCCGGGCTGTGCACTTCCTGGCTGACGGGGATGGTATTGACGTAGGCGGTGTTGCTGGAGAACGGGATCGCGGCGCCGCGGCGGCGCGCCAGGTCGACCAGGCGTTCCATCAGGTAGTGGGCGCGCTCCGGGCCCTCGTTTTCGAGAACGGTCTCAAGGGCGTCGAGCCATTCCTTGGTTTCGAGCGTGTCGGGATCGATGGCGGCTTGGGCCGTCAACTGGTCGAGTTGGGCTGACATGAATGCGTCTCCTTTTGTTGGCGATTTATTATTACCTCAAATTAGTAGATGAATTCTAACAGCGTTTTTATTCTTTTTCAAATTACGATATCGCGTTTCATATTATGAAATCGCGAAACGGAGCGCGGTGGCATATAATCTTGCCTTCCCTCTTTACCGGCTAAAAAATCATGTCCGCACAACTGATCGATGGTGTTCTCCTTTCCCAACAACTGCGCGCCGAGATCGGCCAGCGCGCCGCCGCACTGACTGCCAAGGGCAAGCAGCCCGGCCTGGCGGTGATCCTGGTGGGCGAAGATCCGGCCAGCCAGGTCTATGTGCGCAACAAGGTCAAGGCGTGCGCCGACGTCGGTTTTCATTCTTTGCTGGAAAAGTATGACGCAGACCTGTCCGAAGCGGCGCTGCTCGAGCGCATCGCCGCGCTGAACGCCGACCCGGCCATCCACGGCATCCTGGTGCAAATGCCTTTGCCCAAGCACATCAATCCGCACAAGGTGATCGAAGCGATCTCGACCAGCAAGGACGTGGATGGCTACTCGGTGCTGTCGGCCGGCGAACTGATGACCGGCCTGACGGGTTTCCGCCCATGCACCCCGTACGGCTGCATGAAACTGATCGAAAGCACCGGCTTCGACCTGCGCGGCAAGCACGCAGTGGTGATCGGGCGCAGCAACACGGTCGGCAAGCCGATGGCACTGCTGCTCTTGCAAGCGAATGCCACCGTCACCATCTGCCATAGTGCGACCCCGGATCTGGCCTATCACACGCGCCAGGCCGATGTCGTGGTCGCTGCAGTGGGGCGCCGCAACACGCTCACCGCCGACATGGTCAAGCCGGGCGCGATCGTGATCGATGTGGGCATGAACCGCGACGATAACGGCAAACTGTGCGGCGATGTCGACACCGCCAATGTGCGCGACGTGGCCGCGCACATGACGCCGGTGCCGGGCGGCGTGGGCCCGATGACGATTACCATGCTGCTGATGAACACTGTCGAAGCAGCTGAACGCACCTGATAAGCGGCCTGGCCGCATGAATGAATACTGGAGAGCATAATGAACACCGAGTCCACCAATCCCCTCCTCGACTTCAGCGGCCTGCCGCGTTTCGACGCGATTACGCATGAACACGTCAGCCCGGCCATCACGCAACTGATATCCGACGCCAGCGCCGTGGTGCACGAACTGGAAGCGCCGCGTGACGACGTGACCTGGGAAAACTTCGTCATCCCGCTGGAAAACGCGACCGAACGCCTGGGCCGCGCCTGGGGCATCGTCAACCACTTGAACAGCGTGGTCGACACCCCCGAGCTGCGCGCCGCCTACAACGAGAACCAGCCGCGCGTGACCGAGTTCTGGACCGCGCTGTCGCAAAACGAAACGCTGTTCGCCAAGTACAAGGCGATCGCCGCCAGCGCCGCTTACGCCGATCTGTCGGACGCGCGCAAGAAAATCATCGGCAATGCCTTGCGCGATTTCCGCCTGGGCGGCGCCGAACTGCCTGCGGACAAAAAAGAACGCTTCGCCCAGATCCAGGAACAGCACGCGGCCGTGTCGACCCGTTTTTCCGAAAACGTGCTCGACGCCACCAATGACTACAAGCTGGTGGTGGACGACGAAGCCGAGCTGGCCGGCCTGCCTGACGACGCCAAACAGGCAGCGCGCGCCGCAGCCGAAGCGGACGGCAAGAGCGGCTACCAGTTCACGCTGCACTTCCCGTCCTACTTTCCGATCCTGCAATTTGCCGACCAGCGCGCGCTGCGCGAGACCATCTACCGCGCCAGCGCGACCAAGGCGTCCGAAATGGGCGTGGTGTTCAGCCAGCTGGAAAACTGGGACAACACCGGCAACATCTCGACCCTGCTCAAGCTGCGCGACGAAGAAGCCAAGCTGCTCGATTACCGCAATTTCGCCGAAGTGTCGCTGGTGCCGAAAATGGCGCAAAGCCCCGAGCACGTCATCGAATTTCTGGAAGACCTGGCCAAGCGCGCCCGTCCCTACGCGGAAAAAGACCTGGCCGAACTGCGCAGCTTTGCGCGCGACGAGCTCGGCATAGCCCAGCTCGAAGCGTGGGACTTGACGTACGCGTCGGAAAAGCTGCGCGAACAGCGTTACGCATTCTCGGCCCAGGAAGTGAAGCAATACTTCCCTGAACCGAAGGTGGTCGACGGCCTGTTCAAGCTGGTGCAAAGCCTGTTCTCGGTGCAAATCAAACCGGACGACGCGCCGGTCTGGCACCCGGACGTGCGCTTTTACCGCATCGAACGCGACGGCAAGCTGATCGGCCAGTTCTACCTGGACCTGTATGCACGCAGCGGCAAGAGCGGCGGCGCCTGGATGGACGACGCGCGCGGACGGCGCTTGACCACTGGCGGCGGCGTGCAGACACCGGTGGCCTACCTGACCTGCAATTTCACGCCGCCGGCCACCGTCGACGGCCAGCTGCAGCCATCGCTGTTCACGCATGACGAAGTGACCACGCTGTTCCACGAATTCGGCCACGGCCTGCACCACATGCTCACCCAAGTGGACGAGATCGGCGTTTCCGGTATTTCGGGCGTGGAATGGGATGCGGTCGAATTGCCATCCCAGTTCATGGAAAACTTTTGCTGGGAATGGGACGTGCTGCAGCACTTGACCGCCCACGTCAAGACCGGCGAAGCGCTGCCGCGCGCGCTGTACGACAAGATGATGGCAGCGAAAAATTTCCAATCCGGCATGCAAACGCTGCGCCAGGTGGAGTTTTCGCTGGTCGACATGCACTTGCATTATGACTACGACCCAGCCAGCGCCAAGCCGGTGCAGGCCCTGATCAACGAAGTGCGCGAGAAATTCTCGGTCATGATGCCGCCCGCATTCAACCGTTTCCAACACTCGTTTGGACATATCTTTGCAGGCGGCTATGCTGCCGGGTACTATAGCTACAAGTGGGCAGAAGTATTGTCCGCCGATGCCTACGCAGCGTTTGAAGAAGCGGTAGCAGCCGGCGGCGGCACCCTGTCCGACGATACCGGCAAGCGGTTTCAGCAAGAGATCCTCGCAGTCGGTGGTTCGCGCCCGGCGCTCGAATCGTTCAAGGCCTTCCGTGGCCGCGAACCGAGCATCGACGCGCTGTTACGGCATAGCGGCATGAAGTCACCCCAGGAGTAAGGCAATCATGAACATCGAAACAACATGGCGCCGTGGCGCGTTGCTGGGCCTGGCCCTGCTGTTATGCGCCGCCAGCGCCAGCGCGCAACTATATAAATGGGTCGATGCCAGCGGCAAGACCCATTTCAGCGACACGCCGCCGCCGGAAACGGCCAAGCAGGCCAAGGTCAACAGCGCGCCGGTGGGCAGCGTATCGGGCGACATGCCGTACGCCTTGACGACGGCCATGCGCAGCCATCCGGTCACGCTGTACACCACCACCTCGTGCAGTGGCTGCGACTCGGGTCGCAACTACTTGCGCGCACGCGGCATTCCGTTCACCGAAAAAACCGTCACCAATGCGGACGACGAGGCACGCCTGCGCGCCGCCGGCGGCGACGGCAACCTGCCGCTGCTGGTCGTTGGCAGCGCCAAGTCGACCGGTTACCAGCAAAACACCTGGGACGCGATGCTCACCAGCGCCCAGTATCCGGCCACGAAGATCTTGCCATCGACTTACCGCTATCCGGCCGCCATGGCCGCCGCGCCAAGCGCCGCCAAGCCGGCCGCCCAGGATAAGGAGCGCGAGGCCGCGAGCCAGGCTGCCGCCGACGCCGAAGAAGCGGAGGCACGCGCCAAGGCATTGGCGCCACAAACGGCGCCACCGGGTTTCCGCTTTTGAGTGAAACCATGACGCGGATCGATTTTCACACGAATATTTCCGATAAAGTGAGTTACGCGTGTCGACTGGCCCGCAAGGCCTACGGCGCGCGTGGCAAGCTGGTGTTGCTGACCGAGGACGCACAGCAGGCGGCCGCGCTCAACCAAGGACTGTGGACGGTGAGCGAGACCGATTTCCTGCCGCACGCGATGGCTGGCGACGCCTTGGCGGCGCAGTCGCCGATCATTGTCACTGACAGCCTGGAAGGTGATTTTCCGCATTACAACATGCTGGTGAACCTGACGCGCTCAACACCGCATGGACTGGCACGATTCGAACGCGTCTTTGAAATCATTTCGACCGACGAGGACGATGCTGCAGCCGGGCGCACACGTTATATCGCCTACAAACAGCAGTCCTACCCATTAACCCATTTCGTAGCGACGTGACCATGAACCAGAACGCAACGTTCGACCACAACATCCCGGTCCTGACCGAAGTGTTCAGCGACCGCCAGGACAAGGACCGGCGCGCCAGCGAACAAGCCGCCGACGCGCCGGCGTCGGCGCCAGTGCAGGACGACGTCAATGCCGACCTCGAAACGCGCGCCATCGGCAACTGGACCGAACCGCAGTGGAACCTGCTCGAACGCAGGCTTTCCGAGCGTATCTTGCAGCAACTCCAAGGAAGGGTCGACTTCGTCCTTGAACAGCGATTGCGCGACAGCATGGAGCATGTGCTCAAGCATGCCATCGCCGGGCTGACCGACGAGATCCGCGACGGCCTGCAGCAGACCATCGAGCAAATCGTCATGCGCGCCGTGCAGCAAGAGCTGGTCCACCTGCAAGCGCTGAAAAAATAGCCTCCCGTATCGTTTGCTTACAAAGTCACTGCCAGCAGCGCGCGCCCGGGTCCACCGGCGCGCGCTGCGCTGCGTTTACAGGCTGTCGCATGACGACGGGCTTTGCGAACCTGCTAATTTGTTGTACCTTCTGCCCTACGTAAAAAATTTGAGCGGCGTCACAAGCGCTTTGTTTTCATTTATTGGAGAAACCCCATGCAGTTCACGACCAAACTCGTCCCACTGGCCATCGCCCTGGCGTTCGCCGGCAACGCCAGCGCCCAGGAAGTTGTCAAGATCGGCCACGTCGGCCCGATTTCAGGCGCCAGCGCCCACCTCGGCAAAGACAACGAAAACGGCGCCAAACTGGCAGTGGAAGAACTGAACGCCAAAGGCTTCCTGATCAATGGCAAGAAGGTCAAGTTCGAGCTGGTCATGGAAGATGATGGCGCCGATCCAAAGCAAGGCACGGCCGTGGCGCAAAAGCTGGTGGACGCCCACGTGCAAGGCGTGATCGGCCACCTCAATTCGGGTACCACGGTGCCGGCCTCGAAGATTTACAACGACGCCGGCATTCCCCAGATTTCGCCATCGTCGACCCAGCCGATGTACACCAAGCAAGGTTTCCCGGGTGCGTTCCGCGTCGTCGCCAATGACAACAAGCTCGGTGGCACGCTGGGTAAATACGCGGTCACCAAACTGAACGCCAAGAACATCGCCGTGATCGACGACCGCACCGCCTACGGCCAGGGTGTCGCCGGCGAATTCGTCAAGAGCGCCAAGGGCCCGGGCGTGACCATCGTCGCCAAGGAATTCACGACCGACAAGGCGACCGACTTCACCGCCATCCTGACGTCCCTGAAGGCGAAGAAGCCAGACCTGGTCTTCTTCGGCGGCATGGACGCGGTCGGCGGCCCGATGCTCAAGCAAATGAAAGCGCTGGGCATCAACGCCAAGTTCATGGGCGGCGACGGCGTCTGCACCGAAGCGATGATCCGCCTGGCTGGCGACGGCCTGGGCGACGGCAACGTCACCTGCGCCGAAGCGGGCGGCGTGATGGGTGCACAGGAAAAAGTACTGAGCGACTTCTCGGCGCGCTTCAAGAAACGCTTCAACGTCGACGTGCAGCTGTACGCACCATACGTCTACGATTCGGTGATGGTCATGGCGCAAGCGATGCAAAACGCCAAATCGGCCGATCCAGCCAAGTATTTGCCGGAACTGAAAAAGATCAAATACCAGGGCGTGACGGGCATGATCCAGTTCGACGACAAGGGCGACATCAAGGACGGCGCGCTGACGCTGTTCACCTTCAAGGGCGGCAAGCGCACCAAGATGGAAGTGATCAAATAATCACTCGCAGTCACAAAAAAACCACCGAAGTTCGGTGGTTTTTTGTTGAGGAGCGCACAGTTTATTTTTGCGACAGCACCCACTTGACCAGCGTATGCGCTTCGGCCTCGCTGACCTGGGTGTTGGCTGGCATTGGCACTGCGCCCCAGGCACCCGAACCACCCTTCATGACCTTGGCCACCAGCTTGGCTTCGGCATCCTTCTGGCCAGCGTATTTGGCGGCCACATCCTTGTAGGCGGGACCTACCAGCTTGGTGCCAACGGCGTGGCATGCCATGCAATTTTTTGCTTTGGCCAGATCGGCATTCGCCATCGCGCTGGACGAGGCCAGCGCCGACAACACCATACACAACATCAGGGAACGTTTCATGTATTTCTCCAGGGTGACAATTGCAAGTATTCTACTCTTAACGCTTAATCCAAGGCTGCGGTTGACGCTGCGCGCTGACGTTTGTAAGATGAATGATTCAAAGGAGCTTCAATGCCTATCATCATCTTATTCGTCACCCTCGGTGTTTTGAAATTTTTCGAGGTCTGGAAGTTCGCCGACATGTCGTGGTGGTGGGTCATCGGCCTCATGGGGTTCGCCTTCATCTGGTTCGAATACATCGAAAAAATCTTCGGCCTCGACAAGCAGAAAGAGCACAACCTTGACGCCAAACGCAAGGCCGAGCGCCTGAAGAACACCTTCGACAAGAAGAAGAAATAGCCTTAACCGGTCACGGCGCCCTTGCTGGCGGTCGACGCCAGCGCGGCGAATTTGGCCAGCACGCCACGCGTGTAGCGCGGCGCTGGCTTGGTCCACAGCGCGCGCCGGCGCGCGATTTCTTCATCCGCTACGTTCAGCTGGATCAGTTGCTGGTGCGCGTCGATGGTCACCGAATCGCCTTCGTTGACCAGCGCGATCGTGCCACCTTCGAACGCCTCGGGTGATACATGCCCCACCACCATGCCCCAGGTGCCGCCCGAGAAACGCCCGTCCGTGATCAAGCCCACCGATTCGCCCAGCCCCTTGCCGATCAGTGCTGCGGTCGGCGCCAGCATTTCCGGCATGCCCGGTCCGCCCTTCGGCCCCAGATAGCGCATCACCAGCACGTCACCCGGCTTGATGGCGTCGGCCAGGATCGCGTCCATGGCCGTGTATTCGTCTTCGAACACGCGCGCCGGCCCCGTGATCACCGGGTTCTTCAAGCCGGTGATCTTGGCCACGCAGCCTTCCGGCGACAGATTGCCCTTCAGGATGGCCAGGTGGCCCTGCGCGTACAGCGCCTTGTCGATAGTGCGGATCACGTCCTGGTCTGCCCTTGGCACGGCCGGAATGTTGGCCAGTTCTTCGGCCATGGTGCGCCCGGTGATGGTGATGCAGTCGCCGTGCAACAGCCCCGCGTCGAGCAGCAGTTTCAACACCTGCGGAATGCCGCCGGCCTTGTGCAGGTCGGTCGCCACGTACTGGCCCGACGGCTTGAGGTTGCAGATGACCGGCACCTTCTGGCGCACCCGCTCGAAGTCGTCGATGGTCCATTCCACTTCGGCCGCGTGGGCAATGGCCAGGTAGTGCAGCACCGCGTTGGTCGAGCCGCCGGTGGCCATGATCAGCGACACCGCGTTTTCGATCGATTTGCGGGTGATGATGTCGCGCGGCTTCAGGTCGGCCTTGACCGCTTCGACCAGCACGCGCGCCGATTCGGCCGCCGAGCCGACCTTCTCGTCGTCCGGATTGGCCATCGTCGACGAGTACATCAATCCCATACCCAATGCTTCAAACGAGGACGACATGGTGTTGGCGGTGTACATGCCGCCGCAGGAGCCGGCCGATGGACAGGCGTTGCGCTCGATGCCGTCGAAGTCTTCCTTGGACATGCGCCCGGCCGTAAATTCGCCCACCGCTTCGAACGCCGACACGATGGTCAGGTCCTTGCCTTTCCAGTTGCCCGGCTTGATGGTGCCGCCGTACACATAGATGCCCGGCACGTTGGTGCGCGCCAGCGCGATCATCCCGCCCGGCATATTCTTGTCGCAGCCGCCGATCACGACCACGCCGTCCATCCATTGGCCGTTGACGGCCGTCTCGATGCAGTCGGCAATGACTTCGCGCGAGATCAGCGAATACTTCATGCCTTCGGTGCCCATCGACATGCCGTCCGAGATGGTCGGCGTGCCGAATACCTGCGGATTACCGCCCGCTTCCTTGATGGTGGAAATGGCGATGTCGGCCAGCTTTTGCAGCCCCGAGTTGCACGGCGTGATGGTCGAGTGGCCGTTGGCCACGCCGATCATCGGCTTGCTGAAGTCCGCCTCTTCATAGCCCATGGCGTAGTACATCGAACGGTTCGGACTGCGCGAAACGCCTTCGGTAATGTTGCGGGAACGGCGGTTGTAGCGCGGCTGGTCGGCCATGGTGATTCTCCTGTAGTAGATGGAACCAGAATGCCGCGCCCCCAGCCTTTAGTCAAATATCTTGTTCCACTGCTGTGAGTCGAATAAGATATCATTCGATATAATTTAGATCGAAACGCATATCAATGAACCTGGAACTGCGCCAGCTGCGCTACTTTATCGCCGTCGCCGAAGAACTCCACTTCGGCAAGGCCGCCACGCGCTTGCACATGACCCAGCCGCCGCTGTCGCAGACCATCCAGGGACTGGAAGAACTGCTCGGCACGCCCCTGTTCGAGCGCAACCGGCGCGCGGTAGCCTTGACCCCGGCCGGCGCCGCCCTGCTGCCCGAGGCGCGCCGCATGCTGCTCCAGGCCGGCGACTTGCCTGAACTGGTGCGCCGCGCCGCCGCCGGCGAAGCGGGCCGGCTGTCCCTGGCCTTCGTTTCGTCGGCCGATTACAGCGTGCTGCCGCCGTTCCTGCGCCAGTACCGCGCCCAGTATCCGCAGGTGCAGATCGCGCTGCAGGAAGCCACCTCCGACCTGCAGGTCGACGACTTGCTGCACGCGCGCATCGACGCCGGCCTGCTGATCCCGCCGCTGCCGGACAAGGCGCGCGCCGATCTCGATTATTTGAAGGTGCTCGCCGAACCGCTGATCCTGGCCGCGCCCACCGGCCTGGCGGGCGGCACTGGCGCGCTGTGGCTCAAGGACTTGCCGCCCACGCCGTTGATCATCTTCCCGCGCCCGATCGCGCCGGCCTTGCACGACGCGATCCTGGCCTGCTTTCGCGCGGCCGGCATCACGCCCGAAATCGGCCAGGAAGCGATCCAGATGCAAACCATCGTCGGGCTGGTATCGGCCGGCATGGGCATCGCGCTGGTGCCGCAATCGGTATCCAACCTGATGCGCCCCGGCGTAGAATACCGGGCACTGCGCGACGCTACGCCGCAAGTCGAAACCGGACTGGCATGGCGGCGCGATAACACCTCGCCCGTGCTGCAAGGCTTTTTGGATTTATTAAGGAAGAACACCCAATGCTGACCCACCCGATGCCGGACCCGATCGCTTTTTCCATAGGCCCGCTGCACGTGCACTGGTATGGCCTGATGTACGTGCTGGCGTTTGCGATGTTCCTGGCGCTGGGACGGGTGCGCATCAAGCAGCCGCACATCGCCGCCCAAGGCTGGAAGTTCGAGGACCTCGATGACATGCTGTTCTACGGCATGCTGGGCGTGGTGCTGGGCGGCCGCCTGGGCGAGGTGCTGTTCTACCAGCCGGCCCATTTCTTTGCCCACCCGCTCGACATCTTCAAGATCTGGCAGGGCGGCATGTCGTTCCATGGCGGCTTCCTCGGCGTGATGCTGGCCATGTGGCTGTGGGCGCGCAAGATGAAGCGCAATATTTTCGACGTCTACGATTTCATCGCGCCGCTGGTGCCGCTCGGGTACGCCGCCGGCCGCCTGGGCAACTTCATCAACGCCGAACTGCCGGGCCGCGTGGCCGACGCCACGCTGCCGTGGGCCATGCGCTGGCCGGTGCCCGGTGCGCTGCCTTCGGCGCCGGTGTACCTGGAAGGCTTGCGCCATCCGTCGCCCTTGTACCAGCTGATCGTCGACGGCTTGATCGTGTTCGTGCTGATCTGGCTGTATGCGCGCAAGGCGCGCCCACGCGCGGCCACCGGTGCGATGTACATGCTGTTGTATGGCTGCGCGCGCTTCTTTACCGAATACTTCCGCGTGCCCGATTGGGAAACCACGGTGCTCGGTTTGCCGATCACTTCGGGACAAGTGCTGTCGCTGCCGATGATCTTTGGCGCACTGGCCGTGATTGCCTGGGCCTACAAGCGCGACGCCTAATACGATTCCCAGCGTTCGCCATTGGCCACGGCCAGCCGCTTGGGCGCGGGCCTGCGCGCTGGCGCCGCTGGCGCCGCGTGGACAGCGGCCACCTTGAACACGCTGACCACTTGCTCCAGGTCGGCCGCCTGTTCCTGCAGCGAGGCGGCCGCGGCGGCCGCTTGTTCGACCAGCGCGGCATTTTGCTGGGTCACCGTGTCCATCTGGCTGATCGCGATGTTGATTTGCTCGATGCCCGACTCCTGCTCGGCGCTGGCCGAGGTGATCTCGCCCATGATGTCGGTCACGCGCTGAACGCTGGCCACGATTTCGGCCATCGTGGTGCCGGCTTCGGCCACCAGCCGGGTGCCGGTGTCGACTTTATCGACCGAGGTGTCGATCAGCAGTTTGATTTCCTTGGCCGCGCTGCCGGCGCGTTGGGCCAGGTTGCGCACCTCGGCCGCGACCACGGCAAAGCCGCGCCCTTGCTCGCCGGCGCGTGCCGCCTCGACGGCGGCGTTGAGTGCCAGGATATTGGTTTGGAAAGCAATGCCATCGATGACGCCGATAATGTCGACAATTTTTTTCGACGACGCGTTAATCGAGGCCATCGTTCCCACCACTTCGGCCACTACCTTGCCGCCCTTGACGGCCACTTGCGAGGCCGAGGCAGCCAGCGTATTGGCCTGGCGCGCGTTGTCGGCATTTTGCTTGACGGTGGACGTCAATTCTTCCATCGACGACGCCGTTTCTTCGAGCGAGCTGGCCTGCTGTTCGGTGCGCGAAGACAAATCCATATTGCCGCTGGCGATCTGGCTCGACGCCGTGGCAATGGTGCCGGTGCCGCTGCGCACGCGGTGCACGATGTTGTGCAAGTTGGCATTCATGCCCTTGAGCGCTTGCAGCAGCTGGCCCGTTTCGTCGCGCGAATCGACTTCGATATGGCTGTTCAAGTCGCCCGCCGCCACCGTTTCGGCGATCCGCACGGCGCGCCGCATCGGCACCGTGATCGAGCGCGCCGACAGCCAGGCGATCAACATGCCGGCCATCACGGCGGCGGCCCCCAGCGAAGTGAGCACGAGGCGCGCGACGTCATAATCGGTCTTGGCCTGGGCCGTGCCCTTGGCGTTCAGTTCCAGCTGGAAGTCGATCAGCTCGCCCAGCGCCGCCGCCCAGCGCGCCGTCGGCGCCGCAGCCGGACCGGCCAGCTGCGCGGCAGCCGCGTCGGCCTGTCCCGCCTGGGCTTGTTGCACGGCGCGTTCCAGCAAGGGCATCGCTTCGGCGCTGGCACTGCGAATGCGCGCCAGGATCGCCATGCCTTTGGGGAAGACCACCAATTTGTCGAGCACAACAAAACTGCTGGCGATGTGGCGCTTGGCCTCGGTCACGATGGCCTGCTGGGCCTGGACCTGGGACGACTCCTTGAGCAGGGCCATGTCGCGCACGGCGACCGAAATCGTGAGCTGGGCTTCGCGCATGTCGGCTGCGGCATCCATCTTGGCGGCATTCTTTTCGGCCACGGTCACCAGCGCATCATTAATCAGCGACATGCTGCGCAATCCCAGCAAGGTCAGGGCGATGACCAGCAACAAGACCACGCCAAAACCGAGGTTCAAGCGCGTGCCGATATTCAGATTTTTCATGGCGATGCCTCCGGGTAGGCATCCAATATAGACTTACTACTGACAGGAAATTCTCTCCAATTCCCACCAAAAGTCATCGTATTTTTATATCACTTCCAGGCTGACGCCGCTTTCCACAGCATGTACGAGGCCAGCAAATACAAGATCACCGCAAAAATGCGCTTGAGCTTGACGACCGGCATGCGGTGCGCAGCACGCGCGCCCAGCGGCGCCATCAGCACGCTGGCAGCGGCAATGACCAGCAGCGCCGGCACGTAGATATAGCCCAGCGCGTGCGGCGGCAAGCCCGGCGCGTTCCAGCCGAAATAGATATTCGACAGCGTGCCTGCCAGCGCGATCGGGAATCCCAGCGCGGCGCTGGTGGCCACCGCATTGTGCATCTTGACGTTGCACCAGCTCATGAAGGGCACCGACAGGAAACCGCCGCCCGCCCCCACCAGCCCGGCCACCGTGCCGATCACCACGCCGACGCCGAACATGCCGGGCGCCCGCGGCAGTTCGCGCCCGGGCGCCGGCTTGCGGTTCAAGATCATCTGGGTCGCCGAGAAGGCCACGAACAGGCCGAACACCAGCGCCAGCAGCGCGCTATTGAGCTGCTTGCCGATCCACGGGCCAAGCCATGAACCAATCACGATGCCGGGCGCGATCAGCCACACGATGGGCCAGCGCACCGCGCCGTGCGCGTGGTGGGCGCGCACCGACGACAGCGAGGTAAACAAAATCGTGGCCAGCGAGGTGGCGATCGCCATGTGCACCACCACCGACGGCGCGAAGCCCTTGGCGGTAAAGATCATGGTCACGAACGGCACCAACACCATGCCGCCGCCCACGCCCAGCAGGCCGGCTGCAAAGCCGCCGCCTGCGCCCATCAGCAGCAGCACCAGCACCAGGCTCCAGTCCATCAAAGCAGCGGCTCGATGAATTTCCACTCGGCCGGTTCGACCGGCATCACCGACAAGCGGCTGCCCTTGGCCAGCAAGCGCATCGCTTCCAGTTCGGGATAGCTGCGCAATTCGGTCAAGCTGAGCAAGCGCGTCTTGCGCACAGCCTTGACGTCGACACTGATCCAGCGCGGCTGTTCCAGCGTGGCCTTGGGATCGTAATACGGGCTGGCCGGATCGAACTGGGTGGCGTCCGGATAGGCGCTGCTGGCGATTTCGACGATGCCGGCGATGCCGGGCTGGGCGCAGCTGGAGTGGTAGAAAAACACGCGGTCGCCCTGTTGCATCCCGTCGCGCATGAAGTTGCGCGCCTGGTAGTTGCGCACGCCGAACCAGGCCAGCGTGTGCCTGGGTGCGGCCAGCACATCGTCGATGGACACTTCATCGGGTTCGGACTTCATTAACCAATAGCGCATTGCGTTTTTCCATAAAAAAAACGGTTGCGCACTACTGCGTGCAACCGCTTTTCAAAAATAAGAGCCCCGCATGTGCCGTTTTTGCCGGCATCCCGAACCTAATGGTTCAAGGCGGTCACAGTCAGTTCAATTTCGGGTTCGTCAAGCAAGTGACGCTCACTCCCATCAAACAAAAACCGCGACCTGTGCACAAAAATGGTTCAAGGAATATATGGCAATCGCGAACACCGCAGGGTGGAACGAAGTTTACTCCGATGCGTCGACATGTCAAACGAAAAAGCCGTCTTAAAAAAGATTTTCTTGCGGCGTCAGCGCTTCGTCCAATACCGTGTGCATGGCGCCGATCTTTTGCTTGACTTCCAAAATCGATAAATCGGACAGCGGTCCTTGCGGCGCTTTGACCGATAAAAATTCGGCTGCCATGGACAGCGCCGCCATCACCGCGATGCGGTCATTGCCTTTGACTTTGCCCGAATCGCGCAGTGCGCACATCTTGCCATCGAGGTAGCTGACCGCTTCCTGCAAGGTCTGTTCTTCGCCGGCTTTGCAGGTGAGGCGATACGGGTTGCCCATGATGCTGACATCAAGTTGGATCATTGGTCAGCCTCATCATTGGTCAATGCCACTTCGGCCGCTTCGGGCAGCGTGGCGAGCAGCGCTTCGACGCGCGCCTGGGCTTGCGACAAGCGTTCCATGAAGGCGCCGTTCTCGGCGGCCAGCGCGGCGTTCGATAGTCGCAAGCTGGCATTCTCGCGGCGGAGGGACAGGGTCAACTCGGCAAGCCGGTCAATTTTGTCGGACAGGTCGTTAAATTCAGAAATCATCCTAATACTATAGGGCTGCGGGGGATTTTTAGTCAACCGATTCAGTGCGTTAGCGCCTTCTTTTGAGAAAAAGCATCATTTCCAGCGGTGCAAAAATAGGCCTGCGCCGCAGGGTATTGGTTTTGAACAAAATTATTGGGAAATGTGTAACAATAATTCGGCTATTTCATCGACACCCACCCAGGACGCCTCCATGCCGGCCGTTGAGAATGAATTGAACCCTGCGCCGTTCGCCGTGCGCACCTTCGGTGTCTCATGGCCGTTGCTGGTCGCGTTCCTGAGCTTCATTGCCGTTCTCGGCGGCGAGCGCGTCAATGCGGTGCTGGGCGATCCGGATACCTACTGGCACCTGGCCACCGGACGCTGGATGTTCGAGCACGGCGCGGTGCCGCATAGCGACCCCTTTTCGCACTCCATGCCAGGGACCGCGTGGACGGCGCATGAATGGCTGTCCGAGCTTGCGCTGGCCGGCCTGTTCCAGGTGGCAGGTTGGGCCGGGCTGACGGTCGCAGTTGCGCTGGTCCTGGGCGCCACCCTGGCCTATCTGATGCGCTTTCTGCTGGCGCGCATGGAGCCGGTCCATGCATTGCTGCTGACCGCGTTTGCCGGCGCCATGCTGGCCAGCCATCTGCTGGCGCGTCCCCATGTCCTGATCTGGCCCGTGCTGGCCGTGTGGGTCGGCACGCTGGTCAACGCCGCCGAACAGGAAAGCGGCCCGCCCTGGCTGGCGCTGCCTTTGATGACCTTGTGGGCCAATTTGCATGGCAGCTTTACGCTCGGCCTGGCGCTGGGCGTGGCGCTGGCGCTCGATGCGGTGCTCAGAACGGCGCCCGAACGACGGCGCCAGGCGGCATGGCGCTGGAGCGGTTTTATCGGCTTGTCGATCGCGGCCGTGCTGCTCACGCCATCGGGCTGGCACGGCCTGTGGTACCCGATTCAAATCATGAACATGAAACTGGCGCTGGATCTTATCGGCGAATGGATGTCGCCCAACTTCCACAAGCTGCAGATGCTGGAAGTGTGGCTGCTGCTGATACTGGCGATTGCCTGTTCGGGGCGTTTGCGGCTGCCGTGGCTACGCCTGGTGCTCATGCTCGGCCTGGTCCATCTGGCGCTCAAGCATCAACGCCACCTGGACGTGCTTGGCCTGGTGATGCCGTTTCTGATCGCCGCGCCGCTGGCGCTGCAGTGGAACGCCACCAAAGGAAGCGCGCCCGATGTCGAAGGCCTGGACCGGGTATTTCGCGCACTGGCCGCGCCCGCACGTGCAGGAGCCATCGCGGCCAGCGTTGTGCTGACGGGCCTGCTGATCGGCATGACGCTGCAGTCGGCCCGCTTCGCGCCATCCGGTAAATCGCGCCCCGAAGCGGCCTTGCAGGCGGCCATGCGCGCAGGTGCGGCCGGCCCGGTGCTCAATGCCTATAATTTTGGCGGCTACCTGATTTACATGCGGGTGCCGGTGTTCATCGACGGGCGCGCCGACATGTATGGCGACGCGCTGCTGAAACGCCACCTTGACGCCTTGACGCTGCATGACAGCGCAGCGCTGCCACAACTGCTGGACGACTACCGCATCGGCTGGACGATGCTGGAACCGGGCACGCCGGCGCTGGCGCTACTCGACCGCATGCCCGGCTGGAAACGCGTGCATGCCGATGCCACAGCGGTGGTGCATGTGCGCGAGCGCGACATCGCGGCCCACTAGAGAGGCGTCATGGATCAGACTGAATTCGACCGTTTTGCCGATGAATACGAGCAGCAGCACGCCGCCAACATCGCCCTCTCCGGCGAGTCGCCCGCCTACTTTGCACGCTACAAGGTGCAAGATGTGGCGCGCCTGTGCGCGCCGCACAAGCCGGCGCGCATTCTCGACTTCGGCGCTGGCGTCGGGGCGTCGATCCCGCATTGGCAAGAAGCTTTCCCCGACGCCGCGCTCACCTGCCTGGACGTGTCCGAGCGCTCGCTGGCCATTGCGCGCGAGCGCTATCCGGACGCCGCGCAGTACCGCAGCTTCGACGGCGTCACGCTGCCTTTTGCCGCCGGCAGTTTCGACGTGGCGTTCGCCGCCTGCGTGTTCCACCATATTGATGTGGCCAGCCAGGTGCCGTTGCTGCGCGAGCTGCGCCGCGTGCTGAGCGACGATGGACGCCTGTTCGTGTTCGAGCATAACCCGCTGAACCCATTGACGCGGCACGCGGTCAACACCTGTCCCTTCGACGCCAATGCGGTGCTGATCGGCGCCAATACCTTGCGCGCCCGCCTGCGCGCGGCCGGGTTTTCGCGCCTGTCGCTGGCCTACCGCATTTTCTTTCCCGCCATGCTGAGCGGCTTGCGGCCGCTGGAGCGGGTGCTCACGCGCGTGCCGCTGGGGGCGCAGTACCGGCTCTGCGCGCAGCCATGATGCGCTGGACGCCGGACCGCACCTTGTGGCGCTTCGTCATGGTCGGCTTGCTCAATACGGCGGCCGGCCTGGGCATGATCTATGGCGCGCGCTTGCTGGGCATGGGCGAGGTGGCGGCCAACGCCACCGGCTACGCGCTGGGCCTGATGCTCAGTTTTACGCTGAACCGCCGCTGGACCTTCCGCCATCGCGGCCCCTTGCTGGCACTGGCGAGCCGGTTTGCCGTGGTGACGCTGGTGGCCTGGCTGGTCAACCTGGCGGTCCTGCTCGCGCTCTTGCGCGTGGCAGTAGCGCCGGTCGTGGCCCAGGCAAGCGCCGTGCTGTGCTACACCCTGGTCAGCTACCTTGGCTTTCGCTGCTGGGCGTTCGCCGATACCCACTCCACTATAAAGGATGCTTGATGACGCGCCTGGCCATCGTCGTACCCTGCTACAACGAGGAAGCGGCGCTTCCTGAAACCGCGCGCCGCCTGCTGGCGCTGCTGCACGATTTGTGCGCGCACGGCGCGGCCGACGCCGACAGCGCCATCTATTTTGTCGACGACGGTTCGCGCGACGCCACCTGGCGCCTCATCGAAGAGCTTGGCGCGGCCGATCCTCAGGTGCGCGGCATCAAGCTGTCGCGTAACTGCGGGCACCAGAACGCCTTGCTGGCCGGGCTGTTCACCGTCCCGGGCGAGATCGCCATCAGCATCGACGCCGACCTGCAGGACGATCCTGACGCGATGCGCGCGATGCTGGCCGCCCATGCCGGCGGCGCCGACGTGGTGTACGGCGTGCGGCGCCGGCGCGATGCCGACACCCGCTTCAAGCGCCTCAGCGCGCAGGCCTACTATTGGCTGCTGGCGCGGCTGGGCGTGGAAATCGTCTTCAACCACGCCGATTACCGCTTGCTGTCGCGCCGCGCGCTCGACGCGCTAGCCCAGTACGGCGAACGCAACATGTTTTTGCGCGGGATCGTGCCGCAACTCGGATTCAACAGCGCAGTCGTGCATTTCGACCGTGCCGAGCGCATGGCCGGCGAATCCAAATACCCCTTGGGCAAAATGCTGGCGTTCGCGCTGGAGGGCGTGACCTCGTTTTCGGTCGCGCCGCTGCGCGCCATCACCATGTTCGGGCTGGGCGTGTCGGCCATGAGCCTGGCAGGCGTCTGCTGGGTGCTGTGGGAGCGGGTGGTCAACCACGTGGGCGTGCCAGGCTGGGCGTCGACCATGGTGCCGATGTTCTTTCTGGGCGGCGTGCAGTTGCTCAGCCTGGGCGTGATCGGCGAGTACGTGGCCAAAATCTATATGGAAAGCAAGGCGCGCCCGCGCTACATCATCGAACGCGAGCTGTAAGCCAAATTAATCAAATAACAATAAGCTGTTTCGCACAAGATTAAATATATTTGACCACCCTTCAAGATGATGTCTTGAAAATACGGGACACCGTCCCTATAATTAGCACTCGTTAGGAGAGAGTGCTAACAATCACACTCACCCAGATTTCCAGGCCCTGCACGCCGTGCACCGCCATGAATAGCAAGTCAAACCATTGAATATTAAGGAGTTTTGCATGAACCTTCGCCCATTGCACGATCGCGTCATCGTCAAGCGTCTCGACCAGGAAACCAAAACTGCATCCGGCCTGATCATCCCTGACGCAGCTGCTGAAAAACCGGACCAGGGCGAAATCCTGGCTGTCGGCAACGGCAAAGTCCAGGACGACGGCAAAGTACGCGCGCTGGAAGTCAAAGTTGGCGATCGCGTGCTGTTCGGCAAATACTCCGGCCAAACCGTCAAAGTCGACGGCGAAGAACTGCTGGTGATGCGCGAAGAAGACATCATGGCCGTCCTGGTCAAGTAATTCCAATTCATTTTCGGAGAAAAAAACATGGCAGCTAAAGATGTAGTATTCGGCGACGCAGCGCGCGCCAAGATGGTTGAAGGCGTCAACATTCTGGCCAACGCAGTCAAGGTCACCCTGGGTCCTAAAGGCCGCAACGTGGTCATCGAGCGCTCGTTCGGCGCCCCTACCATCACCAAGGACGGTGTATCGGTCGCGAAAGAAATCGAACTCAAAGACAAGCTCATGAACATGGGCGCGCAAATGGTCAAGGAAGTTGCTTCCCGCACCAGCGACAACGCCGGCGACGGCACCACCACCGCCACCGTGCTGGCGCAAGCCATTGTGCGCGAAGGCATGAAATTCGTGGCCGCTGGCATGAACCCGATGGACTTGAAGCGCGGCATCGACAAGGCAGTAGCTGCCACCGTCGAAGAGCTGGCCAAGATCGCCAAGCCATGCACCACCACCAAAGAAATCGCCCAGGTTGGCGCCATTTCGGCCAACTCGGACTACTCGATCGGCGAGCGTATCGCTGAAGCGATGGAAAAAGTGGGCAAGGAAGGCGTCATCACCGTGGAAGACGGCAAGTCCCTGAACGACGAACTCGACATCGTCGAAGGCATGCAGTTCGACCGCGGCTACCTGTCGCCGTACTTCATCAACAACCCGGAAAAGCAAGTTGCCATCCTGGACAATCCATTCGTCCTGCTGTGCGACAAGAAGATCGCCAACATCCGCGACCTGCTGCCGATCCTGGAACAAGTTGCCAAAGCCGGCCGTCCACTGCTGATCATCGCAGAAGACATCGAAGGCGAAGCGCTGGCCACCCTGGTGGTCAACAACATCCGTGGCATCCTGAAGACCTGCGCCGTCAAGGCCCCAGGCTTCGGCGACCGCCGCAAGGCCATGCTGGAAGACATCGCTGTCCTGACCGGCGGCCAGGTCATCGCTGAAGAAGTCGGCCTGACGCTGGAAAAAGTCACGCTGGCCGAACTGGGCCAAGCCAAGCGCATCGAAGTGGGCAAGGAAAACACCATCATCATCGACGGTGCTGGCCAGGCAGAAAACATCGAAGCGCGCGTCAAGCAAGTGCGCGTGCAGATCGAAGAAGCCAGCTCGGACTACGACCGTGAAAAGCTGCAAGAGCGCGTGGCCAAGCTGGCCGGCGGCGTTGCAGTGATCAAGGTTGGCGCTGCCACCGAAGTCGAAATGAAAGAAAAGAAAGCACGCGTTGAAGACGCACTGCACGCAACGCGCGCAGCTGTGGAAGAAGGCATCGTGCCAGGCGGCGGCGTAGCCCTGCTGCGCGCACGCGCCAACATCAAGGTCAAGGGCGACAACCCGGACCAGGACGCCGGCATCAAGATCGTGCTGCGCGCGATGGAAGAGCCACTGCGCATGATCGTGCAAAACGCAGGCGACGAAGCATCGGTCGTCGTTGCAGCAGTGTTGGCCGGTTCGGGCAACTACGGCTACAACGCAGCGAACGGCACCTACGGCGACATGGTCGAAATGGGTGTTCTCGACCCAGCAAAAGTGACCCGTTCGGCACTGCAAAACGCAGCCTCGATCGCTGGCCTGATGCTGACCACCGACGCAATGGTGTGCGACATGGCTGACGACAAGCAAGCCGGCGGCATGGGCGGCGGCATGGGCGGCATGGGCGGCATGGGCGGTATGGACGGCATGATGTAATAGCCGGTCCCGTCACACCCCGAAAGCCTGCAAGGTTCGCGCCTTGCAGGCTTTTTCATTTGAGCAGCACCGCCAGCATCGGGGGCACATACACCGGGGTCAGACCACTTTTGCCGATGGCAAAAAGTGGT
>JAZJXM010000030.1:71595-82219 GCA_040390915.1 Pseudomonadota bacterium
CACCCCGGTGTATGCGCCCCCCGACGCTGCAAGTATTGCTGGTGAGTTCGAATTTGGTTTAGTATGGCCGCAACTTTAGTCACCCGGTCACCGTCAATGTCGAACAAGAACAAGCTGTTTGCTGGAATTGCAGTCCTCGCCGCGGGGGCCGCGGTATTTTACTTCACGCGTCCGGCGCCCAGCGCCGACGTCGTCGCCGCGCCCAACCAGGTAGTCGAGCACAGCGCTGCGGCCGTGCCGGCGCCATTCGTTGGTCCGCGCACCAAGCCGGAGGCAATGGCGGCGCTGATGGCGCTGCCGGAATTGCAAGCCTGGTCCGAATACATCAAGCTCTCGTCCAAGGGCAGCAGCCACGGCGCGCTGATCGAATACGGGCCGACCCCGAAGACCATTGGCGCCAAGCGCTATTGGCAGCTGAGCTACGTGGAAAATACGCCCGATTCGGCGCACCGCTGGGAGAGCTTCCTGGTGGGCGAAAACAATCCCGAGATCCTGGTTGAAGACGCAGAGTCGGACCAGCCCATCTCGCTCGCGCAGTGGCGCAAGGAAAAGCAGCCGCTGGCGCGCATCGGCGGCTGATCAGCTTCCCAGGTGCGAAATGAGCAGGCGCCGGCTCTCGGCGTCCGCATCGCCCTCGCGCACGTTCTGTGCGTCGAGCGAAATCCCGACCGACACAATATCGATCAGCAGCAGCTGCAATATGCGCGAGATCATCGACAGGAACGTGGTGCTGTCTTCCGTATGGTCGACCGCCAGGCATACCGACGCTTTCTTGGCCAATGGCGAGCCGCTGGAGGTGATCGCGATCACGTCGGCGCCAGCCGCGCGCGCCGCTTCGACTGCGCTGAGCAACTCGGGCAAGCGCCCTGAATTGGAAATGGCCACCACCACGTCGCCCGGCTTGAGCAGTTCGGCCGCCAGCGTAAACAGGTGCGAGTCGCCATACGAGGCGGTCGGGATGCGGAACCGGAAAAATTTGTGCTGGCCATCGAGCGCCACCACGCGCGAATTGCCCATGGCATAAAACTCGACCCGCTTGGCGCGCGTGAGCAGTTCGATGGCGCGGTCGATCGAGCGCACGTCAAGCTGGTCGCGAAATTTCAGAATCGCCGAGACGGTATTGTCGATCACCTTGGCCGAGACGTCGTGCGTGCTGTCGCCGGTGCGCACCTGGCTGTGGCGCACGGGGATGGCGCCGGTCAGGCTGCTGGCGAATTTGAGCTTGAAGTCGGCCAGGCCAAGGAATCCAAGCGAGCGGCAAAAACGGATCACGGTCGGCTGGCTCACTTCGGCCAGTTTTGCGATACCGGCGATCGGTTCATTGAGCACCAGGCGCGGATGTTCGAGCACCAGCGTGGCCACGCGCTGCTCGGCTGGCGTCAGCTCGTGCTGCAGGTGGCCGATGCGCTCCATCAGCGTGTTGGCGCCGCTGCGCCCACGCAGGTGCTCGGACAGGATCGTGGCCACGCCATGGAAGGCAGGATTGGGCGTGGTGATGACGTAGGTCGGAATCTCAGACAGGTAACTGGTAAAGCGCCCTTTGGCTTCGAAGCGCGGGCGAAACGCCGATTGCGCAAACCATTCGCCCATGCGCGGCACGATGCCCCCGCCAATGAAAATGCCGCCGAACGCGCCCAGCGTCACGGCCAGGTTGGCAGCGGCCCCGCCCAGCATGCCGCAAAAGCAGTCCAGCACTTCAAGGCACAGCGGGTCCTGTTCGTCGAGCGCGCCGCTGATGATGTCCGGTGAACTGATCGGCGCCGCGGCCACGCCGTTGCGCTGCGCCAGCGCGCGGTAAATGATTTCCATGCCGGGGCCGGAAATGAGGCGCTCGTTCGACACGTGCGGCCATTCTTTCCAGGCCATTTGCAAGATCGCGAATTCGCGCTCGTCGGCCGGCGCGAAGTTGACGTGGCCGCCCTCCGAGCCGAGCGTGACAAAGCCGTCCACGGTTGGAATCACGCCCGACACGCCAAGGCCAGTACCCGGCCCCAGCACGCCAACGACCGCGTTGCCGGTCGGGTTGCCACCGCCGACCTTCATCAGGTCATGCGGCTTGAGGCCCGGGATCGCCATCGCCAGCGCGGTAAAGTCGTTGACGATCAACAGCGTCTGCAGGCCCAGTTCGCGCCGCACCGCATCGGTCGAGAACTCCCAGTCACGGTTCGTCATGCGGACCTGGTCGCCGTTGATCGGGTTTGCCACCGCCAGCGCCGCGTGGTGCAGCGTGGCGTCGTCATGGTCGGACAGGTAGAACTGCAACAGCGGCACGATGCCTTCGAAGTCGTCGCAGCGCAGCACGCGCACCGAGCGGAACACGCCCGGCGCCGTTTGCAGCGCAAAGCGCGCGTGCGTGGCGCCGATGTCGGCCAGCAGGCGCGGGCCGTCGGCAAACGCCGTGCGGGCGAACTTCTCCGGATCGCTGTGATCGCTCATGTGGTCCTGTTAGTGGTTGGTAGTGCCGAACCAGGCGCCGTACGGCGGCAAAGTCACTTGGGTGCCATCGACGCTGCCCGGCAGGCCATGGCCGCTCATGGCAACCGCGCCAGCCGCTTGCGGCAGCTCGAAGCTGGCCGCATCAGGCCCCAGGTTGAACAGCGCGATGATGCCCGGCTGGCCGGCCAGGTCGCGCCGCAGCGCCAGCACCGGTTCCGGCGCGTCATAGAACACGATGTCGCCGCGCGTGAGCTGCGGCTGCTGGCGGCGCCACGCGATCAGGCGGCGCGCAAAATTGAGCGTGGAGTCAGGGTCAGTCTCCTGGTTCGATGCGGCAGCGGCGATGTGCTCTTGCGCCACCGGCAGCCACGGCTTGCCGCTGGTGAAGCCGGCGTGCGGCGCGGCCGCATCCCACGGCATCGGCGTGCGGCAGCCGTCGCGGCCCTTGAACTCGGGCCAGAAGGTGATGCCGTACGGGTCTTGCAGCAGTTCGAACGGCACCTGCGCTTCGGTCAGCGCCAGTTCGTCGCCCTGGTACAGGCAAGGCGTGCCCTTGAGCGAGAGCTGCATCGCCAGTATCAGCTTGGCGAAGGCCGGCGTCGGCTTGTCGCCCCCCCAGCGTGACATCACGCGCGCCACGTCGTGGTTGCCGACCGACCAGGAGGCCCAGCCGCCCTTGACGCGCGCTTCGAATTCTTCAACCTGGGCGCGGATGTAGGCGGCCGTGAAGCTTGGCGTGAGCAGGTTGAAGCTGTAGGCCATGTGCAGCTTGTCGCCGTCGGCGGTGTATTCGGCCATCACGCCAAGCGCGTCGTCGGCGCCCACTTCGCCGATCGCCACCGCGCCAAATTCATTGAGCACGGTGCGGATCTTTTGCAGGAAGGGGATGTTCTCGGGACGCGTCTTGTCGTAGATGTGCGCTTGCATGCCGTACGGGTTGACGTCCGATACGGTGGCCGTGTCGCGATTGGCCGCGGGCGGATTGCTGCGCAGCTCAGGATCGTGGAAGTGGAAATTGCAGGCGTCCATGCGCACGCCGTCGACGCCGCGCGCGAGCCAGAAACGCAGGTTGTCCAGGTGCGCTTGCTGCACTTGCGGATGGTGGAAGTTCATGTCCGGCTGGCTGACCAGGAAGTTATGCAGGTAGTACTGCTTGCGCCGGCTGTCCCACTGCCACGACGAGCCGCCGAACACGGCCAGCCAGTTGTTGGGCGGATTGCCGTCCGGGAGCGGGTCGGACCACACGTACCAGTCAGCCTTGGGATTGTCGCGGCTCTTGCGGCTCTCGACGAACCACGGGTGCACGTCGGCGGTATGCGACATCACCTGGTCGATCATGATTTTCAGGCCCACGCTGTGCGCCTTGGCGATCAGCGCATCGAAGTCGGCCAGGTTGCCGAACAGCGGGTCGACATCGCAATAGTCGGACACGTCGTAACCGAAGTCTTTCATCGGCGACGTGAAAAATGGCGAGATCCAGACAATGTCGGCGCCCAGGCCGGCGATGTAATCGAGCTTGGCGGTGATGCCGGGCAGGTCGCCCACGCCATCACCATTGGTATCGAGAAAACTGCGTGGATAGACTTGATAGATGATGGCTTCGCGCCACCAGGTGCTTGCTGGAGTGGTCATGTGCATGTCTCGCTATTGATTTGTACATAATATACATCACTTATCGCGATTTTACAATCCTGCAAAGATGCCAGGTAAATATGATTTTTACCAATATAATCAAGCACTTATAAAAATTCAATAACGACATGCCAAAACAATTTAGTAGTCAAACTACAGAAATTAAATTAGCAATTGCCAGCGCTTGCACTTCAGCTTAGGATCGCGTCTGGTCAAACCATACGGAGTCCCCATGGCAGAGCAGGACAAGCAAGACGGCAACGGGCCCATGCCCCGGCAAATTCCCTTTATTGTCGGCACCGAAGGCTGCGAGCGTTTCAGCTTTTACGGCATGCGCAACATCCTCACGCCGTTCCTGATCAGTACTTTGCTGATGTTCCTGCCCGAAGCCCAGCGCGCCGGCGAAGCCAAGGACGTGTTCCACACCTTTGTCATCGGGGTCTACTTCTTCCCGCTGCTGGGCGGCTGGATCGCCGACCGTTTTTTCGGCAAGTACGACACGATTTTCTGGCTCAGCCTCGTGTACTGCGCCGGCCACGCCTGCCTGGCGATCTGGGACGAGAACATCAAGGGCTTTTACTTCGGCCTGTTCCTGATCGCGCTTGGCTCGGGCGGCATCAAGCCGCTGATCTCGTCGTTCGTCGGCGACCAGTTCGACCGCACCAACAAGAACAAGGCCAAGCTGGTATACGACGCCTTCTACTGGATGATCAACTTCGGCTCGTTCTTCGCGTCGCTGCTGATGCCGATTTTCCTGAAAAGCTATGGCGCTTCGGTCGCCTTCGGCATTCCCGGCGTATTGATGCTGATCGCGACCATCGTATTCTGGATGGGCCGCAAGAAGTACATCCACGTCCCGGCCGCGCCGCCCGATCCGCATTCGTTCACGCGCGTGGCGCGCACCGCCCTGCTCGCGCGCGCGCCGGGCCGCTATCGCGCCGGACTGGCGTTCGCCATCTTCGGCGCAGCCGGCGCCATCGCATCGCTGGCGATGACGCCGTCGTGGGGCTTCGTCATCGCCGCCTGCACCGCACTGGTGCTGCTGCTGGCCTTCGGCGGCCTTGGCACCGCCATGCAACTGGAACGCGCGCGCGGCATCCACCCCGATGAAGCGGTTGACGGCGTGCGCGCCGTACTGCGCATGCTGATCGTGTTCGCCCTGGTCACCCCGTTCTACTCGCTGTTCGACCAGAAGGCCTCGACCTGGATCGTGCAGGCCAATGCGATGGTGGCGCCGACGCTGTCGGTGTTCGGCAGCAGTTTCACGTTCCTGCCGGCGCAGATGCAGGCACTGAACCCGTTGCTGGTGATGCTGCTGATCCCCTTCAATAACCTGGTCTTGTACCCCGCCCTGCGCAAGGCCGGCATCGAACCGACGCCGCTGCGCCGCATGACCGCCGGCATCGTGTTCTCGTCGCTATCCTGGATCGTCATTGCGACCGTACAGGTGGCCATGGATGGCGGCACGCCGATGTCGATGACCTGGCAAGTGTTGCCCTACGCGCTGCTGACACTGGGCGAAGTGCTGGTGTCGGCCACGGGCCTTGAATTTGCCTACAGCCAGGCGCCCAAATCGATGAAGGGCGTGCTCATGGCGTTCTGGTTCCTGGCCACCACGATCGGCAGCCTGTGGGTCCTGATCGCCAACCTCACGGTCAGGAATCCGGCCGTGCTGACCCACATCGCCGGCAGCGGCTTTAGTGTCATGGCGTTCCAGATGGTCTTCTACGCCGCCTTCGCGATGGCCGCCGCCGCCGCCTTCGGCTGGTATGCGACCCGCTACCAGATGACCGATAACTATCGCACAGATGTAGTAACGCTACAATAAATCGACTACTATTGGGAGAAACGACGGTCTGACCGTGCGTATTGATGTAATTTCAGTACGTAGGTCAGGCCGTTTTACCTACAAGGGATCTCGCCATGCGCCTCGCACTCTGTCTCGCCCTCGCCGCCGCCTGCGGTCACGCCCTCGCTGGCGATGCCTGCGACGACCCCGCTTTCCAGAGCGTGCTTGCCGCGGCCCCGGCCAGCTTCGAGGCGCGCGCGGTCTGGCTCGACAGCCGGCTGGCACGCTGGACGGGCAACGATGGCAGCGGCGCCTTCAAGCTGTATCACTCGGCCAGCGCCAGCATCGTCGCCACCGCCGGGTCCAAAGTGCTCGGCGCCGATGGCGCGCTCGATCTGGAACCAAGCCAGGGCGCCAATCCCGTGCGCTTCAAATACCTCGGCGACGGCGCCCTGCTGCGCGTACGCGAGGCCGACTTGGCGCGCATGCCTGCGCTGCACCGCGAACAGCTGGTGCTGGTCCAGGAAGACCCGGACGGCACTGTGCGCGGCGCCACCCGCATCCAGTCCGCCGGTGCGCTGGATACCCTGTACGCGGCCGCAGGCAAGGCCAGCGGTCTTGGCGTGACGGCAGGCGCGCATGCAACCACGTTCAAGCTGTGGGCGCCCACTGCGCGCGCCGTCGCGCTCTGCACTTACGACAGCGCCAGCGCAAACGCCAGCTCGGTCGACACGATGCACCTCGATGCCGCCACCGGCATCTGGAGCGCCGCCAAGGCGCTCGACTTGTCCGGCAAATATTACAAGTACATGGTGGACGTGTTCGTCGACGGCGTTGGTGTCGTGCGCAACCGTGTCACAGATCCGTATTCGGTCAGCCTGGACACCGATTCGAAGCGCAGCTATATCGCCGACCTGAATGCCGCCAGCCTCAAACCGGCCGGCTGGGCACGCGACAAGGCCCCGGCCAAGGTGAAAGCCCAGACCGACATGGTGGTGTACGAGCTGCACGTGCGCGATTTTTCGATCAACGACAATACGGTGCCGATTCCCAAGCGCGGCAAGTACACGGCCTTCGGCGAAACCGGCTCGAACGGCATGCGGCACCTCGCGGCGCTGGCTAAAGCGGGCATGACCGACGTTCACCTGCTGCCGGTGTTCGACATCGCCAGCGTGCCCGAAAGCGGTTGCGCCATGCCGGCCCCAACGGGCGCTGCCGACAGCGATGCCCAGCAGGCGCTGGTCAAGAAGACGGCCGAAGCCGACTGCTTCAACTGGGGCTACGATCCATACCACTACAGCGCGCCGGAGGGCAGCTACGCCAGCGATCCAGCGGACGGAGCGCGGCGCGTCATCGAGTTCCGCCAGATGGTGATGAATTTGCACCGTGCCGGGCTGCGGGTCGGCATGGACGTGGTGTATAACCACACCTTCACCGGCGGCCAGAAGGAAAAATCGGTGCTGGACCGGATCGTTCCCGGCTACTACCACCGCCTCAACGCCGTCGGCGCGATCGAGCGTTCCACCTGCTGCGACAACACCGCCACCGAGAACCTCATGATGGGCAAGCTGATGGTCGATTCAGTCGAACATTGGACGCGCCAGTACCGGATCGATTCGTTCCGCTTCGACCTGATGGGGCATCAGCCGCGCGCCGTCATGGAACAGTTGCAGGCGCGCGCCAACCAGGCCGCCGGGCGGCCGGTGCAGCTGATCGGCGAAGGCTGGAATTTCGGCGAAGTGGCAAACGGCGCGCGCTTCGTGCAAGCGTCACAGCTCTCGCTTGGCGGCAGCGGTATTGGCACTTTCAGCGACCGCGGGCGAGATGCCGTGCGCGGCGGCGCGGCGTCCGACTCGGGCCGGGCCTTGATCCAGCGCCAGGGCTTCATCAACGGCCTGGTGTACGACCCCAACGCGCAAGCTGGCGAGCACCCTGCCTCGGAACTGCTGGCCGCCAATGATATGGTCAAGGTCGGCCTGGCCGGCTCGATC
Organism: Pseudomonadota bacterium; assembly: GCA_040390915.1. Lineage (GTDB taxonomy): Bacteria > Pseudomonadota > Gammaproteobacteria > Burkholderiales > Burkholderiaceae_D > Telluria_A. Next base: position 79,444 of record JAZJXM010000030.1, read on the forward strand.
CGCAGCTTTGAACTGAGCACCGGCGGCGACCAACGCAAGCTGCTCGAAAAGATCGACTACAATGGCCAGCCGGCCGGCTACGCCAGCGAGCCGGGCGAGGCGGTCAACTATGTCGAGAATCACGACAACCAGACGCTGTTCGACATCAACGTGTTCAAGCTGCCGCTGGCCACGAGTGGCATGGACCGCGCACGGGTGCAGATGCTGGGCGCCGCGATCAACGCCTTCAGCCAGGGCGTGGCGTACTTCCATGCAGGGATAGACACGTTGCGTTCGAAATCGCTGGACCGCAACAGCTTCAATTCGGGCGACTGGTTCAACCGCATCGACTGGAGCTTGCAGGACAATTACTTTGGCACCGGGCTGCCGCCGTTCGACGATAACGGCAAGGACTATGCGCTGATCAAGCCGCTGCTGGCCAATGCCGCCCTCAAGCCGGCGCCGGCCGACATGGCCTTCGCGCGCGACGCGTTCCGTGATTTGCTCAAGATCCGCGCCAGCACCACCTTGTTGCGCCTGCGCGCTGCAAAGGACATTCGCCAGCGCCTGCACTTCTTCAACACCGGGTCAGCCCAGGTGCCGACCGTAGTCGCCGCGCATATCGATGGCAAGGGTTATGCGGGCGCGCATTTTGCGGGTCTGGATTATTTGATCAATGTGGACAAGGTCGCGCACAACGTGGCTGGCGCCAAGGGCAAGCGGCTGCGCCTGCATCCTGTTCATCTGGCCAAAGGCGCCGCCGACCAGCGGCCGGCAAGTGCGCGATACGACAGCGCGACGGGAATGTTCACCATTCCGCCGCGTAGCGCAGTCGTGTTCGTGGAATAGCCCTCACGTCGTACTCTAGATATCGAGGTGGGAAATAAGCATCCGCTTTTTCGCCGCATCGCTGTCGCCGTCGGCGTGCGAACCGAGCGAAATCCCGACCGACACAATATCGATCAGCAGCAGTTGCAGGATGCGCGAGATCATCGACAGGAATGATGTGCTGTCCTCGGTGTGATCGACCGCCAGGCAAACCGTCGCCTTTTTCGCCAGCGCCGATTTGCTGCTGGTGATGGCGATGACGTCGGCGCCGGCTGCGCGCGCCGCATCGACCGCTGCAAGCAGCTCGGGCAGCTGACCTGACGTCGAAATGGCGATCACGACGTCGCCCGGCTTGAGCAGTTCGGCCGCCAGTTTGAACAAGTGCGAATCTCCGTACGAGGAACTCGGAATGCGGAAACGGAAGAACTTGTGCTGGCCGTCCAGCGCCACCACGCGCGAATTGCCCATCGCGTAAAACTCGACCCGATTGGCGTGGCGCAGCAGTTCGATGGCGCGGTCGATTGACAGCACATCCAGCTGATCGCGGAATTTCAGAATCGCCGACACGGTATTGTCGATCACCTTGGCCGACAGGTCATGGGTGCTGTCCGATACGCGCACCTGGCTGTGACGCACAGGAATGGTGCCGGTCAGGCTGCTGGCGAACTTGAGCTTGAAGTCCGCCAAACCGAGAAAACCGAGCGAACGGCAGAAACGGATCACCGTCGGCTGGCTGACGTCGGCCAGGCGCGCGATTTCGGCGATCGGCTCGCCCAGTACCTTGCGCGGATGCTCGAGCACCAGCGTGGCAACGCGCTGCTCGGCCGGCGACAGTTCATGCTGCAGGTGCTGGACCCGTTCCATCAGCGTGTTGGCGCCACTGCGTCCGCGCAAGTGCTCGGACAGGATCGTGGCCACGCCGTAGAACGCAGGATTCGGCGTCATGATCAAATAAGTCGGGATCTCGGACAGGTAGGACGAAAAACGTCCCTTCGCTTCGAAACGCGCACGGAATGACGACTTGGCGAACAGCTCCGCCATGCGCGGCACGATGCCACCGCCGATAAACACGCCGCCGAACGCGCCCAGCGTCACCGCCAGATTGGCGGCCGCGCCGCCGAGCATGCCGCAGAAGCAGTCAAGCACTTCCAGGCACAGCGGATCGTTTTCGTCGAGCGCGCCGGTGATGATGTCGGGCGACGTGCGCGCGCCAACTTTCATGCCGTTGCGCGCGGCCAGCGCGCGATAAATGATTTCCATGCCGGGACCGGAGATCAGGCGCTCATTCGACACGTGCGACCATTCCTTCCAGGCGAATTGCAGGATTGCGAATTCGCGTTCGTCGGCTGGTGCGAAGTTGACGTGACCGCCCTCGCTGCCCAGCGTGACGAAACCATCCAGAGTCGGAATCACGCCCGACACGCCCAGGCCGGTACCGGGCCCCAGTACGCCAACTACGGCGTTCGACGCCGGAGCGCCGCCGCCCACTTGCAGCAGGTCGGGACCGGACAGGCCGGGCAAGGACATCGCCAGTGCCGTGAAGTCGTTCACAATAAGCAGCGTGTTCAGGCCCAGTTCGCGCCGCACTTCGTCGGTCGAGAAAGTCCAGTCGCGGTTGGTCATGCGGATCATGTCGCCGCTGATCGGATTGGCCAGCGCAAACGCGGCGTGATTGAGGCGTAGATTCTTGTGGTCGGCCAGGTAGCAATGCAGCAGCGGTACGATGCCGGCGAAGTCATCGCACTTGAGCACGCGCACCGAGCGCAGCACGCCGGGAGCGGTTTCAAGGGCGAATCGCGCATGGGTCGCGCCGATGTCGGCGAGCAGGCGTGGGCCGTCAGCGTAGGCGGTGCGGCTGTATTTTGGTTCGGTGTCGAGTTCTTTGGTCATCGCGGTAATTGGGCAAGTTCGCGCGTAGCATACCCCAATTGCACGAAATGCACCAAAAAAGCGCGAGGGTCAGGTCGGG
>JAZJXM010000030.1:82229-94764 GCA_040390915.1 Pseudomonadota bacterium
ACCTGACCCTCGTACCGCGAAGGCGGGGAGCCATGCTGAATTACCTAGTACCCGATCAGCACCACCGGCCCCGCCACGTCAAACTGCGCTTTGCCGTTCGCCACCACCGTGGTCTTGCCGGTGTAATAGTCGCGCACAGTCTGGCCGTCGTTAAAAACGCCGTTGACGCTGACCGTGGCGGGCCGGTCCTTGGGCAGGTCAAGCGCCACCACCACGCGGTCGCGCAGCTCGCCGCGTTCGAGCACGCGCGAGAAAGTGTACGGGTTGGTCTGCATCTGCGTGTGCACGCCCGCGCCCACCGCCGGATGCGCATGGCGGAATTTGCCAAGCCGGGTCCAGTAGTACTGCACATCGCCCACGCGATAGCCGTCGCGCTGCGCATTATTGGCCAGGTCGTCCCAGTTCATGAACGAGCGCAGCGTCGCGTCACCGACCGCGCCGTCGATCTTGAGCAGGCGCGCCGTTTCGTCGCCATAGTAAATTTGTGCCGCGCCGGGCGCGAGCAGCAGCTTGTTGGCCGTCTCGTAGGGACGCGCGCGCAGCGGATCGAATGGCGCGCCATCGTCGTGCGAACTCAAATAATTGAGCACCGCCGCGCTCTTGTGCTCCCCGTTCTGGGCCTTCGAGTAGGCGCTGAACAGCTGCTCGTAGCCGCCTCGCTTGGCGTCGGCGATAAAGCCGAAGTTGATCAGGCTGTCGAAACCGTTGGCGTAGAAGTCAGCCACATCACCGCCGCCCAGGTCGAACTTGCGCCCGTGGCCGATTGCATAGTTGTATACCTCGGCCGTCATGTAGAACTTGTCGTCGCCCAGACGCTTGGCAGGGTTGGCGCGCTTCCAGCTTTCATAGGCTTCGCCGGCAACCGTTTTCAAGTCCTTCCAGACGCCAGGCTCGGTGTGTTTCACGGTATCGCCACGAAAGCCGTCGAAGCCGAACTTGCGCACCCAGTCGGCATGCCACTTGACCAGGTAGTAGCGCGGCGCGCGCGGATAACCGGTGCGCTTGAAAAATTCATCGAGCTCCTTGACCTCGCGCTCGTAGCGCCCTTCCTTCTTCCATTTGGACACCAGGCCAGGCGGCAGCGCCACGTCGCCATTGGCGCCGGTGAGTACGTCAGGCAGGTTCTTGACCAGCGTGCAGTCGGTGGTGGTGCGCGCGTCCTTGAAGGTACACATCGGCCCCTGGCGCACCCACTCCTTGGGCCACGCCGGTTCGCCTGGCAGCGCAGGTCCGAGATGGTTCATGACGACGTCAAGCAGTACCCGAATGCCATGCGCATGGGCGGCGTCGACCAGTTCGCGCACATCGGCCTCGGTGCCCAGGTTGGCATCCACGCTGGTGAAGTCGGCCGCCCAATAGCCGTGAAAGCCATACGACTTGCCGGTGCCCTCATCGGTGCCGCCGTGGATCTGCTCGACCGGCGGCGAGATCCAGATGACGTCGACGCCCAGGTCGTTGAAATAGCCCTGCTTGATCTTGGTGGTCACGCCGGCCAGGTCGCCGCCCATGTAGCTGCGCAGCGGCGCGCCATCGGCCTTGCGCCCGTAGGCCAGGTCGTTGGCCGGGTTGGCGTTGTTGAAGCGGTCCGTCAGCAGGAAGTACACGGTCGCGTTGTCCCACACGAACGGCTGCTGCTGCGCCACTTGGGCCGGGGCGTCGAACGAGGCAGCACCAAAAGCGAGTGCGAGCGAAACGGAAATAATGGAGAATTTCATGGATCCCTTCAGGTGATGATGGTCGGCGCATGCCGCCCGGTGCGTTGTTTGATTTCAGCCAGCGTGTCCGCGTAGTGCGCCAGGTCGGACAGCACCGCCTGGGTATTGAGCGTGTGGCGCTCGGGGTCGGCTTCGAATTTTTCCAGGTACAAGCGGATCGTGGCGCCTTCGGTGCCGGTGCCGGAAAGGCGCAGCACGATGCGCGCGCCGTCATGCATGACGATGCGCACGCCCTGATGCGTGGCCACTGAATGATCGACCGGATCGGTGTACGCAAAATCGTCCGCCAGCGCCACGCTGTCCAGCGTGGGAAGCAGCGCGCGCAGGCGCGCCATCATGGCCTCGGCAGCGTCCTTGTCGACGCCTTCGTAGTCGTGGCGCGAATAATAGTTGCGGCCGAAGCGCGCCCAGTGTTCGCGCACAATGGCCTCGACCGGCTTTGCGCTGGCGGCCAGCAGGTTAAGCCAGAACAGCACCGCCCACAACCCGTCCTTTTCGCGAATATGGCTGGACCCGGTGCCGTAGCTCTCTTCGCCGCACAGCGTCACCAGGCCGGCATCCATCAGGCTGCCGAAGTATTTCCAGCCGGTCGGCGTTTCGTAGCATGGCACGCCCAGCGCCCTGGCGACCCGGTCGGGCGCGGTGGAGGTGGGCATCGAGCGCGCGATGCCCTTGATGCCGTCCCGGTAGCCGGGTGCCACGCGCGCATTGGCGGCGATGATCGCCAGGCTGTCCGACGGGGTGACCGCAAAACCGCGCCCGACGATCATGTTGCGGTCGCCGTCGCCGTCGGAGGCGGCGCCGAAATCAGGCGCATCGGGCGCCGCCATGCATTCGATCAGTTCGAACGCATTGACCGGATTGGGATCGGGATGGTGGCCGCCGAAGTCCGGCAACGGTACGCCGTTGACCACGGTGCCCGGGCGCGCGCCCAGCATGGTTTCAAGGATCGCGTGCGCATAGGGGCCGCTGACCGCGCTCATGGCGTCGAAACGCATCGTGAAGCCGCTCGCAAACAAGGCCTTGATGGCGTCAAAATCAAACAGGCGCGCCATCAGTTCGGCGTAGTCGCTGACCGGGTCGATGACGTCGACCGTCATCGATTCGATGCGCAGTTCGGCGATCTGGTCGAGATTGATATCGGCCGCATCGCTGATGCGGTACGACGACAGCGTCTGGGTCTGCGCGTAGATCGCCTCGGTGACCTGCTCGGTTGCGGGGCCGCCGTTGGCGATGTTGTATTTGATGCCGAAGTCGCCATCATGGCCGCCCGGATTATGGCTGGCCGAGAGCACGATGCCGCCCAGCGCGCCGCGCTTGCGCACCACGCAACTGAGCGCCGGCGTGGAAAGAATGCCAGCGCGCCCGACCAGCACTTTGCCCACGCCATGCGCGGCCGCCATCTTCAGGATGATCTGGATTGCTTCCCGGTTGAAGTAGCGGCCGTCGCCGCCCAGCACCAGCACTTTGCCGCTGCACTCGCCCAGCGTGGAAAATATCGCCTGCACGAAGTTGTGAAGGTAACCGGGCTGCTGGAACTCGGTCACCTTTTTACGCAGGCCGGAGGTGCCGGGACGTTGCCCGGCGAAAGGATGGGTTGCTACGGTGAGGATGGTCATTTTCTGCTCCTGTTATTGTCAATAACATACGACAGGAACAGAAAATGCGACGCCACGTTAGGCCGCTGCCACGACAGCGTCGTCCTTGACCATCAGCGTGCACAGGCCGCCGATGATCATGCACACGCCGCCCAGGGCCAGCGCGCTCACCGCATGTCCGCCCAGGAACCTGGTGGTGATCGGTCCCAGCACCAGGCCGGCCACGATCTGCGGGATCACGACGAAGAAGTTAAACACGCCCATGTAGTAGCCCATTTTCTCGGCTGGCAGCGCGCCGGCCAAAATCGCGTACGGCACCGTCAGGATGCTGGCCCACGCGATGCCCACGCCGACCATCGGCAACAGCAGCATTTCCTTGCGGGTGATGAACATGATGCTGGCCAGGCTGACGCCGCCGATGATCAGGCACAGCATGTGCAGCACTTTGCGGTTGGTCTTGCGCGCGATCACCGGCAAGATGAAAGCGGCCAGCGCCGAGACGCCGTTATACACGGCGAACATGACGCCGACCCAGTTGCCGGCGCTCTGGAACGCGTCGGAATGGGCATCGGTGGTGCCGTACACGTTGGCTGCGACCGCGTTGGTGGTATTGACCCACATGACGAACAGCGCGCTCCACGAGAAGAACTGCACCGCAGCGAGCTGGCGCATCGTCAGCGGCATCTTGCCGAAGCCGGCCAGGATTTCCGTGATGGCGTGGCCCAGGCCCTTGGCGGCAGCCTTGTCGGCCTTGAATTTATCCATGTCGGCCGGCGCCGTTTCGGTGCTGGTCAACACGGTCCAGGTCACTGCGCTCATGAAGGCGACGCCGCCCACGTAAAACGAGTAGCGCACGGTCTCGGGAATATTGCCGCCGATGGCGACGTTGCTAAAGCCCAGCTTGTCGAACATGGTCGGCAGCAGCGAAGCGATCACCGAGCCGCAGCCGATGAAGAAGGTCTGCATCGCGAAGCCGGACGTCTGCTGCGTCGCATCGAGCTTGTCGCCGACGAAGGCGCGGAACGGCTCCATCGAGATGTTGATCGATGCGTCCATGATCCACAGCGCGAACACGGCCATCCAGATCGCGGTCGAATTGGGCATCAGGAACATGGCCAGCGTCGCCAGCAACGCGCCGGCGAAGAAGAACGGACGCCGGCGGCCCCACTGCGGGTGCCAGGTATTGTCGGACAGGTAGCCGATGATGGGTTGCACCAGCAAGCCGGTCATCGGCGCGGCCAGCCAGAACCACGGCAAATCGTCGGGCGATGCGCCCAGCGTCGAGAAAATGCGGCTGCTGTTCGAGTTTTGCAGCGCAAAGCCGAACTGGATGCCGAAGAAGCCGAAGCTCATGTTCCACAGCTGCCAGAAGGTCAGCCGCGGCTTGATTGCCGAAAATTGCATTTGCATCTAGGTCCCCAATATATGCCGTCCGGACGAAGCGCCGGACTAGTCAACTTCAATACTGCCCAACAAAACTGCCGCCATCGTTATTAATTTGTAGTAAAGTAACACGCGGAATTTGACGTGTCAATCGCCAGAATTTCATAGTAAAATCTGGCGAGCGCAAACATAAAATGTAGTCAAATAACAGAATCTATGGGGACACCATGCTTGACATGCAGAAACGCTTGACCAACTTTTTTTACGCAACGCTCAGTTTGCCATCGACCGCGATGGGCTTTGCGCTGTGCATCCAGATTTCGGCGCTGAGCTGGATCCTGTCCACCAAATTCAATCTGAAGATCGATGAAATCGGCATCGTCTGGGCCGCCGGCCCGACCGCCGGCATCCTGGGCCAAGTGATCATTGGCCTGATCAGCGACAAAACCTGGTTCTGGGGCGGGCGGCGCCGGCCTTTCATCCTGATCGGCGGCACGCTCGCTGCGCTGATGGTGTTCCTGCTGCCGCGCATCGACCTGGTCAACCAGGTGCTCGGCGTGGGCAACATCCTGATGGTGGCGGTGGCCGTGGCGCTGGTGCTGGACCTGTCGATCAACATCAGCTTCAACCCGACCCGCTCCATCATCGCCGACCTCACGCCCGAGGGCGAGGCCCGCACCAAGGGCTACACCTGGATGCAGACCATCTCCGGCTTCTGGGGCGTGATGGCCTACATCGTGGGCGCCACGCTGGGCAATGAGACCTTGATCTCGATCGGCGCGCTGATCGTGTTCGCGTTCTCGGTGGTGCCGATGTTCTTCATCAAGGAACAGCGCACCCTGGCCGCGCAGCAGGAAAACGCGGTGGCCACCAAGGCCGACTGGGCCCAGTTGTGGCGCATCTATATCGCGCACGGCTTCTCGTGGCTGGGCGTGCAGTCGATGTTCGTGTTCACCTATGGTTTCATCCAGACCCATATCGTGGCGGCCGGGACGCCCCAGGCGCTGGCGGACGCCCAGAGCGGCCAGGTCATCGCCTACTCGTTCGCGGTGCTCAATACGGTCGGCTTCCTGCTGCCGGCGCTGGTGCTGGCGCCGCTGGCCAGGCGCATCGGGCGCGTGGCCACCCAGGCTGGCTGCATCGCCATCATGGCGGCCGGCTACTTCATGATCGCCGCGTTCGCGCGCACCCCGATGATGCTGTACGCGCTGATGGCGGTGGTGGGAATCGGCTGGAGCGCGATCGTCAGCCTGCCGTTTGCCATCATGAGCGACAAGGTCGACAAGAGCCGCATGGGCTACTTCATGGGCGTATTCAACCTGTCGGTGGTGCTGCCGCAGCTGCTGGCGTCATTTGGCGTGGGCTACGTGCTCAGGATCGCCGCCAACAACAGCCTGCTGTACGTCATTTGCGGCGTGTCGCTGACGCTGTCGGCGGCGCTGTGGTGCCTGGTCAAGGACCGCCAGGGCGCGCCATTGGCAGCCACTCTGGCGGGGGCGCACTGATGAAGACCATGCTCACACATTTGGCGCTGATGCTGCTGTGCGCAGGCAGCGCCCACGCCGGCACGCCGGCCGCGTCGACGGCGCTGCCGGGCGTGTCGCTGCTTGCGCCGCAGCTGGACATGCCGGGACTGAAACGCCAGCGCCAGCTCAGGATCTACCTGCCGCCGGGCTACGCCAGCTCCGGCAAGCGCTACCCGGTGCTGTACATGCACGACGCCCAGAACCTGTTCGACCGCGCCACCGCCTACGCCGGCGAATGGCAGGTCGACGAAACGCTGGACGCCCTGGCGCGTGAAGGCAAGCTCGAACTGATCGTGGTCGGCATCGACAATGGCCGGGAACAGCGCATGACGGAACTCAATCCATGGTCGCACCCGCAGTTTGGCGCTGGCGAAGGCAAACAGTACATGGACTTCATCGTCCAGGTGGTCAAACCGCTGATCGACGCGCGCTACCGCACCAAGGCCGACCGTGCCAACACGGGCGTGATGGGCAGTTCGATGGGCGGGCTCATTTCGCATTACGCGATCAATCAGTATCCGCAGGTGTTCAGCAAGGCGGGCATCTTTTCGCCGTCCTATGCCATCGGCCCGGACGCGTTTGCGTTCGTCGCCGCCAGGCCGGCGTTGCCCGACGCCCGCCTGTACCTGCTGATGGGGGAACTGGAAGGCGGCTCGATGGTGCCGGACGTACAGCGCATGCATGCCCAGCTGCTGGCCAACGGCCACGCCCCAGGCAACGAAAAGCTCACCATTGTGCCTGGCGCCAACCACAACGAAGCGTTCTGGAGCGCGCAGTTCGGCCAGGCGGTTTTGTGGCTGTTTGCGCCTGAAAAATAGGCGCGCCACATAGCGCTTGCGGACCGATACGCTTGTATCCATAATGGAAAGTATCGGTTCCCGTCAGACATTGCAAAAAGATACTGAACAAGCCGGCGACGCGCGCCGGCGGGGCCGCTGTCCAAGGAGACAAGCCGGCATGACGCTATCGTATCCGCGCAGCCTGTTCTGGAAGCTGTTCCTGCCATTTGCCGGCCTGCTGGTGATCAGCTTTGTCGCCGCCGCGCTGTTCCTGCCGGCCGTCATCCAGGGCAATGCCGAACGCGAAGCGATCGAGGCCGGCCAGGAAACGGTGCACCAGTTCAAGACCTTGCGCACCTATTACACCGACAATGTGATCGCCAAGATCCTGGCGCGCAACGACCTCAAGGTGGGTACCGAGCACAACGGCGACGCCGACATGGTGCCGCTGCCAGCGACCATGATCCACGACTTGTCCGGCATGCTGCAGGCATCGGGCACCACGCTCAAGCTGTACAGCCCCTACCCTTTCCCCAACCGCCGCGAACGCGTCATGGACCGCTTCGGCCAGGACGCCTGGACCTATTTTCAAACCAATCCGGGGCAGACCTATTCGCGCGTCGAATCGGTGGGTGGCAAATCGATGGTGCGGGTGGCCATTGCCGACCGCATGACGCGCCCGGCGTGCGTGGCCTGCCACAACAGCCTGGCCAACAGTCCGAAGAAGGACTGGAAGCTGAACGATGTGCGCGGCGTGCTGGAAGTCGATTCCAGCCGCCAGCTCGCCACCGGCCAGAACGTGGTCTACCAGGTGTTTGCCGCCTTCGCCGCCATGCTGCTGCTGCTGGCGATTTTCTTGCGCCTGTCCTACCAGCGCGGCATCGCGCAGCCGCTGGCAGTGGCGCTGGACGCGGCGCGCACGCTCACCGAAGGCAGCGCCGACAAGGTCAAGGCGGCCGAGGCGATCGCCGGCGGCGACCTGGAACAGGAAATGGCGGCCGCGCGCTTGCCGGACATCGATCCGGCCACGATTTCGCGCGACGAAGTGGGCGACTTGCTGACGTCCGTGTCGCGCATGGGCGCGGCCCAGCAGGCGCTCGACCAGGCTTTTCGCCGCATGGCCGCCTCGCTGCGCGCCAGCCGCGACCAGCAGCAGGCGCGCGACTGGAACAAGACCGGTCACAATGAATTGAACACCCTCATGCGCGGCGAACAGGAGCCGGAGCTGGTGGCCGAGAAGGTGCTGTGCTACTTGGCCGAGCGCGTCAAAGCCGGTGCTGGCGTGCTGCTGCTGACGGACGACGCGAGCGGCCAGTTGCGCGTGGCAGCGACCTATGCGACGCCGGGCGGCATGCAGCCGGGCGACCGGGTCAGCGTCCGCCAGGGCCTGATCGGCCAGGCGGTGCACGCGCGCAAGGCCATGCTGCTAACCGAGCTGCCCGACGGCTACCTGGCAGTGGGCTCGGCGCTGGGGCGCGCCGCGCCGGCCTGCGTGATGGTGATCCCGCTGCTGCATGGCGCCAACCTGGTGGGCGTGATGGAGCTGGGCGGCTTCAAGAAATTCAGCGCCCTTGAAGTGGAGTTCCTCGAGTCGGCCACCGAAGCGATCGCGATCGGTTTCGAAGTGGGCCTGTCGCGCCAGCGCACGCGCGCCCTGCTTGACGAGACGGCCCAGCAAAGCGAAGAGCTGCGGGTGCAGCAGGAAGAGCTGCAGCAAAGCAACGAGGAACTGGAAGAACGGGCCGAACTGCTGGCCAGCCAGCGCGCCCAGATCGAAGCGAAGAACACCGACATGCAAGCGGCCGGCCTGGAACTGCAGCGCAAGGCCGAGCAGCTGCAAAGCGCGAACACCTACAAAACCGAGTTCATGGCCAATATGTCGCACGAGCTGCGCACGCCGCTCAACAGCATGCTGATCCTGTCCGGACTGCTGAAGGAAAACCAGGATGAAAGGCTGAGCGCCAAGCAGGTCGAATATGCCGCCACCATCAACGGCGCCGGGCGCGACCTGCTCAAGCTGATCAACGATATCCTCGACCTGTCGAAAGTCGAAGCGGGCCAGATCGAATTCCATTTCCAGCAGGGCGACAGCGTAGCGCTGTGCGGTGCGATGCGGCGCCTGTTCGACGACAGCGCGCGCCAGAAAGGCTTGCACTTCGAGGCCAGCTGCGCGCCCGAGGTGCCGGCCCAGGTCCTGATCGACGTCCAACGCACCGAGCAAGTGCTCAAGAACCTGCTCGGCAACGCCATCAAGTTCACCGAGCGCGGCGAGGTTGCGCTGCGCCTGTCGGTTGTCGCGCCCGAGCACAACCCGCTGCGCGTAACTGCGCTGGCGTGCGCGGTCAGCGACACCGGCATCGGCGTGCCGCACAACAAGCGCGACCTGATCTTCGAAGCATTCAAGCAGGCCGATGGCGGCATCAGCCGCAATTACGGCGGCACCGGGCTGGGCTTGTCGATCTCGCTGCAGCTGGCGCGCGGCATGCAAGGCGCGCTGACCTTGAGCAGCGAGGAAGGGCGCGGCAGCACCTTTACCTTGTATCTGCCACTGGAAGGCGCCACGGCGTCGCCATCAGCGCCGCCGGTGGTCAGCGGCGACGACCGCGAGCACCTTCAACGCGGCGCACACAGCATCCTGGTGATCGAAGACGACCCGGTATTTGCCGCGGTGCTGGCCGACTTTGCGCGCGCGCGCGGCTTTGGCGCGATCGTCGCCAACGACGGCGAAAGCGGGATAGCGCTGGCATCACGCTATTGTCCCAGTGCGATCCTGCTGGACGTAAAGCTGCCCGTACTGGACGGCTGGGACGTGATGCGCGCGCTCAAGGCCAGTCCCGCCACCAGCCATATTCCAGTCCATTTCATCAGCGGCAGCGGGGCCGCCGCGAAGGCGCTTGACATGGGCGCGGTCGGCTTCGTCGGCAAGCCAGTCGACGGCGAGCAGCTCGAGCAGGTCATCGAAACGATCGAAGCTGCGCTGGCCACGTCGCTCAAGAAATTGCTGATCGTTGAAGACAACGCCAACGAGGCCGCCGCACTCGAAGCGCTGCTGTCAGCGCGCGAAGTGGCCATCACCGTGGCCGCCAGCGGCAGCGCGGCGCTGGCGCTGCTCACCAGCGAACACTTCGACTGCATGGTGCTCGACCTCGGCCTGGCCGACATCTCCGGCTTCGACGTGCTGGCGCGCGTGCAACAGCTGGACCTGGCGCACCACCTTCCCGTCATCGTCCATTCCGGCGCGTCGCTCACGCGCGAACAGGAACACGAACTGCAGCGCTATGCCGAGACCATCATCACCAAGGGCGAACGCAGCCCGGAGCGCTTGCTCTCCGAAGTCAAACTGTTCCTGCACATGCTCGAAGCCGGCCCTGCACCGGCAGGGGCGCGCCGCGACGACGATGGCGAACAGGCGCCGCTGGCCGGCCACGTGGTGCTGATTGTCGACGACGACATGCGCAACGTGTTCTCGCTATCGAGCCTGCTCAGCGAAAAGGGCATGACGGTGCTGGAAGCGGAAAACGGCAAGGAGGCGCTGCTGCAGCTGGCCGCGCACCCCGAAATCGGCATCGTCCTGATGGACATCATGATGCCCGAAATGGATGGCTTTGAAGCGATGCGCCGCATCCGCGCCGACCCCGCCCACAAAAACCTGCCGGTGATCGCCATGACCGCCAAAGCGATGAAGGGCGACCAGCAGAAATGCTTTGCCGCCGGCGCCAGCGACTACATCGCCAAGCCGATCGACACCGACAAGCTGATGTCGCTGCTGCGCGTATGGTGCGCACAACATGGTTAAGACAGCGCACAGCGCCATTCCGGTCATGCTGGTCGACGACCGGCCGGAAAACCTGACCGCGCTGCGGGCGCTGCTGTCGGCCATGCCGCTCGAACTGCGGCTGTACGAAGCCGGCTCCGGCAACGAGGCGCTGCGCCTGTCGCTCAAATCCGATTTCGCGCTGATCCTGCTCGACGTCCAGATGCCCGGCATGGACGGCATGGAAACGGCCACGCTGCTGCGCGCCAATCCGAAGACGCGCCAGCTGCCGATCATCTTCGTCACGGCCGGCCTTAATGAACAGATGCAGCTGTTCAAAGGCTACGAGTCGGGCGCGGTCGACTACCTGATCAAGCCAATCGAACCGTTCATCCTGCAAAGCAAGGTCAAGGTGTTTTGCGAACTGTATGCGCAGCGGCGCGCGCTCGAATCGCGCGAATCGAACCTGGAATCGATGGTGGCCAAGCGCACCGCCGAACTGCAGGCGCTGGCGCTGCACCTGGGCGAAGAAGTCGCCGCGCGCCATGCCAGCGACGAAGCGCTGCGCGAGAGCGAACTGCGGCTGCGGCGCGTGATCGACAGCGCCTACGAGGCCTTCATCAGCATGAACGACGTGGGCGCCATCATCGACTGGAATTGCGAGGCCGAGAACATGTTCGGCTGGTCGCGCGAACTGGCCATCGGCTGCAGCGTGGCCGAACTGATCGTGCCGGAGCGCTATCGCAGCGCGCACCGCGAGGGCCTGCACCGGATGGCCGGCAACGGCGCGGCCATCAGCATCAACCGGCGCATTGAAATCAGCGCGCTGCACCGCGATGGGCGCGAGTTTCCGGTCGAACTCAGTATCTGGAAAATCCCCAGCGCCAAGGCGCCACTGTTCGGCGCTTTTGTGCGCGACATTACCGACCGCAAACGGGCCGAGGAGGAGCTGCGCCGCCTCAATGAAGGGCTCGAACTGCGGGTGGGCGAACGCACCCAGGAACTGCGCCAGGCAATGGACCGGATTATCGAGTCGGAGAAACTGGCTTCGCTGGGCTCGATCGTGGCCGGCGTCGCGCACGAATTGAATACACCGATCGGCAACATGCTGGTGATGGCGTCGACGCTGGGCGAGCGCATAGCCGAAGTGGCCGGCAGCGCCGACGAGGGCAAGCTGACGCGCACCGCGTTTCGTCACTTTGCCGAAGAATGCGTCAGCGCCAGCGCGATCCTGGTACGCAGCGCCCAGCGCGCCAGCGTGCTGGTGGAAAGCTTCAAGAATATCTCGGTCGACCAGACCAGCCGGCGGCGCCGCAAGTTCGACCTGCACGACATGCTGGCCGATATCCTGATCACGCTGGGCACCTTGATGCGCCATGCCGGCCTGACCCACGAGCTGCGCGTCGCGCGCGGCATTGCGATGGACAGTTTTCCAGGCGACCTGGAACAGGTCATCAGCAACCTGATCATCAACACCATCCGGCATGGCATCGGTCAGCGCAAGTGCGGCCATATCATCATCGACGCCAGCGTGCACGAGGGGCTGGTGGAAATCGTGTACCAGGATGACGGGGTGGGCATCGCGCCTGCGCTGCACCGCAAGATCTTCGAGCCGTTCTATACCACCACGCTGGGGCAAGGCGGCTCAGGGCTGGGCATGTTTATCGTGCACAACCTGATTCATGGGGTGTTCAAGGGGGAGATCCATCTCGACAGCGAGATCGGGCATGGCGTGGTGTTCACGCTGCGCCTGCCGGCGCAAGCGGAATAGCGGGGTCAG
>JAZJXM010000031.1:0-26285 GCA_040390915.1 Pseudomonadota bacterium
TGGCGCGGCGCTGCATCTGCGGCATCAGGTCGCTGACGGCAATGTAGATGAAGCCGGACGAGGCAAACACCAGCACATAAGGAATCAGGCCGCTGGCGCGGTCCAGCGTGTAATAGCCGAGCAAGCCGCCGGCCACTGCCATCAGGCTGCACAGCAGGTTGAACACATAGGCGCGAGTGCGCGAAAAGCCGGCATTGAGCAGCACGATGAAGTCGCCGATTTCTTGCGGGATTTCATGGGCGACAATCGCCAGGCCAGTGACGATGCCCAGTTCCGGGTTGGCCAGGAAGGCGGCCGCGATCAGGATGCCATCGGTGAAATTATGCAAGCCGTCGCCGACCAGGATCATCCAGCCGGCCTTGCCCGCCTCGCGCTTGTCGTGGCCGTGGGCGTGGTGGTGGCCATCGCCCTCGTGGTGATGGGAATGGCGCAGGATCGCCATCTTTTCCAGCAGGAAGAACGCCAGCAGGCCAGCCAGCAGCGTGGCGAACAGGCTGCGCGGATCGGCGCCGGACTCGAACGCCTCGGGCAGCGCGTGCAGCAGCGAGGTCGACAGCATGATGCCGACCGACAGGCTGACCATGCGCTCGACCATCTTGGACAGCAACGCGAACGAAAACACCGCCGCAGCGGTGATGCTAAAGACACCTGCGATGGTCGTGGCCAGCAGGATAGAAATAAGAATCGGGTCGATTTGAGAGCCTCTGGGCATACCTTGCGATAACCGCAAGACGGGCATTGTACCGCTCCCGGGCAAAAAAACCGGGGTCAGACCACTTTTTCCTAGCGTCAGGGGGCGTCAGGCAAAAGTGGTCTGACCCCGGTTCGTGACCAAAAAAACAAGGGCCAGACCACCCGAAAGTGGTCTGACCCCGGTTTAGGCGCTACGAAATGTGCTTACGGTACCAGAGCGAAGTTGATGTTGATCGCGTTGGCGACGCTGATGTCGACCGGGGTGGCGTACGACTTCAACGCATAGCCGGCTGCCGAAGCGTCAACCTGGTATTTCGCCACGCCCGGCGTGACCGTCAGGGCTGGCGTGAAGGCCAGCGGCAAGGTGGCGCTGTAGACCGCGTACTGTGGCGCGCTCAACGGCAGGTTGGCCAGCGTGTAAGCGCCCGTCAACAGGTCGGCGCCGGCGGACTTGATCGTCACGGTCGGGCCGGCAACAAAGCTTTGCTTGGCCGCGACATAGCCCGCTTCGGTCGCGCTGACCGGGGTCAGCGTCACTGTGCCGCCGATGCTGCCCGACAGGGCGCTGACAGCCAGCGTCAGTGGCGCACCAGTCGTGCTCAGTACGGTAGTGCCGGTGGCGGCGACTGGGACTGCGCCAATCACGCTGGCGGCGCTGCCGTCGGCCGTGATGACGACGTCGTAGTTACCGGTTGGCAGGTGCGAAATGAAGAATTCGCCCGTCGCGCCAGGTGCAGTGGCGCCCACCACCAGGCCGTTTTGCTGCGCGCTGATCATCACGTGGTGGATCAGCAGCGCCGGGCTGATGACGCCGCCGACGCCGTTGAGCAGCACCGGCACCATTTTGACCACGGGCTTGAGCGCGTAATGGCCGTTGCCTTTGGTGACAATCGATTTGCAGGCGTCGAAGTCGATCAGGATGTCGGCTTGCTGGCCGGCCGCCACGTCAAACTGCCCGTTGAGCTTGATGCCGCTCTGGACCGCGCTTGGCGTGTCCAGGTTGGTCTTGACGCCGCCAGTCGGCACCACGTTGTTGACCATGGTGTTGCCGGTATTGGCGTCAAGCACCAGGCGGATCTGGGTGTAGTGGCCGGCCGGCAGCGCCGTCGTGCCCAGCACTTCGAGTACGCCGTTGGTCAGCGACAGCAGGTTGATCTGGTGTGCAGGGACCACGATATCGGTCCAGCCGCTGTCGGTATCGGCCGCGGTGGCGCTCTGGTGCACGCGCACTTTCGAGACCGTCACATTGACTTCGTCGAACCCGCATGCGGGCGCATCCTTGATGGACGCTTTGAGCGTGCCCATCTCCGCTTGTGGCGTCGGGCTCGATGAACCGCCGCCGCAGGCAACCAGCGCCGCGGCGGCAATCAGGGTGGTCGTGGCCAGGCTAAGGCGTGTAAAAGTCTTGTTCATGTTATTCCCTCGAATGAGTTAAAAGTCCGGTGCTGCGGCAGCACGCATGGCTGAGTTCGGACTATATATTCCAACAAGAAACTTTTCGGTGCGCGGACGCACATAACAACAATTGCTTACACTTTAGGTGGCTAAATGTTGCCGGTCAACTACAGCAAACCGGCAACAAATGTATGCGCGACAAGGCCTGTTGCCGCCGCAATAACTCAGTGCGCCTGGTCCCAGTTGGCGCCGATGCCGACCTCGGCCAGCAGCGGTACTTTCAGTTGCGCGACACTGGCCATCAGCGCCGGCAGTTGCACCTTGACCAGCTCCAGCTCGGCCTGCGGCACTTCCAGCACCAGTTCGTCGTGCACCTGCATGATCATGCGCGTGCCCAGCTGCGCCTGCTCGAGCCAGTTCTGCACCGCGATCATGGCCAGCTTGATCAAGTCCGCTGCCGTGCCCTGCATCGGCGCATTGATCGCGGCCCGTTCGGCACCCTGGCGGCGCGGGCCGTTCGGCGAATTGATTTCGGGCAGCCACAAGCGGCGCCCGAACACGGTCTCGACGTAGCCGCGCGCCTTGGCCTGCATGCGCGTGTCTTCCATGTACTGGCGCACGCCGGAAAAGCGCGCAAAATATTTGTCGATATAGCTTTGCGCGGCAGCCCGGTCCACGCCCAGATTGCCGGCCAGGCCGAACGCGCTCATGCCGTAGATCAGGCCGAAGTTGATGACCTTGGCGTAGCGCCGCTGCTCGCTTTGCACCTCGGCCGGCGCAATGCCGAAAATTTCGGCGGCGGTGGCGCGGTGGATGTCTTCGCCTTCCGAGAACGCGCGCAGCATCGCTTCGTCGCCCGAAATGTGGGCCATGATGCGCAGCTCGATCTGCGAGTAGTCGGCCGACACGATCACGTTGCCAGGCCCGGCGATGAACGCTTCGCGGATGCGCCGCCCTTCGGCGGTGCGGATCGGGATGTTCTGCAAATTCGGCTCGTTCGACGACAGCCGTCCCGTTACTGCCACCGCTTGCGAATAGTTGGTGTGCACGCGGTCGGTGTCGCGGTTGACCATGCGCGGCAGCTTGTCGGTGTAGGTGGACTTGAGCTTGGAGATGCTGCGATGCTCGAGCAGGATCTTGGGCAGCGGGTAGTCTTCGGCCAGCTTTTGCAACACTTCCTCGTCGGTCGACGGCGCCCCGGTCGGGGTCTTCTTGATGACCGGCAGTTGCAGCTTGCCGAAGAAGATTTCGCCGATCTGCTTGGGCGAACCGAGGTTGAACGGGCCGCCGGCCAGCTCGTACGCTTTCTGTTCGAGCTCCAGGATGCGCGCGCCCAGTTCGTTCGACTGCACGCCCAGCAGCGCGGCATCGATCAAGACGCCATTGCGTTCGATCTTTTGCAGCACCACGGAAGTCGGCAACTCGATCTGGCGGTAGATGTATTCGAGGCCTTTGTCGGCCAGCACATGGCCCTGCATGGCCTGGTGCAAGCGCAATGTGATGTCGGAGTCTTCGGCCGCGTATTCGGTGGCCCGTTCCAGTTCGACCTGGTCGAAGCAGATCTGGTTGACGCCCTTG
Source organism: Pseudomonadota bacterium (assembly GCA_040390915.1). Taxonomy (GTDB): domain Bacteria; phylum Pseudomonadota; class Gammaproteobacteria; order Burkholderiales; family Burkholderiaceae_D; genus Telluria_A. Next base: position 3,667 of record JAZJXM010000031.1, read on the forward strand.
CCGCACACGTCGGCGAACGCGATGGTGGTGTAGCCAAGGTGGCGCTGCGCCAGATTGTCCATGTCGTGCGGCTTGTGCGACTCGAACACGTACGATTCGAGCAGCGTGTCGTCGACGATGCCGCGCAGCGCTACGCCGTGGTTGGCGAAAATATGGCTGTCGTACTTGAGGTTCTGGCCCACCTTCGGCTTGGCCGGGTCCTCCAGCCACGCCTTCAGCTTGGCCAGCACCAGTTCGCGCGACAGCTGTTCCGGCACGCCCGCGTAACGATGCGCAACCGGGATGTAAGCGCCCTTGCCCGCTTCAACCGACAGCGAAATGCCGACCATCTGCGCCGTCATCGGTTCGAGCGACGTGGTTTCTGTATCGACCGAGGTCAGTGCGGCGGCATCGATCAGCGCCAGCCAGGCGTCCAGCTGCGCTTCGGTGAGCACGGTCTCGTACACGCCGCGCGCGAGCGGCGCGGCGGCTTCGCCGAACAAATCGCCTTCGGGCGAATTGAGCGCGGCTGGGGCGCCGCTTGGGCTGTCGATACTGATTTCGCGCAGTAGCGTCTTGAAGCCGTAGCGCGCAAAGAATTCGCGCAGGCCGTCCTTGTTTTCCGGCTGCGCTACCAGCGTCTGGGCGATCGACACCATGTGCCCGGCCAGGTCGCAGTCGCATTTCACAGTGATCAGCGCGCGTCCTTGCGGCAGCCATTCCAGCGCCTGGCGCAGGTTTTCGCCGACCGCGCCGGTGATGCTGGCTGCGTTTTGCATGACGTTTTCCAGGCTGTCGTGCAGCGCCAGCCACTTGAGCGCGGTCTTGGGGCCGCACTTCGATACGCCGGGAATATTGTCGACCGTGTCGCCAATCAGGGTCAGGTAGTCGATGATGCGGTTGGGCGGCACGCCAAACTTGGCCAACACGCCAGCTTCGTCGAGCTTTTCGTTGGTCATCGTGTTGATCAGCATGACGTTCTCGTTGACCAGTTGCGCCAGGTCCTTGTCGCCGGTCGAGACGATGGTGTTCAGGCCCATGGCCGTCGCTTGCACTGACAAGGTGCCGATCACATCGTCCGCTTCGACGCCGTCGACCATCAGGATCGGCCAGCCCATGTGACGTACCGCTTCGTGGATCGGTTCGATCTGCTGGCGCAGGTCATCCGGCATCGAGGCCCGGGTGGCCTTGTAATCGGGGTACATATCGTCGCGGAAGGTCTTGCCCTTGGCGTCGAACACGCAGGCGATGTAGGCAGCCGGATAATCCTGGCGCAAACGGCGCAGCATGTTGACCATGCCGTGCATGGCCCCGGTCGGGTGGCCATCGGGGCTGCGCAGGTCTGGCAGGGCGTGGAATGCGCGGTACAGGTAACTGGAACCGTCGACTAACAGCAGGGTATTTTGCATAGTGCCAAATCAGAGGTGAATGCCGCAAGGTTGGTCATTATCGCAGAATCTGCATGGGCGTTTGGCACAACTCCACGCGGTGGCCGTGTGTTTGTTACAATGGGATAAACGTATAAAAGGCGGACCCCATCATGCTGCGCACACCTGTTTTCTTCAAACTCCTTTCGCTTTGCCTGCTCGCGCACGTCGGCTTGGCAACGGCCCAGCAAAAGCCCAGCGAAGCCCCGCCCAAGCTCGAGATCATCGAGCAGGGCAGCGACACGCCGATCACGATCGCTCCGCCAAAACAAGGCGGTACCAAGATCACCGAGAAAAAAGAAGGCGGCCGCGTGACCGAAGTGAAGGTCAAGAGCGGCAAGAGCAGCTACACGATGAAACCGAACAATCCAGCGGGCAACGCCCAACCTGGCGATGGGACCAGCAACACGCTGCGCGCGCCACAATGGACGGTCCTGGAATTCGACCTCGGCAAAAAGAAAAAAACCGACCGCGAAAACGTGCCTGAGCCAGCGCCCGCGCCGCCGCCACCGGCGCCCGCGACCAAGTAAGCTGGCCTTTCGGCCGGCCGCTTCCGATTCCCCTTTCAATTCGCTTGCACATGGCAGTATTTACCGCGGTCAGTCTGGATGACGTCACTCCCTGGCTCGAGCAATTCCCTTTAGGCCGCGCGCTGGCCATCAAAGGCATCGCATCGGGCATCGAGAACAGCAATTTTTTCCTCACCACCGAGACCGGCGAGCATGTGCTGACCATCTTCGAAGTGCTCGACTTCGAACACCTGCCGTTTTACCTGAACCTGATGCGCCACCTGGCCGAGCGCGGCGTGCTGGTGCCGGCGCCCGTGCCCAATGCGCGCGGCGAACTGGTGGTGGCGCTGCACGGCAAGCCGGCCGCCATTGTCAGCAAGCTCGAAGGCAGCTCGCAGATGGCGCCGCAGCCGGTCCATTGCGCCGCCGTCGGCGCCATGCTGGCGCGCATGCACATCGCCGCGCGCGACTTCCCGCAGCAGCAGCCCAATTTGCGCGGCCTGGCCTGGTGGGAAGAGACCACGCCCAAGGTCCTGCCCTTCCTCGACGACAGCTGCGCCCATCTACTGCGCGCCGAGATGCATTTCCAGCAAGCGTTTGCCAGCTGCGACCATTACCATCGCCTGCAACGCGGCCCGGTGCACGCCGACCTGTTTCGCAATAACGTGATGTTCGTCGGCGAACGCCTGACCGGTTTTTTCGATTTCTATTTCGCCGGCTGCGACAGCTGGCTGTTCGACGTGGCCGTCACCGTCAACGACTGGTGCATCGACCTCGATAGCGGCGTGCTCGATAGCGCGCGCGTGCGCGCCATGCTCGACGCCTACCACGCAGTACGCCCGTTTGACGCCGACGAACAAGTGGCCTGGCAGCCGATGCTGCGCGCAGCGGCGCTGCGCTTCTGGCTCTCGCGCCTGTATGATTTTCACCAGCCACGCGAAGCCGAAATGCTTACCCCGCACGACCCGGGCCACTTCGAACGCATCCTGCGCGAGCGCATCGCCACCACCGCACCGGCCCTGTACGCATGAACCGTCTTCCCGCACGCACCGGCCTGGAATGGCTGAAACAAGGCTTCGGCATGTTCCGCGCCCAGCCCGGCATCTTGACGATGCTGGTGTTCGCCAATTTCCTGTTCACCGTCCTGGTGTCCAACGTGCCGCTGCTGGGCATGATACTGCCGCTGGTATTCATTCCCTGCTTCGGCATCGCCGTCCAGCAGGCTTGCCACATGATCAGCGAAGGCCAGCGCGTGCCGCCGGCGGTGCTGCTGACCGGCTTTCGCAAGGACACCATCGGACCGCTGTGCAAAATGGGACTGGTCTATTTCGGCATCTGCATGCTGCTGATGGTGGCCGTGGCGCCCTGGATCAACGTCGAGGCGATGCAGGCATCGGTCAAGCAGATGCAGGCCAAGAACGAACTGGCGCTCGACCCTGGCACCGTATTCGCCGTGGTCACGTTTTGCGTGCTGTTCAACCTCACCGTGCTGTGCCTGTCGTTCACCCCCGCGCTGACCGTCTGGAAGCGCATGCCGACCTTCAAGGCCATCTTCTACAGCATCGTCGCCGTGATCGGTTCGATCCGCCCGATGCTGGTGATGCTGGCCTACTGGCTGGCGATTGCGTGGGGCGTATTGCTGGTCGTGGCGACGCTGTTCGGGCGCAGCCAGTTCGCCGTCGTCATTCTGATGTGGCTGGCCCTGATCTCCACGCTGATCCTGCAGTGCGCCATCTACGCCGCCTATCGGCAAATCATCGGCATGGACGAGGCGAGCGCCACTGAACGTTGAAGTTCGTTTTTGCAAAGCGGGCATTTGGCGGGGTTGCCCCCACAACGCTACGCCACAGTTTTGGGATCCGATGTGACAGTCAGCGAAACACCGAACGCTTTCATAACGGCAAGTGTCGTTTTCAACGTCGGATTGCCATTCGCGCTCAGGGAGCGATACAACTGTTCACGCGACAGCCCCGTTCTCGCCGCAAGTTCCGTCATTCCCTTGGCACGCGCCACGGTCCCAAGCGCTGCCGCAATATGAGCAGCATCGCCGGTCTCGAACGCGTCGCCCACGAAAACCTCAATCGCTTCAATGCTGTCTAGCGCATCTGCGGGATCGTACGCCGAAAATTGTTCAGTCATGTTTGCGTCTCCATTCACCAGCAAGCCGGCGTGCGGCCTCAATATCACGAGGCTGCGAGCCCTTATCGCCGCCACACAGCAGAACCACAATGCTCGCGCCTTCCTGAATAAAGTAGATTCGGTATCCTGGGCCAAAATGAACGCGCAACTCCCGGATGCCGTCCTCTATCACCGAGGTATCGCCAGCCAGGCCGCTGGCCAAGCGCAACAAGCGCGCCGCGATCAAAGCCCTCGCTCGACGGTCACGCAACCGCGCGACCCATTGGCGAAATGTGTCGGATTGGATTATCTCTATCATGCCACAATCGTAGTTTAAAGACTACAGCATGTATTGATCAAAGTCGCGCGTGGATCAGCAAAGGGGGGCAATCCCGGCTATCCATTGCGTAGCGCGCCTTCGTCGTGAAATAGAATTTCAAATCAGTGAAATTATGAAATATTCTTTCACATCGTGTGTGCGCGCACCTCAGCGCCCCAGCCGATCCAGCTTGGCCACCGACAGGTCCAGCACCTTGATTCCGGCGCGCCCGAAATTGATCTGCGCACGCGCATTGCTGCCGCCGCCTTCGATATTGACGATTACGCCTTCGCCGAACTTGGCATGCGCGACCGACTCGCCGATGCGCCATCCCGGACCGCTGGCCGCTGCCTTCTGCGTGATCTGCTGGGCGATCTTGTTGTCCGAGCCGCCGCTGTAGGCCGTTTCGTCCCAGGCCGATTTCTTGTTGTTGCCGAACCAGTGCGACTGCACGCGCGGCGAAATCCACTTGAGCGCTTCTTCCGGCAGCTCGTCGAAAAAGCGCGACTTCATGTTGTAGCGGGTCTGGCCGTGCAACATGCGCGTTTGCGCAAAGCTCATGTACAGGCGCTTCTTGGCGCGCGTGATCGCCACGTACATCAAGCGCCGCTCTTCGTCCACGCCATCCATTTCGCGCGAGCTGCTCTCGTGCGGGAACAGACCCTCTTCCAGGCCGGTGATGAACACCGCGTCAAATTCGAGGCCCTTGGCCGAGTGCACCGTCATTAGCTGCAGCGCGTCCTGGCCGGCTTGGGCCTGGGCGTCGCCCGCTTCCAGCGATGCGTGCGACAGGAACGCCGATAGCGGCGACATCACCGCCGGCAGCGCCGCGTCGGCGTCCAGGATCTCGATGCCGTCCTGGTTCACCAGCGGCGCGCCCGCCTGGGCGCCAGCCTTCGGTCCCATGTGCGCCGGCGCGCCCTGGCCGAAGCCCTCTTCCTGCACGAACTGGGTGGCCGCATTGACCATCTGCTCCAGGTTCTCGATGCGGTCGGCGCCTTCCTTCTCGTTCTGATAATGGGTCAGCAGGCCGCTCGCCTCCAACACCACGCGCACCATCTCAGGCAGCGCCAGTTGCTGTGTCTCGAACCGGGCGCCTTCGACCAACTTGACGAACGCACCCAACGACGAACCAGCCTTGCCGGCCACGTAGGGCACGGCCGCGTACAGCGAGATGCCGTGCTGCTCGGCCGCTGCCTGCAGCGCCTCGATCGAGCGCATGCCGATTCCCCGCGTCGGAAAATTGACGACCCGCAGAAAGGCAGAATCATTGTGCGGATTGTCCATTAGCTGCAGGTACGCGATGCCGTGCTTGACCTCGGCGCGCTGGAAGTAGCGCTGGCCGCCGTACACAATGTACGGCAGGCCGGCCGCGAACAAGCCATGCTCGATCACCCTCGACTGCGCGTTGGAGCGGTACAGGATCGCGATCTCGCGGCGCAGCGCGCCGTCCGCCATCAGGCTCTTGGCTTCCTCGATGATCCACTGCGCCTCTTCCAGGTCGGACGAGGCTTCGTAGATGCGTACCGGCTCGCCGTGGCCGGCGTCGGTGCGCAGGTTTTTTCCGAGCCGGTTGCTGTTGTTGGATATGAGCTGATTGGCGCTGTCGAGGATGTGGCCATGCGAGCGGTAATTCTGCTCCAGCTTGATCAAGTTCTCGACCCGGAATTCGCGCTCGAACGCGGCCATGTTGCCAACGTTGGCGCCGCGGAAGGCATAGATGCTCTGGTCGTCGTCGCCCACCGCGAACAGCGCGCCGCCGATCGCCTGGCCCTGCCCCGCCACCAGCTTGAGCAAGTTGTATTGCAGGTCATTGGTATCCTGGAACTCGTCGACCAAAATGTGCTTGAAGCGCGCCTGGTAGTGTTCACGCAGCGGCTGGTTGCGCGCCAACAGTTCGTAGGTGCGCAGCAGCAGTTCAGCGAAATCGACCACGCCTTCGCGCTGGCACTGCATGTCATACAGCTCATACAGTTCGACCATCTTGCGCTCGATCGGATCGTGCGCTTCGACGCGGTTGGCGCGCAGGCCCTGGTCCTTGGCGTTGTTGATGAAGTACGACAGGTTCTTGGCCGGGTACTTTTCATCGTCGATGTTATTTGCCTTGAGCAGGCGCTTGATCATCGAGAGCTGGTCTTGCGAGTCCATGATCTGGAACGTCTGTGGCAGCGCCGCGTCGCGGAAATGGGTGCGCAGCAAACGGTTGCACAGGCCATGGAAAGTGCCGATCCACATGCCGCGCGTGCTGACCGGCAGCATCGCCGACAAACGGGTCAGCATCTCCTTGGCGGCCTTGTTGGTAAACGTGACGGCCATGATCCCGGACGGCGACACCTGGCCGGTCTGGATCAGCCAGGCAATGCGAGTGGTCAGCACGCGCGTCTTGCCCGAGCCGGCGCCCGCCAGGATCAGGGCGCTTTGCGACGGCAGGGTGACGGCAGCGAGTTGTTCGGGATTGAGGTTGTGGAGGAGATTTTGCATCCCGTGATTATACCGGGCGCTTGCCCCTCCCCGCGCTCAGGAACCGCTGGCGGCGCGCGTGACGGTAATGCCGATCTTGAACGGCGGCTCGGTGGACTCGACCCGACCGCCCTCGCCCAGGCGCATCAGCAGCGTCGGCGCGGTCACCTTGCCGTTTTCCCCGGTTATCTTCATCTTCACGATTACCGTATCATCGCTGGCCGGCAACACGCGGAATGTACCCGACCAGCTGGCGCCTGGCTGTTTCCAATTGATCGCCACCTCTTCATCGGCCTTGACCGGGGCACCCGCCGTCTGGGTACCCGGCGCAAACTCCACTGCGAGCACGTAGGCCGGCTTGCCGGCTGGGGCCGTGTCGGCCCGCGCGGCCAAGGTGCCGAGCACGCTGGCACAGGCGAACAGTGCGACGATCAAGTGGCCGGCGCGGCGACGCGTAGCGCCCGGTGACGTTTTCTTCAGTTGCATAATGCGCTCCTTGAGTGGGTGGCTAGATTGCCAGTGGCAGGTAGCCAGCGCGGGTGCGCCAGCCGACTGTGTCTTGAGCATCGCCGCCGCGTAATGCTGGCGCAGGCTGCCGTGGCGCGCCATGACGGCGGCGTCGCACGCCAGCTCCTGGTCGAAGCGACAGCGCGAAGCGGCGATGTAAATGAGGGGATTGAACCAGAGCGCGCACTGCAGCAGCGCCAGCGCGGCGTTGGCAAGCGGATCGCGGCGCAGCAAGTGCTGCTGTTCATGGGCCACGATCAGGGCTTGTTCGTGCGCGTTGTAGCGGGTCGCAAAATCGGACGGCACCACGATCACCGGACGCCATAGCCCCAGCAGGGCCGGCCCTTGTTGTGCATTAGCGGCCACCAGTACGCCGTCGTTTGCGCGCAGCGTGCCTAGGCTGCGCACGTAAGCACGCTGGCCCAGCACCAGCAGCGCCATGCTGGCCAGCGCGCCGGCGACCCAGACCAACAGCACCCATGCCAGCGAATTACCGCTGGTGAGCTTCGCGCTGGACACCAGGGCCGCTGCCTTGGCCGGCGGCGCCAGTGCCAGCACCATGGCCGGCGCCGAGCGCAGCGCCGGCAGTGCGGCGGCCAGCAGCGCTACCGGCACGATCAGCCAGCATTGGTAGGCGGCGTTGGCGCCCGCCAAGCGCCGCAGCGGATGGCGCAGCAGCAGCGCCAGCACGGTGGCGGCGCTGGCGGCCAGGGTCAATCTGACCAGCAGGTCGAGCAGCTCACTGACCATCGCCAAGCTCCTCCACCAGTTTTTTCAGTTCGGCGATATCGGCGGCACTGAGTTTGCGGTGCTTGCCGAAATGCGCCACCAGCGGCGCCACGCGCCCGCCGAACAGGCGATCGAGCATGGTGGTGCTTTCGCTGCTGACCCACTGCTCGCGTTTGAGCACGGCCGTGTACAGGTAGCGGCGCCCGTCCTTGCTGGCACTGAGCGCGCCTTTCTTGAGTAATCGGTTGAGCAGTGTCTTGACCGTCGCTTCCTGCCAGCGCTGTTCGCTGACCAGCGCGGCGACGACTTCCTCGGCCGGCATGGCCGCGCCAGTGCGCCACAAGACATCCATCACGAGCGACTCGGCGTCGCTGATTGCACCTGCCTGCGGTTTCATGCATCCTCCTGCGATATGCGATTACACGCGTAATTGCAAGAGGATGATTACACTTGTAATCGAAACCGTCAACCCCTATTTTCAGCGGTCAAATTGGCGATCCGGCCTAGTACATCACCACCGAGCGGATCGATTCGCCGCTCTTCATCAGGTCGAAGCCTTCATTGATGCGTTCGAGCGGCAAGCGGTGGGTGATCAAGTCATCGATGTTGATCTTGCCGTCCATGTACCAGTCGACGATTTTTGGCACGTCGGTGCGTCCGCGCGCACCGCCAAACGCCGATCCTTTCCACACGCGCCCGGTCACCAGCTGGAACGGACGGGTCGAAATCTCCTGCCCTGCCGCCGCCACGCCGATGATAATCGACTGGCCCCAGCCCTTGTGGCAGCACTCGAGCGACTGGCGCATGGTGCTCACGTTGCCGATGCACTCGAAGCTGTAATCGGCGCCGCCGTCGGTCAGGCCGATGATGGCATCGACGACGTTTTCGACTTCGGACGGGTTGATGAAATGGGTCATGCCGAACTTGCGCGCCATTTCCTGGCGCGCCGGGTTGATGTCGACCCCGATGATCTTGTCGGCGCCGACCATGCGCGCCGCCTGGATCACATTCAAGCCTATCCCGCCCAGCCCGAACACCACCACGTTGGCACCGGCTTCCACTTTGGCCGTAAACAGCACCGCACCCACGCCGGTGGTGACGCCGCAGCCGATGTAGCAGATCTTGTCGAACGGCGCGTCCGAGCGCACCTTGGCCAGCGCGATTTCCGGTACCACGATGTAGTTGGAAAAGGTCGACGTGCCCATGTAGTGGAAAATCGGCTTGCCGTCGATCGAGAAGCGGCTGGTGGCGTCGGGCATCAGGCCGCGACCCTGGGTGGAGCGGATCGCCTGGCACAGGTTGGTTTTTTGCGACAGGCAGAATTTGCACTGGCGGCATTCCGGCGTGTACAGCGGGATGACGTGATCGTCGCGCCGGATGCTCTTGACGCCCGGCCCGACATCGACCACGATGCCGGCGCCTTCATGGCCCAGGATGGACGGGAAAATACCTTCCGGGTCGGCGCCCGACAGCGTGTAGTAATCGGTGTGGCAGATGCCGGTGGCCTTGATTTCAACCAGCACTTCGCCCTCTTTCGGGCCTTCGAGATCGACTTCTTCAATTGTCAGCGGTTGACCCGCTTTCCATGCAATCGCAGCCTTGGTTTTCATGACGCATCCTGTGCCAATATGGTAAGGATGCCATCATATCAAGAACGGCGCTCCCACAAGGTATTGATCTGCTCACTGAGGCGCAGCGGCAGCACCGGCTTGGGGATGACGCCGAACGCGCCGGCCTCCATGTAACGCGCAATATCGTCGGGTTCGGCCATGCTGGTGACGAACAGCGCCGGCGTGTTGGCCAGGTGCGGCATGCGGCGCAGCAGTTCCAGCGTGTGCACGCCATCGATTTCCGGCATCAGCATGTCGAGCAGGATCAGGTCGGGATGGAAGTCGCGCGCGGCCAGCAGCGCTTCACGGCCGGAACCGCAGTCATGCACGTCGAATTTGCCGAGCACCTCCAGCACCAGCTTGGCGGTGGTGCGCATGTGCAGGTCGTCTTCCACGTACAGGATCGATTTCAGGGGTGTGTGCATGATCAGTCTCCCGCCGCCAGGCTGGCCGGCACGCCCAGCAAGCTGGAAATGGTGACCCACAACTGGCGCGCCGAGGTCCATGGTTTGGGCAGGAACGTGGCCTGCACGTCGCGCCACTCCGGCTGCAGCGCCGAATACACCAGCAGCGGCGTGCCCGCCAGCAGCGGCAGCAAGCTGCGCACGTCGCCGTCGGCCATGGCCGGATCCAGCACGACCAGCGCAAACACGTTCGCTTCGAGCAGGTGGCGTGCCGCAGCCACGGTGGCAGCATGGGTAAGCTGGGCTTCCGGCGCCAGCAGGGCGGCCAGCACCACGGCGCCGGCGCGGTCGGTGTCGATGTGCAGCACGCGCCGTAGCCCGGGCGTCACTGGAAAGGCGGCGTGCGCTGCCGGCGCCGGCGGCGTTTCGACATAGCCGCGGTGGTTGCCGTTGGCGTTCAGTTGCGGCGCCAGGCAGGCCAGGCTGACAAACAGCTGGTGGCGCCGCGGCGTGTGCACGCTGGCGGCATTGCTGCGCGTGCCGGCGCGCGACACGCACGCGCTGGAATACCATTTGCTGCTGGATGTGGTCGGCTTCATGAAAAACTCCTGTGCGATCGAAATCCCGGTTCGGGGACAGACAATCGGCGGAGTTGGGCCGAGAAAAAAACTTTGGGCCGCAGGGGGAAGGCGGCGCTAACGGGGTGAACGGGAATGCCTTGTTCACCGATTCATGATACCGGAACTGGATGAAAATGGCTCATGGCACGCCATAAAATTTCCCTATGGTGCACATGTTTGTTTTTTGATTACGATTATTTCGCTTTGTGGTGGCGCGTCGCGAAACCGGCGTGCAGGCTGTTGAGCGTTTCCTCGGCCGCCAGCAATTGGTCGGCCACCTCGTTAATTTTGCGCCGGCTCGAGCGCGCATGGTCGCGCAGCACTTCAAAGGCGGTATTGCGGTCGGTCTGGAATTTGCCCATCAACAGGCCCACCGCCAGGCTGGTTTCGCGCCCGGCCGCCAGCGCCGCATTCAGGTTCGTTTCGGTGCGCCGCAGCTGGCGAATATCGTCGGCGCGCGCCAGGCCCGCTTCGAAGGCCGGCATCAAACGCGCCGCGTCAACTGGTTTGACCAGGTAGCCGACCGCGCCGTGGGCAGCGGCCTGGCGCGCCGATTCGCTGTCGTCGACTGCGGACAGGAACATGAACGGCACCGAACTGCTCGCTTTCAGGGTGGCCGCCAGTTCCAGCCCGCTCATGCCGGGCATCGTAATGTCGAGCAGCGCCATGTCCGGCTCGCCCTTGGCGACAATGTTCAGCGCTTCTTCGCCGGAGGCGGCGGCCACCGTGTCATAGCCGGCGTGGCCGATGACGGTGGCGAGAAACTCGAGCAGCTGGGGGTCGTCGTCAACGATCAGGATACGGCGTTTCACGTGTGCGGGAGCATTCATGGGCGTTTATCCTGGTGGGGTGACGTGGCCTGATTATAAAGCTTTCAAGCGTTGGCGGCGAACAGTGCGTCGAATTGGCGAACTGCCAAGCCCGGATCGTCAGCCTGATACACGCTGGTGATCGCGGCCACCATGTGCGCGCCGCGCGCCACCAGGGGGGCTGCATTGGCCGGCGTCATGCCGCCGATGACCACGATCGGCAGCGTCAGCTCGGCGCGCGCCTGGTCCAGGATTTCTGGCGCCGTGACGAACGTGTATTGCTTGACGGGAGAGCGATAAAAGCCGCCGAAAGCGACGTAACTGGCGCCGTCGCGCGCGGCCGCATGCGCCAGCGCCAGCTCGCCGTAGCAGGAGGCGCCCACTACCTTGGCGGGCCCCAGCGCCGCGCGCGCCTCGCGCACCGAAGCGTCGGTCCCGCCCACGTGCACGCCGTCCGCGTCCAGCGTCAAACACAGCGCCACATGGTCGTTGATGATCAAGGGACGCTTGTAGCGGCGGCACAGCGCCAGCAGCGCCGCGCCCTGCTCGCGCTGCAGCACCGTGTTCGCTTCCTTGTGGCGGTACTGGACCATCGCCGCGCCGGCGTCGAGCGCGGCGTTGGTGTATTCCAGCAGTTTGTCGGTGTCGTCCCAGTTGGGGGTGACCAGATACAGTCCTTGCATGGCTAGCCTTGTAGAGTATTAGTGGAAGCGGCGTGGAATGCGCTGCCCGGCGCCGATGGAAAACGACGCCGCCAGCGTGCGGTGGGTGTACGCCTGGGCCGAGTCGAGCGCCTTGCCGACCGACTCGCCCAGCGCCAGCCGGGCCGCGATCGCGGCCGCCAGCGTGCAGCCGCTGCCGTGAAATTGGCCGGGCAGGCGCTGCCAGCGCCATTCCCGGCGCTGGCCCGCGCCATGCCAGCAATTGACCACGTCGGCGCCCTCGCCGTGGCCGCCGGTAATGAGTACATGTTCGCAGGCGCTGGTATCGAGCGCCGCCGCCTCGGCCAGGTTGGGCGTGACCACGGTGGCCAGCGCCAGCAGCGGCGCCAGTGCGGCGCGGGCGTCGCCGCGCGCCAGCGCGTCGCCATGGCCGCTGGCGAGCACCGGGTCGAGCACCACCGGCAAGCCGGGCCGGCGCTCACGCAAGCGCACGATCAGCGCGGCAATCAGGTCGGCATTGGCGCGGTTGCCGGGAATGCCGATCTTGACCGCGTCGATTTCGATGGCCGACGTCAAGGCGTCGACCTGGCGCGCGATCAGCGCGCAATCGACCGGTTCGACCCCGTACACGCGATTGTGGTCCTGCACCGTCAGTGCGGTGATCACTGGCAGCGCGTGCACGCCCTGCGCCGCGATCGCGGCCAGGTCGGCGGCGATGCCGGCCCCGCCGGACGGGTCGAGGCCGGAAAACACCAGCACCGTACGGGTCACGCGATGCGGCCGGCGACCGGTGACGATGGCACGGCGGCGAAGCGGCGCGCGATGCGCCCGGCCAGGAAGGCTTCGCGCCCGGCCTGCACCGCCAGGCGCATGGCGCCGGCCATGCGCACCGGATCGCGCGCGCCGGCAATGGCGCTGTTCATCAGCACCCCGTCGCAGCCCAGCTCCATCGCAATGGCCGCGTCCGACGCGGTGCCCACGCCGGCGTCCACCAGCACCGGCACCTTGGCCTGCTCGATGATGAGCTGCAAATTCCACGGGTTGAGGATGCCCATGCCCGAGCCGATCAGGGACGCCAGCGGCATGATCGCCACGCAACCGATTTCTTCCAGGATGCGGGCCTGGATCGGATCGTCGCTGCAATAGACCATCACGTCAAAGCCGTCGCGCACCAGCGCCTCGGCTGCGACCAGGGTTTCGGGCATGTGCGGGAACAGCGTCTTGTCGTCGCCCAGCACTTCGAGCTTGACCAGCTTGCGCCCGCCCAGCAGCTCGCGCGCCATCTGCAGCGTGTGCACCGCGTCCTTGGCGGTGTAGCAGCCGGCGGTGTTGGGCAGGATCGTGTAGCGGTCCGGCGGCAGCACGTCCAGCAAGCTGGGAGCGTTGCGGTCCTGGCCGATGTTCACGCGCCGGATCGCCACCGTCACGATCTCGGCGCCGGAGGCCTCGGTCGCTTCGCGGGTCTGGGCCAGGTCGCGGTATTTGCCGCTGCCGACCAGCAAGCGCGAGTGGTACTGCTTGCCGGCGATGGTCAGGGTTTCGTCATGATGCATGGTGTTCTCCTTGTCGTTGTTCAGCCGCCACCGATGGCGCGCACGATTTCAATTTTGTCCTGGGCCAGCAGCACCTGCGAGCGCCATGCCTGGCGCGGCACCACGCGCCGGTTGACCGCCAGCGCCACCGATTGCTGCGCCAGGTCGAGCTGCTCGACAAGGTCGAGCAAGGTGGTCCAGGTGTCGACCCGGCGTGGTTCGCCATTGACTTCGATCGGGATCATCAGGTCCTCCGATACAGCTCGGCGCCGCTCTTGACGAATTCGATGGCTTTTACTTCCATGCCCTGGCGCAGCGCGTTCACTTCGCTCATGCCATTGGCGGCGGCGTACTCGCGCACTTCCTGGGTGATCTTCATGGAGCAGAAGTGCGGGCCGCACATCGAGCAGAAGTGCGCCACCTTGGCCGAGTCCTTGGGCAAGGTCTCGTCGTGAAATTCGCGCGCCTTGTCCGGGTCCAGGCCGAGGTTGAACTGGTCGTCCCAGCGGAACTCGAAACGCGCCTTGGACAGCGCGTTGTCGCGGATCTGGGCGCCCGGATGGCCCTTGGCCAGGTCGGCCGCGTGGGCGGCGATCTTGTAGGTGATGATGCCGTCCTTGACGTCGGCCTTGTTGGGCAGGCCGAGGTGCTCCTTGGGCGTCACGTAGCACAGCATGGCAGTGCCGTACCAGCCGATCTGGGCGGCGCCGATGCCCGACGTGATGTGATCGTACCCGGGCGCGATGTCGGTCGTCAGAGGCCCCAGCGTGTAGAACGGCGCTTCGCCGCACTGCTCCAGCTGCAGGTCCATGTTCTCTTTGATCAGGTGCATCGGCACGTGGCCGGGCCCTTCGATCATCACCTGCACTTCGTGCTTCCAGGCGATCTGGGTCAGTTCGCCCAGCGTCTTCAGTTCGGCCAGTTGGGCTTCATCGTTGGCGTCGTAGATCGAGCCGGGACGCAGGCCGTCGCCCAGGCTGAACGAGACGTCATAGGCCTTCATGATTTCGCAGATCTCTTCGAAGTGCGTGTACAGGAACGATTCCTTGTGATGCGCCAGGCACCACTTGGCCATGATCGAGCCGCCGCGCGAGACGATGCCGGTCAGGCGCTTGGCCGTCATCGGCACGTAGCGCAGCAGCACGCCGGCGTGGATGGTGAAGTAGTCGACGCCCTGCTCGGCCTGTTCGATCAGGGTGTCGCGGAAGATTTCCCAAGTCAGGTCTTCGGCCTTGCCGTTGACCTTTTCCAGCGCCTGGTAAATCGGCACGGTGCCGATCGGGACCGGGCTGTTACGGATGATCCATTCGCGCGTTTCGTGAATGTGCTTGCCGGTCGACAGGTCCATCACGTTGTCGGCGCCCCAGCGGATCGCCCAGGTCATTTTTTCGACTTCTTCGCCGATCGACGAGGTCACTGCCGAATTGCCGATGTTGGCGTTGATCTTGACCAGGAAATTGCGGCCGATGATCATCGGCTCGATTTCCGGGTGGTTGATGTTGGCCGGGATGATGGCGCGTCCGCGCGCGATTTCCTCGCGCACGAATTCGGCCGTGATGGTGGCCGGGATGGAAGCGCCGAACGACTGGCCCGGATGCTCGCGGCCCATCAGCTGGGCGGTGCGCAGGCCCATCGGACCGGAAGCCTCCAGTTCGGCCAGGTATTGCTGGCGGCGCAGGTTTTCGCGGATCGCCACGAATTCCATCTCGGGCGTGACGATGCCACGCCGCGCATAGTGCATCTGGGTGACGTTGGCGCCGTTTTTGGCGCGCCGTGGCGTGCGGTGCAAGTGAAAGCGCAAGGCGGCCAGTTCCGGGTCTTCCAGGCGCGCGCGGCCGTATGCCGAGCTGGGGCCGTCCAGTTCGACCGTGTCGCCACGCTCGACGATCCACGGCAGGCGCGGCGCGCCCAGGCCGGAGCGGATGTCGATGGCGGCCTTGGGGTCCGAGTACGGGCCCGAGGTGTCATAAATATAGACTTGCGGATTCGGTTCGGCGCCGAACGACGCTGGCGTGTCGGCCTGGCTGACGGCGCGCATCGGCACGCGGATGTCGGGGCGGCTGCCTTCGACATAGATCTTGCGGGAATTGGGGAACGGTGCGATTGCGGCCTGGTCCACCGTGGCGGTGGCCGAATCGAATTTCAATGGTGCATTCATGTGGCTCCTTTTGCGTGCTCATCGTGCAGGAGCCAGCAAAGGAGTCAGCAGCATGGCCGCGCGGTGGCGCGGCTGTCTACAAGCTTCCCTTCGCTGGCATTATCCAGATCAGGTTCAGAGGGTGTTTCTCACCCGCGCCTCGCTGTGCGATTTGCAGGACCCCTAGCGTGTGCTGCCTTGTGGCAGCGGACATATTATAACCGTATGTACAGAAAAAAACGACGTCATTGACAACAGCAGGGCTTCGTTCAGCTCCTGGCGGGCGGCGTGTCCAAGGTCTGGATGATGGCATTTTGAAATTTTTCCGGCTCATCGTGATGAATTTGATGTCCAGATTTTTCAAAGAAGAATAGTTGTTTCCGTGGCGCCTGCAACGCATCGAAATATTCTTTGGTAATTCGGGCGGATGTCTGAATATCGTTTTTCCCAACAAAAAAATAGATTGGGCAGTCCACTTTTTTTAACGTCTTGGGCAAATCAATATTCATTACCTCGCTCCATACGGGCGACCAGGCTTTCGACCATTCAAGAAAACCAGTCTTGAATTCGGCGCTGATGGCGAATTCCTTGCCATCCTTATAAAACAGCCATTTTCTCAAATAGAACAAGTCTTCGTCAGTTTTGAAGGGAATTTTTACGCTGGCCAATTCCTTATCAGCAATGGCGTTCTCTTTAAAATGCACTTTCAATACTTCAAGCAATTCCTTCTCGCTGTCCAACTGGCTAACGACAGGATTGACTGCGAAATACGCGTGCAGCTTTTGCGGGTGATTTTTCACCATGTAAAAACCTAAGACATTCCCCCAAGAACTACCCAACAAATAGATTTTTTCTTGCTTCAATTCCTTGATCAGAAATTCAACAACTTGACGCGTATCCTCCGTCATTTGCGCGACTGAGGGCTGGGTTGGCGATGGGTTTAACTTCCATGTTTTCCCGGCATTCCTTTGATCCCAATGAACAATTGTGAATCTATTTTTCAGGATATTGGTAAAGGCATCCTCCTTGTTCAACATGGAGCTTCCTGGTCCGCCAGACAAAAACAGCAGGACTGGCTTGCTCGCATCGTCTGTGATGATTTTTACAAACTGCTTTATTCCGCCAATTTCCGGGGTGAGCAGCGTTTCGGTCTTCGCCGAATCATTGGTGACTTGCAGTGCTTTTACGTCTTGCGCAAGGCATCCACAAAATGGCAGCAGCGCTGCGAATATCAACACGAATATATTTCTTTTTGTCATAACGAGCTCCGTGACTTTGGTGAGTTTCGACGCAGATGATGTGCGGCAATTTTGACACAATAACATCATGCACCGGACACTGCCCGGGCTTCGCTTCGCTGCAATAAAAATAACAATTTTTTGAGCCGCCATAACAGGCCAGGCCGTGCAACGCACACCATGGACGCGACCACCCTGATCAACCACTTTCGGAGAATTAACATGATGCATTTGAAAACTGGCGTTACCACCCTGCTGGCCGCGCTTGCGGCGGGCTGTTTCGGATCGGCCATGGCGGCGCCGGCCACCAGCCGCGTGATCGTGGCCTACAAGGACGGCGGCGCGGCCAAGATCAGGCAAGCGGTCAGCGCCGGCGGCGGCGCGCTCAAGCTCGAGATCGCCGACACCAACGCGATGGTGGTCGACATGCCCACGGCGGCGCTGGCCGGGCTGGCCCGGCACCCGTCGGTCGACTACATCGAAGCGGACGCCAGGCGATATCCGATGGCGCTGACCAGCCCGTCGGCTGCGCCCTATGTCAGCGGCCAGCTGGTTCCCTACGGCATCCACATGGTGCAGGCCGACCAGCTGCCCGACACCTTTGCCGCCAACCGCATGGTGTGCATCATCGATTCGGGCTACGACCTGGCGCACGAGGATCTGGCAGCGAACCAGGTGACGGGAGAATACGACAAGGAAAAGCAAGGTACCGGTTGGTGGTACAACGACGACAACCACCACGGCACCCACGTGGCCGGCACCATTGCCGCGATCAACAATGCCGGGGTGGGCGTGGTGGGCGTATTGCCGAACAAGAAGATCAAGCTGCACATCGTCAAGGTGTTCAGCGCCGAAGGCTGGGCCTATTCGTCGAGCCTGGCCTCGGCGGCCAAGCTGTGCGGCAAGGCCGGCGCCAACGTGATCAGCATGTCGCTGGGCGGCGCCGAGCCGACCCGCACCGAGCTGCAGACGTTTCAGAACCTGCAAGCGCAGGGCGTGCTGTCCGTGGCCGCGGCCGGCAATGCCGGCGACAGCAGCATTTCCTACCCGGCCGGCTATCCCAGCGTAATGATGGTCGGTGCACTCGACGAGAACATGGCCTGGGCCAGCTTCTCGCAATTTAACGCCAAGGTCGAGCTTGCCGGTCCGGGCGTGAGCGTGCTCTCGACCGTGCCGATGAATACCGGCGCGGCAGCGAGTTTGAGCGTGGGCGCGGCCAGCTATGCGGCAGCGGCCATGAGCGGCTCGCCGCGCACCACGGCCAGTGCCGCGCTGGCCGACTTCGGCATCGGCGACACGCCGGACGCCGCCATGGCCGGCAAGGTGTGCCTGATTTTGCGCGGCGCGATTACCTTTGCGGCCAAGGTCAGCAATTGCCAGGCCAGCGGCGGGGTCGGCGCGGTAATTTACAACAATGTGCCGGAGATGCTGTACGGCACACTGGGCGCCACCGTCACCACCATCCCGTCGGTGGGCGTGGCCGGCACCGATGGCGCAGCCCTGCTGGCCAGCCTGGGCCAAGCCGCAACGGTGGCCGTGACGCCGGCCAGCTACGAGTTCTACAACGGCACGTCAATGGCAACGCCGCACGTATCGGCCGTGGCGGCGCTGGTGTGGAGTTACTTCCCAAGCTGCACGAGCGAACAGATCCGCAGTTCGCTGCGCAAGAGCGCGCTGGACCTGGGCGTGGCCGGGCGCGACGACAAGTACGGTTACGGGCTGGTACAAGCCAAGGCTGCAAAGGACCGTATCGCCGCCGTCGGTTGTGGCAACTGAGCTAGCACTCCATGCAAAGGACAGGATGCTTCGGCGTCCTGTCTTTTGCGTCAAGCCGCCTTGTGCTGCGCCACGTACTCGCGCAATGCGTCATCCATACGGGTTTGCCAACCAGCGCCCGTAGCACGGAAATAGGCCAGCACCTCGGGACTGTATCTCACCGCAACCTGCTCTTTGGTCGGTTGTTTGTTCGGCCCGCGCACGCGACGTACGGCCACCGCTTTGCGCAGTTCGTCTGCCGAATGGGTGACAAAGGCGTCGTTCCAATCGTCCGAATTAGTAGCCGGAGCGTCATCCGCAGAATCGAGCCCATGCTTCAGGTTCATGTTTTTCCGCCTTTCGCATTGAAATAAGATGGAGTTTATCGTTGTCGCCCAGCGTAAGGACGCTGCGGCGTCTTTTTTTTCGTCCTGTGATTTTCCGCAGCATTGTTGCCCCATGTCGTAGTGAGCCCGCGCATTAAAAATACACTGAGGCCACGGTAACTATTTTTTCGGAGAAACATCATGAGAAAAATGCACGCCAGCCTGGCACTCTTGCTCACAGCCCTGGCCGGCGCCGCTCAGGGCGCCGACACCAAGCGCATGATCGTCGCCTACAAGCCGGGTGCGGCGCCCGGCATCAGGGCCATGCTGATGACAGCCAACGGCGCCGTCCGGCATGACATCTATGGCATGAACGCGGTCGCGGCCGACTTGCCGGCCGCTGCCGTGCGCCAGCTGCGCAGCGACCCCGGCATCGACTACGTGGAAGAAGACGTGATCCGGCACCTGTTCGCGCTATCCACGCCGTCGACCGGCGCCCCGTACGCGCTGGGCCAGCAAGTGCCGTACGGGGTGCAGTTGGTGCAGGCCGACCAGCTGGCCGACGCCAACCCCGGCAACCGCAAGCTGTGCATCATCGATTCCGGCGTCGAGCGCGCCCACGAAGACCTGGTCGGCAACAGTGCCAACATGAGCGGTGACGACGACCCCGGCACCGGCAACTGGTACACCGACGAAAGCCAGCACGGCACCCACGTGGCCGGCACCATTGCCGCGCTCAACAACAGCGCCGTGGGCGTGGTCGGGGTCAACCCCAACGGCCAGCTGAAACTGCACTTCATCAAGGTGTTCGGGGCCGACGGCTGGGCCTATTCGTCGACCCTGATCAGCGCCGCCAACAAGTGCGCCGCTGCCGGCGCGAACGTGATCAGCATGTCGCTGGGCGGACCGCTCCCCAGCAAGACCGAGCTGCGCGCCTTCGACGCGCTGGCCAAGGGCGGCGTGCTCAGCGTGGCGGCAGCCGGCAATGGCGGCAACACCAGCATCTCGTTCCCGGCCGGCTACCCCAGCGTGATGATGGTCGGCGCGCTCGACCAGAACAAGGCCTGGGCCAGCTTTTCCCAGTACAACCGGCTGGTCGCCATCGCCGCGCCGGGCGTGGCGGTGCTGTCGTCGGTGCCCACCAACACCGGGTCGCAGTCGGCGCTGAAGGTCGGCACCGTCAACTATGCACCGGGCGCGATGCAAGGCGCGCCCTTGGCCTCGGTCAGTGCCCCGCTGGCCGACTTCGGCCTGGGCGACAAGACCGACAGCGGCCTCAAAGGCAAGGTGTGCCTGATCGCGCGCGGCAGCATCGATTTCGCCACCAAGGTTGGCAACTGCGAAGCGAGCGGCGGCCTGGGCGCCATCATTTACAACAACACGGCGGGCGGCTTCAACGGCACGCTGGGCACCACGGCCACCCACATCCCCTCGGTCTCGGCCTCCGACAGCGAGGGCGCGGCCATGCTGGGGCAGCTGGACCTGGCTGCGACGCTGGCGGTCACGCCGGCCAGCTACGCCTATTTCGACGGCACCTCGATGGCCACGCCGCACGTGTCGGCGGTGGCGGCGCTGGTGTGGAGCTACTTCCCCGATTGCAGCGGAGCGCAGATCCGCGCCTCGCTCACCAAGAGCGCGCTCGACCTGGGGCCGGCCGGGCGCGACAACAAGTACGGCTACGGCCTGGTGCAGGCGAAAGCGGCCAAAGACCGGATTGACGCGCGCGGATGCGGAAAATAAGCGGGCTTTCTCCACCGAGAGGGTTGCCGAAAATCATGATTGATTGCTACGAACAATGGAATAAACTGGTCTGACTGCGGGCTGATCCGGCCGGCATTCAGCACGTTTTTTCTCGGAGATTCGTCATGAAGAAAAATCAAGCAATCCGGTTGGCCCTGTCCGTGGCGGGCGCCTGTGCCATCGTCGCCGGCGCCAGCGCTGCTGCCCCCGACAGCAAGCGCATGATCGTCGCCTTCAAGCCGGGCGCCGCCGCCCACGCCAAGGCCGCCGTGCTGGCCGCCAAGGGCGCCATCGAGCATGAGATTTTCAGCATGAATGCGATGTCGGTCACGCTGCCGGCCGGCGCCCTGAAATCCCTGCAAAACAACCCCAGCGTCGAGTACGTCGAGCCGGACGTGATCCGCACGCCGTTTGCGCTGGCCACGCCCTCGACCGGCACGCCGTACGCTACCGGCCAGCTGGTCCCGTACGGCATCCCCATGGTCCTGGCCGGCCTGTTGCCTGAAGGCGATAGCCATACCGGAAACCGCACGGTATGCATCATCGATTCCGGCGTCGATGCCCTCCATGAAGACCTGAACGGCAACCAGTTCAAGGGGATACACGATAACGGCACTGGCGACTGGTTCACCGATGAACTGCACCATGGCACCCACGTGGCCGGCACCATCGCCGCCATCAATAATGCGGACAAAGGTGTGGTCGGCGTCAATCCCGGCATGCTGTTAAATATCCGCATCGTCAAGGTATTCGGCGCCGACGGCTGGGCCTATTCGTCCACGCTGGCCAGCGCCGCCAACCAGTGCGGCGACAACGGCGCCAACGTGATCAGCATGTCGCTTGGCGGCGCGTTCTCCAGCAAGACCGAGCAGAAGGCCTTCGACGCACTGGCCGCCAAGGGGGTTCTCAGCGTGGCCGCGGCTGGCAACGACGGCAATTCCAGAATTTCCTACCCGGCCGGCTACGACAGCGTGATGATGGTCGCCGCGCTTGACGAAAACAAGACATGGGCGCCGTTCTCGCAGTACAACCGGAAAGTCGAAATCGCCGCCCCCGGCGTAGCGGTGCTGTCGAGCGTGCCGACCGACACCGGATCGGCGTCGAGCTTGAAGGTTGGCGCCACCGTCTATGCGCCGGGCGGCATGGATGGCTCGCCGCGTGCCACCGTCAGCGCGCAGTGGGCCGATTTCGGCCTGGGTGGCAGCGTCGTGGCTAACAGCATGCGCGGGAAGGTGTGCCTGATCGCGCGCGGCACCTACGAGTTCGGCGTCAAGGTCAAGAACTGCCAGCTGAGCGGCGGCGTGGGCGCGGTGGTCTACAACAACGTCGCGGGCAGCTTCGGCGGCACGCTCGGCACCACCACCGGCATCGTCATTCCAGCGGTCACCGCGTCCAACACCGAAGGCGCGGCCATCAAGGGCCAGCCGGGCGCCATCGCCGCGCTGGCGGTGACGAAGGCCAGCTACGCCTACTTCGACGGCACGTCGATGGCCACGCCGCACGTGGCGGCGGTAGCGGCGCTGGTGTGGAGCTACTTCCCGACCTGCACCGCCGCGCAGATCCGCGCGTCGCTGGGCAAGAGCGCGGAAGACCTGGGCGCGCTTGGCCGCGACAACAAGTATGGCTACGGCCTGGTGCGGGCCAAGGCCGCTTATGATCACATCAACACCCTTGGCTGCGGCAACTAGTCCGCCCGGGGTCAGTGCCAACATTCGGACACGGGCCCATCAGTAGCGCG
>JAZJXM010000032.1:0-12039 GCA_040390915.1 Pseudomonadota bacterium
CGCTATTCGTCTTTGGCGCCGTCGATGCCCAGCTCGGCAAACTTGCGGGTGATGGTGTTGCGCCCGATTCCCAGCCGTACCGCGGCGTCGTTCTTGCGCCCGTGGGTGTGCTTGAGGGCGGTCTTGATCAGGGCCGATTCGAATTGCCGACCCAGCACGTCCATCACTTCCGACTGCCCCGCCGCCAGCATGCTGGCCGCTTGCAGTTCGAGCAGGCCGATCCAGCCGCCTGCGCCGCCCATGGCCGCCATCGGCATGCCGTTCGGCGCCGCTGCCACGCCATGCTCGACCGCTGCCACCGCCGTCGCCAGCGCCACATGGGCGTCCGGCGTGCCTTCGTGGCCGGCCGTCAGTTCGAGCGGCATGTCTTTCACTTCCACCGTCTGGCCCGGCGCCATCACGGTGATCCAGTTGCACAGGTTTTCCAGCTGGCGCACATTGCCCGGCAAGTCCAGGCTGGCCAGGAAGTGCATCGCCGATTCGCTCATGCGCTTGGTCTCGACACCCAGCTGCTTGGCGCTTTGCACCAGGAAGTGACGCACCAAAATGGGGATATCTTCGCGCCGCTCCCGCAAACTGGGCAGGCGAAGCCGGATCACGTTGAGGCGGTGATACAGGTCTTCGCGAAACAGGCCGTCGCGCACGCGCTGTTCCAGGTTCTGGTGGGTGGCGGTGATCACGCGCACGTTCGCTTTCATCGGCTGGTGGCCGCCGACCCGGTAGAAGTGGCCGTCCGACAGCACCCGCAGCAAGCGCGTTTGCAAATCGAATGGCATGTCGCCGATTTCGTCGAGGAACAGGGTGCCGTTTTCAGCCTGCTCGAAGCGTCCGCGCCGGGTGGTCTGCGCGCCCGTGAAGGCGCCCCGCTCGTGGCCGAACAGTTCTGATTCGAGCAGGTCCTTGGGGATGGCCGCGGTGTTGAGCGCGATGAACGGCTGCTGCGCGCGCGGGCTGTGCTTGTGCAGCGCGCGCGCCACCAGTTCCTTGCCGGTGCCCGATTCGCCCGTGATCAGCACCGTCACGTTCGATTGCGACAGGCGCCCGATGGCGCGAAACACTTCCTGCATGGCCGGCGCCTGGCCCAGGATTTCCGGGGTGTCGGTGGGGCCGGACTCGATGCTGGTCTCGCGCAGGCTTTCGTCGAGCGCGCGCCGGATCAGCTCGACCGCCTTGTCGATGTCGAACGGCTTGGCCAGGTATTCGAAGGCGCCGCCCTGGAATGCGGCCACCGCCGAATCGAGGTCGGAAAAGGCGGTGATGATGATTACCGGCAGGCCGGGATGGTCGGCCTTGACGGTTTGCAGCAAGTCCAGGCCGGACTCGCCCGGCATGCGGATGTCCGACACCAGCACTTGCGGCGTGTCGGTCTTGAGCGCGGCCATCACATCGCGCACGTTGGCAAAGCTCCTGGTGGCCAGGTTTTCGCGCGCCAGGGCTTTTTCCAGCACCCAGCGGATCGAGGCGTCGTCGTCAACTATCCAGATTGGTTTCATGTATTCGCGTTTCCCATCATTACGGATCTTCGTGGTGGGACCCGGACCCAGCCACTGTGCGCCGCTTATGGCAGCGGTAACAGTATCCTGAAGTCCGTCAATCCAGGCCGGCTTTCGCACTCGATCACGCCCATGTGCTGCTGCACGAAGGTTTGCGCCAGTGTCAGCCCCAGTCCGCTGCCGCCTTCCCGTCCCGATACCAGCGGATAGAAGATGCGCTCACGGATATGGGGCGAAATGCCCGGTCCATTGTCGATGATATGCAAGTCTAATGCCAGCCCGTAACGGACCTTGGCCAAAGTGACCTGGCGCGCCACCCGGGTCTTGAAAATGAGCTCGGCCGACCCCGCTGCGATCTGCCCGGCCAGGGCCTGGGCGGCATTGTGGGCGATGTTGAGCACGGTCTGGATCAGCTGTTCCTTGTCGCCGCGGAACTCGGGTATCGAGGCGTCGTAGTCGCGCTTGATGGTCAGCCCGGCGGGAAACTCGGCCAGGATCAGGCTGCGCACGCGCTCGCACACTTCGTGAATGTTGACGTCGCCCACGATATGCGGGCGCCGGTGCGGCGCCAGCAGGCGGTCCACCAGCGTTTGCAGCCGGTCCGCTTCCTTGATGATCACTTGCGTGTATTCGCGCAAATGGGTCAGGTGGCGGTCCGGCAACTCCATCTCGAGCAGCTGGGCCGCGCCGCGGATGCCGCCCAGCGGGTTCTTGATTTCATGGGCCAGGTTGCGCACCAGTTCCTTGTTGACCTGGCTCTGGTCGAGGATGCGCTCTTCGCGGTCGAGCTTGAGCTGCTGCACGTTCTCGCGCAGTTCGATCACCACGCCGGCGTCGCCCACGGCACTGACGATGCTGTGCACGTGCAGCGGTTCGCGCCCGCTGCGCTCGAGCGCCAGGTCCTGGCGCAGGTCGGCATATTTGTGCGCCAGCGCTTGCTGGCACAGGCTGTCGAGCTCGTCGGCGTTGAGGAACAGCGTCGTGAGCTGCTGGCGTTGCAGCGCCTTGAGCGAGCTTTCCAGCAATTGCTCGGCGGCCGCATTGGCAAACGTGATCAGGCCGCCGGTGTCGACCAGCAGCACGGCCGAGGCCAGCAAGTCGAGCGCCGCCAGGTCAGCGCCATGGCCGGGAATACCGCTCATTTGATGTTGGCGATTTCGCGCCGCAGCGCGTCGACGTTCTTTTCGGCGCGCGCGATGTTCTCGGCCATCTGGGCCACGCGCTCCTGGTACTTGGCGTAATTTTTTGCTTCCGGGCCTTGCTTGTCCGGCGTGCCGTTCTTGTATTCGGCGCGCAGGTCGGTCAAGCGCGCTTCTTCGGCACCCAGTTCGGTTTCAAGGATCTCGCGGCGGTCGCTGTCGCGTGCCTTTTGCTGGGCGTTGTCGACCTTGGGGAAATCGGTCGGCGCGCTGACGGTTTTGGCGGCGCTCCTGGCGCGCGGGGCCGGCGCTGAAATCGAGCCAGGCACTTCCAGCGCCTTGCAGCCGGCCCGGTAGGTATCGGTCAATTCCTTGCCGCCGCTGGCGCTCACGCACAGGTAGACGCCCTGGGCCTGGGCCGCGCCCTGGACCAGCAAGGCGCCGGCCAGCGCCAGCGCGGTGATTATTGTTTTCTGCATCAGCATCAATCCACGGTTGTATTGCAGTGTAAGTTCAACCCGAATATACAACATCCAATGCAAAACGCGAGCAAAGCCTTGGCTTTCCTCGCGTTTTTTACAGCTCGCTTACAGTTTCGATGTCGGCACGATCACAGGTGCTGACAGCTTTGCAATTACAGCGAGTAGTACATGTCGAATTCCGCTGGGTGGGTCGTCATGCGCATGCGCTGCACGTCCTGCATCTTCAGTTCGATGTAGGCATCGATCATCGAATTGGAGAACACGCCGCCGCGGGTCAGGAACTCGCGGTCTTTGTTCAGCGCGTCGAGTGCTTCTTCGAGCGATGCGCACACGGTCGGGATCAGCGCGTCTTCTTCCGGCGGCAGATGGTACAGGTCTTTGGATGCAGCTTCGCCCGGGTGGATCTTGTTGGCGATACCGTCCAGGCCTGCCATCAGCAGCGCCGAGAAGCACAGGTAGACGTTGGCCAGTGGATCCGGGAAACGCGTTTCGATGCGGCGCCCTTTTGGATTGGCCACGTGCGGAATGCGGATCGACGCCGAACGGTTTTTCGCCGAGTAAGCCAGCTTGACCGGCGCTTCGTAACCTGGGACCAGGCGCTTGTACGAGTTGGTGCCTGGGTTGGTGATCGCGTTCAGTGCCTTGGCGTGCTTGATGATGCCGCCGATGTAGTACAGCGCTTCGTCCGACAGGCCGGCATAGCCGTCACCGGCGAACAGGTTCTTGCCGTCTTTCCAGATCGACTGGTGCACGTGCATGCCCGAACCGTTGTCGCCAACGATAGGTTTTGGCATGAAGGTGGCGGTCTTGCCGTAGCTGTGGGCCACGTTCCAGACCACGTATTTCAGGTTCTGGGTCCAGTCGGCGCGCTCGACCAGGGTCGAGAACTTGGTGCCGATTTCGTTCTGGCCAGCGCCTGCGACTTCATGGTGGTGCACTTCGACCGGGATGCCCAGCGCTTCGAGAATCAGGCACATTTCCGAGCGCATGTCCTGGAACGAATCGACTGGTGGCACCGGGAAGTAGCCGCCCTTGACGGTAGGACGGTGGCCGCTGTTGCCGCCTTCGGTCTTGGCATCGGTCGCCCACGACGACTCGTCCGAGTCGATCTTGACGAAGCAGCCCGACATGTCGATCTTCCAGCGCACGCTGTCGAAGATGAAGAATTCTGGCTCAGGACCGAAGAAGGCGGTGTCGCCAATGCCGGTCGACTTGAGGTAGGCTTCGGCGCGCTTGGCGATCGAACGTGGATCGCGGTCGTAGCCCTTGCCGTCGGCTGGTTCGATGACGTCGCACTGCATGAACAGCGTGGTCTCTTCCATGAACGGATCGATGTTGGCGGTGTTCGGGTCCGGCATCAACAGCATGTCCGACGCTTCAATACCCTTCCAGCCGGCGATCGACGAACCGTCGAAAGCGTGGCCCGACTCGAACTTGTCGAGGTCGAAATGGGAAACCGGCACGGTCACGTGCTGCTCTTTACCACGGGTGTCGGCGAAGCGGAAATCAACGAATTTGACTTCGTTGTCTTTTGCCATTTTCAAGACTTCTGCGGCGGTCATTGCCATGCGTGTTTCTCCTAAATGTTTGGTTTTTTGCCGTGTTCGCGACAAAGCTCATGGGGATTCTAGCAGAAACCATGCCAGCGGAAATATCGCCGCCTTTTGATGCAGCGTCGTTGAATGTGCTGGCAATTGATCTTAAAATTGCGTGTTCTTGTTTTGATACTGATCTTGCGGAGCATCAATACCGCACCAGCTTGGTGCAAGTCGAAAATTTTGCACCAAATGAATGCAAATTGCACGAAAACGGGAAAAACGCCACCCACTGGTGCAGCCGGACGTCCATATTAACCCTTTTGGAAATTTTGGAAAATCATCATGAACACAGTTGAGCAAGTTCTTGCCGCCGCGCGCACGCGGGTGCCGGGCCAGCCGTATGCGGGCGCGGTCACGCCGGCCGAAGCGTATCAGCTGGTGCAGCAAGATACGCGCGTCAAGCTGGTCGACGTGCGCACCAGCGCCGAGCGCGACTGGGTGGGCAAGGTGGCGCTGCCCGAAGGCCAGCATGGCGCGGTGCAGTGGAGTACCTATCCGGGCGGCGTGCCTAATCCGGATTTCGTCAGCCAGTTAAGCGCACTGGCAGGCAAGGACGACGTGCTGCTGTTCCTGTGCCGTTCGGGCGTGCGCTCGCGTCACGCGGCCAGGCTGGCCACCGAGAACGGCTACGCGCACAGCTACGACATCCTGGAAGGCTTCGAAGGCGACAAGGACGCCGAAGGCCACCGCAAGACGGTGGGCGGCTGGTGCAAGGCGGGCTTGCCGTGGGTGGGTGCTTAACAGCCGTCGTCCTCGCGAACGCGGGGCCCCATACTGACTATGCTCACCATGGGTCCCCGCGTTCGCGAGGACGACGTGGTTTTAGGCCGGCGCCACCGCATTGCGCACGCGGGTGCGCACAAAATTAATGTGGCTGCGCAGCCCGTACAGCGCGTCGGCAAACGCCAGCGGGATCGACATCTGGTTGACCATTTCCTCGATCTCGTCCAAGCGCTTGAGCAAGCCGTCGCACACCGCGCCGCGCCCTTCCGGCGGCGCGCTTTCGAGCTCCTGTTCGACCGTGCGCAGCTGGCCGTACCAACGGTACACGCGCGAACGGATACGCCACACGTACAGCGGCGGCACCACTTTCGACAACGGTAGCAGCAAGGCTGCCAGCGCCACCACGACCACCCACATGCGGTCGAAAAAATTGGCCAGCCAGAACGACATGTAGCGCTGCAGCATCGGCGCGCCGTCCTTGTAATACTTGGCCGCTTCGCGCGCCACGGGAATTTCGGTGTAACGCGCCGACGGGAACTGGCCCTGCTGCTGGAACCAGCCGGTGCCGCCATGGATCGCGGAGGCCGACTGCACGAACAGGTCGACCAGCGCCGGATGCAAATCCTCGCGCGCTACCAGCGTCGCCGTGGGCGCAATCAGGTGGTAGTCCTGGGATGGAATGTCGCGCCCGACGTCGACGATCCCGCGCGGCAGCACCACGTGGGTGACGAACGGCAGGCGGCGCGAATACGCTTCGGCCTGGGCAAAGTCGAACAGCTTGATGCCCGGCGTTTGCAGCAGCATCTGCACCATCAGCGATTCGGGCCCCGAGGAAAACACCAGCCCGTCGATGCGCCCTTCCAGCAGTTCGATCGTGGCCGGCGTATTCTCCAGAGCGCCGATCGAAAGGTCGGCCGGCTCCAGGCCATTTAACGCCAGCACCTGGCGAAACAGTTTGGGCACGCCGGTGCCTTCGGGTCCGAGATTGATCTTCAAGCCTTTCAGGTCCGTCAGCTGGCCGACCTTGACGCCGTCGCGCAGGAACAGCCATACCGGCTCGGTAAACAGGCTGCCGATCGACACCAGCCCGGCGCGCTGGGCTTCGGCTTCCGAGGTCGAACCACTCTGCACGAAGGCGATATCGACCTTGCCTTCATTGAGGCTTTGCAGGTTCTGCTGCGAGCCGAGCGAGCGCACCAGGGTGACCTTGATGCCCTGCTTGGCCAGCGTGGCCGCGTATTGCTTGCCCAGTTCCTCGTAGGCGCTGTTTTCCTGGCCGGTGCCCAACGTGACCTTGCGCGGCGGGGTCGGATCGACCAGCACGTAGGCCAGCGCGCACAGCGCCGCGATCACGGCGATAGTGGGGCCGGCGGCGGCCAACAGGTCCCGAAACGAGAACTGGGTGAACTTGCGGATTTTGGACATGGCGCGTTGCAGTGGTTTCATGGAAGTGGACAATGCCAACATTCCATGAACTTTGCAAGCACTAGCGGGTGCAGACTTTGGCCCCGGCTTGCTTTGGTGGTTCGATCAGCGGCATCAGCGATGGCGCCAAATGGGTCAGCAACTGCACCGGCAAGGCGCTGGTGAAGTCGTAGTTGGCCGCGTCCGGGCCGCGCACATACGCGGTCATGCTGCCGTAAAAGCGTTCGCCGATGTTAAACACAAAGGTCGCCGAGCGATTGACGAAACGCGATTCGATCAGGCGCCCGCCAGCGCCATAGACCTCGAAGCGCTGGTCGCCGGTACCGGTCTTGCCGCCCACCGCGATGATCGAGCCGTCCGCCATCTTGAAGGCGTTCTTGACGCGCTTGGCGGTGCCTTCCGAGACCACTGCGCGGATGGCGTCGGCGGTGGCGCGCGCCACCTCGGGCGAGATGATCTGTTCGCCCTCGGTTTTCTGGGCCGGCTTGACCAGCGTTTCGTAAGGCGTGGCGCGGGCAAAATGCAGCGACTCGATGCGCTGCACCGGCTTGCGCACGCCGTTGTTGATGATGATGCCCATCATTTCAGCCAGCGACGCCGGCCGGTCGGCCGAGGCGCCCAGCGTGGTGGCGTAGGACGGCACCAGCGAATCGAAGGCGTAACCCATCTTCTTCCACTGCGCGTGCACCTTGAGGAAGGCTTCCACTTCCAGCAGCCCGGCGATGCGGCGGTCCTGGGCGTGCTTGCGGTGGGTGTTGAACAGCCACGCGTACACTTGCTGGCGTTCCTTGGCGCTGGCGTTGGCCACTTCGGTCCAGCCGGCGCCCTGGTGGGTGCGCAGGTAGCCGACCAGCCACAGTTCGAGCGGGTGGATCGACGACAGGTAGCCGCGGTCGGCCAGCGACATATTGGCCGCCGAGTATTGCTCGTACATGCGGTTGATGCGCTCGTCGGGCACCTCGTTCTTCGACTCCAGATTGTCGTGCAGGAAGGCGCCGAACTGCGCCACGGTCGCATTCGGGGCGATGGTCCGGTGCACCGTGGCCAGGCGGACCGGCGTCGGGCGCAGGCTGGCCAGCAGCACTTTTTCCGCTTCGTCGGCAGTCTTGTTTTTATACTTGTTGTAGAAGCGGCCGAGGAATTCGCGGCCTTCGCGGTCGGCGAAGCGGGCCAGGTATTCGGCGCGGCGCGGGTCGTCCGAGTCGTGCAGCAGCGCCGCCGAGGAACCGGGCAGCTGGAACATGTAATAGCGCACCACGTCGCGCATCAGGCGCACGAACACCAGGTTGGTCGAGGCCTTGAGCGCATCGCGCACGGCCAGGATCTTCTTGTCATCGAGCTTGCTGAAGTTGCCGAAGGTGTGCAGGCCGCCCCCGGTAAAGAAGCCTTCGTACGGGCTGCCAGAATACTTGCGGTCCAGCGCCGCGCCCAGCATGGTGGCCAGGTCGCGGTTCTTGGGCTGCGCCAGGAAGTAGGCGATGCCCCACTGCGACAGCAAGTCCTTGGGGTCGACCACGGTGGCCTTGAGCTGCGCCGGCGTCATCGGCTCGAAACGCTGGTGCAGCTGGTCGACGATGTCGAGGTAGGTGACCAGCGTGCGCAGTTTGGCGGTCGAGCCCAGGTCCAGCTTGGCGCCTTCGTTGATGTCGAGCGGCTGGTCGTAGTTATCGGTCTGCACCCGCAGGTAGTTGACGTGTTCGCCGCGCTCCATCAGCGTGAAGCTGTAGACCACGTTGGCCGGGTCGCCGTTGCCAAGCATGCCCTTGCCGGTCAGGCCGGCCTCGGTGGCAGCTTCGACGTCGCGCAGCTGGCGCAGCACCTTGGTGACCGCTTGCTGGGCGTCGGCGTCGAGCGTGCTGGCCACGGCCAGGTCGAGCCGGTCGACGTTGTACAGCCGGTTGTCGCCCAGCAGCGAGCCCAGATGGGCGCGCACCGCGTTGGCGGCCTTGCGCGACACGAAGGTGTTCGCCGCCGGCGGCAGCACGCCCGACGCGGTCGACGGTTCCAGCTTGACCTTGAGCGCGGCGTCGCGCAGTTTGGGGCTGATCACGCCGGCCTGGGCCAGCACGCGCAAGTGGGTATTGGTCAGCAGTTCCAGATCGCTCTTGCCGGCCCCGAGGTAGTGCGCCGGGCGGCGCTGCGCGATCATCAGCGACAGCGCCTGCTTGTACGTCAGCGCCGCGTCGGGCGTGGCCAGCTTGCCGCCCAGGGTCTGGTTCATGGTGGCGAAATCGCGTCCGTACCACACCCACATGCCGTCGCCGATGCCATTCACTTCGCCGTAGCCGGGCTTGGCCGACAGCGGCACCGTGTTCAGGTAGTCGGTGACGATGCGGCGCCGGGCCACGGTGGTGTCTTCGCCATACTGATAGGCGCGCAAGGTGGCCGAGGCCATCTGGCGCAGCTTTTCCGACAGCGAACTGGTACGCCCGTCGGGCGAGTGCCGGTATTTTTCAATCTGCGTGGCCAGCGTGCTGCCGCCGGCCGAGCGCTGATCGCTGCGGGTGAACACGTGCACCGATTTGTCGAACACGGCCTTGCCGAAGCGGTCCCATTCGACCGCCGGATTGCGTTTCGGGTATTTGGTGTCAAGCAGTTCGCGGTTCTCGATGAACAGCAAGCTTTGCACCAGCAAATTGGGCGCCGCGCTGAAGTCGGCGTAATAGCGCTCCGGGTACAGCGCGGAAAACAGCGGCTGGCTCTTGCAATCGAGGATGGACAGGCCGACCTTGGTCTTTTCGCGGTAGGTGGCGAACAGGCCCATGTCGGCCAGCTCGACCATCTTGGGCGAAATGCGGGCCTGGGCGTCGATCAGGAAGTCGTGCGTCTTGAGCTTGTCCAGGTAGTCGGGCAAGTTGGCGTAACCGAGCCGCTCGTCGTACGGGCTGTCGTGCGGGAAGCGGATCGTCTTGCTGGGGCCGGGCTCGACCTTGTAGCTGAGCTGCTGGGCCATCTTGGCAAACACGCGCGCCTGGGTGGCCGAGGTCTGGCTCTCGCGCAGCACCCATGCCACTGCCACCGACAACAGCATCAGCAACAGCAAGATCAGCGCCGGTTTGACGCGGCTGCGCTTGTTGGGCGGCGTCGAGGCCGTTGCGGCGGGTGTTTCGTTCATTACTGCTACATCGTCAAGCATGCCTTCGCCTTCTTCAGTTGGTCCCTCAGGCACCAGCGATAGGTGGGGATGCGGATAAGAGAGCGCAGCGCTGGTGCGCGCGCGGGAATTGCTGACAGCCGCTGCCCGGGCGCGCAATTTGCGCACCGCGCGAACGACTATGCGGGGCCGTCGAAAACGACGATTACTTTCCATGATGGCTCAGCCGGTTTGGTTTCAATCGTACCTGCGATCGGTCGCATTTGCCTACGCCATCTGCACCAGGTTTTGCCGAATGATCTACGCTCATTATCACTGTCATCACACACGCTAAAACCGTGCATACAGAACTACCATTCCACCACATCGGACGCGCAGGGACGATGCACTGTTCAATAAAACTGCATGTCCTTGTTTGTTTTTCGCAAAAAAACAACGGCTGAGTGCGGCATGCGAAAATCAGGCGACGATATTGGCCTTTGCTGCACCTTCGCTGGCGCGCAAATCGGCCAGCGCCTGCAGGCAGAAATATTGAAACCACAGCCCGGTGAAAATAAAAATCAGCAAATAGATCCACACCGACAGCACCGCCAGGAAGGGGAACAGCAGCACCGACAGCACCATGCCGCCGATCCAGACGATGCCGGGCAAGGCCCCGACGCTGCCGGAGATGATGCCGATCAGCGTCAGGTGGCGGCGCTGGGTGCGCATCAGCGCGGCGCGCTCTTCTTCACTGGCGTAATCGGCCAGCGCGTCGTAGCTCATCACGCGCGCGGTCAGCCAGCCCCACAGCACCACCTGGGCCAGCACCGCCAGCGGCGGGAATACGTACAGCGGCAAGGTCATCAGCCACAGCGGCACGAACAGCAGCAAGCTGAGCAAGTTGGTCTTCAGGCTGCCGGCCAGGCCGCCGCCGCGCTTTTTTTCCAGTGCGGGAAACTGGCGCGCGCCCACATGGCTGGCGATGGCCGGCATGGCCACCAGGCCCATGAACAGCAGCGAGGTGAATATCATCAGCGGCAGCAGCATCAGCATCGCAATGAGCGGCACCACCAGCGTCTTGAGCGCGCCCATGCCCACGGTGGCCAACAGGCTGGAACTGGCCTGGTAGCCGTCGTGGCTCTCGAACAGGCTGCGAATGGCATCGTTGAGCGGCATGTAGCCCCAATACAGCAGCGCGCCCCACAGCAGCAGCGACAGCACGAACGGGATGGCCGACAGCAGCAGCATGCGGCCGGTCAGCTGGGAGCGCAGCGCGCGTCCATAGGCAGTCAGGACGGGGTGCAGTGTAGAAATGATCATGGAATCCGGTGCTGAAAATAGCAATATTGATCGACGTGAGGCGAAGCATAATCGAAAACTGTGTCGGCAGCGTGAATAGCGCTTTGCAGCGCCATCGTCTACAATCGCCAATCATCCCACTCAGCTAGGAAATACCATGTCCACCATCACCACCGACTCCGGCCTGCAATACGAAGACACCATCGTCGGCGAAGGCGCCGAAGCGAAAGCGGGCAACCAGGTTGCCGTGCACTACACCGGCTGGCTGCGCAACGACGACGGCAGCCGCGGCGCCAAATTCGATTCGAGCAAGGACCGCAACGACCTGTTCCGCTTTTCGCTGGGCGGCGGACAAGTGATTCGCGGCTGGGACGAAGGCGTGCAAGGCATGAAAATCGGCGGCACCCGCGTGCTGACCATTCCAGCTGCCCTGGGCTACGGCGCGCGCGGCGCGGGCGGCGTGATTCCACCGAACGCGACGCTGATTTTCGAAGTCGAACTGCACGGCGTATAAGGTGCGCGCACGCACCCTGCTGGCAGCGCTGGCGCTGCCGGTGCTGAGCGGCTGTGCCGTGATTGCCGTTGGCGGCGCGGTCGTTGGCGCCGGCGTGGCCGTGGTCGAAACCGGCTACGCGGTCGGCAAGGGCGCGGTCAAGGTGGCGGCCTACCCGTTCACCGACAGCGACGAAGGGAAGGCGTTGGTGGTGAAAGGAATCTGGCGCAAAACGACGGTGGGCACCACGGCGCCGTCGGGGTTCACGCGCAAGGCGGTGTACATTTCGTTGATGGTCGGGTTCAGGTACT
>JAZJXM010000033.1:0-73509 GCA_040390915.1 Pseudomonadota bacterium
CCCGACCTGACCCTGGCGGCGGGTTTAGTCTGCGATTCTATCGAAGTCGGTATTCGGCCGGGTCATGTAGAACCACTCGTTGTTCGGTTTGGCGTTCACGTCCGGGAACAGGATCTTGCCGTCAAATTCGGCGATGACCGGCGTGCCATCGGCGCGCGTGCCGATCAAATCTCCCTTGGCCAGCGCATCGAAGCTGGACCACACGCGGCTGAACTGGTCGCCCGCATCGAGCTTGTCGTGCACCGCCACCATTGACAGCGACTCCATCTGCTCCAGCGCAATCGGCTCCGGCTCAGGCGCGTCGATCACTTTCAGGAACGCCAGCGTATTGACGATCGCGCGGTAGGCCACGTCCGGCGCGGCCGGATCGAAGTGCTGCCCGCATTCGAGCGTGAGCGCGTAGCCGCCCGTGGTGCGCATGTATTCGGTGGTGCCGTAACCATAGCGCAGCACAGTTTCAAGCTGGGCCGACGCGCTGCCCTGCATGCGGCGCTGCACGCCCTGGCCATAGGTCGCCAGCCAGCCATCGACAAAGCGGCTCACGCCGAGCCGGCGCGCCAGTGCGCGTTCCTGCGCGGCGTGCTTGAACGGCTGCAGCGCGCCGCCGTTGTTGCGTGGCCCGACCATCACGAAAGGCTGGCTCTGGGCGTTAAACGAGTGCAGGTCAAGCAGCACGTCATGCTGCGCCAGCAGGGGGCACAGCCAGTTGGCGATCTGGTCTTCGAAGTCTTGCGGCGCATCCTTGGGGAACAAGTTGCGGTTCAGGTTACGCTCGCCGGAGCGCTGGTTTAGCTGGTAGGCGAGGGGATTGGTGACCGGGACGAACGTCACGCTGCCGGCGCGCACGACCAGCTTGCCGCTGTCGATTTCTTCCATCACGCGCAGAATCGCCTTGGTGCCGCAAGTTTCGTTGCCATGCACGGCGCCGGTGATGATCAGGCGCGGGCCGCTGGCCAGGCCGGTGTAGTTGATCGATTTGAACTGCAGGTCGCGTGCGCTGGTCATTGGGTCCTCAAGGTTGGTGCCCATATTTTAGCGGGAAATACTGGCGCGCGTTGAAGTGGCATGGCATGATCGCCGCTTCATGAAAATCACTCCCCGCAATCACGGCCTGGACACGCTGCGCGCACTGGCGATTGTGCTGGTGGTGCTGCACCACTATGTGCTGTTTGTCAGCGGCAGCGACACGTTCGGCTGGTTGGGCAGCATTGGCTGGGTCGGGGTCGACCTGTTTTTCGCGCTGTCGGGTTATTTGATCGGCAACCAGATCTTTGCCGGCCTGCGCGCCGGGAATGGCTTTTCGTTGCCGCGCTTTTACGCGCGCCGGCTGCTGCGCACCCTGCCCAATTTCTATGTGCTGGTGGCCTTGTATTACCTGTGGCCGGGATTTCGCCACGACGCGCCGCTGCTGCCGCTGTGGAAATTCCTGACCTTCACCCAGAATATCAACCTGACTCCAGGCACCGCGTTTTCGCATGCCTGGTCGCTGTGCATCGAGGAGCAGTTCTACATGCTGCTGCCGGCACTGGCGCTGTTGCTGGCCGCGCTGCGGTGGCCGCTGCGCTGGACCTGGGCGCTGGTGGCGCTGACGTTCGCGGCCGGGATGGCGATTCGCTACCAGTTGTGGAATACGTACGTGGGCGAGGGCGGCTACTTCAAATACATCTACTACTCGACCTTCTGCCGTTTCGACGAGCTGGTGGCCGGCGTGGTGCTGGCGCTGCTGAAGAACTATCACGCGCGGCTCTGGCGCGCGCTGACCGCCAACGGCAATCTGGCGCTGGCGTTGGGTAGCCTGGTCACCGCGCTGGCGTTCTGGCTGTTCCTGCAGGACCGCGAGGGGCAGGCGATCACCGTGTTCGGCTTTCCGCTGCTGGCGCTGGGTTTTGCACTATTGATTCTGGCCGCGCTGGGCGAGCGCAGCATCTTGCGCAGCGTGTGCGTGCCGGGCGCCGGCAAGCTGGCCCTGTGGTCGTATGCGATCTACCTGACCCACAAGCAGCTGGGTATTTTGGCGCGTGAACCGCTGCTGCGACTTGGCTACGGCCCCGAATCGCTGATGGCGATCGGGGTGGTGATGGCCGGCAGCCTGGCTGCCGGGTGGTTGTTGCATGCCTGTGTCGAGACCCCGTTCATGGCGCTGCGCGCCCGTTGGGTGCCAACCAACGAGGTCAAGCCTCGATAACGTCGAAGGCGGCCGGCATCGCGCCGAGAAAACCGATCACCGCGTGCACATCGCCCTCGCTGTTGACGATCACCGAGCGCAGGCCGGGTACCGCTTCGATCGTATGCGGGCTGCGATAGGCGTTCACCAGCATCGCCACCAGGTCGGTCGGCTGGCCGCACGAGCGGCGCAAGCGGGTGTCGATCACCTCGAGCAGGGCGCGCTGCATGCGCGGCGTCGGGTTGACGATCAGGGAAAAAATGCTGGGCGTGTTGACGATTCGCTCGCAGATCGAGCGTTCAATCTGGTCCGGTTTCAGGTCGGACGCGATATCGAAATAGGCCGCATTCCAGGTAGTGCGCGCGTACGGATGGCCAGGCGGAAAGGAGTCGATGGTATCGAAACCGCACACGCGGCTCAGCCAGCGCAAGGCTTGGGTAAGTAGTGGAAACATGGCGCCAGTGTAGCGCAAGTGGCCGAAGCGTTCCGGCCTATGTGTTCCATGACATAATCATGCAACTTTATCAAATAGAATACTAATGACTGCGAGTGACCACGGCTTCGAGCCGCTTCCCGAGTTCGAGCTCGATGATTACCAGACGCCGCCGCCGGCTTCGCCACCACCGGCCGCAGCGCCGCGGCAGGCCGCGCAAAAGAACCTGGGCCCGGCGCGCTTTGCGTTCACGGGCACGGGCGAAGAGTACTTTCGCATCTGGGTGGTCAACCTGCTGCTGACGATTTTGACGCTGGGCGTGTATTCGGCGTGGGCCAAGGTACGCCGGCTGCAGTACTT
Organism: Pseudomonadota bacterium; assembly: GCA_040390915.1. Taxonomy (GTDB): domain Bacteria; phylum Pseudomonadota; class Gammaproteobacteria; order Burkholderiales; family Burkholderiaceae_D; genus Telluria_A. The sequence continues at coordinate 2,958 of JAZJXM010000033.1, forward strand.
TTACCGCAATACGCGGCTCGACGACGCCACCTTTGACTACCACGGCAAGCCCAAGGCGATCCTCAAGGGCCGGCTGCTTGCGCTGTTTCTGGTAGTGGCTTACAAGGTCGCATTCGAGTTATCGATGCCGGCCGCGATCGGCGTGGCGGTGTTGCTGGTGGCGCTGGTGCCTTGGCTGCTGGCGCGCTCGTTCCGCTTCAAGATGGTCAATTCCAGCTACCGGGGCCTGCGTTTTCGCTTCGACGGCAGCGCGATCGACGCCTACAAGATGCTCAGCGTGTTCCCGCTGCTGGCCGCGTTCGCGGTGTTCTTTGCCTGGAACGTGGCGATTTCCGACACGGCGCGCATCGGCATGGGCACCATCGTGCTCGGTATTGCGCTGTTTGTGCTGATCGTGTGCACGGTCCCGCTCGGCCATTATCTGCTCAAGCGCTTCCAGCACAACAACGCCTACTTCGGGCAGACCCCGGTGTTCTTTGACGCCCCGCTGGCCGATTTCTTCAGGATTTACGCCCGCGCACTGGGCTTTCTGATGCTGGGCACCGTATCGGCCGGTATTTTCGGCGTGCTGACCGGGCGCTTGTTCGAGTATGTGCAGGGCACCATGTTTGGCTGGTTTTTCACGCTGCTGTACGGGGTGCTGAGCGCGTATGCGTTCTACCTGTTCGTCACGCCGTTCCTGCAAAGCCGGATCCAGAACCTGGTGTGGAATCATACCGAGCTGGCCGGGCATCGTTTTGCCAGCGACGTCAAGGCGCGCCAGCTGCTGTGGATCCATTCGAGCAATCTGCTGCTGGTGACGCTCACGCTTGGCCTGTACAAACCCTTCGCCCAGATCCGCGTGATGAAATACCGGGTCGAGTGCCTGACGCTGGTCCCGGACGGCAATCTGGAAGAATTCATGTGCGACCATGCCGGCAATAACGCCAGTGCGCTGGCCCAGGAAACCGGGGACCTGTTCGATATCGAGATTGCCTTATGATCGACGCAATTTACTACGACGGCATCAATTCGCGCCACCATCCCGTTACGCTGGTGATCCAGAAACGCGTGCTGGCCATGCGCGGGGCCGGTCTGCGGCGCAATGAGCGCGTGTCCAAAATGGACATTTCGGAGCGCTTGCAGCACGCGCCGCGCATCATGCGGTTTGCCGATGGCGCGTTCATTGAGATTAACGACCAGCGCGGGCTGGACCGGATGCTCAAGGAAAACCGTTTCGGAGATAGCCGCGTGGTGCGCTGGCAGGGCAACTGGCCGCTGTCGCTGCTGGCGCTGGTGTGCCTGCTGGCGGCGCTGCTGTCGGCCTACCAGTGGGGGCTGCCGGCGGCTGCCGACAGAATAGCGGCCGAGATGCCCGCTTCGTGGGGAAAAAAAGTGGGCGACCAGGGCTTCGCGGTAATGGAAAAACGAATGCTGACGCCATCGAAGGTGCCGATGGCGCAGCAAGAGCAGCTGCGCGCGCGCTTTGCCGCGCTGGCGCAGCCGCGCGGCGAAAAAACGTCGTACCAGCTCTATTTCAGGTCCGGCAAGATGGGCGCAAATGCATTCGCGCTGCCGAACGGCGTGATCTGCATCACCGACGAGATGGTCAAGCTGGCCGGCAATGACGACGCTATTCTGGGCGTGCTCAGTCATGAACTGGGCCACGTGCAGCGGCGCCATTCGGCGCGCCAGCTGCTGCAGTCGGCCGGTGTGGGCATCATGCTGAACCTGTGGGCCGGCGATGTGTCGACCGCGCTGGCGGCGGTGCCGACCATCCTGGCCAACCTGAAAAATTCGCGCGACTTCGAACGCGAGGCCGACAAATATGCAATCGACATGATGCTGCTGAATGGCTTGCCGCTGGAGCCGATGGCGGTGTTGTTCGAGTCGATGTCCAAACCGCACGCGCACAACGACGAGGAAGAGGGCGACGACGAGGAGGAAGAAGAAGAGACGCCGCAGCAGCGCCGCGCGCCGCCTCCGGACTACATGAGTTCACACCCGAGCGACGCCGAGCGGATCGCCACCTTGCGCCGCGCAGCGGTCAAGCCTTGATCGTAGCGACGCAATGATGTGTTCTTGACCTACGTAGGGTGGAAGGCGCTGCGCTTTTCCACCCTACGGAGCTTCAGAACGTCCCGGCCCGGAAGTCTTCTACCGCCTGGCGTAGTTCATCCTGGGTGTTCATCACGAACGGGCCGTATTGCGCGATCGGCTCGTTCAGCGGACGCCCCGCGATCAGGATCAAGCGGCTCGGTTGGGCCGCGACGATCCGCACGCCGTCGGCGTCCGGATTGTTGGCCAGGATCGCCATGCGCGACTGGGTCACGCACTGTTCGTCGACCAGCACCTGGCCGCGAAACACGTAGATGAACGCGTTGTGCCCGGGCGGCAGCTGCTGCTCGAAGGTCGCGTTGGCGGCCAGTTCGACGTCCAGGTAGAGCGGCTCGGTGTGGTCGCGCTGCACCGCCCCGGCCACGCCGTGGCTGGCGCCGGCGATCACCTGCACCGTCGCACCGGACCCGGTTTCAAAGCGCGGAATGGCCTCGCTTGGAATGTCGCGGTACCACGGCGCTGTCATCTTGTCCTTGGCAGGCAGGTTCAGCCACAGTTGAAAGCCTTCCATCAGGCCGTCGGTTTGCTCCGGCATTTCCGAGTGCGCCACCCCGCGCCCGGCCGTCATCCACTGCACGCCGCCTTCGGTGATCAGGCCTTCGTTGCCGGCACTGTCGCGATGGCGCATGCTGCCCTTGATCATGTACGACACCGTCTCGAAGCCGCGATGCGGATGCTCCGGGAAGCCGGCGATGTAGTCGCCCGGCTTGTCGCTGCCGAAAGCATCGAGCATCAGGAATGGATCGAGGCGGCGTTGCAGCGTCTGCGTCAGCACGCGATTGATCTTCACGCCTGCGCCATCCATGACGAATTGCCCGTTGATCAGGCGCTCGACGCCACGGCCTTGCCGTACGCTTTCTGCCGTCACTTGCTTGCTCATGATCTGCTCCTGTTGTCTGGTTTAGGCCAGTACTGCATCGATATCGGCGTTCGCCTGTGCCTGCGCCTTGGCTACTGCGTCAGGACCCATGCCCAGGCCTTCCGAGTACACGAACGTCACGTCGGTCAGGCCGATAAAGCCGAGGAATTTCTTCAGGTGCTGCGCCTGCAGGTCGTCATCCTTGTGGAAGCCGCCGCGCGCCAGCGTCACAAATACCTTTTTGTCCTTCAGCAGGCCGACCGGGCCGGTAGCAGTGTAGCTGAAGGTGACGCCAGCGCGGCCGATCGCGTCGAACCAGCTCTTGAGCTGCACGGTGATGCCGAAGTTGTACATCGGCGCGCCGATGACCAGCGTGTCGGCCGCTTGCAGTTCGGCGATCAGGGCGTCGTCCAGTGCCACGCGGGCAGCTTGTTCCGGGGTGCGCTGGGCCGCTGGCGTGAACAGCGCGCCCAGCGTCGCTTCGTCGATCGGCGGATGGGGCGTGACGGCCAGGTCGCGCCGGGTCAGCGTGGCGCCGGCGTCGGCCGCTTGCAGCTTGGCGACGATCGCGTCGGCCAGGCGGGTCGATTCGGAACCGTTGCTGCGGGCGCTGGAATTGATTTGCAGGATGTTCATTTTGTTTCCTTCTGTCTGGTTGAGCTGCGATGAGGTACACTTTATACGTTCCAAAAACGAAGCGGAAGACCTTGAAATGGATAACATTAAACCGTGGGTGGCACAATCATGGATGTAGAACCGAATGACCTGGCGCTGTTCGCGCGCATTGTCGAAGCCGGCAGTTTCAGCCTGGCGGCGCAGCGGGCCGACCTGCCCAAATCGACCGTCTCGCGCCGTATCGCGCTGCTGGAAACGCGTTTGGGCGAGCGCTTGCTGCAGCGGACCACGCGCAAGCTGGTGCTCACCGAGTTCGGCGCCAGCCTGCTCGAACATGCGCGCAAGGTGGTTGAGGAGGTCGAGGCGGCTGGCGCGCTGGCGCAGCACCGCCAGCTGGCGCCCAGCGGACGGCTGCGCATTTCGATGCCGGGCGACTTCGCCAACCTGGGCATGACGCTGATGCTGTCCAAGTTCATCGAGCGCTATCCGGCGATCCACTTGGAGCTGGACCTGTCGCCGCGCCGGGTCGACCTGGTGGGCGAAAATTTCGACATCGCGATCCGCATGGGCGACTTGCCCGAGGATTCGACCCTGCACGCGCGCCGCGTGGCGCTGGAAAAGATCGCGCTGTACGCCGCGCCGTCGTACATCGCGCGGCGCGGCATGCCGCTGCACCCGGACGACCTGCTCGAGCATGATCTGCTGTGCCTGGCCAGCCGCAACGGCGGCGCGCTCTCGTGGCAGCTGACCAAGGGGAAAACCGTGTGGCAGCGCGAGCTGCCGGCACGGCTGGCGGCCAATTCGCCCGACCTGCTGGCCAGGATCGCCTGCGCTGGGGTGGGCATTGCAGCCAGCTCGGACCTGTTTGCCGAAGGGCCGATGGAAAAGGGGGAACTGGTACGGGTGCTGCCCGATTGGTCACTGCCGGAAGTGACCGGATGGGCGGTGTTTCCGGGCCGGCGCCTGATGCCGGCCAAGACCCGCGCTTTCCTCGACATGATGGAAGGGATGTGCTGCGAGGAGGCGCGCAAGCAGATGCGGGGCGGCGAATGTGAGCAATTTGACAAAGTTTGACGCGGCGTAGATACTCCAACGCAAAACAGAATTCTGAAGGCTGACATGCGCTCCCTATTTTTTATTCTCTTGCTGTCGTCAGGGCTGGTGCAGGCAGGCGACGATGTTGCGGTTGAAACGCTGACGTATGAAGGCAAGGTCGCCTACGGAGAAGTGGCCGGGCCGGGCGATATCAAGATGCCGTTCGTGAAAATGGCCAATGCCAAAGTCGCGGCCAAGATCAACGACCAGCTCTTCATCTCCCAGTTTGGCGTGATGGCGCCGGAAAAGCCGGGCAAGGTCCTGAGCGCGGCCGACCACATCGTCATTGAAGGTACGCGAACCCAGGATTTTGCGGTCGAGCGCAGCCGCGGCCGGGTGTTGACGATGTCGTTCGACGCCGAAGGCTGCGGCGCCTACTGCGAAAACTATGCCAGTTATTTCAGCTTCGACACCAGCAATGGCCATCCGATCTCGGCGGAGGACCTGTTGACGCCAGCGGGCATGCGCGCGCTGGACGGGCGCATGAAGAAGGAACGCATCGCAAAATACAGGCAACAGATCGTTTCGTTGCGCAGTCAGCTCAAAGCACGGCAGAAGAAGCATGATGCCAAGGCGAAGGCCGATATCGAGGATCTGGAAGCGCGCATCTCCATGAACGAAGACTGCATGGAGCAGGCCGCAGCGCCGGACGGCGACAGCGGGATGGGAGCGTTCGCCTACAACGCGTTCGTGCTGACCGACGATGCGTTTCGCTACACGCGCCACCGCTGCAGCAACCACGCCTCGCGCGCGCTCGACGATGTGGACGATGTCACATTGAGCATTGCCTATCCCGAGATGCGCAACTACCTGACCGGCTACGGCAAGACGCTGTTGCTGAACGAAGGCGACAGCACGCCGGCCAACACGCCATTCGGACAGATCCTGCGCGGCCATTTAGGCGGCAACATCGCCATCTCCATGCTGCTGCGCCGGTATTCGGATAATTCGCTTGGCGGCGTCTATTTCTACGACAAATACCGCAAGCCGATTACAGTCAGTGGCCGCGTGGCCGGCAACGCGCTGGAATTGAGCGAAGAGGCCGACAACGGCGTTGCAGGGGCAAAAATGAAGCTGACCATTTCGGGTGGGCACTTGAAGGGCCGCTGGATCGGGAAGAAGGAATTTCTGATGGAGCTCAATCAAGGGAGTAACTGATATCCGCTTTCATGTGACAGAATTCGGGCAGAAGCGACCGGTCATGTTGATGTTGGCGTAGGGTGGAAGGCGCTGCGCTTTTCCACCCTACGGTGCGAGTTCAGCGTCTGCTTTGGGGCGAAGGACTGTCGTCTGATCCCCCAATTAGAGCTTCTACACGCAATCTCAGTTACTCGTTTTTTTGGCGACGCGCAGCGCCTCCTGCGCCTTTGGATTGTTCGCATGACGTTTCAGCGCTTTTGCTTCGTCGGCGTCCAGGCGGTCACACTTCAGGTTCGTCATTGCGGAAGCAATTTCCTTCTTGCGCCCGGCGTCGTATGGTTCCTCGCCGCTCCAGTGATTGCATCCTACCAGGCGCTCGATTAGTATCGCGACATCCTTCGGTTGGCCTTTTTTTAGCTGGACAAGCGGATCGTCTTCTGCGACCGCGCGCAGCGCGGCGACGCACAAAAACAAGCAAAGAACGCGACGAATTTTTGTGATGTTCACTTAGCGGCCTTCCAGTCTGGCCTTCATGTTCTCCAGATACGGACGGATCGCATTCCCTACCTTTATCTGCGGATTCGAATAGCCATCGTCCTTGCCAGCGGCCTTCTCGCGCTGGTCGATGATCTTGCGCGCGGCGGCGTGGGCTTCTTCGAACGACAGCGTGGTGGCGCGCAGCTGCTCGTCGTACATGGCGCGCCCGAAGAACGTCAGCGGCGACTTCTTGCCGCAACCGTAAGACGTATGGGCGGCATCCGACGCCGTCATGACCAGCGTGTCGTCATTGGCCAGCGGCGCGATCCAGTTGCCCGCGTAGCAAGCCGAAATGGAGATCACCCGGTGCTTGATGCCGGCGTCGTCGAGCCACTTCCTCAGAGCCGGCGGCGTCACCGGTTCCACGTCCAGCGGCCAGAAGTCGGCCGCCAGCTCGCCATTGCTGGCGCCGTGCGATGTCAGGTGGATGAACAGCACATCTTCGTCGCGGTCCATGGTTTGCGCAACGCCTTCGATGGCGCGCTGCAGGTTCAGCGGCGTGGCCCAGACCATGTCGTCGACGTCGTCGCGATGGTTCAGCAGTTGCAGGCCGCGCCCGGCGGCGTCAAAACGCTTGGCCATCACTTCGCTGACCATGCCGCTCTCGCGCTTGAAGACGGATTCGCTCTGGTACGGCGCAAAGGTGATCGTGTACATGTCGGCGATGCCGGGGCGCTGCGGCTTGAGTGCCGCCAGTTTTTCTTCCAGCAGCGGCGCCTGTTGTTCCACCACCTCCTGGTTGAACCGGAGCGCTTCATCCTGCTCGCCTTCCTCCGCGACGGCTTCTTCGCGCCAGAACGGCGGGTTGGGCGCCACGATGTAAGTCAGCGTACAGCTCACCGCGACGGCGAGGATCGCCAGCACCCGTGCGCCCGCTTTGCGGTCGCCACTGCGCAGCATCACCACCAGCTGGGCCAGTGTCGCCCACGCAGCCGGGTAGATCCACGCAGTCCAGCGCATCCAGTCGCCGCCTTGGACAAACCAGTCGGTGCGGATCAGGATCATGTAGGCCATGCCGCACACGAACGTCAGGCACAGCCCCTGCGCTAGCAGCAATGTCAGCAAGTGCAGCGCGCCAGGCGCGGTGACAGAGTTATCCCTGGGTGCGCGGCGCAGCGCAAAGCAGGCCCACGCCAGCAGCGCAAAGCTGCCCCAGCCCGACAGGGCGGCGCGCCATTGGAAGCTCGCCTCACCATCGATATAGGTGCGGCCCAAGCCGATCGACAACGCCAGTTCCAGCAGCACCAGCAGGGCCACAATGGCCGGCGTGGGCTGCAAGCCATGCCAGCGCGGGCGCATGAACACCAGGCTGCGGGCGCCTTGCTGCACCCAGCCGTTGAGCGACGCGCGCGGCTGCGGCGCCGCTTCCCCGATCACGGTTTGTTGCCCATCATTTCCCCAAGGCGAACCGCGCGTTCCGACGCCCAGTCGGGGTTGAACTTGATGGTGTCCTTCTTGAACAGCATGACGATGGTCGAGCCAAGCAGGAAACGGCCCATTTCTTCGCCTTTTTTCAGCACGATCTGCTGGTCGTCGTAACGCCATTCGCGCACTTCATCGAGACGCGGCGGATTGACCACGCCATGCCACACGGTGGCCATGCTGCCGACAATGGTCGCGCCCACCAGCACCGAGACGAACTGGCCATACTTGGGTGACTCGAATACGCACACCACGCGCTCGTTGCGGGCGAACAGGTTGGGGATGCCGCGCGCGGTCGTCGGATTGACCGAGAACAGCGCGCCCGGCACGTAGATCATGCGCAGCAAGCGCGCGTCGCACGGCATGTGCAGGCGGTGGTAGTCCTTGGGGCTCAGGTACAGGTTGGCGAAGCTGCCGTTCTGGAATTGGGCCGCCAGCGTGGCGTCGCCGCCGACCAGCGCCGTGGTCGAAAACTTGTGGCCTTTGGCCTGGAAAATCTGGTCTTCTTCGATCTGGCCGAACTGGCTGATGGCGCCGTCGACCGGGCACACGAAATCGGCCTTGGCCAGCGGACGCGCGCCGGCGCGCAGCGGGCGCGTGAAAAATTCATTGAAGCTGGCATAGCTGGCGATATCCGAATTGGCCGCTTCGCCCATGTTGACGCCGTACTGCTTGACGAACCAGCTGATCAAGCGGGTCGTGTATGAACCGCCCTTGGCTCCTGCCACGCGTCCGGCAAACCTGGTCAGTCCCATTTTCGGGAGTAAATACTGGGGCAACACTTTTAAACGCGACACGATAGGAGCCTGTAGATGGGAATGATGCTGAATTATAGCGGTCCGAACACAGGGTGGGCGAACATCCCGATTCATATGCATATCAAAAATATTTATTAATTAGTAACTGGAGAAGCTGTTTCTATCGGACAATAACGGCCTTCGATATCTAGCCGGAACCAGAACATGCATTTGCACCACACACCGCTGCGCCTCACCATCCTCGCCGCCGCACTGGCGGGCGCACTGCCAGCCCAGGCACAGCAGGCCAAACCGGCCGCCGACGAGGCCAAGATCCAGAAGGTCGAAGTCAAGGCCGCCGCCGGCACTTACGAAGCGCGGCGTGACGACACCGCCTCCAAGATCGTCCTCAATCACGACGAGATCATCAAGTATGGCGACACCAACGTGCTCGATGTCCTCAAGCGCTTGCCGGGTGTGACCGTCAGCGGCGCGGCCGGACGCGGCGGCGAAATTCGCATGCGTGGCCTGGGCAGCGGCTATACGCAAGTGCTGATCAACGGCGAACGCGCGCCGGCCGGCTTTTCGATGGACTCACTGGCGCCCGATTCGATCGAGCGGATCGAAGTGATGCGCGCGGCCACCGCCGAATTTTCCACCCAGTCGATCGCCGGCACCATCAACATCGTGCTCAAGAAAGCAATCCAGAACGCGCAGCGTGAACTGAAAGCGGGCGTGGGCGGTGGCAAAGGCTCGATCGCGCCGACCTACAACCTGCAGCTGTCGGACCGCTTGGACCAGTTGTCGTACTCGTTTACGCTGAACGGCTTTCATAACCGCTTTACGCGCGATACACCGACCGAGGAAGAGGGCACCGACCTGGCGGGCAATCGATCGCTGCTGCGTCACACCTCGGACCACGTGCACGGAGGCTATGACGGCATCAACCTCGGCCCGCGTCTTAACTGGACGTTTGCCAATGGCGACACATTGACGTCACAATCGTTCGTCAACTTCGGGCACTACAAACAGAGTTCCCATGCGGTGGCGCTGGCCAGCATCGGCAGCCAGACCACGTACCCAGTCGTCGACTGGGACGTGGACAACCAGAACCTGTATTTGCGTTCCGACCTGAACTGGGTCAAGAAGCTGGGCGAAGGCGCCAAACTGGATCTGAAGATCGGTGGCGTGCTCGGTGGACAGAGCAACGACTCGTACCGTGATGGTTACTCCGCACCAGGCGGCCTGCAGACGCTGGACAATCACGTCAAGTCGCGCGGCGCCGACCGCAATGTCACCACAACGGCCAAATATTCCACGCCGCTGGGCGACGGCCACGCGCTGGCCGCTGGCTGGGACGGCGCACGTTCGTCGCGCGAGGACACCCGCATCCAACGCGAGACCCACATGGCCGGCACGCCGCCGGCGATGGTGCCGGCCAATACCGACGAGACCTATACCGGCATTGTCACCCGCCTGGCCGCTTACGCGCAGGATGAATGGAACGTCACGCCGCGCTGGTCGGTGTACCTGGGCTTGCGCTGGGAAGGCATCTCGACCGCGGTGTCGGGCTCCAATTTCATCGATACCACCACCCGCACCAGCGTCTGGAGCCCGTTGTTCCAGACCCTGTACAAGCTGCCGGACTCGAAGGGTGACCAGCTGCGCCTGGCCCTGACGCGCACCTACAAGGCGCCCGGCACGCAAAGCGTGATACCGCGCCGTTTCACGCAAGCGAACAACAACTCGACCGAACCTGACTTCCAGGGCAATCCCCAGCTCAAGCCCGAACTGGCGCTGGGGCTGGACGCGTCGTACGAACATTACTGGGAGCAGGGCGCGATGGTGTCGGTGAGCGCGTCGATGCGCCATATAGACGGTTACACGCGCAACGACGTCGGCCAGGCCCCGGACGGGCACTGGGTGTTAAAGCCGATCAATGACGGCATGGCGGTAACGCGCGGCCTGGAACTGGAAGCGAAATTTCCGCTCACGTCGGTGATCAAGGACGCGCCGGCAATCGACCTGCGCGCCAGCCTCAGTCGCAACTGGTCGTCGGTGGACGCGGTCAAGGGCCCCAACAACCGGCTCGACCAGCAAACTCCTTTTTCGGCCACGCTGGGATTGGACTACAAGACAGGGCGCCTGACCACCGGCGGCAGCTACGCGTTCCGCAATGGCGGCATGGTCAAGCAGTCCGAATTCCAGAGCAGCTACCTCTCGGCGCGGCGCGACCTGGAAGCATACGGTTTGTGGAAGTTCGACCTCAAGAATCAGCTGCGCGTGGCGCTGACGAACATCCTGGCGCAAGACTACGTCAACGAAAGCAGCTACCTTGAGCCGACCGGCAGCTTCCGGCGCCGCGCGGTCTATCCGGGCGACGTATCCCTGCGCGCCACAATGGAGATGAAGTTTTGATGCGATTGTCCCTCATGGCCAGCGCGCTGGCCGTTACCTTCACGGCCCATGCCCAGGAAGCGCCGGCAACGCCGCCGCCCAAGGTCGAGGTCAAAGGTTCGGCTGACGCCTACAACGCGCGGCGCGACGACACGGCTTCCAGGATCGTGGTCAACCACGATGAGATCATCAAGTACGGCGACAGCAGCATCCTTGACGTCCTCAAGCGCCTGCCCGGCATCACGGTGAGCGGCAACGGCGGGCGTGGCGGCGAGGTGCGCATGCGCGGCCTTGGCGGCGGCTACACCCAGGTGCTGATCGACGGCGAGCGGGCGCCACCCGGCTTCTCGATCGAGACGCTGGCGCCCGCGTCGATCGAACGCATCGAAATCATTCGCGCCGCCACCGCCGAATTTAGTACCCAGGCGATCGCCGGCACCATCAACATTGTGCTGCGCAAGACCGTCAAGACCGCACAGCGCGAAGTGAGCGTGCAAGCTAGCGCCGGTGAAGGTACTGGCCTGTCGCCCGCGTTCAACGTGCTGATGTCGGACAAACGCGACAAGTTGTCCTGGTCGCTGGGCATCAACGGCAACCGGAATAATTTCGGACGCACAGCGCCGGTGCACGAGGTGCAGGCCGACCCGGCCGGCAACGTGACGCTGCAGCGCGAACACAGCGTCGTCGACGATGGCCATGATGCAGGCATGCAGCTGCTGCCGCGCGTGAACTGGACGTTCGCTAATGGCGACACCTTGACGTCCCAGTCGACTGTCCACGTCAATAACTACGCGCGCCATACCTACGATAGCTCCCACGCGGTGATTGGCGAGGACAGCGCATATCCCTATTCGGAAGAGCACGTGATGTCGCACGGCGTGTACGCGCAGTCGAGCCTCAACTGGGTCAAGAAACTGGCGTCCGGCGCCAAGCTCGATATCAAGGCAAGCGGTTCCTTCAGCCGCCAGTTCGAGGACATCGGCCGGCTCGGTTACATGAGCGACGACACGGTTGCCTCCCAGATCACCGAATCGCAGGGCGACAACACGCGCTTTTCAACCACCGGAAAATACGCGCTGTCGCTCGGCCAGGGACACGCGCTGGCTACAGGTTGGGATGCTGGCCGCAACCGCAACCACGAAATGCGGCGTGAAAACCATCTGGGTCCGGACGATTACGTGGCCGACGTCACGCGGCTGGCGGTATTCGCCCAGGACGAATGGAACGTGACGCCACTGTGGTCGGTCTATCTTGGGGCGCGCTGGGAGGGCATTGCGACGGCGGCATCGGGCAACACGTTCGACGACGTGCGTTCGCGCACCAGCGTGGTCAGCCCGGTAGTTCAGACCTTGTACAAACTGGCCGGGGGCAAGGGCGATCAATTGCGTTTCGCACTGGCGCGCACCTACCGCGCACCGGGGCCGTACAACCTGTTGCCGGCGCGTGGCCGCTCGACCAATAACAGCAGGACCGAGCTTGATGCCCAGGGTAATCCTCATCTCAAGCCAGAACTGGCGATCGGATTCGATGCGGGGTACGAGCATTACTGGGCCGATGGCGCCATGGTCTCGGCCAGCGTCAGCGCGCGCGAGATCGACGACGTCGTGCGCGGGACCACGTTTCAGGATGCGGACGGGCGCTATGTTTTTACCACTATCAACGACGGCAAGGCGCACACGCGTGGCCTGGAGCTGGAAGCGAAATTCCCGCTCAAGGCTATTTTGAACGATGCGCCGGCAGTCGATCTGCGGGCCAGCATCAGCCGCAACTGGTCGTCGGTCGATGCGGTCAGTGGGCCGAACAACCGGCTGCAGCAGCAAACGCCATTCTCGGCCAACCTGGGCCTCGACTACAAGGCCGGCAAGTTGACGACGGGGGCGAGCTATGCTTTCAGAACCGGCGGCCCGGTACGCATGTCGCTCACCGAATCGTCGTACCAGACGGTGCGGCGCGACCTGGAAGCGTACGCGTTGTGGAAGTTCGATGCCCACTACCAGTTGCGCTTGACGGTGACGAACCTGCTGGGCCAGGACTCGACCAACGAACGAATCTACACTGACGCCAGCGGCAGCGAGCGCCGGATTGCGGTCTTCCCGAGCTTTGCACTATTTCGCGTTGTGCTCGAGATGAAGTACTAGACCTTGTAGTGATGTGACTTGAAGAAGCGGCTGGCGACGACGATCGCCACCGCCTGCATCGCCGCGCACACGAAAAAGCTGCTGCCGATGCGCCAGTCGTTGGCCGGCAAATGGCTGGCCATGGCCAGGATCGTGGTGCCCAGGATCGGCATGAAGACGATGCCGATGCTGTTGATCGACTGCAGCGACCCCATCAGCTCACCCTGTTCGTTGGGCGGCGAGGCCTTCGAGATGACGCCCTGCAGCGCCGGTCCGGCCGCAAACGCGAGCAGGTTGCACAAGATGAAAACGTACATCATCCAGCCTTGGGTCGCCAGGCCGTACAAGGTAAAGGTGATGCCGCCGGAGGCAAGGCCCATCAGCGACAAGCGCACTTCGCCGAAGCGCTTCAACAGCACCGTCAGCAAGCCTGCCTGCACCACGGCGGCGGCCAGACCCACACAAAACAGCGCGATGCCGTTATCGAGCGGCGTCCATTTGAAACGGAAGGTGGTGTACAGCACCCAGGTCGACTGCAGCATCATCTGGGCCAGCGCCGACAGCGCGTAGACGATGACCAGGCCGCGGATTTCGACGCGCCGCACCAGTTTGGTCAGCGCCGCAAAGGGATTGATGCGGGCCAGCGAAAACGGGCGGCGCAATTCCTTGGCCAGCGACTCAGGCACGGCAATGTAACCGTAAATAAAATTGGCGGCCCCCAGTGCGGCGGCGACGTAAAACGGCAACTGCAGATTGATCGAGCCGAGCACGCCGCCCAGCATCGGGCCACAGATGAAGCCCAGGCCGAACGCCGCGCCGACCTTGCCAAAGCTCTTGGCGCGATTTTCATGAGTCGAAATGTCGGCCGCGTAGGCCGAGGCGACCGACATGCTGGCCGACGACATGCCGCCCACCACGCGCCCGAGGAACAGGAAGGCAAGCGTTGGCGCCCACGCGGTAATGAGAAAGTTCAAGCACATGCCGGCCATCGAATAGAGCAGCACCGGGCGGCGCCCGACGCGGTCGCTGATCACGCCCAGCATCGGCATGAAGATGAACTGCATCAGGCCGAAGGTGGCCGACATGATCCCGAACCACATCGCCTGCTGGTCATTGCCCTGCACGAATTTGCCTACCAGGACCGGCAACACCGGCACGATCAGGCCGATGCCGAGCATGTCGATGAAGATGCACACCAGGACGAAATTGAGATTGCCGGGGCGATTCTGAGTAGGAACGGGAATGCTGCTCATGGTGGCCGATCTGGTAAAAAGGAAGCCGTATCTTAACGCATCGCGCGCCTTGCCGCGATGGCTGCGCATTGCATAAATCTTGCGAAGTGGCTAACATGACAGCCGTTAGCAGCACTCACCATTTTTGCAGGTAAATAGATATGCCACTTTTGGTCCTGGTTGGTTACTTGATCGCCATTTACTTCGCCGTGCACGTGGTACGTACCGGGCGTCAGCTGTATTGGCTGTTCATCCTGTTCGCACTGCCTGGACTGGGTAGCCTGGTCTATTTCCTGGCCATTTACCTGCCGCAGTCGCGCCTTGAGCGCACGCTCGGCCAGGCCGCCAAGGTCGTGCGCCGCAGCCTGGACCCGGGCCGCTCGCTGCGCGAAGCGCAACAGGCGTTCGACCTGACCCCGACCGCGCACAACCAGACCCGGCTCGCCAGCGCCATGCTCGACGCTGGCATGTATGCACAGGCGGTGGAACAGTTCGAAGCCTGCCTGCGCGGCCCGTTCGCGGGCGACCCGGAGATCCGCTTCGCCGCTGCCGAGGCGCGCCTGGCCAACAACCAGGCGGGAGCGGCCGTCACCGGACTGCTGGAATTGCGCAAGACGCACCCGTCGTTCCGCGAAGAGCAGTTGCTGGTGTTGCTGGCCAAATGCTACGCGGCAGCCGGCATGCATATGGAAGCGGGCGCCGTGTTTGCCGAAGCTGCCGGGCGCTTTTCGGGAATCGACCTGCGCGCCGAATATGCGATGTGGGCACTGGAGCGGCGCGACCGGATCGTGGCCGAGGCCCAGTTGAAAGAATTGAACCACTCGCGCAAGCACATGAACAAATACACGCTGTCGCTGCACACGGACCTGTTCAGGCGTCTCGATGCGGCAGTCAAGTCGCAAGCGCGCCAGTAAGCGGCTCGCCTACCCAGTTGGCCACGGCGCGCTGCGACAGCGCGTCCGCTTCCGGGTTCTTGTGACGCGGGATCCAGCGTAGCGTCACGTCCTCCAGTTCCACCATCAGCGCCACCGCGCGTTCGCGCAGCGCATGCAGCGACGGCGCGCGCGAGGCCGGCTGCGCCGCCACATCGTTGATCACCACCTGGCTGTCGCCATACACCGTCAAGCCGCGCGCGCCGGCTTGCAGCGCTGCCTGCAGCACAGCGATCAGGGCCAGGTATTCGGCTTCGCTGCTGTTGCCGTATCCGGCGCCCTGGCATACTTCAATGCGTTCGGCTGCGGGGCCGCACAGCAGGGCGCCGATGCCGCAGCGCCCGGGATTGGGATGGGCCGAACCGTCGAACCAGGCGCGCCAGGGCGTGACCGGACCGTCGTGGCGCAGCTGCCTGATGGCCAGTGCACTGGCGCGGGCGTCGGCGCGGGCGGCGCTGCGCGCCGCGGCGGCTGCGTGCAGCGCAAGGCGCTCGGCCACCAGGCGGTCCAGGCCTGCGGCGCCGGCTGCCAGCTCCAGCGTGGCGCGCAAGGCCGCGTCGAGGGTGATGCCGCTGCGCTGGGCGAGCCTGCGGCTGGCCAGCCGCTCGCCCTTGTAGGCGACGGCGTGAAGGTGGGTCGGTGAATTCATCGGCACAGCATAATGCAAAAAAGCGCCAGCTAGTGGCGCTTTCGGGCTAACCGGACCGCTTAACGGCGGCGCGGATTATCGGGACGGCGGTCGCGATCGTTGGGAACGCCGTCGCCATCGCGGTCGTAGTCACGGCGATTGGGAATGCCGTCGTTGTCGCGGTCACGGTCGTAGGCGTCGGGGATGCCGTCACGGTCGCTGTCGCGGCGCTCGAGGCGGTCGGGCACGCCGTCGCGGTCACGGTCGCGTCCACCGCCGTAACCGTTGCCATAGCCATTGCCATAGTTATTGCCGTAGGCATCGCCGCGGCCCTGTTCCCAACGGCCTTGTTCCATGTACCAGTGGCCGTCACGTTCGATCCAGCGCGGTTGGGCGTACACATAGCCGGGACGCTCGCGCATCCAGCTGCCGGCGATCCAGTGGTGGCGGTGGCCGGTCCACGACCAGTAGCCGGGAACCCAGACGTAGCCATGACGCGCATGCGGGACGCGCTCGAAGCGAGGTTCCGGCGGCGGGGAGTTGATCGACAGGTTAAAGCCGACCTGGGCGCTGGCCGCCAGCGGCATCAGGGCTGAGGCGCCAAAGGCGAGTGCTGCTGCAATGATGAGGGTGCGTTTCATTTTGTGTCTCCTTGTGGAAGCGTACGATTCAATATATCAATCGGTTACGCAGCACAGGAGAAATGAAGCAGTTACTTACAACTGAAACAAGTCGTGCGATTGTTTGTAACTGGCAGGAAAGAGCGCTTGCTGCGAGATCAAGAGCGCGGCGATTGCAGCTTTTCCTGCGCACTCATGCGCTTGGCACTGACCACTACGGTTGGTACCTGGGCGCTGGCGCTGAGCGCGGGTTTTGCGTGGGCTTGCGGCAAGGTATCGACCAGGTAGGAGCTCGACACTGCCAGGACGAGGGTAGCGACGAAAACCGCTTCCATGTGCTTGAGGATGTTCATGTCATTTCCTTTCAGTGTTTGGTTTCGATGTGATCACTGTAGTCCTGCGATCGGCGCCACGATACCGGCGTGCGACGAAGCGCAGCTTTGATGGCGCTATCTGCAAAAAGCGCCGATTAGCGGTTTTCCTGTCCCCCCGCTACTGCTGTGCAGGCCGGCTGGCGGCCGCACACGGAGGACGCACTGGCAGGCTCGATCATGGTGGCAATGCGCGCAGCCCACAGGCAGTGGCGGCGCGCACGCAATCTGCGCGCCGGCGCGCCGGCGGGCCGCTCGCCCGTGCGCTGGCTGGTACTGGGCGCGCTGCTTGCCGCGGCCGCCGGCGGCGCCGTCATTGCCACCCATGCGCGCCAGCTCGGCCAGGCCGGCCTTGACGCGGCGCAGGCCGGCCTGCCGTACTCGGTCGATGCGCTGGTTGGCGTCATTCCGGGCGCCGCGTTCGTGGTGCCGTCCGCGCCCTCGGTGACGCTGGCCGCGCACGGCGACGCCGCCATCGTGGTGGCGGCCGGCATGCAGGCCGGCGCACCGGTCCACATCGACCTGTGCAGCCAGATGCTGGAGCGATCGCGTCCACGTTTGCTGCCGGTACGGATTGGCTACCAGTTTGCCGACGTGGCGAGGCTGGTTGCCGCCAGCCACAGCGCCGGGCGCGCGCTCACGCTGCGCAACGTCGCGCTGGCCGGGTCAACGGCGCCGATGCCGCAGCTGCTGGTCAGCGGCCTGGCGACGCCCGGATTCGGGCCGCTGCAGGCATCATGGAGCGGGCAGGCGCGCTGGGCCAGCGATGCCGGCCCGGGCGCGTTCCGGCGCCAGGCCTGGCTGGTGTGGGACGGCGCCGCCTTGCGCCTCGAACGGCGTGCCAGCAACGCCTGTCCGGGCGCTGGCGAGCTGCTGGTCCAGCTATACCGAAAAGGTAAAGACACGGGCAGGGCGCTGGTGACCGCGTTTCCGGCACGCGGGCCGGCCATTTCAGCGTGGCTGGCGCCGGGGCGCTACACGGTGCCGCAGGCTGCGCGCGCCAGCCTGGAGGACCAGTCGCTGTTTCAGGACTTGAGCGCGCACGGACTGATACGGCTGGCGCAGAACGGCCTGATCGAACTGGCGCCGCGCGATCTCGCGGTCTGGCAATCGGCGCCGGACGCCGCCCGCGCCGGCCAATTGCAAGGCTGGGGTGCGGTGGCGCGCGACCCGGTCACGCTGGCGCTGTTCAAGCGCCTGTACCGCATGGCTGACGGCGAGTACGTGCGCGAACAGGTGCGCATCTTTAATAACGAGCGGCGCTTGCTGGCGTGGCGCGTGCGCCCGGCGCTGGTGCCGCGCGCGTGGCAGGCCAGCATGGGCGAGGCGCCGCTGGCGACCAGGAGCGAACTGCCGCTGGCGGCGGCGCGCCTGTTCTCCGCCGTGCCAACTGGCTGGGGGCCGTGGTCGCGGGTGGCGGCCTGGCCGCAGGCTGGCGCGCGCGGCGCCCGCATTGGCGTGGACGTGGCGCGCGGCGCCGAACGGATCGAGCTGATGCTGATCGGGACGATGCTGCAAGTGCACGGCGCGCGCCTGGTCGGCCAGCCGCGCGACGCTTGCAGCGGTCGCGCCTGTCCAAGTGCTGGCGCGGTCCAGCTGATCGTGCTCGAAGCGCTGCCTGGCGCGCGCCGCATCAGCATCGATTGCGCGCCGCTGGAAATGGCGGCGCTGGCCGGCGTGGGCGAAGAGCGCTATCGCCATTTGAGCGTGGCCGATGGGCGCGTTGCATGGCGGCCGCTGGCGGCCAACAGCGGCGGCAGCGGCGCGCCCGCGCCGGCCGGCGTGAACCTGGTTGACCGCAACGGCACGTTGCTGTGGAGCGCCGGCGCGCCCAGCGCGGAAGCCGTCAAGGCCGGACTGGCGCCGCTGCTGGGACTGCGATCTGATCACGCCAACAGCGTGGCCGGCATGCTGGCGCGGCTGCCGGCGCCAAGTGGCGCGCCGCACAGCGCCCGCTTGTCGCTCGACCTGGCGCTGCAACAGGCCAGCCAGGGAGCGCTCGACTGCATCGGCATGCGGCGCGGACGCTGGGACGGCGCGCACTGCGCCGGCGGCCAGGATCCGCCGGCCGCTCGCCAGGCCGGCATCGTCATCCTCGACACCGAGAACGGCGACGTGCTGGCCGCGGCCGGCGCCGGCAGCGGCCGGGTCGACGCGGCCAACTGGAACGAAGTGCGCGACTTCGACCGCGCCAATCCGGCCGCCAGCCCGCTGCGCCTGCCGGCGCTGCAGCACGACGGCGGCGCCTATCGCAGCCCCGGGTCCACCTTCAAGATCGTCAGCGCGCTGGGACTGGAACTGGCAGCGCAAACGGACCCGCAAGTGAACGCGCTGCTGGCCGGAATGCCGCTGGCGGCGATCAACCGCATGGCGCGCGCCAAGGGCTTCGCGTTCCAGACCGACGCCGCCAGCTACCCGGTCGACACCGGCCTGGCGCACATCACCAACTACAAGGACCAGCACCTGGACCGGCGCGCGCGCGACGGCCGGCTCGGGCTGTCCGAAGCGCTGACCTACAGCCTCAATACCTGGTTCGCCTGGTGCGGCGAACTGAGTGACCGCAGCCTGTTCGGACGCGCCGAAGGCGGCGCGCCTGACCTGCAGGCGCTGGAGGCGGGCGCGCTCGACAACGTGCGCCCGATCGCCGCCATGGCGCACCGTCTCGGCTTCGGCCAGCCGCTGCGGCTTGATGGGGGCCTGCTGCCGCCCGATTTCGCGTGGTCGCGCTGGGACGCCCTGCAAGCGAGCGAAGCGCACATCGACCCGATCCACACTCGGCATGAGCTGCGTCAGATGGCGATCGGGCTGCGGATGCAGGTCACGCCGCTGCACATGGCGCTGGTGGCGGGCGCAGTAGGGCAGGGGCGGACGGTGGCGCCGCGCCTGTTGCTGGCATTGGACGGCAACGCCGCGCAGCAGCCGGCCGGCGAGCAGCTGGGCGTGCGGCTGGACCGGATTCGGGCCGGCATGAAAGGCGTGGTCGACGCCGGCACCGCCGCCTCGGCGTTTCGCGGCGCGCGCCTGGACTTGGTTCGGCGCGGCCTGTCCGGCAAAACCGGCACCGCGCCGGCGATCGTGACCGGGGCCGACGGTGCGCGGCGCGAACTGGCCACCGTCTGGTTCACTGGTTGGCTGGAAGCTGGCAGTGTTCCCGGACAGAAACACCGACTTGCCGTGGCGGCCTTCGTCAGCCATTCCGAGGGTAGCGGGGGCGACCACGCCGCGCCGATTGTTGCCGCGGTGCTCGGATATCCAACCGGGGTCAGACCACTTTTGTTTGAAAAGCAGAAGCTTTCTGCTGATTGACTTCTGTTTTTCAGAAACGTGGTCTGACCCCGGTGTTGCCCTTGGTTTGGGGGAACAGAAGGGTATTTCAGCATTTCAAGCGTGCCTTGCCGTGCCGGCTTGTGTGGCATCATTTTGATGCAATCACCAATGACGAGGACGGTATGCGCTTGCCGGGAACCCGGTATCAGGAACACGGCTGGGAACAGGTGCGCAAGATGCTTGGGCGCTGCTCCCTGCAGGCGTTCGCCCAGATCGATCCTTTGACGGCGTCGGGCCAACTGACGTTGTATGTCGACCTGATGGCCGAAGCACTGCACGACGGTGCCCGTGTCGCGCGTGGCGAGGCGCCCGGGAATAGCTATGGCGAGAGCGTGTTCGAACTGGCGCTGGGTTTGTTGTTTGAATTGCAGGCCCGCCCCGGCGACTGGGCCGCGCTGTGCACGGCGCTAAGCGCCGAGCACGCGAAAATCGGCGCCTTCTGGCAGCAAAGCGGTGGCGAAGTAATCCTGCGCAAGAAGGTCAACGACATGTTCGCGGTCCTGCGCGACAAGGTCGACTCCGACAATTACCAGGCCGCTTGCGGGCGTCCCTGCAGCCCGAACAAGATGTATGGCTACCGCATGCTCGACACCGCGTACGGTGACATCGCGCGCCTGTTCGGCGCCTGGCAGGAGCACAAGGCGCAGGTGGGCGCCATTCTGGGGCGCGCGGTCGATGCGATGCCGATCGAGGCGCGCCAGATGAAAACGATCACGCACTGCAAGCCCGAATGGGTGATCCGCTGGAGCGAGTCGCTTGAACAGTTCGGCGGCGCGCCGGGACCGCTGCATACCCGCTCGAAGCGCTTCGCGAGCCTGAAGGGCAGCCCGGACAAAATCGCCGCCATGATGACCGAGATCGGCGACTATGAAGAACTGTCGTCCAACCGCGACGCCGACTGGCTGCTTGACGCCGACGGCGCGGCCGTGTGGATGGAAGACCTGTGGCGCGTGATGGAAGCGCCCGACAATGCCGGCCCCGACCAGATCGAGGAGGCCGTCGCCGATGACGACGACGCCGGCAGCAGCGCGGCCGAGCAGCTGGCCGCAGCCCAGGTTTCACTGCCCCCCCGCTTCATCCAGTTGGCACGCACGGCCCAGGACAAGAGCAGCTGGACTGCACGCATGCTGGCCGGCGAATCGCTGCCGGTGCGGCTGGCGGTGTACCTCAAGATGCTGGGCGGCTTTGATGATACCTATCCCGGCGAATGGCTCGACCCGGCCACCGGCGAATTGCCCACGATGGCGCAGCTGGCGGCGCTGGACCGTCTCTCGCTGCCGACCCTGCGCAAGCGCCGCGACGTGGCCATCGCCAGGCTGCGGGCGGCAGGACCATGAAAGGAACGATGTGAAGACCACCGATATCAAGCTGCAGGAGCAATTGCTGCTGGCGCGCCGGGTCGAAGGGGACCGCCTGATGCTGGCCGATGCCATCCTGCGCGCCGCGCTCGATGGCAGCCGCACGCTGACGGCCGGCGAACGCGCCGCGCTCGAGGCGTCGCCTTTGACGCTGCGCCGTTTCCGCGCGCTGGCGCTTGAGCGGCGCCGGGCCGAATGGGGCGGCAGTGCGGGCATGCTGCGCGCCGCCGCCAGCAACGGCCCGCTGGGTGCGCTGGCCACCGATGACGGCCACTGGGCGCTGCATTTCCTGCAGCAGGACGGCGCCTGGCGCGTGATCCTGGCGCTGGCGCCGAACGCGCCGTTTGCCGCGCGCCTGGTGCGCGAGCAGCCGATGCTGCGCGTGGTCGACGGCGGCGGCGCCATCATCCTGCAAGGCAGCCTGGATGCCGACGGCGAATACGAAAGCGCCTGGCCTTTCGACACCGCGCCCAGCATCCATTTTCACGAATTTGGCGCCCGCTTCGCGGTCGAACCGGTGCGCGCGCGATGATCGGCCTGTTCAAGCGCGCTTCCATTGCCGCAGCGCCCGATACGTCGGCGCTGGGTCGAAGCGTGCTTGCACTGGCGCTGCCAGCCGGCGCCGTCATCGCACCGGGCTGCATTGGCGTCGTCTTCGGTAAAGACGGGCACACGCGCCGCATCGACGCCGGCGCGCGCGTGACGCTGGACGCGCACGAACAAGCCTGCTGCTTTCATCCCGGCCCATACAGCGCCGACTTGCTGCCGTTCGCGGCGGCGCCCGAACTGGGGCTGCGTCTGAGCTTTGCCATCGATGCGCCAGATCCGCGCGTGGCGCAGCAGCGTTTTGACCTGTACCTGGCCAGCGAGGCTGGCGGCGCCGTGGCGCTGGCCGACATTGCTGACGCCATGCAAGCGGACCTGCAGCGCGAACTGGCACAGGGCAACCTCGATCTGCCGCCATGCACTTCGCTGGCCGAATGGAATGCCTTTCGCGCAGGCCTGAACCAGCTGCTGTACACGCGCTTCGGCCTGATCGTCGACGACTGCATTCCGGTCGATCTGGGTGAGCGCGTGGACTATGCCCGCATCCTGATGGCGCGCGCCGCAACCGGGCCGGCGCCCGCACCTGGCATGATCCTGGAGCCGGCGTCAGCGCCGAGCGACGAGCAGGCGCTGCGCCGCCTGTTCCTTGAGCTTCCAAGCGTGATGTGCGCGCTGCGGCTGGCGGTGCTGCCGCCCGGCCAGACGCTGTTTCACCAGCACCAGCAGCTGTTGCAGCGCCTCGACCAGGTAAGCCTGGAGGTCGGCACGATGCCGGCCCTGGCGCTGGCCGCCCCGGGCCAGGCGCTGGCGCTTGGCCAGCAAGCGCGCCGCGCGCGCCACAGCGCTGCGGCCGCGCAGGCGCTGGACGAGGCATGGGCCTTGCTGGCGCGCCTGTCGCTGGCCAATGATCAGAATCTGGAACCCTTGATCGACGAAGCCGACCGCATCGTCGCCAACCTGGAACAGCACAGCGCCGCGCGGCGCGTGGCGCAGGCCGAAAGCGAGGCCGCATGAACCAGCTTCCCGCCAGCGCCCAGTGCCGCACCATGCTGGCCAGCGGCTTTGTGGCCACTGTGACGGCCACGCGCCGCGCGCGCGCGGGCCGGGCCGACGTCAAGTGCAGCGCCGCAGGCGACCCGGCGCTGGCCGAACGCATGCAGCAGGTGGCGCGGTTGGCGCGCCATACCGAATCGAAACTCGATAGCCGCGACCAGGTCGTCATCAGCATTGACCGGGCGCCCGGGCGCCACGAACGCGACTGGGAGTTGGCAGTCGTGCTGGCCGACCGCATGGTGCGCGGCGTGTGGCAGGGCGGCGCCGGGGTGATGGCCAACGGCTGGTCTGGTCAATGGCAGCTGGGCCGGATCGACGGCCACGATGGCGCGCCCCCTGGCGCGCTACTGGGCGGCGATGCCGGGCTGGCGCACCTGGCGGGCCTGAACGGCCAGCCCGACAGCGCCGCCAGCGTGGCATCGGCGCGCGCCTGGTTCCCGCTGCACAGCGGCGGCATCAACGACAGTTTGTGCTGGGTCGAGGTCAGCGTTTATCCGCTGGATAGTCCCTGCGGCGAGGAAGAGGACAGCATCGCCGTACCGGGGCTGGACCTGGACTTGCAGCTGGCGGTGCGCCAGGCGCTGGCCGGCGCCCGCCATTTCGACGGGCGCGGCCTGGGGCGCTGGCGTTCGGTGGTGCGCTTCGGCCAGCCTCGCTTCCAGGGCAATTCCTTCGAACTGGCGCTGGTGATGGCCGACCGCATCGCGCGCGGGCGCGAGTTCGTGCCGCGCGGGCGCTTGATCGCCAGCGGCAGTTCGCATGCCTGGCATGCGGGCCAGGTCGACGCGGTCGAAGGCTGCGCGCCCAAATGCGCGCTGATCGCGCAGCAGGCCGTGGCCGGCGACCGGGTGTTGCTGCCCAAAGCGTGGGAGGCGGCGCTGGCGCCGCAGTTCGTGGCCGGGCTCCATGACAAGGGCGCCAGCGTGGCGTGCATCGACCGGATCGGGATAATTTAAGGGGTCTGACCCCTCTGCTAGATACGGGGTCAGACCCCGGTGTTTCTTTTGAGGGGGTCTGACCCCGGTTGTGTTGGCGGTGAAAAGCCGGGGTCTGACCCCTCTGCTAGAATTAATGAATAACCGGGAGTCTCACATGTTCCAGATGTTTGGTTTTGGCGGCGTCAAATGTCCGCGCTGCGAGCATAAAAATGCCGGCGAATCGGGCTATTGCGCCCAGTGCGGCCTGACGCTGGGAGCGGCGCGCAGCGAGCCGATTTTTCACGACAACCGCTGGATGCCGGCCGACCATGAGCTGGCCGTGTTTTTCGGCGTGCGCGAATTGTCCGGCCTGTTCGTCAAGACGCTGCGGGTGCCGGCCACCACCCGCGCCTACATCCTGCAGGGCGACAAGGCGACCGAAGTGCCGCAGGGCGAATACGAGATCGAGGGCTTCTTCACCCGCCTGAACCACCTGCTGCGCAACCAGCACGCGGAAATCCTGATCACCCGCACCGCCGCGATTGCAGTCGAATTCAATTTCGACGACCTGCCAACAGCCGAGCACTTGAAAGTGTCGGCGCGCTTTTCGGTCAGCATCAAGATCGAACAGGTCAGCGCCTTCGCCCGCCATTTCATGACCATGCCCGGCACCGTCACCACCGATCACCTGCGCGACTTGTTGGCGCCGTCGGTGCGCCAGCTGGCCGCTGAATTCATCGCCGGCCAGCCGCTGCGCGACATGGCCGCCAACCGCGACCTGCGCCCGCAGCTGGACGAACGCTTGCAAGGCGCGCTCAAAGTGCGCCTGGCCCAGTACGGGCTGGCCGTGGTGCAGGTCGATACGCTGGCGCTGCGCCACGATAAATTCGACGCCAACCGCGACCGCATCGGCAGCTTGTACCTGGTGGCCGACGAGCGCTTTGTGCAGCTCGAACACGCAAAGCAGATCGACCAGCTGTACAACGACGAAGAATGGCAGCGCATCTGGCGCGAAGAGCAGGACGCCCGCTTGCGCCACCGGCGCCAGGAACTGCGCCAGGACGAGGCCATCGAAAAGGCGGAACTGACCTTGCACAACGCCGAGCGTCTGCAGGCGATCCGGGCGCGCGAAATCGAGCTGTATGGCCGCATTGTCGATTCGCGCAACCGCAAGCAGGCGCTCGAACGCGGCGCCGGCGACATCGTCAGCGAGCTGGAACACGAACTGGCCAAGAAGGGCGCCGCGCGCGAAGATGAATCGACCCAGTGGGCGCACCTGCGCGCGCTGGCCGGCATCCACATGCGCACCGAGCTGGAAATCGCGCAGCAGGGGGCCAGTGAAGCGCGCATGCTGGCGCAGCAGCGCTTTTCGCACCAGTTGCTGCAGCAGCAGATTCAGAACAAGATCGCGCAAGCGCTCGCCATCGAGGACGAATCGCACAAGCGCGCCGAGCTGCTGCGCCTGCACCAGAAGCAAAGCGCCGCTGGTGCGCGCGAACTAGAAATCGAGGCCGAGCAGCACAAGGCGCACTGGCAGGCGCTGGCGCTGACCAATGTCGCGCACCAGCGCGAAGCCGAGCGCATCGCCGAATGGGAAGACCAGCTGGCACTTGACCGCCAGCGCGAGCTGCTGCGCGCCGACGCCGTCAAGGATGCTGCCGGCAAGGCCGAAGTGGAGCAAATCACCCAGAAGATCGAAGCGCTGCGCCGCAGCGGCGCCCAGGCCGACTCGATTGCACAATACGAAAAGCTGCTGCGCACGATCGAAGCGGACGGCGTGCAATTGCGCCAGGCGCAGCAGATCGCGCTGGACGCCGAACAGCAGCGCCATGAACGCCAGCAGCAGGAACATGAAGCGCAGTGGCAGCAGGAGCTGCGCCGCATGGACCATGCACGCGATGAAAAATACGCGCTGCAGGCGCACCAGGCCGAATTGGCGCGCATCGAGATCGCGCGCGCCGAATCGTTCGGCGCCATGAGCGACAGCGCCAAGGTGGCACTGGCGGCAGCCCCCAACGCGGCGGCGCTGGCTGATTTCATGAAGACCCAGGTGCATGCCGGCATGAGTGCCGAACAACTGACCGCACTGGCCGGCGTGGTGGGCGCGACCAACAGCGTGACTCCGGGCGAGGCTGCGCGCCAGGTTCTGCAGCAAGTTGAACGCGAACAGGCGCGCCGCGACGCCGAAGTGGACAAGGACCGGCGCCACCAGCTCGATTTGCTGGGCATGCAAAATGACGTGAACAAGGCGGCGCTGGCCAAGCTGGCTGAATTGGGGGCCGGCGTGGCCCAGGCGCACAATGTCACCAGTTGCGTGAACGGGCACCGGGTCAGCATCAACGATAAATTCTGCACCGCCTGCGGTGCGGCGATCCAGCCTTGACAGGACAGATGCAAACGGCTAGAGACAAGATCCGCGAACTGCGCGCCCTGCACGAAGATGGCCTGTTAAGCCAGCAGGAATTCGACAGCCGCAAAAATGCCATCCTGGATGCGGAGTACGCGCCGCCGGGCGGCAGCGTCACGCCGATCCACATCAAGCAGGGCACTGAAATCGGCCTGATGGCGGGCCAGGAAATCGGCCCGCAAAACCGTCGCTACCGGCTCGAACGGCTGATCGCCCAAGGCGGCATGGGCCAGGTATGGCAGGCGATGGACCTGGCCACCCATGCGGAACTGGGTCACAGCGCGATGGTGGCGGTCAAGATACTGCCGCCGCAGCTGACCCAGAGCGCCACCCATGCCAAGCTGCTGGTGGAAGAGGCGACCCAGGCGCGCCGCCTGGCGCACGAACATATCGTGCGCGTCTACGAGTGGGCCCAGGACCCGGCCACGGCAAGCTATTTCATTATCATGGAATGCCTGGAGGGCGAGGACCTTGACAGCCTGCTGGCGCGCGAAGGCGCGCTGCCGCTCGAGCGCGTGCAAGACTTGCTGGCGCCGGTCGCCGAGGCCTTGCAGTACGCCTGGCACAAGCACAAGCTGGTGCATCGCGACATCAAGCCGGGCAATGTATTCCTGACCAAAAAAGGCGACATCAAGCTGCTCGACTTCGGCATCGCTGCGCGTGCGCGCAGCAGCGCGAGCAGCATCGGGCTCGAAGCGCCCGCCAATTCAGGCACCGCCGGTTATCGCGCGCCGGAAGCGGGCACCCATGCGCACAAGCCCGATCAGGCGCTGGATGTGTATGCGGTGGCGGTGATGATCTATCAGATGGTGGAAGGGCGCATGCCGTTCGACGGCCAGCGCAGCGCCAGCATCGAGCCGTCCAGGCCGGCGGCGCTGACGCCGCACCAGTGGGCCGTCTTGCAGCGCGGTTTTGCATTTGACGCCGGCCAGCGCCAGGCCAGCGTCACGCTGCTGCTGGTAGAGCTGGAAGGCGCATCCGGTCCGACCCCGGCCGAACTGGCGGCCCAGCAGGCGGCTGCGCGGGTGGTGGAAGAACAGCGCATCGCCAGGCTGGCCGCCAGGCGCAAGGCCGACGCCGATGCTGCCAGCGCCGCCCAGCAGCTCAAGGAACAGCAGCGCCGCGAGCACGATGCGGTACAGCGCAAGCAGGCCGAGGCGCTCAAGCGCGAGCGCAAGGAAGCGCTGCGCCTGCAACTGCAGCAGCGGCGCGACGAGGATGCCGGGAAAGCCAAGCTGGCCAAGGAAGAGCAGCAGCGCAAGCTGTTGCAGGCCAAGGCTGCGGCGGCCTACCGCAGCGAGCAGGAACGCGCGCGCAGCCGCAGCCAGGCCGAACTCGATGCCGACGTGCCGCTCGAGGGCAGCCCGGTGGCCGATGCCGACGGCGTGCTGCGCGACCGCTTTCTCGATGGCAGCGGCAAAGGGCCCGAACTGGTGCTGATTCCGACCGGGCGCTTTCAAATGGGCTCGACCGAGCTGGAACGCCGGCGCGCGATGGACGCCGGCGCCCAGCGCTCCTGGGTGGAACGCGAAACGCCGCAGCGCTGGGTCGGCATTGAAGACCCGATCGCGATGGGCCGCTATCCGGTAACCGTGGCCGAATGGCGCCAGTTCGTGCGCGCCACCGGCTGGCAGACGCAGGGAGAGGTCAACTGGCTGTCCCCCGGCTTTCGCCAGACCGACGAACATCCGGTGGTCGGCGTGACCTGGCATGACGCCCAGATGTACGTGCGCTGGCTGAGCACCCAGACCGGCCAGGTATACCGCTTGCCGAGCGAGGCGGAATGGGAATACGCATGCCGCGCCGGCACCAAGACCGCGTTCAGCTTCGGCGACGAGATCAACACCAGCCTGGCCAACTACGACGGCAATTACACCTACAACGGCAGCCCGAAAGGCGCATACCGCCAAGGCACGTCGCGCCCGGGCGAATTTCCGGCCAACCCGTGGGGCTTGTTCGACATGCATGGCAATGTGTGGGAATGGGTGCAGGACGTGGTGCATGACAATTACCAGGGTGCACCGCTAACTGGTGTCGCATGGGAAAAGGGGGGCGACCAGAGCCGGCGCATCCTGCGCGGCGGCTCGTGGCTGTACAACCCGCGCTATCTGCGCTCGGCGCTGCGCAATGGCTTTTCGGCCACGCTCAGCAACGATATTGTCGGCTTCCGGGTGGTGCGCGACTTGAATTGACTTGAATTTTCGTCCATTTTTTCTACACTGACTCTAGCGTAAGGAGAATGAACATGAAAATTCCAGACGGATTGAAAATCCCCGCCATTGTCTTCAGCCTGGAAGCGGTGCTGCTGGCCGGCGCCATCCTGATTTTCTACGTGTTGCGCCCGGGTTGACTCAGCTGGTAAACATGGCCGCCAGCGGCGTCGTTTGCGCGCTGCGCACGATCCAGCATTCCGGATAAGATTCGGCTGCAAAGCGCGTGTGCGCCGGCATCTGGCACAGGCGATCGAGCGGCGTGCCAGGCGTGAGCGCGCTTTCCTTGCCGGTCACCGGGTCAAGGTGCCAGAAGCCGCCGTGCTGATGAAACAGCAGCGGCATGGCGCGCGCCGCCGGCAGTGCCGGGAAGGCCGGCATCGGATAGCCCGGATGGCGCCCGGGCTCCAGAAAGTAAAAACACTCCGCTTGCGCACCCTGGTCGATCCGGTGCATCAGCACGCCATTGGGCAGCAGCGCCGTCACGCTCAGCACGACGATGCCCTTGATGCTGGCCGACAATTCGATGCGCATGCCGAGGCGCAGCGCCACCGGGCGCTGCTTGCCGGGCCAGACGCCGTCCAGCAACAGGCCGTAGCGCGACACGTCTTCGATTTCGAATCCGGCCGCGCCGCGCCGGATCACTGCGTGGCGCCCCGACAGGCGCCGCGTGAGGCCGTCGCGGTCCTGGCCATCGTCGCCGAAATGGGTCAGCAGCACGTCGGCCTCGGGCTCGTGCAGTTCAAACCGTCCCAGCACGCATTGCTGCATCGCGAACAGGCGCACCTGGCGCTGGGCGCCCGCTTCGGGCGCCGCGTTGACCAGGCAAGCCATCGCGCTTTGATGCGGGTGCGCCTCGGCCTGGGCCGGCACGTCCAGTTCCATCAGGTCTTCGTCCCAGGCGATGGTGGAAAAGCCCAGGTCCACTTTGCCCGGCTTGGCGTCCAGGTTCAGATTGGCGATCGAGGCATTGTGCGCGTGGACGTCGATGTCGAGCCGCCCGCCGCCGGCCTGCGCGTTGACGCGCGCAATCGAGGCGTCGTCGGCCATCACGCGCACGTTCTTGTGGGTCGACAGGAAGGTCTGGTGGATTTCGCTCAGGCTGGCGTCGGGACGCGGCACCAGGATCACGAGCGTGCACACCCACCGGCGGCTGGCGCTATGGAGCTCGACCTCGATCCGGTACTGGCCATGTTCTTTGCCGCGCGATGAAAATTCGATGAACAGCGGACGCCATTCGCCGCGCAGCGAGCGCGCCAACGTGTGGCGCGCGCCACCGCCTGGCAGCAGCTCCGATTGCAGCTGCATCGTCAGCAGCGCGTCGCACTCGGGCGCCATGCCACGCAGTTCGACTTTGATGGCCTGGCGCCCTCCGGCGGCGCGCGGATCGAAGCCACTGATGTGCAGGCAGGGTGGCGCACACGGGGTGGCTACCACCGGCTTTTGACGCAGGGCGCTGATCATGTCATAGCTGGAAATGGCCGGCGCGGCCGTTTGCGCATGGCCGTTTGCGCACGCAACTTCCCCAGGCATCACCCAGAGGGTGCAATGCGGATGCTGGAGATTGCTGCATTTGTTCATGGTCAGTCTAGCTTACGCGATTTCGGCAGCCGATGGCTGTCCGGGTGGGTGAAAACACAACGGAATTTTCCAAAAAGTATTAATCATGATTTTTTCATATCGCCCGGCAAGGCCGTGATGTCGCCCGGGCGCGGGCGCAGCACGATCGCGCTCAAATTGTCCGGATGCAGGCCGGGCGGCGGACGCAGCCGCATTTCATCGAACAGCAAATCGCACATGGCGCGCGCATCGGGCCCGCCGGCAAGCAGGCGCGGCCAGCGCGTGACCCAGTCGACCGGCGCCCGGCAAGCCCAGAAACCGTCGGTGGCCAGCAGGTATACGGCGCGCGCATCGAGCTCCAGCGCGCGCCGGTCGGGCAAGTGGTACAGGTAGGGCGGCAGGTTCAGCGGCGACAGTGCGAACAAGGGATCGCCCAGCACGGCGGAATCGGCAAACGCATTGCCCAGGATGAAAGCCTGGGAAATCTGCGAGCGGTGCTCGCCGTGCACTTGCTGCCACCAGGCAGCTTCGTCCAGCACGCCTTGCATGGCGTACGCCGTGGCCGGCACATGGTCGATCGTCAACGGCGTAATTTTGCCATCGACCATCTCGTACAAGCGCGAATCGCCCACGTGGTACAGCAGCGCGGCCTGGCCGGGCCGCAGTTCGAGCAAGGTCAAGGTGGTGCCGGGACGGCGCTCGGCGCCAGTGTCGGCGCCGAAATGGGCTTGCAGGCGGGCGTGCAGCTGATCGAGCGCGCAGCTCAATTCGGCCAGCGTGGCGCAGGCCGGCATGGCCAGCAGGCCGGCCACCGTCGCTTCTGCCGCTTCGCGTCCGCGCCCGTGGCCACCCATGCCATCGAGCACGGCCACGCGCGCATGACCGGCCGGCCAGCCTGGCACGCGCCGCTGGCATACTTGCTGGCCGTCCAGGAACTGGGCCATGCCATGGGCGTCGATCAACAGGAAATTGTCCTGGTTTTCAGGATTGTCGCCTGCGACCGAGTGCGCCGCAATGTCGAGGCTGGGACCGAACTGGAGCGGGGAGAGCGGTAGCGTCATGGGGGCGGCAAGGCGGACGGAGTGGCAATCTTGACAGCTTAACCGGAAACGCAAAGGGCCAAAGCACCGATCAGATGGCGCTTTCCCGCTTTGCTGCAAGGAGTGCGAAAGCGTTGATGATGACACAGGCACCAGCCACGGCCAGCGCCGCCTGCACCCCGACCCGGTCGGCCACCCGGCCCCACACCAGGCTGCCGCTGGTATAGCCGGCAGCCATCACGAACAGGTAGATCGACAGCGTGCGGGCCCGTATACCCACCGGAAAGGCCAGTTGGGCGGCCGCGTTCAGGGTCGACACCGTGGCCGACCAGGCCATGCCGGCGGCCACGATCAGCGGCACCAGCAGCGCCAGCTGGCGCAGCCACGGCAGCGCCAGCAGCATGGCGCCATACACCAGCAGCGCGCCGGCCAGCAGGCGCGTCTTGCCGACATGCTGGCGCAGCGTGGGCAGCAGCAGGGCGCCGCTCACCGCGCCGAAGCCCAGGCTGCCCATCAGCAGGCCGAACACGCTCGAATTCATGTGCAGCACGGTCTTGACGTACACCGGCAGCAGCGCGGCAAACGCGATCGTGGCAAAAAACACGGTGCATACATTGATCAGGATGTGGCGGTAGCTGGCGCTGCCCAGCGCGCACGACAGGCCCGCTTTCATCCGTGCGGCAAAGCTGAAATTGGCCGGCGCCGCGTCATGCGCGTGTTCGCGCCACCACACCCAATACACGCCCAGCAGGCCGATGAAGGAGGCGGCGTTGAACAGGAACAGCGCGCCCGGGCCTATCCACGCGAACAGCACGCCGCCCAGCGCCGGGCCGGCAATGGCGGCCACGTTGTAGCTCAAGTTGTTCAGCGTGGCGGCAGCTTCCACTTCGTCCGGTTCGACCAGCCCGCACATCGACGCTTGCCAGGCCGGCCACATGAAGGCGGCGCCGCAGCCGATGCAAAAGGTCAGTCCCAGCAGCAGGTCCGGGGTGGCGCGATGGCGCAGCACCAGCAGCGCCATCGCGCACGCGCACAGCGCCATGAACAGGTTACACATGAACAGGAATTTCGGACGGTGCACGGCGTCGGCGATGACGCCTGCGAACAGCGCGAACATGAAGATCGGTATGTAGCTGGCCGTTTGCACCAGGCTGGCGGCGGAAGCGGTGCCCGACACGGTGGTGACCAGCCAGGCGGTGGCGAAAGTCTGGGTCCAGGTGCCGAGGTTCGATATCAGGTTGGCAATCCACAGCTGGCGATAGCGCACATGCCGCAGCGGCTTGGACAAGGGGACTTTTTGCATGGCCCTAGTCTACGGGGCCGCTGCGCGCTGCGTCAACTTGTACAGACCATGGTGTGGCGTGTTATCTTTGACACATGCAGATACGACCCATCACCGACAACGATATTGCAGCCGTGGCCAACTTGATGCGCGCGCTGTCCGAAGAGTTCATCGTCAACGAGGGCACGCCGCAGGCGGCTGCCAATTTTGTGCGCGAAAATGATGAAACCGGCTTGCGCAAGTTCGTCGCCGCCGGCACCGTGTATCACGTGGCCGAACAGGACGGCCGCCTGCTCGGCTTCATCGCCGTGCGCGAGCACAAGCACCTGTTCCACATGTTCGTCGACCAGCGGCACCATCGCCAGGGCGTCGCGCGCGCACTGTGGGCGGTGGCGCGCCAGGCCGCGCTGGAGGCCGGCAACCCCGGCGTATTTACCGTCAATTCATCGAACTATGCGTTGCCGGTCTATCGCGCGATGGGCTTTGTGCAAACCGACGCCATGCAGTTCAAGAATGGCCTTTACTACAATCCAATGCTACTGGACGGGAGCCACAGTGACTGATTTCACCATCCGCATATTCGCGCTGCTGATGCTGGCGGGCGTGTCGGCGCAGGCGCAGGAAGTGCATGTCTACTCGGCCGGCAAGCCGTTCGCGATCAGCGAAGAGATCAACGCCGCCTTCGCTCCGGCGCGCGACGAGCGCAAGGCCAGGCGACCGCTGGACGAACGCCACGACGCAGCGGCCATCGCGGCCGCGCACGCGGCGGCGTTCCTGCATTGCGGCCTGGATGAATCGAAATATCCGCCGGCGAAGGCAGAGGCGCCCGAAGGCATCAACTATTTTTCCAGGGACGCAACCTACATACCGATCGCCGGCACCAGAAAGGCGATCCTGCTGGGCGAATACGCGCGCGGCAAGGCCATCGTCGACCTGGACAAGCACAAGATCCTCACGCCCCAATGCCCGGCCGGCGTGCGCACCATGTTCTGGTCGTACAGTACCGACCGCATCGTGTTCGCCACCCAGGCGGTGACGGGCATCAGTTTTTATGGCGACAGCCGCGCGCTGTGGACCGCCAGGTTCAACGAAGCACAGGACCTGTACTACTTCGACAGCACCCATGCCAACGGCGGGTTTCGCAAGCTGATGTCGCTGCCAGGCGAAAAAGTACTCGACATCCTGCTGCCCGATAACACCGACCATATGTGGGTGTTGAGCCAGGCCGAACGCACCGACTTGCGCGGGCCGGGCAAAGTGCTGCGCGCAGTGACCGGCCATCCGGCCGCGTCGATGGATATCTATTTGCGCAAGGTCGACCTGAAGGGCGCCGTGCTCGATACGGTCGAAGTGGCGCGCTCGGTACCTGACGGCAGCGCGCAGTTCGCACGCGAATAAGCTACAACTCGTCTGCCCGGCGCAGCCACAGGCTGCTCGACCAGCCGCGCACTTCCTTGCCGCCTACTTGCGCGCGCACCTGCCACCAGTCGCCGTCGGGCGCGCCGGTGGTGGTCACCACGGTGCCGGCCGGGACTACCGCAATGCGCCTGGATGCGGTTCCCTTGTCCGAGCGCAGGTTCAAGTCGTCGTGCACCCGGTAGCTGCGCCCGGCGTCAGCGGCGACCTGTGCCGGCGCCAGCGCCAGAACCAGGCTGGCAATCGCCCACGTCCCCAGGCCGACAATGGACAAGTTGCGCAAAGTGAGCTGGCGCCACCAGTGCGATGGCGTCAGCCACGCGGCGAGCATCAGCGTGAGCACCAGGCCGAGAGCCACCGCGACGATCATCAAATGACTTATGTGGAACATGACCGCTCCCGTTCAGGCGTCGAAACGCAATACGTAATGGCCGGCGACCAGGTGGTGGCCGTGCGGCAGCAGGTAGGGCTGCTCGACGCTGGCCACGAAGGCGAGCTGCGGATCGAGGTGGAACAGTGCCTGGGTTTCGCTCAAGCGCGTGATCTGAAAACCGCCGGCCACGGCCTCGAAGCTGAACGCATTGCGCGACAGGCCAATGCGGTCGGCGCTGGCAACGGGCGCGCCGCCGGCGCGCTGCAGGAAGCGCGGCGAATCGAGCACCCGCAGCGAGGCCAGCATCGGCGCGTTGCGGCCAAAGACCAGGCGCGCACCACTTGCTACCGGCAGGCTGGCCGGGTGCTGCAGCAGCAGCGTGGCGCAATAGCGTTCGGCCATGGCCGGGGCCACCGCCAGCAGTTCCACCTTGGCGCTGTCGACCGGCGTGAAGCTGGCCGGAACGGTGATGGCCTGGCGTCCGGCGGCGGTGATTGCATGCAGCTGGTCGCTGGCATCGACCGCAAAGCGGATTGCCGCTTCGGCGCCGTCGGCGCACAGGCCGAGCGCGCGGTCCAGGCCAATCTCGATGGCGGTGGCGCCAGTGTCGCGATAGCGCGACAGGCGCGGCAAGGCCAGCGCCACCAGGCTGACCCGCTGCTGCGCGATCGGCGCGAAGGTGGCGTCCATTTCGGCGCGCTGGTTGAGCGGAACCGCGGTCTGTTCGGATTCCGGGACCACACTACGCGCCTTCCACACTGCCGCAGGTTTCAGCGGAGCGCCCGCCCGTTCGACCCGCACCAGCAACCGCGCCCCATCGGCGCCGCGCCGGGTAACCGTGTACATGCTGGTGGCCGCATTGAAGCTGCAGTCGAACGCGCCCTTGGGCCGCACCTGCACTTCGAGCGGCGCATCGGGGCCGTCGTTGACCAGCAACAGTGCGCCGTCGCCGCCAAACAGATCGATCAGCGCCAGTCGCTGGTGCAGGTACAGCGCGCACGCCGGTTGCCACACCGCGCTGTCGGTCGAGGTGCTGACCTTGTACAACACACTCTCGCCGGCCTTGGGCAGGTATACCGCGTGGCCGAACTTGACTTCGACTTCGCCGGGCGCGAGCGCGTCGGTGCCTTCCACGCCGTAGCGCACATCGTCGCCGCCGAGCAGGTCGCCGAAATCCTTCTGGTGCAGCGCGGTCAGCGACTGGGTCAGGTCGCGCAGGCGGGCGCCGCGCGTCAGGTGGCGGTCGTCGTCCAGTTCCTCCTGCGCCAGCAGCAGCGTGATGTGCGAAAAGCAGCGGCTCGGCGCGCGCCCGCGCAGCTCGCGCGGCGAGCGTTCGAGCAGGTCGCGCAGCAGCGGACGGCGCGTGAACAGGGCCAGCCCCGGCGCCTGCCAGATCGCCTCGGCGTTGAAGACGTCGCTTACCTTGCCCAGGACTTCGTGTTGGACATAGACCGGCATGATGGTTTCTCCTCGAATGATTGAGCGCTGAGCGCATTGAACGCTAGCAGGGGGCAGATGAAAAACAGCAGGTGGCTGCCGCCCGCCGACAAGAAGCTCATGGGCTGTCCCATGATCGGGAACATGGCCAGGTTGGTGCCCCATGAGAGCAGCAAATGGCCGAATACGAAGGCAGCGCCGCCGCACAGCACGAAGCATCGAAAGCGCCACAGCCAGGCTTGGCGA
Organism: Pseudomonadota bacterium; assembly: GCA_040390915.1. Classification (GTDB taxonomy): domain Bacteria; phylum Pseudomonadota; class Gammaproteobacteria; order Burkholderiales; family Burkholderiaceae_D; genus Telluria_A. Next base: position 38,929 of record JAZJXM010000033.1, read on the forward strand.
AAGTCGCCCGTGGCGGCGCTGGCGGCAAACGCGCGCGCCGCGGTCTGCACGATCCCGGCCAGGAACAGCGCCTGCAAGGCCCACAGGCCCAGCGCGCCCAGCAAACCGTGGCGGTTGATGAAGAACGAGGGCGCGAAATCATCCTGCACCGCCGGGATGTGCAGCGCGCTGCCCGCCGCCTGGCCAAGCGCGCCCACACCGAGCCAGTTGTCCGCGCCCCACCAGGCGCCATCGGCGATGGCGCGCGCGCCCAGCAGCAGCTGCTGGCCGGTGTGCGGATGGCGCGCCGGATCGAGCCAGACGGCGAAGCGGTCGGCATAAAAGCCCCAGTCGGGCAGGCCTGTCATGCGCAGCCAGGCAATCGCGCCCAAGGCCATGCAGCCGGCGCCAACCAGCGCAGCCACCGCAGCTGGACGGCGCGCCGCCAGCGACCAGGCCAGCGCCATCGCCATGCTCCACACCAGCAGCAGGATCAAGGGCGAATAGTCGTCCACTTCCACCAGGGCCAGGCCGAGCAGCGCGCCAAACAGCAGCACCGGTCCGGCCAGGTGCAGCCAGCGCAGCGGCGCGCCCGATTGCTGCGGCAGTCCCAGGCCGATGGCGATGCAGTGGGCAGTGAGCGCGGTCAGCGCCAGCTTGGCAAATTCGACCGGCTGCAGGTCGAACACGCCGGTTTCATCGCCCAACAGCACTTGCAGCGCAAGCGCCAACAGGGCCGCGCCGGCCAGCGCCGCGAGCACGTATTCGAGACGCTCCTGCGCCAGCAACGGCCCGCGCAGGCGGATCCAGGTGGCGGCGCCCAGGCCCACGGCCAGCAGCGCGCTGGTCTTCTGGAAGTGGCGCAGCCAGGACGATTCCATCGCGCCCATGCCCATCTCCAGCTGCATCAGCAGCCCGGCCGCCAGCAGCAGCACGCCGGCGCAAGTGGCCAGTGCGGGGCGCGGGGTGGCCAGCAGGAAGCGCCATAGCGCGCCCCAGGCCAGCAGCATTGACACGCCCACGCCCAGGCTGATGCCGGCGCGCTGGCACAGCAGCGCTGCGACGCCGCCCAGCACCAGCAGCGCACTGGCGCTGGCGCCCGGGCGCAGCCAGGCCGCCGCGCCGGCGCCGGCCAGCACGGCGGCGATCCACCATCCGCTGCCGGGCGGGATGGCCCAGTCGGCGCGCGGCTGCCAGGTCCATGCGACGCCGGGCGGCAGCAGGGTTTTTGGTTCGGTGAACAAGGCCACGTGGCGTTGCGGGCGCAGCTCCAGGCGGGCGCCATCGACATGCAGCGCAAGGCGGGTGCGTCCCGCCACCAGTGCGCCGGCGCCGTCGAGCGGTTCTTCGAGTTGTGCCAGTTCGCTTGCGCCCTGGAGTGACGACACCAGCACCGGCGCATCCATGCCGGCGCCGCTGGAAAGCATCAACAGTTCGGCGGGCGTGCGCGCCGCTTGCGCGCTGGCGCCGGCCAGCCAGGCGATGGCAATCCGGTTGCCGCAATTGAGGTTGCCGCCGAAGGTGATCGGGCGATCAGTGGTCAGTGCGTGCGGCGCGATCCGGTTCCATAGCGCCGCTAGGCGCGCACTGCCGGGGCAAAGCGGCTGGATTTCGCCGTCGCGCAGCAGCGTGGCGCCGTCGTAGGTCCAGTCATGGCCGGCGCCGCGCAAGGCGTTGCCCCGGCCCACCTCGAAACGGGACGCGCCAACCTGGAACCAGCGTCCCTGGTCCAGCGCGCGGCTGCCCAGGCGCTGTTCCTGTCCGTCGAGACGGGTGAGCAGCGGCCGGCCCGGGCCCAGGTTGCGCACCAACCAGTGCCCGGCCTCATCGCGCCGCACGCCGAGCTGGATCGGTGCGGCCTGCGGCGCGGCCAATTCGGTGCGTCCCAGCGCGATGGCCTGGCCGGGCTTGAGCGTGACCGTGATCAGCGCCGGCGCATGCACCGCCGGCGCGCGCCACAGGCATAGCAGCTGCAGCAGGCACAGGGCCGCCAGCAGGGCAATGGTCAGCGCGCGCCGCATGATCGACTCCGTTCCAGCATGCGGCTGATGTCGATCGCATGGCGCGGGCGCGCACAGCGCTCGGGCGCGAGCAGGGTGCGCAGCAGCGCGAGCGCGTGCTGGCCGCCGATGGTGGCGAAGCGCGCGGCCTCGTCGGCGTGCAGCGTGGGCGGCATGCCCCCACCGTGGCGTTCGTGCAGCATGGCCGCAGCGTCGGCGCCATGCTCGCGGTAGGCCTGTCCGCAGTCGCTGCAAAAGCGCAGCTGCACGCCGCCGGTGGCCATGAAGTAGAACATCGCGCCGAGCGCGAAATAGTCGCTGCGGGCATCGGTGTCGTACACGCCGGCGCGATTGGGGAAGAATTGTTCGGGCGCTTGCCAGCTGGCCGTGCCGGCGTAACTCGCATGCGCGCCATTGTGGCGCAAGCGGCTGGTGCCGAAATCGGCCAGCTTGACGGCGCCGCTGCGATCGGTCAGCACATTGGCCGGTTTGAGGTCGAGATAGACCCAGCCATACTGGTGCACCTTGGCCAGCGCCTGATTGAGCTGCCCCATCCAGGCCAGCACCTGGGCAAACGGGATCGGGCCGGCGCCGGCGATATGGCGCGCCAGGTCGCCGCCCATCAGTTCGAGCGCCATGACCGGCAAGCCATCGTGGTCACCGCAATCGATCAGGCGCACGATGTGGCGTTCGTCCCACGGCGAGAGTGCGCGCAAGAAGCTGATTTCCCTGGCCGCGCTGGCGCGCCAGTGCTGCTGCAGCTCGCCCTGCGCGCGTTCCATCTGGGTGCGGTTGACCAGCTTGAGCGCGACATCGGCGCCATCCGGGGCGCCAGCGCGCCACACCAGGCCGTAGTTCGAACCGGCCAGTTGCGCGCGCAAGCGATAGCGGCCCGCAGCCAGGGTAATGATGTCGTCCGCCTGCAACATGCCCGCCTCCGTGATGGCAACGGCAGCTGCCGTCAGCCAAGACTAGCGGGGGGCGGAGGCAAATGTGGACGAAAAAAAACCGCCCAGCTGTTGACTGGGCGGTTGGGCGAGCTTACCAGCCGCGGTGGTGGCCGTGACCGTAGCCGTGGCCGCGATGGTGGCCGTAGTAGCCGCGCGTTTCGATATACACCGCCGGTGCTGGTGCATAGTAAGCCGGAGCAGGGCGGTAGTAGACCGGTTCCGGTTCGTAATAGGCTTGCGGCTCCACGTACACCGGCGCCGGGCGGCGCGTTTCATAATAGCGGTTGTCGTAGCGGTTGTCGTAGTAGCCGCCACGGTTGTCGTAGTAGCGGTCATTGGTGTTGATCGAGTTGCCCACCACGGCGCCGATCACGCCGCCAACCAGCGCGCCGTTGCGGTGATGAGTCGAATTGCCGATGGCAGCGCCGACCACGGCCCCGACGGCGGTGTTGACGCCGCGGTCGTTGGCCATTGCCGAAGAGCAGACGGCCGTCGCGGCGACAAGCACAATGGCACTGACGAATTTGGTATTCAACATGGCGTTTCCTTTGGCCTCAACCGAGATCGGGATGATCACTTTAGCGCTGGGGCATGAGCTCACTATATCGGCGCCAGTTTTAAACGCCATTGGTTATACAGAATCTTACAAATGACGAGCACTTGTAACATGTCGCGCGCCCCCCATCTAGGGTACTCACCTGGCCCTTCGGATCTTTCATGCCCCCACGCCGCGTCATTGTTGTCGTTGTTTCTTTGCTGGTATTGTTGCATTTTTATATAGGGATGCGTTTGCTCCCGGCGATGGACCTGCATCCGGCCGGCGTGGCATTTGGCGTGCTGCTGCTGGCGCTGTCGACGCTGCTGCTGCCGGCCGGGCTGCTGTCGTCGCGCTTCAAGCGCTGGCGCGGCGCCGACCAGCTGGCCTGGGCCGGTTTGCTGGCGATGGGCTTTTTCTCGTCGCTGCTGGTGCTGACCATGGCGCGCGATGCCGTGTTGCTGGTGCTGGCCCTGTTTGGTCCGGCCACGCCCGCGCTGGTGCGCGCCAGCGCGATCGGCGTGCCGCTGCTGGCCCTGGGCGTGACGCTGGTCGGCTTCGTCAACGCGCGCCGCGTGGCGCGCGTGGTGGAGATCGAGGTGCCGATCGCCGGACTGCCGGCCGCGCTGCATGGCTATGCGATCGTGCAGATTTCGGACATCCATGTCGGTCCCACGATCCGGCGCGGCTATCTCGAAGCGATCGTCGACAAGGTCAACGCCTTGCAGCCGGATGCGATTGCCATCACCGGCGACCTGGTCGACGGCAGCGTCAAGCGCCTCGCCCCGCACACGGCGCCACTGGCGCGCCTGGCCGCGCGCGACGGGACCTTTTTCGTCACTGGCAATCATGAATATTATTCCGGCGCCGAAGAGTGGATTGCCGAACTGCGCCGGCTCGGCCTGACGGTGCTGATGAACCAGCACGTGCTGTGCGAGCGCGATGGCGCCGCGCTGATGATTGCCGGCGTCACCGATTTTTCGGCGCACCAGTTCCACGAGTCGCACCGCAGCGATCCGCACAAGGCTGGCGCGGGTGCGCAGCGCGCGGTCAGCGCCCGCGTCCTGCTGGCGCACCAGCCGCGCAGCGCCCCTGCCGCAGCCGATGCCGGCTTCGACCTGCAGCTCTCGGGCCATACCCACGGCGGCCAGTTCTTCCCGTGGAACCTGTTCGTGCCGCTGCAGCAGCCGTTCACGGCCGGCCTGAATCGATTGAGCCAGTTGTGGGTCTATACCAGCCGCGGCACCGGCTATTGGGGACCGCCCAAGCGCTTCGGCGCGCCGTCCGAAATCACGCGCGTGCGGCTGGTGGCGCGCTAAGTTGTCGAGCAAAAAGTTGGCAGATGCGCTATTGTTGGCATCCACCAAGAACGTCTAAAGGATTTACCGCATGTCACGCACGCCTTTGTACCTGATCCTCGCCGCTTGCCTGTTCAACAGTGGCGCTTATGCCGCCAACGCGGGCAATGCGCCGGCTACCCTGAACACCATCCGTGACACTGCCATGCAAAGCGACTGGGCCTATGAGCGCCTGGCCGACCTGACCGACCTGGTCGGTCCACGCCTGTCCGGTTCGGCCGGCGAAGCGGCGGCGGTGGTGCAGGTGGCCGACGCCATGCGCAAGCTGGGCGCGACCGTCACGCTGCAGCCGGTCAAGGTGCCGCACTGGGTGCGCGGCGTCGAAACGGCCGAACTGGTCGACTACCGTGGCCGTCCGGCCGGCGTGACGCAAAAAGTGGTGCTCACGGCGCTGGGTGGCTCGAGCGCGACGCCAGCCGCCGGCTTGACCGCGCAAGTGATCGTGGTGCGCGACTTTGACGACCTGAAAGCGCGCGCGGCCGAGGTCAAGGGCCGCATCGTGCTGTTCGACGTGCGCTTCGACCAGGACATGGCCAATGGCGGCCTGCCTGGCCAGGCCTATGGCCAGGTGACCCGCTATCGCGGCGGCGGCACCCGCGCCGCCGCTGAAATGGGCGCAGCCGCAGTGCTGGTCAGCTCCGCCGGCGGCGCCAACTTCCGCTTGCCGCATACGGGCGCATCGGCCCTGCAGGAAGGCAAGCGCATTCCAGCTGCCGCCGTGTCGGTCGAGGATTCGCTGCTGATGGCGCGCCTGGCCGCGCGCGGCCCGATCAGCATGAAGCTGACGCTGACGCCGCAAAACCTGCCGGACGCCGACAGCTTCAATATCATCGCCGACTTGCCGGGCACCGACAAAGCCGATGAAATCGTGATCGTTTCCGGTCACCTCGATTCATGGGACCTGGCCACGGGCGCCAACGACGACGCCACCGGCGTGGTCAGCGCGATGGGCGTGCTGGCCACGCTCAAGAAGCTGGACCTGCACCCGCGCCGCACAATCCGCATGATCGCCTGGGCCAACGAAGAAAACGGCACGCGCGGCGCGCAAACCTATCTGGACGCGAACAAAGCCAGCGCGGCGCGCCATTTTGCCGCGATTGAAACCGATAATGGTTCGGGCCGTCCGCTGGGCGTGCGCATGAGCGCACCGCAGTCGGCCAACGCGCTGCTGGCGCCGCTGCAAAGTGCGCTGTTCCCGATTGGCGCGGCAGCGCTGCAGCGTGCCGACGCGCTCTCGACGGGCGACCTGGGTGGCTTGGAATTGCTGGGCGTGCCGAGCTTCGCGCCCGTGATCGACGGCGCCGACTACTTCAATTACCACCACACGGCCGCCGATACGCTCGACAAGGTCGATCCGCAAAACCTCAAGCGCCACGTGGCGCTGGTAAGCACCCTGACCTGGTTCCTGGCCAATATGGAGCAGCCGCTGGGCCGCTGGAACAGCGCGCTTTAAAACGCGTTGACGGGAATGCGCAGGTAGCGTACCCCGTTGGCCTCGGGCGCCGGCATCTGGCCGGCATTGATGTTGACCTGGATCGCCGGCAGGATCAGCGCCGGCATCTCGAGCGTGTGATCGCGCTTGGTGCGCATGGCTACGAAGTCCGCTTCGGCCACGCCGTCCCTCAAATGGATATTGCCTTCACGCTGGGCGCCGACCGTGGTTTCCCACTGCGGCCCGCGTCCGGCCGGCGGATAGTCGTGGCACATGAACAATCGCGTCTCGCCTGGCAGCGCCAGGATGCGCTGCACCGAACGGTACAACATCCCCGCATCGCCTCCCGGAAAATCGCAACGCGCCGAGCCGACGTCGGGCATGAACAGCGTGTCGCCCACGAACACCGCGTCACCGATCTGGAACGCGATGTCGGCCGGCGTATGGCCCGGCACGTGCATGGCGCGCGCCGCCATCGAACCGATCATGAATATTTCATCGGGCGCAAACAGGTGGTCGAAGTGCGCGTCGCTGGTGGCAAACACGCCTGAAAAGGCGCGCTGCACGGTGCTGATGGCCGCGCCGATGCCAGTCTGCCCGCCCAATTCGGCGGCCAGGTAGGGCGCCGCCGACAGGTGGTCGGCATGGGCATGGGTTTCGAGCAGCCATTGCACGCTCAGCGACTGGGCCCGCACGAAGGCGATCACCTGGTCGGCCGACTTGGTCGAGGTGCGTCCCGACTTGGGATCGAAATCGAGCACCGGGTCGACGATCGCGCAGGCGCTGCCCGGCGCCTCATAGACGACGTAGGTGATGGTAGCGGTGGTGGGGTCGAAAAAGGCCTGAATTTGCGGCTGCATGGGAACGCCTAAGTGTTGTTTTTACAAATTATACGCTTCACATAGGCAGCAAACCAGTTGATTAGTTGTCTATAATTAATTTTTGTTGACGAAATTCAGCGACCAAATCCATGAAGTTCCTCAGTGGCTCGAACACGTCCAAGTGCCTGCTGTTTGCGGTCATGCTCACGCTGGCCGCGCTGGAACTGTTCGCGCTGCAGTGGCTAAAACCGGTTGAAAACCAGGTGCTCGATTCCTTCGTGCGCCAGCAGGCCGCGTCGCTGGTGCCCGACCCGGAGATCGTGATCGTCAACATCGACGACGCCAGCCTGGCGCGCATGGAAGACGTGGCCGGCAACTGGCCGTGGCCGCGCGAAGTGCACGGCGACCTGTTGCGCGGCATGCTGCGCCAGAAGCCCAAGGCGATCGTGTTCGATTTCGCCTTCACCACGCGCGATGTGTACCGGCCCGATAGCGACAAGCGTTTCAATGAAGCGCTGGCCGGTAATACCAATATCTATTTTCCGCTGGTGCGCCTGCCGGCCGAAATGGACAAGGCCGGCGACCGCGCCGAGGAAGTGGCGCCGCTGCTTGGCTTGCTGCGCACCGCGCGCGCCAACCCGGACGCGCGCATCGCGCTGCATCCGCCCAAGGCGGTCGACGCCAAGTACTGGCGCACCGGGACCATCAATTTCACCAAGGACGATGACGGCACCGGGCGCCGCTACGACCTGTACATCGACGCCGACGGCTGGCTGATTCCGTCGCTGCCGGCGCGCGTGGCGGCCGACCTGGGCTACGCAATCCCGCAGGGGCCAAGCATGTTGCTGGCCTGGCGCGGCAACCAGAGCAGCCACCGGCAAATCCCGTATGCCGCGCTGTACCAGGACTTCGACCGCGAACATCCGCTGCGCCTGCCCAATGAACTGGCCGGCAAGATCGTCATCATCGGCGCCGACGCGTCGACCATGAACGACTTGCGCGCCACCCCGATTTCCAGCCTGCATCCGGGCGTGCAGATCCTGGCCACCGCGATCGACAACCTGAAGAACCAGCGCTTCATGCGGCGCCCGCCCGCGTGGGCGGTGCCGCTGGGGGCGCTGGCGGTGATGTTGCTGCTGCTGTGGGCCTTCGTGCGCGGCGAAAACCTGGTCGGCAAAGTGGGCGTGCCGCTGGTGTTGCTGACGCTGGCCGTGGTGGGCGCCATGTGGTGGGGCGTGGGGCAGCTGGTGCTGGTGCCTGCCATCTCGGCATTGATACTGGTGTGGGCCTATTATTTTGCCGGCGCGCTGCAGTCTTACCTGGCCGAGCGCCGTTCGCGCCAGGAGACCGTGCGCGAGTTCAGCCGCTTCGTCAATCCGTACGTGGTGCAGCAGCTGCTTGGCGCCGGCGCGCTCCAGCGCGAAGGCGAGAGCCGCGAAATATCGGTGTTGTTTTCGGACATACGGGGCTTTACCACGATGTCGGAGAACCGCAGCCCGCAGGAGGTGGTGCAGCTGTTGAACCGCTATTTCACGCTGCAGGTGGAGGTGGTGTTCCGCCACGGCGGCTCGCTCGATAAATTCATTGGTGATTGCATCATGGCGTTTTGGGGCGCACCATTGGACGATCCGCAGCACGCGCAAAACGCGGTGCGCGCGGCGCTCGAGATGGCCGAGGTGCTGCAACGCTTCAAGGTCGAACTGGGACGGGCCGACGCCGATTTCGACGTCGGCATCGGCATCCATTCCGGCCCCGCCGTGGTGGGCCTGATCGGCTCGGAGCAGCGGCGCGAATATACCGCCATCGGCGACACCGTCAACCTGGCCAGCCGCATCGAAGGGCTGACCAAGGGCGTGTCGCGCATCCTGGTGTCGGAAGCGACGATGAAGCTGTGTGGTTCATCGTTCAGGTTTACCCCGTTTGGCGCGTTCGAGGTCAAGGGGAGGGGGCAGCAAGTGAGTCTGTTTGGTCCAGAAAAGGGAGAACGACAATGAAGACAAGGATCGCGGCATGCGCCGGCATGCTGCTCGTGGTGGCCGGCGCGGGCGCTGCCGACACGGCTTACATCGTACGCCCCACCGAGTTGAAGGCCAAGCCGTTCAGCGACGCGGCCACGCTGGCCACGTTGGCCCAGAGCAGCCAGGTCAATGTGCTCGAACGCCAGGCCAGCTGGCTGCAAGTGAAGACGCCGGGGGCCACAGGCTGGGTCAAGTTGCTCAGCGTGCGCTACGACCAGGTCACCGCCAGCAGCCGCAGTAGTGGCGTCAACAGCAATCTCGAAGTCCTGTTCAACATTTCGCGCACCGGCAGCAGCGGCACCAGCGTGGCCACCACGGGTGTCAACGGCATCAACGAGGAAGCGCTGCGCAATCCGCGCCCCAATCCGGCCGCCTTGCAGCAAATGCAGGCACTCGACACCAGTGCTGCCGACGCGCGCAGCTTCGCCAAGGCGGGCCACTTGAACAGCGCCACGCTGGCGTATGTGGCGCCAGTGGGAGAAAAGCCATGAAGACCGTACTGACTGCACTGGCCTTGGCGCTGGCCTGCGCCGGCTGCAAGGACATGCCCGCACTGAACAACCTCAACATCAATGACATGGTCAATACCGTCAGCAAGGGCCAGCAACTGGTGGAAGGGCAAAAGGAGATGACCGAGGCCGAAGAGATCACGCTCGGAACCGGCATCGCCAGCAACATGCTGGGCGCGGCGCCCCTGTGGCAGGACAAGAAGGGCCAGCGCTATGTGAACCAGGTTGGCCAGTGGCTGGCGTTGCAGACCGAACGGGCCGATTTGCCATGGCATTTTGCGGTGCTCGACGACGGCGAATTCAATGCCTTTGCCGCGCCGGGCGGCTATGTCTTCATTACGCGCGGCTTGCTGTTCAGTCTGCGCAACGAGGGCGAACTGGCTGGCGTGCTGGCCCATGAAATCGCGCACGTGGTACGCAAGCATCACCTGAATGCGATCAAGAAGGCGGCCGACCGGGCCATCCTGGCCGAACTGGGCGGCAAGGGCGCGAGCATGCTGGCCCAGAACAGCAGCAGCATGAACAAGTACAGCCAGATGACGCCGGCGCTGACCAAGCTGGCCAAGGCCGGCACCGAGATGTATGTGCGCGGCCTGGACAAGGCTGACGAGTTCGAAGCTGACCGCATGGGCGTGGTGATCGCCGCGCGTGCCGGCTACGATCCGTACGGCTTGCCCGCTGCGCTGCAAAGCTTGCAGATGCTCAGTCCGTCAACCGCCGGGCTGGCGCTGATGTTCCGCACCCATCCGGCTTTTTCGGTACGGCTGGACATGCTGGCGCAAGTGATGACGGGCGACTTTGACCGCTTCGAGAACCAGCCGGCGCTGGCGGCCCGCTTCAAGGCCAATATCGTGGTGCCGCGCAGCAGGTAGCGGTGCTAGATGTGCAGCTTGGGCAGGTAGTGGCCCGGAATGATGCCGAACACGGACAGCACGATCAGAATCAGCATGATGATGAAAATGACGCGGACGATCTGGGCCACCGGCGCCGGCAAAGGCAGCAGGCTGACCAACCACCATATCAGGCCGAACACGACCAGATAGATGACAAGACTGATTAAGACATTCATAGGGTTCCCCTGCTTGACAACGTTGCGTCGGAATAGACAGTCACGAAGATAGCGCGTCACCGCTGAGGCATCTGTACGTCAGGGCACATAGTGTTCCTACTCAATGAGCAAGCGCCGGATCGCGCGCGCGCGGCCCCGGAACGGGCGCCCGTACATGGTTTGTATGCCGCTGTTGAAGTTTTGCCCCCACACCAGCTGGGCGCGCGGCTCTTGTGGCTCGCTGGACCAGTACCACACGCGCTCGAATTGCTCGCGCTGGTTGGCATACAGCAGCGACAGTTCGCGCCGGGTCGGCAATTGGCCGCCGTTGGTAATGGCCCAGGCCAGCGCCGCTGCCCAGGAGACTTCTTCGGCCTCTCCGGCCAGCAGCACCACGTGGTGGTCGGGCTGGCCATCCTTGCCCAGGATCAGGCCGGCGTAATGCTCGCCATCGCCCAAGGCCCGTATCAGCTCCTTGTAGTTGCTCATCAGCTCGTCTCCGTCAGGGGGATTGTCCTCGTAGGACAACGGCCACGCGCTCCAAGTTGCACGCTAACCGATTGATTTCCAAGGGGAAACTGATTTGGCCGTTTGATACTTGCTAAAAATTTTGCTCCGAATTAATTGAACCAAGGAACTTGATTTGCATCAAACCTTACTCTTTCGTTGAACCAGTAAGGATCTGTACATGACTCAATTTGCCACTTCCCCCTCCCGCGTTCGTTTCGCTTCCCTGGTCGCAGTCATGCTGACCTGCGGCGGCGCTGTTGCGAGCGGCACGGAAATGACGACGGCTGCGACGGGCGCGGGCTTCGTGTTGCCAGCCACCACCTACAAGCTGTACGTGTCGGCCACCGGCAATGACAACAATGCCGGCACCGCCGCTGCGCCGTTTCGCACGCTGGCGCGCGCGGCCCGTTCGACCCGCCCCAGCACCACCGTCTACGTCGGTCCCGGCACCTACGCCGGCGGCTTGAAAACCACCATCAGCGGCACTGCCAGCGGCCGCATCTATTACGTGTCGACTACCAAGTGGGGCGCGAAGATCGTGCCGTCCGGCACCACCAATTTTGCCTGGGACAACCGCGGCAGCTATGTCGACATCATCGGCTTCAACATCGACGGCACCGGCTCGGTGTGGAAAAACGGCATCTACTACGGCGGCTCGTACGGCATGATCCGCAATAACTGGGTGCACCACATTGCCAAGAACACCGGCTGCAACAGCACTGGCGGCTCGGCCATCGGCGTGGACAGCTATTACTATGGCGTCAAGACCGACATCGTCGGCAACCTGGTGCACGACATCGGCCTGGCCGGTTGCAGCTACATCCAGGGCATCTACATGAGCACGTCGGGGACGATCAAGAACAACGTCGTGTACCGGGTCGGCGAGGCCGCCATTCACCTGTGGCACGATGCGAACAACGTGATCATCACCAACAACACGGTGACGACATCGCATACCGGCATCATCGTCGGCGGCGGCGACTTCTACCATACGTCCGGGCCGAGCGATTACAACCGCGTCTACAACAACATCGTGTACGACAACGCGATGGGGATCTCGGAACAGGGCAAGACCGGCATTCACAACCAGTACCGCAACAACCTGGTGTACCAGAATCCGACTTACAATTTGCGCCTGTTGAACGGCTTGCAGGCTACGGCGACGGTCAGTTCGGCGCCATACTTGGTGTCGTACACCAGGACCGGCACGCCGGATCTGCGCCCGACCATCAGTTCGGCGGCGATCGGCCGTGCGACGCCGGCCGATGCGCTGCCGTATGATTTCCTCGATCGGCCGCGCAACACCACCACTGGCTACGATATCGGCGCCTATCAGCACTGATCCCGTTCTTTGGGGTAGCATTGCCGGACATCTGACCAATGCCGGGAGAAGCAATGCTACGTGCCACCGTGTTTGCCTGTCTCACCGTCGCGGCGCTGCCTGGCGCCGTGGCCCAACTCCAGACCAGCGATGCGCCGCCGCCCGCCAAGGGCTGGCGCAGCGTGACCGTGGTGCAAGGCATCGCCCACCCGTGGTGCATGGCCTGGCTGCCCGACGGGCGCATGCTGGTCACCAGCCGCAACGGCGCGCTGTACCTGATCAACGGCAACAAGGTCGAACAAGTCCCGCTCGAAGGCATGCCCGCCGTGTTCGTCCAGGGCCAGGCCGGGCTGTTCGACGTCAGCGTCCATCCGTCCGACAGTGTTAATCCGCGCATCTACCTGACCTTGGCCACCGGCACCGACGACGCGAACCGGACCACGCTGGTGCAAGGCATCTTCGACGGCAAGCGCGTGCACAGCATCAAGACGCTGTACCGGGTCCAGCCCGACAAGAGCGGCGGCGAGCACTTCGGCGCGCGTCTGTTGTGGATGCCGGATAACACCTTGCTGATGAGCGTGGGCGACGGCGGCAATCCGCCGCGCAAGCTGGGCGACCGGCTCGCGCGCGAGCAGGCGCAGAACCTGGCCACCGACCACGGATCTATCCTGCACCTGACCGATGCGGGGGCGCCGGCGCCGGGCAACCCGCTGGCGTCGCACGCCGGCGCGCGCCCGCAGATCTGGACCTACGGCCACCGCAATATCCAGGGCATGGTGCGCGACGCGGCCGGGCGCGTGTGGGCCACCGAACATGGCCCACGCGGCGGCGATGAGCTCAACCTGATCGAAGGCGGACAGAATTACGGCTGGCCGCTGCAAAGCTACGGGCGCGACTATCGCTTCTTTACCCATGTTGGCAAGCCGGTGGTGGCGGGGATGGCCGCGCCGAAAGTGGCATGGGTGCCGTCGCCTGCGCCGTCGGGACTGGCCTATTACACGGGAACCCAGTTTCCGCAATGGCGCGGCAGCCTGTTCAGCGGCGGCCTGGCGGCCCAGGATGTGCGGCGCATCGCGCTCGACAAGAATGGCAACGTGACCGGGCAGGAGCGGCTCGAAATCGGCGCGCGGGTGCGCGACGTGCGCCAGGGGCCCGACGGGCATCTCTACCTGATCACCGATGACGAGAATGGCAAGGTGATGCGCATTGTGGCCGAATGAGGCGAGGAAACAGGTGCCTATCAAAAACATCGATCGCTACGTGGTTGAGTTCACTGGCGAAATGCTCGACGGCAGCGCGCATTGGGGCGCTTATGTTTCCATATCCGCCCCGTCGGCGAACCCGATGCATATGAATTCCATCTATCCAAAACGGCGTGTGTCACCGGAGTTGACGTTTTCGGAGCAGCACGCCGCCGAGGCGGAAGCCGAACGCGCCGCGGCTGTCATTTTGACTGACTTGCGTTGATGCAGCCTGTTCAGTCGCCCGAACTGACCGAGCCGATCCCCTCGACGGTCTTGTTCACCACGCGTGGATTGCCGTAATAGTTCAGCGAGCCCATGCCTTCAACCACGGCGTCGAGCCGTTCGCTGGCATACACCTTGACGGCGCCAATGCCTTCGAACGCGACGTCGGCGCGCTGCGCCAGCAGGGCCTTGGTATCAACATCGCCCACGCCTTGCGCATTGAGTTTCATGAACTTGACCTTGCCGCTGGCCACCAGCCGGCCCGCGCCCTGAAAACCGATGTCCACGCTGTCGCCACTGATGTTCTTCAGTTCGACTGAACCTGCGCCTTCAACATGGAAAGCGCGCAGCGCCGGCATGCGGATCAGGATCTTGTTGTCGCTCGACACGCGCATCGAATTGTTTTTGTTTTTCGGGTAGGTGATGATCAGCTTGCCATCGACGACCTTGGTTTCGAGGGTGCTGATGAACTTGTCCTCGCCGCTCAGCATCAGCGCTTGCGCCTGGCCCACTTCCACCACCATGTTGATTGCGCCCTGGGTGCTGACCGAGTCGAAGGCGGGCATCGGACGGGTTTGTTGGGCGGCGCTGGCGAAGGCGCTGGTGAGCAGCAAGGCGAGGCAAAGTGGAGCAGTGCGCATGGTGGAGTCCCTGGTTATTAATGTTATGGTTGGATGATTTTTAAGACAGAATCATTGTAGCCAGGGGTGCTGCCGGCGCAGCCTGGTTTGCGACAGGCCGCATTTTTGCCGGGTCAGACGGCAGCAATCATGGTCGGAACGGATAGGACAGTCGAACGCTGAAAGCGCAAGGGTTTTATTGTCGATGCTGGTTGGACTTAAACAACGGTTTGCACAAGTGTGCCCCCGCGCATAAATTTAGGCGTTAGAATTTGTTCACCACATTGACGCGCAAGCCAGGGGGTATCTTGGTTACTTGGGTGTATGACGAAATAGGATGTGCCGGCGCAATTCTCGACGAGTTTTGCATCCGTGATCTCTCGGGCAATACTGCCGGATGGGTATTCGGGCTGAGCGTTTTTTCGCACAAGGGCGAGCATATCGGCTGGTTCGAAGAGGGCATTTTCTTCGACGTCGAAAACAAGGTTGTCGGTTTCATCCCGGGGGCAACGCTGCCCGGGCTGATCATGCCGGCGCTGGCCTGCGAGTTGCCGTTTCCGGCCTTTAGCAAGCGCCCTTGCGTGCCGACCTTACGGGGCCGCAGCGCGCGTCCACGGGGCCAGGGCTGGTCGCTGCAGTGCCTGGCCAGTTATCTGGCCAGCAGCGAGGTGCCAAGCGTGCGCGCGCGCTTCATACCGTCCAGCGCCGGCCAGGGCAGGGCGACCGTCACTCCGCACTAAACTGGGCCGCGGCGATCACGTCGCGCGCCATGCGCGCCGCCTGCTTGGCGGCGTAGCGTTGCAGCACCGCTTCCTGCATCAGCTCACCGACAATGCCGCGCAAGCGCAGAAATCGCTGCGCCACATTGTCGCCGAACGCCACTTTCAGGCGCATTTTTTCTTCAGGCCGGATGGGGGTGTCGGGCTGCTCTTCAATGAAATCAATATCGTCCATGATGGGGTCCTCCTGAGCTGACTTTACGCCGTGACTGGAGGCATTGTTTGCGGTAGATCATGCTTGCCGGTGTCGCTCATCCGTGTCAGGATGCCAACTCGCACCACGCCACCGAAGCCAGACAGATGACCTTATTTCGCGGCGCCTTCCTTGGCGCCATGTTCGCCCTCGCCACCAGCGCTGCCTATGGCACTCCTTCCCTGAGCACGTTCGGCCCGACCGGCAGCGTGCGCGCCGTCAGGCAGATCCACATGACGTTCAGCGCAGAGGTGGTGGCGCTGGGCGAGAGCAAGGCGGCGCAGGCGGCCACGGTGCAGTGCCAGGGCACGCCCGAGCAGCCCAAGGGACGCTGGCTCGACGGACGGCGCTGGGTGGCCGAATTCGCGCGCGAACTGCCCGATGGCGTGGTGTGCAAGGTACAGCCGCTGGCGGCGCCGGCCAAGGCCTGGCGCTTCGATACCGGCGGGCCGCGCCTGGAGCGCACTGTGCCCGACTCGCCCACGGTCAGCGAACGCCAGGTGGTGGGCTTTTTTTCCAGCGCGCCGGTCGACCCGGCGACGCTGCGCTACTTGCGCTGCAGCGTCGATGGCAAGAACGCGGCGGTCGAACTGCTCGACGCCGCAGCTTCCAAAGCGGCCGCCATCAAGCTCAATGGTTACGCGGTGCCCGGCAACCAGGTCTATGCGCGCTGCGGCGCCGCGCCCTTGCCCAACTATGCCAGCGTCGCCTGGACCTGGGACAAACGCATCGCCACCTTGACCGGCTTGGGCAATGTGCAAAATACCGTCACCGCATTTCAGGTTGCCGCGCCGTTTACTGCGACGGCCAGTTGCAAGCAATTGCTGGGCACGCCCGGCTGCGACCGCCGCCAGCCGGTGACGGTGCGCTTCTCGGCACCGCTCAGTGCCGCCCTGGCCAGCACCTTGGTGATGCGCGACAGCGAAGGCAAGCTGTTCGCCGACAAGCACTTCACGCTCTATCCCGGCCAGACCACCGACTTCCTGGACTTCAGGCTGGACCAAGCCAGCGGCAGCGTCACGCCGCAGTGGCCGGACATGCTGGTCGACCTGGAAGGACGCGCGCTGGCCAACGCTGCACAATTGCGCCGTCCGCTACGGATGGCAAGTGCGCCGGCGTATGCCGGCATGGAGCGCAGCGAGGGCGTACTGGAATGGCATCCCGGCATGGCGGCGGCCTGGCCGCTGGTGGCCAGGGGCGGCGACAAGACCATCAGGGCGCGCAGCTGGCGCTTCGGCGCCGATACCGCCAGCACGACCTTGCTGGCCTTGCACGCGGCCACGCGCCACATTGCAGAAGACCCGACCGCGTCCACCTACGGCCCGGTGCCGCGCGTGCCTACGGCCTACTTTCAAAGCCAGGCCATGCTGGCAGCCCTGAAAACGCCGTTGCCGGCGCCGCAGGATCAAACGATCGGGCCGGCGCCGCTGGAAACGGGCTTGATGCGCATTGCCTTGTCGGGCCTGGGCAACTGGCTGGTCGAAGCCGACAGTCCGGCGCAGCGCGCCGTCCTGGCCGCCCAGCACAAAGAACTGGCGCGCCGCCAGCACCAGCGCTGGGACGTGACGATCAGGCACGGCAAGCACGACGACTTGCTGTGGAACGGAACGCCGGTTGCGCGCGGGCCCGCACTGGCGCGCAAGCTGCGCGCACTGGGACCCGGGGCAGCCGTCAGGGTAGATCCGGGCCAGGTCTATTTGTCGGGTGAATTCGGCGACGTGCTCGATCTGGCCGACCAGATGGGCTTGAGCATTGAACAGCCTTACCTGCTTGACCAGCTCACGCGCGAACTGGATGTCGCATGGCAGAACAGCCGCACGGCGCTGGTCCAGCTGACCAATCTGCATGTGCACGCGACGCTGTCCGAGCGCGGCGACTCGCTGATCTGGATCACCGCGCTCGATAGCGGCCGTCCGCTTGCCGATGCCCGGGTCGAAGTGTGGGCCGGGGATGGAGAATTTCGCCAACTGGTGAGCGCGACCAGCGATGTGCAGGGGCGCGTGGTGGTGGCCAATCGTGCCTGGGTAAAAAAGGAAGGCGCCGAGGAAGAGACGCGCTGGCTCGTGGTTCGGCTAGGCGCGGACGTTGCCGTGTCGCGCGTGGACGGGAATGTGACGGCGCCCTATGACGGCAACATCGCCGTGCATACGGTGCTCGACCGCGCACTGTTCCATCCCGGCGAGACGGTGTCGATGGCGCACGTGCTGCGCCGGCCGGCGGCGAGCGGCTGGGACGTGCCGCCGGACCCGGAGCTGACGCTCCAAATCTGGCATGGCGACGTCGGTACGCCGGCCTACGAACAAAAGCTGGCCTGGAGAGCGGACGGCACCTCCGCCAGCAGCTGGACCATGCCGCCTGGCGCGCGCCTGGGCACATATCATTACGCCTTGCGTCATGCCGAGAACGGCAACATCGCGCATGGCGCCTTTCAGGTGGAAGAATTCCGCTTGCCGGCGTTTGACGCGAGCCTGGCGCTGCACACGGCCTGGCAGGGCGAGCGCCAGGTGGTGCGCGTCGCGCCTGGCCTGTCGTTCCTGGCCGGGGGTGCAGCGGCAGGGCACGCGATGACCATCAACGGCAAGTACACGGCCGGCGCCACGGCGCCTGGCTATCCTGCCTACAGCTTCTTCGACCTGGAAATGGACCGCGATGCGGTGACGGCCTTGCCGGCCACCGCGCTCAAGCTCGACGCGCAAGGACGCGCCCAAGCCGAACTTGCCGCGCCCAAGGTCGCGTGGCCGATGACGCTGACCGCCGAGATGCAGTTCATCGACCCCAACGGAGAAACCCAGACCCATGCCGCCAGCGTCGCCGTGTGGCCGCAGCGGCACAAGCTGGGCGTTACGGTGCGCCAGTCGGTGGCAGCGGGCACCGTCAAAGTGCAGGTGGTCGCACTGGACGAGCATGATGCGCCGCTGGCCGGCGCCAGCGTCACGGTGGACGGCGCCGAATTCAGTACCAACTGGGGCCACATCCTGCCGATCGCCGAGCTCGACCGGCTTCCTGTGTGCACCATCAAGACCGGGTCCGATGGCAGAGGCGAATGCGAGCTGGCGTGGAGGCACGGCTTTCGCAAGGCCGGTTGGCTGTTCCGCGCGCGGGCTGCCGCCATGTCAAGCGCCTCGACGCCCTTGTACTACTTTGCGCCCAAGGAGTCGGCCAAGGTGGTCCTCGAGCGCGCCGGCGCCGCAGCGCCCAGCGCAGGACAGGAGGACCGCCTGCGCGTGCGCGCGCCGTTCTTGCCGGCCACGCTGTTGCTCACGGTCGAACGCGAGGGCGTGCTGGCCAGCCAGGTCCACTACCTGACCGAAGCGGTCGAAGAGATCGCGCTGCCGACCGCATCGCATTACGCGCCCGGGGTGAGCGTGGTGGCCCGTTTTTCGCGCGGTTCGTCCCAACTACCGCACGATGCGCCAGCCGACAGCCAGCTCCAGCACACCGAGCGCATCGCCTTGATGTTCGATCCCGCCGGCAAGCGCCTCGACGTGACGGTGGCGCCAGCGCTGGCCGAAGCGCGGCCAGGCGCGCGGGTGGCGGTCAAACTGAGCGTGCGCCTGCCCGACGGCAAG
Source organism: Pseudomonadota bacterium (assembly GCA_040390915.1). GTDB lineage: Bacteria > Pseudomonadota > Gammaproteobacteria > Burkholderiales > Burkholderiaceae_D > Telluria_A. The sequence goes on from JAZJXM010000033.1 coordinate 58,037, forward strand.
CCGGCCGCCGGCGCCAGCCTGACCCTGATCGCGGTCGACGATGCGCTGGCCCTGCTCAAGCCGAACACCACGACTTTGTTGTTCGAGCATTTCTGGCGCAGCCGCGGGCATGACACGATGGCTGTCGACCTGTTCCAATGGTGGCGCTGGCAGCCATTTACCGCGCTCCCGGGCGACTACATGCCGGCCGCCGAGTCGGCCATCATGACCTACGGCCCGCCATCGCGTGCCAACAACCCGTTCCAGGCACTGCAAGGCAGGGGCGTGCTGCAGATGCCCATGATGGCGCCATCGCCATCACCATCGCCGGTGAGCAGTGCGCCGGCCGTCGGCAGTGACGGCGCGCTCGTCATACCCCGATCGGCGCCAGCACCGGCCGCGCCGCCGCGCGTCAATTTTTCGACACTGGCCTTGTGGCAGGCGCGGGTCGAACTCGACGAGCACGGCGAAGCCAGCGTCGCGGTGCCGCTGCCGGATTCGTTGACGCGCTGGCGCATCGTCGCCATCGCCAGCGCCGGCACCGACATGTATGGCAACGGCGAAGCGGTGATCGCCACCAGCAAGCCGTTCGAGATCCTGCCGGGCCTGGCGCTATCGCTGCGCGGCGCCGACCTGGTGCATCAGCAACTGACGCTGCGCAATCTGTCCAAGGCCAGCGCCAGCGTCTCGCTCAGCGCCAGGGCCAGCGTGATCGCCCATCCGGATCAGGCGCAGCAGGATGAACTGGTCCACGTTCAGGCCGTGACGCTGGCCGCCGGCGAAAGCCGTGTGCTGAGCTGGCCGGTAAAAGTGCCCGATGGCGCCGTGGCGCTGGCATGGCAATTCGCATTGACCGACGCGGCCAGCGGCGCCGTGCTCGACGCGCTCGATGTGCGCCAGGCGGTGGTGCTGCAAGCGCCGCTGACGGTGCGCGACAGCACCTTGCTGGCGCTCGCCAACAGCAAGTCGCTGGCGGTCGCGCCGCCGGTGGACGCGCTGCCTGCGCTGGGCGCCATCGTGGTGCGCTGGCAGGAAAGCCTGGCCGCCGGCGCCATCAAGGGCGCGCGCGCCTGGATGCGCGAGTACCCGTTTGGCTGCTTCGAGCAACGCAGTTCGGTCGCCGCGGCGCTGGGCGATCGGTCGCGCTGGGACCAGGTCATGGCAAGCTTGCCGCGCCATCTGGACCATGGCCTGGTGCGCTATTTTCCGGAAACGAAGGGCAGCGAAATGTTGACCGCCTATGTGCTGTCGCTGTCGCGCGCCTATTCTCTGCCGATTCCCCAGCAGGACAAGGTCGCCATGCAAGACGCGCTGCGCGGGCGCATGTCCGGCCAGGCCACCAATGACTGGCTGCCCGATGCCGGCGCGCTCAACCTGCGGCTGGCGATGCAAGCGGCGCTGGGCGCCGACCTTGACGGTGTGGCGCCGGCCGTGCCGCCGGAACTGGACCTGCTGCCGACCGAAGCCTTGCTCGACTGGATCAGCTACGTGCTCGATACGCCGGCCTCGGCGCAGCGCGCCACGCGCCTGAAGCAGGCGGCCAGCCAGCTGCGCAACCGCTACGACATGCATGGCGGCCACCTGGCGTGGCGCACTGGCAATCTGATGAACCGCTGGTGGCTGATGTGGAGCGACGACGCCGTCAGCGCGCGCACTGCGCTGGTGCTGCAGCGCTGGCAGGCGATCGACCCGATCTGGCGCGATGAGCTGGCGCTGTTGCCGCAAGCGATAGCCGATCAGCAAAAGCGCGGCAGCTGGAGCACCACCGTGGGCAATGCCTACAGCATCGCGGCGCTGCAATCATTCATGCTGCGCAGCGAGCAGGGGCCGGTGAGCGGCGTGTCGAGCGCCGCGCTGGGCGGCCAGACGCGCAGCAGCGCCTGGCCGGACGCGGCCAGCGTGCATTTGCCGCTGCCACGCGGCGCCAACGCCACCTTGCAGCTCGAACACAAGGGCAGCGGCGCGCCGTGGGCCAGCGTGTCGGTGCTGGCAGCGGCCAAGCCGGGCGCGCCTGTCGTGCATGGCCTGTCGGTGGAGAAAACCGTGACCGCGGTGCAGCGCAAGGTGGCTGGCCAGTGGTCGGTGGGCGACGTGATCAAGGTCACGCTGACGATGCGCTCGGACGCGGACCTGGGCTGGGTGGTGGTGCATGACCCGATCCCGTCCGGCGCGACCATCCTGGGCAAGGGCCTGGCGCGCGAAGGCCTGCTGGTGCAGGCCGAGCATGGCAGGCCATCGTGGTGGCAGCCGGGGTCGATCGAGCGCGCCAGCGACAGTTTCCGTGGCTACTATGAACGGATCTGGACCGGCAGTTGGAGCACCGACTACCTGGTGCGGCTGAACCATGCCGGTCAATTCGGCTTGCCGGCGACCCGGATCGAAGCGATGTATGCGCCCGAGATTTTTGGCGAGACGCCGAACGAGGCGCTGGAAGTGGCGCCGTGACAGCGTCATAGTCCGGATCGTTTATAGTGTCGCCCTTACTCACGGATGGAACTGCATCATGGACGACTTCTTGCAAGAAATGCTGTTTTGCGAATGCATGCTCAAGTGCGAGTCGAGCGACTGCCGCGCCTTCTTTGAATTTGACGAAGTGGCCGTCGAGCCGATGGACGCCTGGGCGCAGCGCGCGGTGGTGGAAGCGCGCCGGATTGGCTGGACGGTAGGGCACACGGGGCTGGTCAAGTGTCCGGCCTGTTCGGTCAAGCCGAGTTAGTGGAGCGAGGCTACCTGTACTAAAGTACGGGTCACAAGCGGGGCCGTTGGGCGTACATTCGCCAGATGCCCGCTCACGCTCCGTCAATTGCCCTGCTCCAGAACGACCCTGGCACCCTGCAGGTGCTCACGCGCGTGCTGCAAGGGCAGGGCTATGCGGTCGAAGCGTTCGACCGGGCCGATGCGCTCATCAACAGTCCCGCGCTCGGACGTTTCGACTGCCTGCTGCTTGACAACGTGCTGCAGGGGATGTCTGGCCTGTCGCTGCTGGAGTATTTGCAGGAAATGGGGCATGCCCTTCCCACCATCTTCATGACCGCCAGTGATGATGAACCGCTGCGGGTGCGCGCATATCACCTCGGCTGCAGCGACTTTCTGAACAAGCCGTTCCGCTGCTGCGACCTGGTCGGCGCGATCACGATGGCGATGGCAGGGCCCCATAGTCACTGCTAGGATAGGTTCTCATTGACAGGTGAACGGTTCCCTAACATCATTTCGGCAGGCGCAACGGCGCGCCGGCATGCTGAAAGGGTAGTCATGAACATCACCAAAATCGTCGCCTCGATCACCTTGCTTGGCATTTTGGCCGGATGTGCTTCGTCTTCCGTCGTCGTCGGCAGAGTCCGCCCGGCCATTTCGCCTGCCCAAGTCAAACTTTATTTGCATCCACCTCAGAAATTCGAGGAGGTCGCGCTGCTCGAGTCCAACAGCAGGGCTTCATTCGCGCTGACCGATCAAGGGAAAATGAACGTGCTGATCGAGCGCATGAAAGAAGAGGCTGCGAAAGTTGGCGCGAACGGTGTCTTGCTGCGCGGGACCGTGGATCAAAGTTCCGGTGGCATCTCGACCGGTTCCTTCACCGGGAACGCGGCCATCGGCCTGACTTTCGGCTTGACGCACAAGGCCGGCAGCGGGGTGGCAATTTATGTTGAGGCAGAATAGCTGCGGCCATTGCTGTTGGCATCACAATGGGTATCGTTCCTCTTGCCGTTGTCGAAATCTTCTGTCGCTTGCCTGAATTCGCTCGTAGCCAGCTGTGTGCCTATTCTGAGATTCCAATGAAAATCGCTTGTCCCATTGTATCCTAAAATATACAATCGCCATGAGGCGCATTGTCACAACTGATTCGTTCGATCACTGGTTCGTTAATCTGAAAGATCGGGCCGCTGCGGCACGCATTCAGATGCGCATCGACCGCGCAGAACTTGGCAATTTCGGTGACTGTGCGCCTGTCGGGGCGGGTGTCTCGGAGATGAGAATTCATTTTGGCCCTGGATATCGGGTTTATTTCTGCCAACGCGGCGTGGAAATAGTCATCCTTCTCGCTGGCGGTGACAAAGGTAGCCAGGCCAAGGACATCCCAGACGCACTCGCGCTTGCGCGGCAACTTTAGGAGACCATCATGACACTCAAACTGAACAAATGGGATAGCGCCGAACATCTGAAAACGGACCAGGATATCGCGCTGTACTTTCAGGCCTGCCTCGAAGAAGCGGGCGATGACACAGCCTTCATCGTGAAAGCACTCGGCAACATCGCGCGCGCACGCGGCATGACCTACGTCGCCGCCGGCACCGGACTAGGCCGCGAAAGCCTCTACAAGGCACTGTCCGGCGAAGCTAATCCCAGTTTTGACACGATCGTGAAGGTCATGCGCGTGCTAGGCCTGCAGTTCCAGGTCGTCGCCGTGGCGGCATGAGCTGTCACGCAAGCCGGCAACAAAAAACCCGCCATCATGCAGAGCAGGGCGGGTTTCGAGGTACTAACAATCATGCAAATTCATGGTGCCCGGAACCGGAATCGAACCGGTACGCCCTTTCGAGCACGAGATTTTAAGTCTCGGGTGTCTACCAGTTTCACCATCCGGGCAGCGGGCGGGATTTTACCACAGGCCGTGTGCGGACTGGCCACTTTCCCCTCGTGACACTATCGTGTAGCATTCGTGGCGGCGCCGGCAGCTCCGCGCGCCTCGGTAATTACAAGGACACGAATTGAACATCACCATCAACGAGGAACTGCGTTCCTTTATCGATCCCCTCACGCACAACGAACACGCCGCGCTCGAACGCAGCTTGCTGGCCGAAGGCTGCCGCGATGCGCTGGTGCTGTGGGGCGAAGTCCTGATCGACGGTCATAACCGCTACGAGATCTGCAAAAAGCACCATATCGAATTTCGCACGGTGCAAAACACCAGCTTCGCTTCGCTTGACGACGTGATGCTGTGGGTGATCGATAACCACCTGGCGCGGCGCAGTGTGTCCGACTACCAGCGCGGCGTGCTGGCGCTGCGCAAGAAGGACATCGTGGCGGCGCGCAAGGCGCAAAAGGCCGAGGCGCAGAAAGCCGATGCGCCGCAAGTGGCGCCCCAGGATGCCTACGATGCGCCCGAGTCGCCGCCATGGAACACCCGTGAGGACGTGGCCAAGGCTGCGCGCGTGTCGAGCAATACGATCAGCCAGATCGAGCGGATTCAGAAAGCGGCCACGCCGCAGCTGGTCGAGGCAGTGCGCTCGGGGACCATTTCGATCAACGCGGCCGCCAACGTGGCCTCGCTGCCGGAGGCGATGCAGAACGCCGCGGTGGCGGGCGGTCGCAAGGAGTTGCAACAGGCGGCGCGCCAGGTGCGTGAACAGAAGGCCGGCGCCAAGCCGCCCAAGGAACCGGCGGCCGATGCCGAAGCCGATCTGCGCGCACAAGTGGCGGCGCTGCGCGAAAAAGTCGATGCCCTCACTGCCGAAAACAAGTCGCTCAAGGAGCAGCTGGGCATCGAGTAATGGCATTGATGTACGATTCAACAGGAGAGCTTGCACATGTTTCAAACCCGATTGGCTGTCGCAGCCTTGCTGGTCTGCGTCGCATGCACCGCGCAGGCCGCACCCGAACAGGCGCGCTGGAAGCAAAGCGCGCAGCACGTCACCATCATGCGCGACACCTGGGGCATCCCGCACGTGTTCGGCAAATCCGACGCCGACGCCGTGTTTGGCCTGATGTACGCGCAAGCGGAAGACGACTTCAATCGGGTCGAACGCAATTACATCAATGCGATGGGGCGCCTGGCCGAAGTTGAAGGCGAGGCTGAAATCTGGCGCGACCTGCGCATGAAGATGTACATCACCCCAGCCGCCATGCAGGCAAAATACGCGGCCAGCCCCGCGTGGCTGAAAAAGCTGATGATCTCCTTCGCCGACGGCCTCAATTTTTACCTGGCCACCCATCCCGAAGTAAAACCCAAGCTGATCACCCACTTCGAGCCATGGATGGCGCTGTCGTTCAGCGAAGGCAGCATCGGCGGCGACATCGAAGAAATCGACCTCAAGGACCTGGAAGCGTTCTACACCGGGCAGCCGAAAGTCGCCGTGGCCGACACCGGCTTCGACCCCGAACCGCGCGGCTCGAACGGCTTTGCCATCGCTCCAAAACTGAGCAAGTCGGGCAGGGCGCTGCTGCTGATCAACCCGCACACCTCGTTCTACTTCCGTCCCGAAGTGCACATCGCCAGCGAACAAGGCCTGAACGCCTATGGTGCCGTGACCTGGGGCCAGTTCTTCATCTATCAGGGCTTCAACGAACGCGCCGGCTGGATGCATACCTCGGGCGGTGGCGACGTCATCGACGAATACCTGGAAACGGTCGTCGAAAAGAACGGCAAGGTCTTTTACAAGTACGACGGTTTTGATCGCGCAATGAAAGCGGTGCCGATCACGCTGCCCTACAAGACCGCCACCGGCATGGCCAGCAAGACCGTCATGGCGTACTTTACCCATCACGGCCCGGTGGTGCGCGCCGCTGGCGGCAAATGGGTCGCCGTCAAGATGATGGAAGAGCCACTCAAGGCCTTGACGCAGTCGTTCTCGCGCACCAAGGCGAAAAGCTACGCGGCCTTCCGCAAGAACATGGAGCTGCGCACCAATTCGTCCAACAACACCGTGTACGCGGACGCCGACGGCAACATCGCTTACTTCCACGGCAATTTCATCCCCAAACGCGACCCGCGCTTTGACTGGACCCATCCAGTCGACGGCAGCGATCCTGCCACCGAGTGGCGCGGCCTGCACGCGATCGCGGACACGATCAATCTCAAGAACCCGGCCAATGGCTGGCTTCAGAACACCAACAACTGGCCGTTCCGCGTGGCCGGCACCAGCAGCCCGCTGGAGAAGGACTATCCGAAGTACATGTGGACGCTGCCGGAAAACGCGCGCGGCCTGCATGCACTGCGCGTGCTCGAAGGCGCGCATGACGTCACGCTCGACAGCCTGATCGGCCTGGCCTACGACAATTACCTGACCGCGTTCGAGCCGCTGGTGGCGTCGCTGCTCAAGGCCTACGATGCGCTGCCGGCCAGCGACCCGCTCAAGGCCCAGCTGGCGCCGCAGGTGGACGCCTTGCGCGGCTGGGACCTGCGCTATTCGGTCAGTTCGGTGCCGACTTCCCTGGCCGTGTACTGGGGCCAGGCGATGGTGGCCAGCTTCAAGGCCGCCGCCAACGCCAAGGAAGTGCCGGTGGTCGACTACATCCGCGACAGCATCACGCCACAGGAGCGCCTGCTGGCCCTGGCCAGCGCCACGGCGCGCCTGGAAGCGGACTTCGGCAGCTGGCAAACGCCATGGGGCGAGATCAACCGCTTCCAGCGCGCCAGCGGCGACATTCAGCAGCAGTACGACGACGCCAAGCCCAGCCTGCCGGTCGCGTTCCCGTCGGCGGTGTGGGGTTCGCTGGCGTCGTTCGGCATGTCGGCGCCGCAGAAGACCAAGCGCATCTATGGCGACCGCGGCAACAGCTTCGTGGCCGTAGTCGAGTTCGGCCCGCGAGTGCGCGCCAAGAGCATCCTGGCAGGTGGTAATAATAGCAATCCGGCATCGAAGCACTACGCCGACCAGGCCGAGATGTACAGCCATGGCCAGTTCAAGGACGTGTTGTATTACAAGGAAGATATCAAACAACACCTCGAACGCGCATACCACCCCGGCCAATAACGCCGTCGTCCTCGCGAAAGCGGGGACCCTCAGTATGGGTCCCCGCTTTCGCGAGGACGACGTCCTATGGCTTGTTATAATTCGCGCTCAATGTGGAACGGTTCAGGAACACGCGGTGGCAAAACTTTATTTCAGGTATTCGGCGATGAACGCCGGCAAGTCGACAGCCATGCTGCAAGTGGCGCATAACTACGAAGAGCAGGGCCAGCAAGTGCGCCTGTACACTGCCCTCATCGACAACCGTTATGGGATCGGCAAGGTCACCTCGCGCCTGGGCCCGCAGCGCCAGGTCGACACCTTCGACGCCGCCACCGATTTCCTGGCAGAAGCGCCGAAAGTGGCCTGTTTGCTGATCGACGAAGCCCAGTTCCTGTCCACGCTGCAAGTGCAGCAACTGCACCAGCTGGCCCAGGTGCGCGGCGTGCCGGTCATCTGCTATGGCTTGCGCAGCGATTTCCTCGGCAATCCTTTCCCCGGTTCGGCCTACCTGCTGGCACTGGCCGACGATATCGAGGAATTGAAGAATATCTGCACTTGCGGCAAGAAAGCCACGATGAACGTGCGCGTGGACCAGGACGGCAAGCGCATCAAGCAAGGTGAGCAGGTCAGCATTGGCGGCAACGAAAGCTACCGCCAGGCGTGCGGCCGCTGCTTCTACGCCGACTAAGCAATCTGGGCAGCGGCGATGACGTTTCCAGCCGCCTGCCGCGCCGTCGCACCAGCGATGCTGTGCCAGCATGCCGATGTGCTGGTCTACCTGATCCCGTCGGTGCTGCTGGCGCTCGTGATCCGGTTTTTGGCCGGCACCCATCCCATTTTCTTTGCCCTGACCGTGGCCGGCACCCTGTGCCACGAACTGAGCCATTGGCTGATCGGTCTGGTGTCGGGCGCGCGTCCCAGCGCTTTGACGGTCATCCCGGTCAAAAAGGGCGGGCGCTGGGAGCTCGGTTCGGTCACGCTGACCCGGGTGCGCTGGTATAACGCGGCCCCGGCCGCGCTGGCGCCGCTCGTCATCCTCCTGATCCCGTTGTGCGTGGCCTGGTGGCGCACCGCGCCTGGCTGGCATTTCCAGCCGTTCGACCTGGCGCTGGCCTTCCTGCTGGCGCCCCAATTTCTGTCCTTCTGGCCCTCCTGGGTCGACTGGAAGATCGCCATCCGCTCCTGGCCCTATCTTTTTATCATTGCTGGGCTAGCATGGTTAAAGGGCAATGCAGGAGAAATTTTCTAAGTCGTCCTTAAGCTTTCAAGCGCAAGCTGGCTCTGCGCCATAGTCTTAGCTGTTAGAATTGTTCGCAGTGGATATCATCAGTATCAGGCCCGGAGAGAATTACATGAAAAAGAGTATGTTGTTGGTTGCAATCGCATTCGCGTTGACGTCCCAGGCGGCGTTGCCGCAGCCCGATAAAGTGCCGGCCAGCCTCAAGCCGGCTGCCGCCCAGACCCAGGCGGCAGTATGGGCCTCGATGCTGCTGTCGCGCCATCACTACAAGGCCGTGCCGCTGGACGACGCGATGTCGGAGAAAATCTTCGACCGCTATTTCAAGTCGCTGGACGGCGAAAAGCTGTTTTTCCTGCAAGCTGATATCGACCAGTTCGACTCGGCCCGCACCAAATTCGACGACGCGATCAAAAACGAAAGCATTACGCTGCCGTTCGCCATCTATGGCCTGTACCAGCAGCGTTTCAGCGAACGGATCGCCTATGCGCGCCAACTGCTCAATACCAAACTCGATTTCACGGTCGACGAACGCTTCCAGCTCGATCGCGAAAAGGCCGCCTGGCCGAAAAATGACGAAGAAATGCGCGATTTGTGGCGCAAGCGCGTCAAGAACGACTGGCTGCGCCTGAAACTGGCCGGCAAGGAAGACAAAGCTATCCGCGACACGCTCGACAAGCGCTACGAAAACTACGAAACGCGGGTGCGCAAGGTGGACAACGAGGACGTGTTCCAGCTGTTCATGAACGCTTACGCGATGTCGATCGAGCCGCATACCAACTACCTGGGCCCGCGCTCGGCTGACAATTTCGACATCGCGATGCGCCTCTCGCTCGAAGGCATCGGCGCGGTGCTGCAATCGCGCGACGAGTACACGGTGATCCGTGAAATCGTCGCCGGCAGCCCGGCTGGCCTGTCGGGCAAGCTCAAAGTGGGCGACCGCATTGTCGGCGTGGCGCAAGCCGATACGCCGGCCTTCACCGAAGTACTGGGCTGGCGCATTGACGACGTGGTCGCGCTCATTCGCGGCGCCAAGGATTCGGTGGTGCGCCTGGACGTGCTGCCGGCCGACGCCGGCCCTGACGGCAAGCACACCACGGTGTCGCTGATCCGCAAAAAAATCAACATGGAAGAACAGTCGGCCAAGAAGTCGATCATCGAAGTGCCGGACGGCGCGCTCAAGCGCCGCGTCGGGGTGATCTCGCTGCCGACCTTCTACCTCGACTTCGACGCCCGCCGTCGCGGCGACAAGGACTACAAGAGCGCCACGCGCGACGTCGCCAAGATCCTGGCCGAACTCAAAAAGGCCAAGGTCGACAATGTGCTGATCGACTTGCGCAACAACGGCGGCGGTTCGCTCACCGAGGCGGTCGAACTGACCGGCCTGTTCATCGACAAGGGCCCGGTCGTGCAGCAGCGTTCGGCCGACGGCAAAGTGGAAGTAGAGAACGACGTCGTGGCCGGCCTGTCGTGGGACGGCCCGCTCGGCGTGCTGATCAACCGTGGTTCGGCTTCGGCATCCGAGATCTTCGCCGCGGCCATTCAGGATTACGGGCGCGGCATCATCATCGGCGAATCGAGCTTCGGCAAGGGCACCGTGCAAACGCTGGTCAACATCGACCGCGTGGCGCAGCAGGGCGAAAAGGCGCGCTACGGCGAGCTGAAAATGACGATCGCGCAGTTCTTCCGCATCAATGGCGGCACCACCCAGCTGCGCGGCGTCACGCCCGACATCAAGCTGCCGGTCACGTCCGACATCGACAACTTCGGCGAGTCGAGCTACGACAATGCGCTGCCATGGACATCGATCAAACCGGCGCCGTTCGTGCCCGCTGGCGACCTGAAAGAGATCGTCGGTCCGCTGCAGAAACGGCATGACGCGCGCATCGCCAAGGACAAGGAATTCCAGTACCTGGAAGAAGACATGGCCGAGGTGCGCAAGCTGCGCAAGGAAAATTCGATTTCGCTCAACGAAGCGGTGCGGCGCAAGGAACGCGATGTGCAGGAAGCGCGCGCCAAACAGCGAGAAGAGCGTCAGGTAGCGGCGACGGCAGCTGGCAGCGAGGCCCGGGCCAAGGCATTGGCTGCGGCCAAGCGCGCGCGCCAGGACGACGGCCTGCAAGCGGACGAGCGTAACCTGAAGTCGGAACTGGCAGCCGAAAAAGCGGCCAAGGACGCCAAGGACATCATGCTCAACGAAGCGGCCAATATCCTCAGCGACGCCACCGGCATGGTCAAGACCGACACCCGCCTGGCATCGCGCCTGATGCCGTACATGCCCGCCACCAAAGGCGCGGACTAAGCACCACATCGCCCTTGCGAAGTTGCGAGGGCGATGTCGTAATTTCTTCAGCAACCACTGGCATTTTTTCAGGTACAATTCTCTGAACGGTCGTGCTTTTTTGCGGCGGCGCTAACAAGGAGATTGTATGGACCTGAATTATACGGCCGAGGATCTGGCCTTCCGCGACCACGTGCGCGCTTTCCTCGACGCGAACCTGCCGATCGACCTGCAGCAAAAAGTGCGCAAGCACCTGCGCATGGACCGCGAAGACTACGTGCGCTGGCATAAAATCCTGGCCGCGCAAGGCTGGGTTGCGCCAGGCTGGCCTACCGAATTCGGCGGCCCTGGCTGGACTGCGGTCCAGCGCCACCTGTTCGACGAAGAATGCGCGCGCGCCGGCACCCCGACCATCCTGCCGTTCGGCGTCAACATGGTCGCGCCGGTCATCATGGCCTTCGGCAGCGCCGAACAAAAAGCCCACTACCTGCCGCGCATTTTGTCATGCGAAGACTGGTGGTGCCAGGGTTACTCCGAGCCCGGTTCCGGTTCCGACCTCGCATCGCTCAAGACCACCGCCGTGCGCGATGGCGACCACTACATCGTCAACGGCCAGAAAACCTGGACCACGCTGGCGCAGCATGCCGACATGATCTTCTGCCTGGTGCGCACCGACCAGGGCGTGCGCAAGCAGGAAGGCATCTCGTTCCTGCTGATGGACATGAAGTCGCCCGGCGTGACCGTGCGCCCGATCCTGATGCTCGACGAAGACCATGAAGTCAATGAAGTCTTCTTCGACAATGTGCGCGTGCCGGTGGCCAACCTGGTGGGCCAGGAAAACCGCGGCTGGACCTACGCCAAATACCTGCTGGGGCATGAGCGCACCGGCATCGCCGCAGTCGGCCGCTCCAAGCGCGAACTGGGCTTCCTCAAAAAATACGCCGCCACCCAGTCCAAGCACGGCAAGCCGCTGCTGGAAGATCCGCTGTTCGCAGCCAAAGTGGCCACGCTGGAAATCGAACTGATGGCGCTGGAAATGACGGTCATGCGGGTGCTGGCGCAAGAGCACAAGGCGCCCGGGCCGGAAGCGTCGGTACTCAAGGTGCGCGGCACCGAGATCCAGCAAACCTTGACGGAGCTGATGGTCGAAGCGGCCGGCCCGATGGCGCTGCCGTTCGACCCGGCCTACCTGGAAGCTGAAACGGAGCACAGCGCCGGCGGCGACGACGACGCCGCGCCGCTGGCCGGCTACTACTTCAATTTCCGCAAGACCTCCATCTATGGCGGCTCGAACGAGATTCAACGCAACATCATCACCCAGATGATCCTGGGCCTGTGAGGAGCTGACATGGACTTCAATTTCAAAGAAGAGCAGCTGCAGTTTGCCGATGCACTCAAGCGCTGGGTCAGCAAGGACTACAGTTTTGAAACGCGCAAGAAGATCATCGGCTCGGCCAGCGGCGTCTCGGACGCGGCCTGGAGCACGCTGACCGAATTGGGCATGCTGTCGCTGCCGATCTCGGAAGAGCAGGGCGGCTTTGACGGCACGGCAGTCGACATGTTTGTCGTCATGCAGGAGCTCGGACGCGGCCTGGTGGTCGAACCGTACCTGGCCACGGTGCTGGGCGCGCAATTTCTCACCATCGGCGGGCGCCACGATTCGCTGCTCGAACTGGTGGCGACGGGCGAGCTGAAACTGGCTTGCGCGTTGACCGAAAAGCAGTCGCGCCATGACCTGACCGATATCCTCACCACCGCCAGCCCGATGGCCAACGGCTACGTGATCAACGGCGCCAAGACGGTGGTGGTGCACGGCGCCCAGGCCGACAGCCTGATTGTGTCGGCCCGCACCGGCGGCGAGCAGCGCGACACGCGTGGCATCTCGCTGTTCGTGGTGCCGCTCGAAAGCGAAGGCGTCAGCGTCACCGATTACCGCACGCTGGACGGCCAGCGCGCCGCCAACGTCACGTTTTCCAATGTGCTGGTGCCGACCACTGCGCTGATCGGCCTCGAAGGCGCCGACTGGGGCATTCTCGACCAGGCTGCCGACTACGGCGCCACGCTGCTGTGCGCCGAGGCACTGGGCGCGATGGAAGCGATTTTCGCGGCCACCCTCGAATACCTGAAAACGCGCACCCAGTTCGGCGCGCCGATCGGCAAATTCCAGGCGCTGCAGCACCGCATGGCCGACATGTACATCCACCTCGAACAGGCGCGTTCGATGGCGCTGCTGGCGGCGGTGCGGATGGAGTCGGAAGACCCCGAACAACGCCGGCGCACCGTATCGGCGGCCAAGTTCCGGGTCGGCCAGGCGCTCAAGTTTGTCGGCCAGCAGGCGGTCCAGCTGCACGGCGGCATGGGCGTGACCGACGAACTGCCGGCGGCGCACCACTTCAAGCGCCTGAGCATGATCGAACTGACGCTGGGCGATTGCGACCACCACCTGCAGCGCTTCATCGCGCAGCCAGGCTTCGCCAGCGGGAGCGTCGAGTGAGCAAGGCTACCTGGTATTTTGAAGATTTTTTCGTTGGACAGGAAATTCCGCTTGGCGAGCGCGCCGTTAGCGAAGAAGAAATCATCGCGTTTGCGACCCAGTTCGACCCGCAGCCGTTCCACGTCGACCACGACGCGGCAGCCGCATCGACTTTTGGTGGTGTGATCGCCAGCGGCTGGCACACCTGCAGCATGATGATGCGCATGGTGGTCGACGGCCTGATGGCGTCGGCGTCGAGCATGGGTTCGCCCGGCGTGGACAAGGTGCGCTGGATCCTGCCGGTGCGCGCCGGCGACACGCTCACCGTGACCTACCTGACGACGGCGGTCAAGGCCTCGGCGTCGCGGCCCGACCGCGGCGTGGTGTGGTCGGCCTGGCGCGCGGTCAACCAGAACGGGCATCTGGTGTGCACCATCGAAGGCATGGGCATGTTCGGGCGCCGTCCAACGGGGGAAGCAGACGCCTGACGTCGTCCTCGCGAACGCGGGGACGACTTAGGTCGGCACATCGTGTACACTCGAAATATTAATATTTGAGCCACGGCGTACATGAACATCCCTGACAAGATCAAATCCCTCAAAAACGCATTTTCCGAACGCAGCCAGGTACGCAAGCAATTGCGCGGCCCCGCCGACCTGGCCTACGCCATCGCCGATTCGATCACCATGCTCGATGGCGCCGCCTGGCAGGAGCTAACCAAGGATGCCGGCTTCTTCATGTCGGCTGCCTACCTGAAGTCGCTCGAAACCGTCTTGCCGCGCAATTTGTCGCCGCGCTACGCGCTGGTCTACAGCGGCCGCGACCCGGTGGCGGCCATTTACATGCAGATCGCCGACGTCAGCGTGGCCCAGATGCGCCCGGAAAAGGCGGACAACTCGGGCAAGCTGGAGCAGCTGGCGCAAAACACCAAGCAGCGCATTCTCACTTGCGGCAACCTGTTGACCTTCGGCCAGCACGGCATCGCCTTTGCCAACGATGTCGACCAGAAGCTGGCCTGGCATGGCGTGGCCGAAGTGCTGTACCGCGTGCGCCAGGCAGAAAAGCTGGCCGGCAAGACCCACTTCGTGATGATCAAGGACTTGCATTCGCCCTACCGCGAACATGCAGCGCACCTTGAAAACCTGAGCTACCGCTACGTCGAGACGGAGCCGAACATGGTGCTGGCGCTCAGCCCTGACTGGAAGAATCACGACGACTACCTGGCCAGCCTGGCCTCCAAATACCGTGGCAATGTGCGCAACGGCATTTTCAAACAAATGGACGAAGGCGCCTGCACGCTCGAACAGGTGACCGACATGGCCGCCGTACAGGACCAGATCCACGCGCTCTACAAGGAAGTGCAGGTCAATGCCGGGGTGCGCCTGTTCGAACTGGTGCCCGAATATTTCGCGACCCTGCAGCAGGCTGCCGGCGAGCGTTTTCGCTGCAGCGTGATCCGCCAAAACGACAAGATGCTCGGCTTCCTGATCTCGGTGGCCGATGGCGACACCTCGGTGGCTTACCACATCGGTTTTGACCGCGCCGCAGCGGCCGACCTGCCGATCTATCTGCGCCTGCTGCACGCCGGAATTGCCGACGCCATTGCGATGGGCTGCAAGGAGATTTCGTATGGCCGCACGGCGCTCGAGCCGAAAGCGGCGCTGGGCGCCAAGCCGCAGCCGTTCGGCATCCTGGTGCGGCACCGCCAGCCGGTGCTCAACAAGATGATGAAGCGCCTGCTGACCGGCATCGAGCACGAGGAAGCGCCCGAACGCAGCCCGTTCAAGAAGCCGGCCAAGGCAGCTTGATAAATACGGGGTCAGGTCCGGCAAA
>JAZJXM010000033.1:73519-78652 GCA_040390915.1 Pseudomonadota bacterium
GCCGGAACTGACCCCGAGGTTAATCTTCACGCATGCAGTAGCGGTTGCGCCCGCCGGCCTTGGCTTCGTACAGCCGGGCGTCGGCGGCGCGCACCAGGATCGATGCTTCGTGCCGTTCGCTGGGCATCATGCTGGCCACGCCCATGCTGACCGTGACCCACGGCCCGGCGCTCGAACGTTCGTGCGGGATGCCCATGAAGGCGATTTCTTCGAGCACCTTGCCGGCCACCGCTTCGGCGCCGAAGTTGTCCAGGTGCGGCAGCAGGATCGCGAATTCTTCCCCGCCATAGCGCGCCACCAGGTCTTGCGGGCGCATCGCGGCGCGCTTCATGGCAGCGCCGGCCTGCTGCAGGCAGGCGTCGCCTTCCTGGTGCCCGTAAGCGTCGTTGAAATGCTTGAAGTGGTCGATGTCGACCATGATCAGTGCGATCGACAACTGGGCCCGCGAGCAGCGCCGCCATTCGGCTTCCAGCGCTTCGTCGAAGGCGCGCCGGTTGGCCACGCGGGTCAGGCCATCGGTGAGCGTGAGCGCGCGCAATGCGTCGCTCTGGCGCTTGACGGTCAGCTGGGTGCGCACGCGCGCGCGCACCACGGCGGCGTTGACCGGCTTGCTGATGAAGTCGGCCGCGCCGGCGTCCAGTGCGCGTGTTTCGTCCTCGGGATTTTTCAGTGCAGTGACGAAAATGATCGGGATGTCGCGCGTGATGACCGAGGCGCGCAGCGCCGCGCACACCGCGTAGCCATCCAGGTCCGGCATCACGGCATCGAGCAAAATCAGGTCCGGCAGCTGATGCTGGGCGATGTGCAGCGCTTTTTCGCCGTTCATGGCGAACAGCACGTCGTGCTCGTCCTGCAAGGCATGGTGCAGGATCTGAATGTTCTCCATGGCGTCGTCGACGATCAGAATGCGTCCGCGTTTGCCGATATCGTTCCAGCTCATGTCGCTACCTTTCGATCCAGCATGTCCTTGACCTGTTGGGCCGCGCCCGGGAACGCCAGCGTGGCAATGGCCTCGGACAGCGCCGCAATGGCGTCGGGCCCGGCCAGCTGGGCCAGCTCGGCGCGCAAGGCGTCGAACTCGGCCAGCGCTTTCAGATTGTTATTTTGTAGCAAACCGAGCAAATCCGCCAGCCTGGCGTTGACCTGGCGCGTTTCGGCCGGCGCCGCCGGCATGCCCTGGGCCAGCGGCGTGTTCAGGCGCCGCGCCGCCACCATCAGTTTGGCCAGCTCCACTTCCAGCGCGTCCAGCCGTTCGATCAGGTCGGCCATGCCGCCGCTGCGCAGCGCGTGCTCGAAGTCGAGCGCTTGCGCCGCGAAAGCGGTGGCGCCAAGGTTGGCGGCCACGCCGCGCAAGCGGTGCACCAGGGCCAGCGAGGCGTCGCGGTCGCCCCCGCGCAGCAATTGCCGCACTTCGGCCAGCGTGCCGCCCTGGGAACGCTCGAAGCGCTTGAACAGGGACACGAAATTGGCGAAATTGCCGCCGAAGCGGGGCAGGGTGGAGCGCAGGTCGATGCCCGGAATGATGGCCGGCAGCGGCGCCTCGCCGGTGGCGGGGCCCTGGACCGAGCCGCGCTCGGTGTCGTCCAGCTCCACCCCGGTGGTCACGCGCAGCAACGCCGAGACCAGCTGGTCGACGTCAATCGGTTTCGAAATGTGGCTATTCATGCCGGCCTCGATGGCGCGCGCGCGGTCGTCTTCCATCACGTTGGCGGTCATGGCAATGATCGGCAGGTCGACCAGGCCCATGGCGCGGATTGCCTTGGTGGCCTGGTAGCCGTTCATGACCGGCATCTGGATGTCCATCAGCACCGCGTCGTAGCGCGACGGCGCGGCCGTGAGCATGGCCACCGCGATCTTGCCGTCGGCGGCGATATCGACCGCGGCGCCGGCGTGCAGCAGCAGGTAGTTGGCCACTTCCTGGTTGATCTGGTTGTCTTCGACCAGCAGCACGTAAATGCCGGACAGGCGCCCGGCCAATGGTACGACCTGGCCGCCGGCCGGCTGCGGCTGGCCGGTGTGCAGTTCGACGATGGTTGCCAGCAGCGCTTCGCGCGTGACCGGCTTGGACAGGATGGCATCGAGCTTGAGATCGTCGCACAGGCTGGCCAGCTGCTCGCGCGCGTGTTCGGCCACCATCAGCGCAATGCGCGGCAAGACGATGTGGTTGTCGGCGCGCGCATAAGTGAGCACGGAAATGCCGTCCAGCTCCGGCATGGCCGCGTCAAGCAGCATGAAGTCGAAGTTTGCGTGCTCCTGGGCGGCCGCGCGCAGCAGTTCGAGCGCCTCAGGCCCGCTGTGCGCGACCTGCACTTCCCAGCCGAAGGCGCTGCACTGGGCCGCGATGGCGCCGCTGGCGCTTGCGTTGTCGTCCACCACCAGCAGCGAGCGGCCCGACAGGCCGGGGAGCGCCGGCAGGGCCGCCAGCGGCGCGTCCGGCAGCACGCCGAAACTGGCGTCGAATAGAAATTCCGCGCCCTTGCCAAGTTCGCTTTTCACGGCAATGGTGCCGCCCATCAGCCCCACCAGGCGCCGGCAGATGGTCAGGCCAAGGCCGGTGCCGCCGAACTTGCGGCTGGTCGAGGTGTCGGCCTGCGAAAAGGCGTCGAACATGTTGTCATGGTCTTCGCTGGCGATGCCGATGCCGGTGTCGCGCACCGCGAACGCCAGCACCATGCTGTCTTCGCCGCGGCTGGCAGTGGCCACCGACAGCACGATTTCGCCGTGCTCGGTAAATTTGATCGCATTGCTGACCAGGTTGAGCAGCACCTGCTCGAGCCGCATCGGGTCGCCCACCAGCAGCAAAGGCACGTCGGGTGCGATCACGAACACCAGTTCCAGGTCCTTGGCGGCGGCGTTGGGCGCCAGCAGCACCGAAATGCTGTCGAGCACATGGTCGAGCGCGAAGGTGGTGTACTCGAGCATCAGCTGGCCCGCTTCGATCTTGGAAAAATCGAGCACGTCGTTGAGGATGCCCAGCAAAGAGCGGGTCGACATCTTGATCTTGGTGACGTAGCTGCGCTCGCGGCGCGCCAGCGGCGACTCTTCGAGCAGGCGCGCCAGGCCCATGATGGCATTCATCGGGGTGCGGATTTCATGGCTCATGTTGGCCAAAAATTCGCTCTTGGCGCTGCTGGCCATTTCGGCCCGGTCCAGCGCCTGCACCAGCTGCTCGTTGAGCGACTGCAGGCGCGCTTCGCCGGCGATGCGTTCACTGATGTCGCGCACCGTGGCCTGGATCAGGCCTTTGCCGCTGGCGTTCAGGCTGGTCAGCAGGATATCGGCGTGGAACAGCGTGCCGTCCACGCGCCGGTGCAGCCATTCGAACTGGTGGCTGCCCCGTTCGAGTGCATAGCGCATGAACTGGCCGGCCTTTTCGTCCGAGCGGCGCCCGTCGGGCTGGAACTCGGGCGAGGTGGTGGCCGGCGACAGGGTCAGGAATTGTTCCACGCTGTCGCAGCCGAACAGCGCCGCCGCGGCCCGGTTGCCGCTGACGAAGCCGTCGCTCGGAGAGGTGAGCATGTGGGCGTCGCCCGACATCTCGTACAGGATGTGGAACTGCTCGCTGACGTCGCGCAGCTGGTCCGACAGCGCCTTGCGTTCGCTCACGTCAATCACCAGCCCGGACACGCCCACCAGCGTATGCTCCTGATTGAAGATCGGGTAGTAATTGACCAGCCAATGGTGCTGCACGCCCGGATCGAACGGCACTTCGCCCTGGTCTTCGATGGCCAGCAGCGGCTCGCCCGTATCGCGCACCTTGCGGTAAGGCTTTTCGAACTCGACCCCGGGCGCGCCCAGCAGCTCGGGCAGCGTCTTGCCGATATGGTCGGCGATCGGCATGTCGTTGATCTTGGCCAGGTATTCATTGATCAAAACCACGCGCAGCTCGGTGTCAAGCAGCGCCAGGCCGGCCGGCGCGGTGGCGTACACGTTTTCCAGCAACGCGTAGGTCGTTTCCAGCTCGGTGGTGCGTTCGCGCACGCGTTCCTCGATGCCGGCGCGGTAGCGGTTCAATTCCTGCTCGACCTGCAGCAGCGCGGCGCCCACTTCGGCCGCTTCCCGGATATCGAATGGCGGCAGTTGCAGCGGCTGGCCGCGCCCCAGCGCCACAGCCGGCGTGCGCAAGGCGCGCACCGAACGTCCGATCAAGCCGCCGATGAACCAGGCGCTGATAAAGCCGACCATCATCAGGCCGGCCACGCTGAGCACGATATTGGCCAGCGACGCGCGCAGCACCGCGTAGGCGGCGTCGCGCGGCACCGACACTGAACTGGCCCAGCGCCGCTGCGGTGAATGGGCAAACAGCACAATCACGCGCAAGCCATCGCGCGTGACCAGGTCGACCGCACCGCGCTCGGTCTTGTCGAGCGCGGCCATCAGGGCCGGATTGCTCTTGGTGCCAATATGGAGCTCGGGATCTTTGCTGCGCGTGACGATCTGCTTCTGGCTGTCGACCACGCCGGCATTCCAGCCGGCCGGCAGGTTCAGGTCGCCGATGAGGCGGTTGAAATGGCCGGGCGCCACGCGCGCCGACAACACGTAGGCGGTCTTGCCATCGACCGTGACTGGCACATCGACCGACACATGGAACGGGTCGTTGGCGCTGGCGCGCGCCATGTCCGAGGTCAGCGCCATGCCGCTGGCGGCGGCCATGCGCACAGTCGCCGCATTGGGCAAGGGCGGTAAAGTGCGGCCGAACGGGACGGCGGTGTCGAGCAGCGCCTTGCCGTCCAGGTCGGACAGCACGAAGGCCGAAGCGGCCGAATCGGGGCGCAGCAGGCTCGCTGCCTGGGCGTGGAATGCGGCCAGGTCGCCGCTGTGCAGGCTGGGCGAGGACGCCAGTGCGCGGGCGGTCGCTTCAGCGTTGTCGAGGTCGCGCTCGACCGCCATGATCAGCGTGCCGGCCAGGCGATCGGCGTCGTGCAGCAGGTTGCCGCGTTCGCGCAAGAAGGAATCATAGGAGAGGGCGGCGAAGCCGATCAGGCTCGGCAACAGGCAAGCGAGCACCAGGGTCGCGGTCTTGGACCGGATCGAGGGTAGGGACTGCCTGGAAAAGAGCTGCACCGGTCTGCCTCCGCCACAACACTGCGGCATGGCCGCGACACAGCGATGGTAGCATGGCCGGGGTCAGGT
>JAZJXM010000033.1:78662-81836 GCA_040390915.1 Pseudomonadota bacterium
CCCCGACCTGACCCTCTCAGATGTGCTTGGCCAGCTCCAGCTTGGCGATGGCGTTGCGGTGCACTTCATCCGGGCCGTCGGCCAGGCGCAAGGTGCGGTTGCCGGCCCACTGGTAGGCCAGCGGGAATTCGTCCGATACGCCGGCCGCGCCGTGGGCCTGGATCGCCCAGTCGAGCACTTGCTGGGCCACGTTGGGCGCGAGCACCTTGATCATGGCGATTTCCGCTTGCGCGTGCTTGTTGCCGACCGTGTCCATCAGCGCGGCGGTTTTCAACGTGAGCAGGCGCGCGGTGTCGATCTGGATGCGCGATTCGGCGATGCGTTCGCGCCACACGCCCTGGTCCGAGATCTTCTTGCCAAACGCGACCCGGCTTTGCAGGCGCACGCACATCAGTTCCAACGCGCGCTCGGCCACGCCGATGGCGCGCATGCAGTGGTGAATCCGGCCCGGCCCCAGCCGGCCCTGGGCGATTTCAAAGCCGCGCCCTTCGCCCAATAGCAGGTTCGAGGCCGGCACGCGCACGTTCTCGAAGCGGATTTCGCAGTGGCCGTGCGGCGCGTCGTCATAGCCGAATACCGGCAGCGGACGCACCACCGTGATGCCGGGCGTGTCGGCGGCGGCCAGGATCATCGATTGCTGCGCATGGCGCGCCGCCGTCGGATCGGTCTTGCCCATGACGATGTAGACTTTGCAGCGCGGGTCGCCGGCGCCGGAAATCCACCATTTGGTGCCGTTGATGACGTACTCGTCGCCATCGCGCTCGATGCGCGTTTCGATATTGGTCGCGTCCGACGAGGCCACGCCCGGTTCGGTCATCGCAAAGGCCGAGCGGATCTCGCCGCGCAGCAGCGGTTCGAGCCACGCGCGCTTGTGTTCTTCAGTGCCGTAGCGCTCGATCGTTTCCATGTTGCCGGTGTCGGGCGCGGCGCAGTTGAATACTTCCGGCGCCCATACCACCCGTCCCATGATTTCGCACAGGGGCGCGTAATCAAGGTTCGACAACCCTTCGGGCGCGCGTGCCGACTTGGGCAGGAACAGATTCCACAGTCCCTGTTCGCGCGCCAGCGGCTTGAGCCGTTCGATCAGCTCGGTCGGAATCCAGCGGTTGCCGCGCGTGACGCCGTTGTTGTCCACTTCCTGCTTGAACAGCGCTTCATTTGGGTAGATGTGCTGGTCCATGAACGCCAGCAGGCGCGCTTGCAGTTCCTGGCAACGCTCGGAATAGTCGAAATTCATTGGTTTTCTTTCGAAAGGGTGATCGCACGCTGGGCATAGGTCCAGCCCAGTTCTGCCATCGGGCGCGCCGCCTTGCCGTTTTGCAGGGCCTGGGCGCTGGACGCTGTGCCGTCCACATAGCGCTTCATGATGCCCTGCATGATGCCGGCCAGGCGGAACATGTTGTAGGCCAGGTAGAAATTGAAGTCTTCGATGCGGATCGTCTTGCCGGTGCGCGCGCAGTAGGACGCGATGTACGCTTCCTGGCTGGGGATGCCCATCTCGGCCAGCGGCAGGCCGGCAATGCCGCGGAACTGGCCCGGTGCGATGTGCCAGCTCATGCAGTGGTAGGAGAAGTCGGCCGCCGGGTGGCCCAGCGTCGACAGTTCCCAGTCCAGCACGGCCAGGATGCGCGGCTCGGTCGGATGAAAAATCATGTTGTCGAGGCGGAAGTCGCCGTGCACGATGGCCGTGTCGTCGCCCGGTGGAATGTGGTGCGGCAGCCAGGCGATCAGCTGGTCCATCGCTTCGATGGTTTCGGTGGCCGAGGCCTGGTACTGGCGCGTCCAGCGCTCGATCTGGCGCATGAAATAATTGCCCGGCTTGCCGAAGTCGGCCAGGCCGATGGCCTGGTAGTCGACCGTGTGCAGCTGGGCGATCACGCGATTTAGTTCGTCATAGATGGCGCTGCGCTCGGCTGGTGTCATGCCCGGCAGCGACTGGTCCCACAGGACCCGGCCTTCGACAAATTCCATCACGTAGAAGGCGCGCCCGATCACCGCTTCATCCAGGCACAGCGTGTATTGGCGGGCAGCCGGAAAGCCGGCCTTGTTGAGCGCGTCCATGACGCGAAATTCGCGGTCGATCGCGTGCGCCGATGGCAGCAGCTTGGCCGCCGGACCGGGCTTGGTGCGCAGCACGTAATGCTGGCCGCCGGCAGTGATCTTGAACGTGGGGTTGGACTGGCCGCCCTTGAACTGCTCGACCGTCAGCGGGCCGCCGGGGTAGCCGGGCACGTGCGAACGCAGGTAGGCGCCGAGCGCTTCGACATCGAATTTCTGACGCTCCGATACCGGTTTGGTCCCCATCATTTCTTCGAACATTGTGTCTCCCGAATGTGTTTGGACTATTCTAGCTGATTAAAAGTACGCCCGTGCTATTTATTTGGCAGCGCTGTCAGCGCGTCTTGCGGTACTGCTCGTATAACTGTTCCATCGTGGTGCTGCGGCTCTCGCCATGCAAAGGCGCGGGTGGCGCGAAGTTCATGAAACGCACCACCCAGTCGGCCTCGTCGGCGCCGACGTCAAGCGCGTTGATGCAGGCCGGCGTCTGCGCCAGCGCGCCCAGAAACATGCGTTGGCCGGTCAGCGCCAGCGACAGGATCGCGCAGTTGACGCCGCCGTGCAAGACCAGCAGCACCGTGTCCCAGTGCGGGTCCTGGCGCAGGCGCGCCACGGCCGGGTGGATGCGGTCCATCAGTTCGCCCACCGATTCGCCGCCCAGGAAGCGCTTGTCTTCGCTGACCATGCCCTCAAAGGCGCCGGTAAAAGCGCTTTTCAAGTCGGCGTCGGCAATGCTGGACAGGCGCCCGCCGCGGATTTCTTCGAACTCGGGCCAGGTTTCGATGTCGACCGGTTGCCTGGTTTCGGCCAGCACGCGGCGCGCCGTTTCCACCGTGCGCGGCAGGCCGGACACGATCACGCGGTCAAAGCGCACTTGCTGGGAGGCGAACATCAGGCCGGCCGCGCTAGCCTGTTCGCGCCCCAGTTCATTGAGCGGGACCGTTTCGGGCAGGACTGGATTGCCGGCGGCGTCGAAGTAAGAAACGCTGCCGTGGCGCATCAGGTAGATGCGGCGGCGAGGGGGGGAGGGTAGTGGCATAAGTATCCGGTGGTCGGTCGCCCCGTCGTCCTCGCGAACGCGGGGACCCATACTGAGCATCTTCAGCATGGGTCCCC
>JAZJXM010000033.1:81846-111435 GCA_040390915.1 Pseudomonadota bacterium
GCGAGGACGACGGATTTGGGGTTGTCTTAAATTATTCTATCCCAAGCGCGTGATCTGTCTCGATTTAACAAACTCCCCCTGAAAATCATTCCATGTGACAAAATCTGTTCGTTTCTGACATAGAATGTCCCGCAAGGCGTTTAATAGAAAGTAAGTCCATGGCACGGCCAGAAAAAGTCCGACTAGGCGAAATCCTGGTGAATCAAAAACTCCTGTCCGAGGACCAGCTTGGCCAGGCGTTGCAGGACCAGAAACGCAGCGGCCGCAAGCTTGGCCGGGTGTTTGTCGAAAGCGGCTTCGTCACCGAAGAGCAAATTTCCAGCGCGCTGGCCAAGCAGCTCGACATCCCTTACATCAATCTCAAGTTCTACAATACCAACCCGGACGTGGTGCGCCTGTTGCCGGAAACCCAAGCGCGGCGCTTTCGCGCGCTGGTGCTGGAAGACCGCCGCGGCGCGCTGCTGGTCGGCCTGTCCGACCCGACCGATTTGTTCGCGTACGACGAGATCAGCCGCCTGGTCAAGCGCAACATCGAACTGGCGGTGGTCAACGAAACTGAGGTGCTGGCCGCGATCGATCGCATCTACCGCCGCACCGACGACATCACCGATTTCGCGCGCGAGCTGGAGCAGGATCTGGGCGACAGCTTCGTCGACTTCGGCGCGCTGGCCGCCAACCCGGGCCTGGAAGAAGCGCCCATCGTCAAGCTGCTGCAGTCGGTGTTCGACGACGCCACCCAGGTGCGCGCATCGGACATCCACATCGAGCCGCAAGAGTCGCGCCTGCATATCCGCTTTCGCATCGACGGCGTGCTGCACTTGCAGACCGAAGCGGACATCAAGATTGCCACCCCGCTGGCGCTGCGCCTGAAACTGATGTCGGACCTGGATATCTCCGAAAAGCGCTTGCCGCAAGACGGCCGCTTTGCGATCAAGGTCAAGCAGCAACGCATCGACGTGCGTATTTCGACCATGCCGACCCAGTACGGCGAGTCGGTCGTGATGCGGCTGCTGAACCAGGGCGGCACCACCTTGCGGCTCGATGCGATCGGCATGCCGGACAAACTGGTCAGCCAGTTCCGCTCCATCGTCGCGCGCCCGAATGGCCTGGTGCTGGTCACGGGACCGACCGGCAGCGGCAAGACCACGACTTTATATAGCGCGCTGGCCGAACTCAATTCGACCGAGAAGAAGCTGATCACGGTCGAAGACCCGGTCGAGTACCGCCTGCCCGGCATCAACCAGGTGCAGGTCAACGACAAGATCGAGCTGACGTTCGCGCGCGTGCTGCGCTCCGCCTTGCGCCAGGATCCCGACATTGTGCTGGTGGGCGAGATGCGCGACATGGAAACGGCCCAGATCGGCCTGCGCGCCGCAATGACGGGCCACCTGGTGCTCTCGACGCTGCACACCAACGACGCCGCCAGCACGCCGCTGCGGCTGATGGATATGGGCGTGCCGCGCTACATGGTAGGCAGCGCGCTGCAAGCGGTGCTGGCCCAGCGCCTGGTGCGCAAGATCTGCGAATCGTGCACTACCCCGTACGAGATCACGCCCACCGAACGCGCGTTTCTGCGCTCGGAGCTGGCCGACACAGTCGACAATGTCAAATACTTCCACGGCAAGGGCTGCTCGCATTGCAACGGCATGGGTTACCGTGGCCGTACCGGCGTCTACGAGCTGCTGGAAATGACCAAGGACGTCATCGACGCGGCCAACCATCCCGATCCGGCCCACTTCCTGAAGGCGGCGCACGCCGAGATGAAGGGCGAAACGCTGCGCCGTCACGCCGTGCAGCTGGTGGTCGCGGGGCGCACCACGGTGTCCGAAGCGATGCGCATCAGTAACCAGGTAGAGGACTGAGGTGCCGTTCTTCGCTTACAAGGGCCGCAACGCGCGCGGCGAGATGCTGCAAGGGGTGCTTGAAGGCGTCGACAGCAGTGCCATCGCCAACCAGCTGTTTTCGACCGGGATCACGCCGGTCGAAATCCTCGAAGCCAAAAAGCCTGCCGCTGCCGGCAGCAACGAAGGCTGGTTCGCCGCGCTGATCGAGCGCAAGGTGACGTCGATGGACGTGCAGATGTTCAGCCGCCAGCTCTATACGCTGCTCAAATCGGGCGTGCCGATCATGCGCGGCCTGGCCGGGCTGCAGGAGTCGTGCACCAGCAAGTCGTTCGCGCGCATCATCCGCGACCTGCGCGAGTCGCTCGATTCGGGGCGCGAACTGTCGTCGGCGATGCGGCGCCATCCTGATGTTTTCGATAATTTTTACCTCTCCATGGTGCGGGTAGGGGAGATGACAGGGCGCCTGGAAGACGTGTTCCTGCGCTTGTTCGACCACCTCGAATTCGACCGCGACATGCGCCAGCGCGTCAAGGCGGCGCTGCGCTACCCGACCTTCGTGGTCATTGCCATGATCATTGCCATCGCGGTGGTGAACGTGTTCGTCATCCCCCAGTTTCAGAAGGTGTTCGACAGTTTGCACACCGAGCTGCCTTTGGTGACGCGCATGCTGGTCGGCTTTTCCAAGTTCACGGTCGCTTACTGGCCACTGCTGCTGGCCGCGGTGGTGGTGGCGATATTTGCCGTGCGCAGCTGGATCGCCACGGAAAAGGGCCGCTACGAGTGGGACAAGCGCAAGCTGAATCTGCCGATTGCCGGCAAGATCATCCTCAAGGGGACCATGGCGCGCTTTGCCCGCAGCTTCGCGCTGGCCAGCCGCAGCGGCGTGCCGATCGTGCAGGGCTTGACGACGGTGTCGCAAACGGTCGACAACGCCTACCTGTGCGCCCGCATCGAGCAGATGCGCGATGGCGTCGAGCGCGGCGAGAGCATCTTGCGCACGGCCAGCGCGGCCGGCGTGTTTACGCCCATCGTGCTGCAAATGATCGCGGTGGGCGAGGAAACCGGTTCGCTCGACGACCTGATGGACGAAATCGCGCAGATGTACGAGCGCGAAGTCGATTACGAGCTCAAAACGCTGTCCGCGCAAATCGAACCGATCCTGATCGTGTTTCTCGGTATTCTGGTCACGATACTGGCACTGGGCATCTTCCTGCCGATCTGGGACCTGGGCAAGGCGGCAATGGGCAACAAATGAAGCGGCAACGGGGATTCTCGTTATTCGAGCTGGCCATCGTGGTGTCGATTATCGGCATCCTGGCCGCCGTGTTGCTGTCGCGCCTGGTCCTGTACCAGGCGCAGGCCGAGCGGGTGGCAATGGAAACGGTGGTCGGCACACTGCGTAGCGCCCTGACCATGAAGGCTGGACAGCTGGTGGCCAAGGGGCAGGCCCAGGATCTGAGCAAGTTGCTAACAATCAACCCCATGGACCTGTTGGCACAAAAACCAGCAAATTACCTTGGTGAGTATTATTCGCCACAGATAGATAAAATTTCTCCAGGGAATTGGTTTTTCAATCGAAAACAGTTACTGCTCGTGTATATTGCGAGGACTGGTGCAACTTTCCAGGGCACAGAACCTCACCAGTTTGTCTATAAGATAGAACTGATCCGTGACCTGGATGGCGCAAACGGCCCAAAAATTGCCGAGACGTCAATTAGCACGACCATAGAAGGGATTGCGTTATCGCAAATCTCCAAGTAGTCTGAGCATGCAAGCAATTTTGCCAAATAACCAAAGATAGCAGGAGTTGAAAATGAAATCTTCCCACATCATCCGCAAGCAGGCACAAGCCGGCTTCACCCTCATCGAGCTGATCGTTGTGATCGTCATCCTCGGTATCCTGGCTGCGACAGCACTGCCACGCATGTTTGACATGTCCGGCCAGGCACGCATTGCAAAAATGAACGCCGCGCTGGGCGCCCTCAAGGCCTCCTCGGCTACCGCACACGCTGCGTGGCTGATGAACGGCGGCGTCTACCAGTGTACCGGTTGCGGTCCTGCTGCCGCTCCGGACAATGGCCTGCAGGCCGTTACCGCTGAAGGCACGTCGATCAAGCTGATTGGCGGCTACCCTGACGTTGGCAACGATGGCACCACCAACGCCACCGCTGTGAGCGCCAGCCTGGCCGGCGGCATCGTCAGCGCAGTCAATCTGGGCGCCGATTATGTGCTCTCGTCCCATGGTCCGGCCGCAGCCGACGTTGCCGACACGCCGAATTACTTCAGCATTGCCGCCGACTCCAGCCATCCGAACTGCAAAATCACCTACAAAGAAGCAACTCAGTCCACCGATGCGACTGCCAAGGTGACCGCCGTGCCAGAGTTTACGTCGAATCTGTTGACGGACGCGGCTGGCTACTGCAACTAAGCTGGCATGATCGACGGGTTGTCCTACCGTTCCGCAAAACAGGCCAGGGTTGGCCTGTTTTGCATTGGAAACAGACACTCCGACAGGCATCCGATGAACTTAGTACTGCCCACCCGCTGCCCTGCGTCCATGCGCGGCTTCACGCTCATTGAGCTGATCGTGGTGATGATCATCATCGGCATCCTGGGCGCCGTGGCCGCCTCACGCATGTTCACCAACAGCAGCGTCGATACCCGCACTTATGGCGACCAGCTGGCGGCGACCTTGCGTTATGGACAAAAAGTGGCGATTGCGCAAAACCGCAACGTGTACGCGCGCCTCAGTGCCAGCGGCGTGGCGCTGTGCTACCAGGCCAATTGCGCGGCCGGCGCACGGGTGCTGGCGCCGGCTGGCGGCAACAGTGACAGCAAAACCACGCAAATCGTGTGCGCCGATGTTAGCTGGGCTTGCGAGGCGCCGCCGGCCGGCGTCACGGTCGGCGTGAGCACCCAGTTCTATTTTGACCCGGTCGGCAAACCGTTTGCGGTGACCGACGTGCCGCCCACGCCGACCTCCACTTTTGCCACCTTGACGGTGCCCTTGACCGGCAGCGGGGCGCGCAGCGTCATTGTCGAAGCGGAGACCGGCTATGTCCATTAAGTACGCGCGCTCGCGCCAGGCGGGCTTGACGCTGATCGAACTGATCGTGTTCATCATGGTCATTGGCATTGCCGTCGTCACCGTGATGGGCGCGCTGGCCAATATCAGCGCGCACAGTGTCGACCCGCTGCTGCGCAAGCAAGCCATGCTGCGCGCCGAGTCGCTGCTCGAAGAAGTGAGCCTGGCGCATTTTACCTATTGCCATCCGGATGATGCGAATGCCGAAACTGCCACCAGCACTGCCGGCTGCGCCAGCTTGCCCGAGGCGGCCGGCCCGCGTCCGGGCGATACCCGTCCTTACTTCAATATTAACGATTACGTCAGCGCCTACGGTGCGGCCACCTCATTCAATGCGGCCGACCCCAGTGGCGAAACGATTACCGACGTGACCGGTGCCGTGATGCTGCCGGCCGGCTACCAGGCCAAGGTCACGGTCAAACCGGTGAGCGGATTTGGTCCGACTGGCATGCAACTGGCGAGCACGGAAGTGCTGCATATCAGCGTGACGGTGCTGTATGGCCCGGCGGGCCCGAACCGCGAATCGGTCGTGCTTGACCGCTACCGCACCCGCTACGCACCGAACAGCATGCCATGAGCAAACTGCGTCCATCACGCCACCGCCAGCGCGGCTTCACCATCATGGAAGCGATCGTGGTGATCGTCATTACCGGCATCGTGGGCACCTTTGTCACGGTGTTCATCCAGCTGCCGGTGCGCGCCTACCTGAACGCGTCGGCGCGCGCCGATGCGACCGATATGGCCGACAACACGATGCGCCGCCTGACGCGCGACTTGCGTCTGGCGCTGCCCAATTCGCTGCGGGTCGATGCCAGCCATCGCTACATCGAATACATCGAGACCAAGGCCGGCCTGCGCTACCTGGCCGAAGACGATATTGACACCCCGGGCAGCGGCTTCTACCTGAGCTGGAACACGGCTACGCTGAAATTTACCGTGGTTGGCGGCGTGCCTGGCGGGCGCCATGCGCCGGTGCCGGGCGATTCGATCGTGGTCTACAACCTGGGCCAGGATCAGGAGCCGGGCAATGCCTACAATTGCACCACCCTGTGCAACCGCGCCGAGATCGGCAGCATCGACAACAGCGCCGGCACGTTCACCTTGACCAGCAACCCGTTTGCCGCGCAGCAGAGCGCCGGCGTGGCGTTGATGTCACCGGGCAAGCGCTTTCAGGTGGTCAGCGGACCGGTCACGTATGGGTGCGACACGGTCAGTAAGCGCCTGATCCGCTACGCCGGCTACGCCTATGCGAAAGACCAACCAGTGCCTCCCTCCGGTCCAGGCCTGAAGCAGGCCATCCTCGCCGAAAACGTCCCCAGCTGCGACTTCAGTTACGCCACGCTGGCCAGCCAGCGCAGCGGCGTAGTGGGCATCAGCCTGACTTTTACGCCGAAGGACGCCAGCAATGACATCCGGCTGCTGCACCAGATTCACGTGGACAATACACCATGATCATTTCTACTCGCATGCAGGCCATGCTGGTGCACACCCGCGCGCGCGGCGTGAGCCTGGTCACCGCCATTTTTCTGGTGGTGGTGCTGGCCGGCCTGACGGCCGCGATCGTGCGCGTCACGCTGGTGCAAAGCGCCACCGCCTCGATGGACATGCTGGGCGTGCAAGCGTACCAGGCGGCGCGCAGCGGCCTGGAATGGGGCATCTATCAGCAGTTGCGCCTGAAGCCGCCAGCGGTCGATTGTTTTGCCTCGCCAAAAACGTTCGCCATGCCGGCCGACGGCGGCCTGCGCAATTTCACCGTCACCGTCAGCTGCACCGCCAAATCGGGCAACGCGGTGGGCGACACTACCAACCGCTGGACCATCGTGGCGGTGGCATGCAATGATCCGGCCGGTTGCCCCAGCGCCACCACCAATGTCGACTACGTGCAGCGGCGCGTGCAAGCGGAGTTAAATTGATGAACACGACCATCGCCCTGTGGCGCACCTGCCTGCTGTTGCTGTTGCTGGCGCTGGGCGGCAGTGCGCAGGCCTCCCTGAACGTCACCGGGATCACGGTCAACGGCAACGCCAGCGCAAGCGTGGCGGCCGGCGCTTCGGTCAACATCGCGGTCACGGTGGTGGCCACGACGCGCTGGAACATGGTGGCCATTACCACCAATCCGCCCAGCAGCCTGAATTACTGTCTGTTAGTCAGCGGCGCCCCTGGCGGGACCACCTACACGAAAATCTTCAACGTTCCGGCGCCCAGCGCGCAGGGCACGTTTGCCGTGCGCGCGACCGCCTATCCGAATCCCAATTGCAGTGCGCAACAGAGCAACACCTATAATTTGGCCAGCGGGCTGACCACCGGGCCGGCCATGGCCACGCTGGACCATGTGCGCATCAAGCACGACGGCGCTGGCCTGATCTGCAGCCCGGAACCGGTGACGCTGCAAGCCTGTGCCAATGCGACCTGCAGCACGCTGTACACGGGCAGCGTGACGGTGGCGCTGGGTACTACCGCCGGGGCATGGGCCAGCAGCCCGGTCACGTTCACCAACGGCAGCGCCACGGTCAACCTGAGCAATACGAACGCCAGCACGTCCGTTCTGTCCGGTACTGTCACTTCGCCCGTGATCTCCCCGCCGGCCGCCCAATGCTTCAAGGGCAGCACCAGTGGCGATTGCAACCTCGTGTTCAGCAACGCGTCCTGCAGCCTTGATGCGGTGGAAGCGGGCCAGGCCCCGAACACGGCGATTTATACCAAGCGCATCGGCGGCACCTTGTCGCTCGACCTGCTCTCGCTCAACAATGGCGTCATCAATACCACCTCGACCGCCGCGATCAATGCCACGCTGGTGGCCGCCAGCGGCACCGGCTGCAGCACCACCGCGGTGTCCAACACCGTCAGCGTGACGCTGACGGGCGCCAATCTCGGGCGGCGCAACGTGACCTTCACCCCGAACGCAGCGGCCAGCAACGTGCGCGTGCGCATGACCTCCGGCAGCCTGATCGGCTGTTCATCGGACAATTTCGCGATCCGGCCAGGCGGCCTGACGCTCAGTGCCAGCGGCGTGAAGGTCGACGCCGTGGGAACCGACGCCACCGCAACACCGGTACGCAAGGCGGGCGCCGACCCGTTTTCAATGAGCGCCGTGTCCGGCGCCATTGGCTACAATGGCGTGCTGAAAATTAACCAGGACCGCCTGCAGACGTCGAACACCTATGTCGGCACTGTGGCCGGCGCCTTCGGTGCCGCCGATGCGGCGAATGGCACCGCCACCGGCAACGCGTTCACCTATTCGGACGTGGGCTATTTCAAATTGAACAGCTACGCCGTGTATGACGATGCGTTTGCCGACGTCGACCAGGCCAAGTCGCCCAGCGACTGCGTTCCCTATACCACCTTGGGCAGCGAGGATGTGCCGGTCGATCCGAACTTGGTGGTGGGCGGCAAGATCGGCTGCTATTTCGGCAATGCGCTCGCGACCTCCTACTATGGCCGTTTCATCCCCGACCACTTCGCGCTGAGCAGCGCCTCGATCCAGAATCGCAGCGCCATCCCGGCCTGTTCGGCGTCGACCTTCAACTACGTGGGAGACCCGTTCATGGTCAAGTTGACGTTGACGGCGCAAAACGGGGCCGGTGACACCACCAGCAACTACACTGATTCGTTCGCGCGCCTCGATCTGGCAAACAAGCTCGGTGTGGCGCTGATCAATGTGGCCCCTTCGACGGGCACGCGCACGAAGATTCTGAAATGCGTTAACGGCAGTGAAGTGTCGCCCTGTTTCAAACTCGGCGCCGTGACCGCCGGCGCCGTGACCGCTGCCTTTGCCAGTGGCGAAGTGACCGACATGGTGCTGCCGCTGACCGTGTTTCGCGGCGCGGCCGCGTTCGGACCGTTCGACGGCGTGAAGGTGGGCTTGGCGCCGGAGGAAAGCGACCTGGTGAAAATGGCCACCTACGACATCGATACCGACAACCTGACGGCCGGCGCCAACAACCATGCGCTGGCCGCCAGCACCATCGTGCGCTACGGCCGCATGGGCATCGACAACGCCTATGGCTCCGAACTGCTGAACCTGACGATGAAACTGAACGCGCAATACTGGACCGGGGCGGCCTATGCCACCAACACGCTCGACAGCTGCACGGTGCCCACGTTCGCGGCGTTCCTGCCGGCCGACTACCTCGTCGGTGGCATCAACGCGAGCAATATGCCGAGCAGCAAGCTGGTGGCCGGACCGGCACTGGTCAACGGCGCCGGCCAGCTGATGCTGACCAAGCCCTCGCCAGCACCGAGCAGCAAGGGCGCCGTGATCGTGCGCTCGAACGTGAGCAATCTGCCGGGCAGCGCGCGCGCCACCTTCGGCGTCTACAAGGCCGGTCCGGTGATCTACGTCAGGGAAACCTATTAAGTAACAAAAATGTCGCAATGTTGTTGCCAGAATGAAAAAATAGCCTCTTTGCAGTATGAAATATGAATATAATCAACGAGCTAGATCAGCTTCCTGATAAATCGGTCATCAATGGATTGCGTGCATGGGTTTTTTCAGTAAAACAAGAAAATTGAGCGGTCTGCTGGCCATCGGCTTTGACGCCGAAGGCATGTGCGCAGCCCGCGTTACCCGGGTACCGAATGCCAGGCCGCTGGTGGAACTGGCGGCCTACTATTCCTGCAAATTGCCGCTCGCGCCCGAGGCGCTGGAAAAGATCGCGCGCGAACTGCACGCGGCCAGCTATCAGGTCGCCACGCTGCTGGGCGGGCGCGAATACCAGATGCTGGCGGTCGAAGCGCCCAATGTCCAGCCCGACGAACTGAAGGCGGCCGTACGCTGGCGCCTGAAGGACATGCTCGACTTCCACGTCGACGACGCCACCATCGACGTGCTCGATATCCCGGCCGACAAGCACGCTGCCGTGCGCTCCCATTCGATGTTCGCCGTTGCGGCGCGCAACGCCGTCATCGAAGCGCGCCAGCTGCAGTTTGCCGCCGCCAAGATCGACCTGAACGTGATCGACATTCCTGAAACGGCGCAGCGCAATATGTCGGCCTTGCTGGAGCCGGAAGGGCGCGGCCTGGCAATGCTGTCGTTTAACGACGAAGGCGGCCTGCTGACGGTGACCTTTGGCGGCGAGCTGTATCTGTCGCGCCGCATCGACGTCGCCATCGAACTGCTCAACGAAACCGATGCCGAGCGGCGCAACCAGACCTTCGACAAGATCACGCTCGAGCTGCAACGCTCGCTCGACCATTTCGACCGCCAGTTCCACTACGTGACCGTCTCCAAGCTGGTGCTGGCGCCGCTGCCCACGCCGGCGCTGCACGACTACCTGTCGTCGAACCTGTACATGCCGGTCGACGCGCTCGACCTGTCGAGCGTGCTGGACTTGTCCAAGGTGCCGCAGTTGCAGGCGATCGCACAGCAGCAGCGCCACTTCCTCGCCCTTGGCGCGGCGCTGCGCCTCGAGGAGACTGTGCTTTGACCCAGCAAATCAATCTCTTCAACCCAATTTTTCGCAAGCAGAAGAAATACTTTTCCAGCGCGACGATGCTGCAGGCGCTGGGCGTGATTTGCCTCGCTTGCGCCTTGTTGGCTGCCGACGCGATGCGCCGCCAGCGCGCCGTGCAGTCGCAGGCGGCGGCGGTGGACGCCTTGCTGCTGGTGCGCCAGCAAAAGCTGGCCGACTACAAAGTCAGCTACGCGCCGCGCGTCAAAGACCCGGCACTGGCGACCAGCATCCGCGCCGCCGAATCCGAGCTGCTGCTGTTGAATAACGCCGCCGCCATGATCGAGCGCGGCGGTTTTGGCGAAACGCGCGGCTTTGCCAACTACTTGCGCGCGTTTGCGCGCCAGAGCATTGACGGCTTGTGGCTGACGGGCCTGAACATCAGCGCCGGCGGGGCCCAGTTGGGCGTCGAAGGCAATGCCATGCAGGGCGAACTGGTGCCCCTGTACGTGCGCCGGCTGGCGTCCGAAGCGGTCATGCGCGGCAAGGATTTTTCATCACTGAAAATGGAAGCGGCGTCTGCGCCGACGGGCGCGGCGCCTGCGTATCTCAAGTTCAGCCTGCAATCGGCGGGCGCCGCCGCGCCACAACCCATGGCGGCCAAATGAAAAAAACCTGGCAAAAGCTGAGCGCACGCATCGATAGCCGGACCCTGCGCGAGCGCGCCATGCTGTTTTGCATGACGGCAGGGCTGTTGATCTTCCTGGTGTTCTTTTTCTTTCTCAATCCGAGCTACGCCCGCCAGAAGCTGGCGCTCGAACAGATGGCGCGCCAGCAAGACCGGATTGCCAGTGTCGAAGCGGAAATCGCCCAGACCATCGAAGCGCACATGACCGATCCGGACGCGGCGGACAAAATCAGGCTGGAAAAAGTACTGGCCAAGTCCAAGGCGCTCAAGACGTCGTTAACGGCAATGCAGCAGGG
Source organism: Pseudomonadota bacterium (assembly GCA_040390915.1). Taxonomy (GTDB): domain Bacteria; phylum Pseudomonadota; class Gammaproteobacteria; order Burkholderiales; family Burkholderiaceae_D; genus Telluria_A. Next base: position 93,150 of record JAZJXM010000033.1, read on the forward strand.
CATGGTGCCGGCCGAACGGATGACGGCGCTGCTGGAACAGATGCTGCGCGCCCATCGCGGCCTGCGCCTGAAAGCGATGCGCACGCTGCCGGCCGACAGCGGCGCCGCGCCGGTGCTGGCCACGGCCACGCCGGCGAAAGCCGCGCCGCCACAGGAACAATTGCTGCACAAGCACAGCGTCGAGCTGGTGCTGCAGGGCAGTTATGGCGACATGGTCGCCTACCTGAGCGCACTGGAAACCATGCAGGGCCAGATTTTCTGGGAGAACGCGGCCATGGCGGTCGATGTGTGGCCCAACGCGACGCTGACCCTGACCGTCTACACCATCAACCTGGACAAGACATGGCTGACCTTATGATGGCGCGCCTGTGCTTGCTGGCCGCGCTGGCCGCCGGCAGCGCCTGTGCGCAAGAGGCCGGCTTACCGGACCCGACCCGGCCGCCGGCAGTGTTGTCGGCGCCGCCTGCGGCCAGCGGGCAGACGGCGCCCGTCAGCGCCGGACCGCAACTGCAATCGATCCTCATTTCCCTGCGTCCCGGCGGGCGCCGGCTGGCCGTCATCGATGGCAAAATGCTGCGCCAGGGCCAGCGCATTGATGGCGCCGTCATCGAAGCCATCCGTCCCGGCGAAGTGGTGCTGCGCAGGGGCAAGCAGAAGCAAGTATTGAAGCTGTTTCGGCCGGCCGCTCGCGTGGCCGCCGCATAACCATAAAGAATAAAATCGTATGCAGAAAATTTCTCTCATCGCTAGCCTGGCTGGATTGACCTTCAGCCTGGCCGCCTGCGCGCCGCCGCAACAGCACACGACCTACGACACCATCCAGGCGTCGCTCAAGGCTGACAGCGCCCGCGCGGCCAGCCAGCCGGCGCGCCAGCCCGATGCCGTGGCCGACGCGCTGCTGCCGCCGGTGGCGGCGATGAGCACGCGTTTGCCGCGCGCCCGCGCCGCACTGGAAGAGCGCTTCAACGTGTCGTTCAATAACGTGCCGGTGCACCAGTTCTACAACTCGCTGGTCGAGGGAACGCGCTACAACATGCTGGTCCATCCGGAAGTGAGCGGCACCATCAGCGCCAACCTGAAGGACGTGACGATGGTCGAAGCGCTCGACGCCATCCGCGAAATGTACGGCTTCGATTACCGCATGGAAGGCACCCGCATTTCGATCAAGCCGTTGACCATGCAGACGCGCGTGTTCCAGGTCAATTACCTGATCGGCAACCGCAAGGGCGGCTCCAATCTGCGCGTGACGTCGACCTCGGTCAGCACCAGCGGCAGCAACAATCAGGGCGGCAATCAGAATAACCAGAACAGCAACCAGAACAACCAGAGCAACAACAATCAGAACAACGGCAATAACAACGGTGGCGGCTCGAACTCCGGCAGCGGACAGCAGGACAGCTCGCTGGTGAGCACGTTTTCGAACAGCGAATTCTGGACTGAGCTCAAGCTGGCTTTGGAAGCGATTGTCGGTGGCCACGCTGACGGGCGCACGGTGGTCATCAGCCCGCAGTCGGGCGTGGTGGTGGTGCGCGGCATGCCGGAAGACTTGCGCAACGTGGACGCCTACCTGAAGGCCAGCCAGCTGTCGGTCAACCGCCAGGTGATCCTGGAAGCGAAAATCCTGGAAGTGGAACTGAACGACAGCTACCAGATGGGCGTGAACTGGGCCGCATTCTCCAACTTCAGCAACGGTACGCGGCATGTGTCGGCCGGCTTCTTGCAGCCAGGAACCCAGTTGCAGCCTGGCGCGGGCAATGCTCCGGTCGCCATCGGCACCAGTGGCCCACCGGGCCTGAGCGCGCTTGCCGGCAATATGCTCAAGGCCGCCGACGCCGCCGCTGGCTCGTTGTTCGGCATGGCGTTCCAGACCCAAAACTTCGCCACCCTGATTTCGTTCCTGGAATCGCAAGGCACGGTGCACGTGCTGTCGAGCCCGCGCATTGCCACCATGAACAACCAGAAGGCCGTGCTCAAGATCGGCACCGACGAGTTTTACGTGACCGGCGTGACCTCCAACAACAACACCACCGTGACCGGCACCACCAGCACGCCGTCGGTGACGCTGCAGCCCTTCTTTTCCGGCGTGGTGCTGGATGTGACGCCGCAGATCGATGGCCAGGGCAACATCACGCTGCACGTGCACCCTTCAGTCAGCCAGGTGTCGACCGTCAACAAGGGCGTCAACCTGGGCTCGGCCGGTTCGCTGTCGCTGCCGCTGGCCGCTTCCAGCACCTCGGAAATGGACAGCATGGTGCGCGGCCAGGACGGGCGCGTCATTGCCATCGGCGGCCTGATGCGCCAGTCGACCATCGGCGACCAGTCCGGCCTGCCCGGCGTGGGCGACGTGCCGGTGCTGGGCGCGCTGTTTCGCAACAAGGCGCGCATGAGCCAGAAGCGCGAACTGGTGGTGCTGATCAAGCCGACCATTGTTGACGACGCCAACCCGAACGCCTGGAGCGCCGACATGATGGGCGCGTCCGGGCGCATCGAACAGCTCGACCCGCGCCAGGCAGGGGAGCGCAAGTAAGCATGTACACGGCCCATTTCGGCTTGCGTGAAGCGCCGTTCGGCATCACGCCCGACACCAGCTTTTTCTTCACCAGCCCGCATTCGCAGGAAGCGTTGAATACCTTGCTGGTGGCGGCCCGCAACGGCGAGGGCTTCATCAAGATTACCGGCGAAGTGGGCACCGGCAAGACGCTGCTGTGCCGCAAGTTCATGGCCACGCTGGGCAAGCAATTCGTCACCGCCTACATACCCAATCCCTACCTGGAGCCGCGCACGCTGATGCTGGCCCTGGCCGACGAGCTCGAGATCGTGCTGGACAAGGATGTCGACCAGCACCAGCTGCTCAAATCGATCAGCAAGCGCTTGCTGGAACTGGCCGCCGACGACAAGAAAGTGCTGCTGTGCCTGGACGAAGCGCAAGCGATCCCGATTGACAGCCTGGAAGCGCTGCGCCTGCTGACCAACCTGGAAACGGAAAAGCGCAAGCTGCTGCAGATCGTGCTGTTTGGCCAGCCTGAGCTGAACCGCACGCTGGAACTGGACGCGATCCGCCAGCTGGCCCAGCGCATCACCTTTCATTACCACCTCGGCCCGCTCACGCGCGACGACATGGAGTACTACCTGGGGCACCGCTTGCGCGTTGCGGGCTACGCCGGCGCGCGCATGTTCACGCGCCAGGCGATTACCCGGCTGTACCGCGCCAGCGGCGGCATACCGCGGCTGGTCAACATCCTGGCGCACAAATCGCTGATGGTCAGCTACGGCATGGGCGCGCAGCAAGTGAGCGCCAGGCACGTGGGCGAAGCCGCACGCGATACCATCGCCAGCAAACGGCGCATGACGCCATGGGCGCTGGCCGCCATTCCCGCGCTGGCAGTTGCCGCCGGACTTACCTGGGCCTTGATCAAATGAGTCTGATAAATAAAATGTTGCAGGACCTGGATGCGCGCGGATCGCAGGGCGGCTCAGGCATGCAAGCGGAAATCAGGCCGGTCGCGCAGGCTGAACGGCGATTGCCGCTGGTGCCGGTGGCGGTCGGCGCACTGGTGGTGGCGCTGAGCGCCGCCGTTGGCGTGCTGTGGATGAAGCGCGCGCCGCCAGTGCCGGCAGCGCCCGTGGTGGTGGCCGTTCCGATCCCGGCGCCAGCGCCAGTACGCCTGACGCCGCTCACGCCCGCGCAGGCCGCGGCAGTGGCACCGTCGCCGGCGCCAATAGTGGCCGAGCCCGTCACGCCGGTGGCAGCGCCAAAAAAAGTTGCAGTAGCGGCCGTCAGCGCGCCTGAGGCCAAGCCAGTCAAAGCAGTGCGCGCCAGCGTGCCGGCCGCGCCTGTCGTTGGCGGGCGCGACATGAACGACGCGCAGCGTTCCGAGACCTTGTATCGTCAAGCGCTGGCCGCGCTCGACGAAGGCCGCGTCGCTGGCGCGATTGCGCTGCTGGAGCAGACCCTCAAGCTCAATGCGCACCACGATGCTGCGCGCCAGAGCCTGGTCGCCTTGCAGATCGAAGGCGGTCACAACGACGACGCGATGCGCGAACTGGAACAGGGACTGGCGCTCGATCCGGCCCAGCCAGCGCTGGCCATGCTGCTGGCGCGCATGCAGATCGAACGCGGCACCTCCGGCGTGGCGACCTTGCAGCGCACGCTGCCGTCGGCGACCGGTAAAGCCGACTACCATGCATTTTTGGCTGGCGCCTTGCAGCGCGAGCAGCGCCACAAGGAAGCCGTCGCGCAGTACGCAGCGGCCTTGCGCCAGGCGCCCGACAACGGCGTGTGGCTGATGGGGATGGGCATATCGCTGCAGGCCGATCAGCGCAATGGCGAGGCCCTGGCTGCTTTTCAGAGTGCCAAGGCATCGGGCACGCTGACGGCGCCGTTGCTGGCGTTTGTGGAGCGGAAAATTCAGCAGCTGGCGCCGTAGCAGGCGAACTGGAAAATTTGGCGGAAAGGGGGCGCCTGGCCCTGTGCTTTTCCACCCTACGTTTTCGGATGCTTCGGCTATAAACTGGCCAGCTCGCCCCAGATATGCTTCATCGTGAAGCGCAGCTTGGCCTGGTCTTCATGCAGCGCTTCTTCAATCGCGCAGCCGTCTTCGCAGCTGGCGCGCATTTCGGCCAGCGGAAACGGACTGCCGTCGCCCGCGCGCAGTACATGCACCCGCACTGATCCGGCGTCATCCTTGCGCCCCGATACCACGCCAAGTTCACCATTTTCCAGCCGCACCAGCGTGCCCGGCGGATAAGCGCCAATCTGCTCGGTGAAGTGCGCGATGACGGCCGGATCGACCGGCATTTCATGTTCCGTCGTGGCCAGCTTGGCCAGCGCCGCCGGCGGCAGCAGCGAACGGCGGTAATTGCGCGCCGAGACGAACGCGCAATAGCGGTCGGCCAGGCCGATCAGCTTGGCGTTCTGCGAGATTTCATCGCCCAGGCGTCCCTCCGGATAGCCAGTGCCGTCGTCATTTTCGTGGTGCAGCATGACCAAGTCGAGCCACTCGTCATCGTTGATGCCGGCCCAGCGCAGCATGTTGACGCTGTCGGTAGGGTGACGTCGCACCATCGCCCGTTCCTCGCTCGAGAGCGCGCCTTCCTTGCCCTGGAACAGTTCGGCTTGGCGCACCATGCCCACGTTCATGGTCAGCGCGGCTGCGGTGATAACCAGCACTTCGGCCGGCGTCTTGCCCATCGCGCGCGCGATCAGGCTGACCACGATGGCCGCTTCGGTGCAGTGGCGCACCGCATACGAGCCGGCGATCTGGTTGAGGAAAATGGCGGCCAGCGCAATGTCCTGGCCGCGTTCGACTGTCGTGATCAATTCTTCTGCCAGCATGCGCAGCATGTTGTCGGCGCTGTTCTCTTCGCGCAATTCAAGCAAGGTGCGTTCGAGGCGGCGGTTGATCAGGTTCAGGCTTTGCAGCACCGAGGCGGGCGCGCCTGCTTCGGCGTACAAGCCGGCGTCGAACAGGCCGTCAAGCTGGCCGGGCGCGACCACGTTGCCTTTTTTGAGCAGCGGACGCGTGGCGCTCGGGTTGCTGAAGATGTCCCAAGGCAGCGGCTGGCCGAACACGATATCTGAAAATGTGATGCGCCTGATTGCCATGATAGTGTTTCCGGTGGTGCTTAAAGCCTGGCCAGGCGCTCCAGCGCAACGGCCAGGGTCTGGTCTTGTTTGGCAAAACAGAAACGGACGATGCCGGACTCCCGGCCCTGGCTGTAAAACGCCGACACGGGAATCGCGGCGACCTTGATTTCGCTCGTCAGCCACTGTGCAAACTCAGCCTCCAGTATAGAGGAAATTGCATCGTATCGAACACATTGAAAATAAGTTCCGTCGGCTGGAAGCAACGTGAAACGTGAGTTTTTCAAGCCGTCCCGGAACAGGTCGCGCTTGCGCTGGTAAAAGGCTGGCAAGTCGCGGTAGGGGGCCGGGTCGGCCATGTAGCTGGCAATGCCATGTTGCATTGGCGTGTTGACCGAGAAAACATTGTACTGGTGCACTTTGCGGAACTCGGCGCTAAGCGCGGCGGGCGCGGCCACGTAGCCGATTTTCCAGCCGGTGACGTGATAAGTCTTGCCGAAACTGGACACGACGAAGCTGCGCTCGGCCAGTTCCGGCGTGCGGCATACCGATTCATGGCGCTGGCCGTCGAACACCATGTGCTCGTAGACTTCGTCGGACAGGATCAGCACGTCGGTTCCGCGCACGATGTCGGCCAGGGCGGCGATGTCATGCGCGCGCAACACCGAGCCGGTCGGGTTGTGCGGCGAATTGATGATGATCAGGCGGGTGCGCGGCGTGACCGCGGCGGCCACCTGGCCCCACGGCACGGTATAACCTTGTTCGCCCAGCGTCATCGACACGGCCACCGGGATGCCGCCGGCCAGTGAAATGGCCGGCAGGTAGCTGTCGTAGACCGGCTCGATGACGATCACTTCGTCGCCCGGATGCACGCAGCACAGGATGGCGGTGGTCAAGCCCTCGGTAGCGCCGGCGGTGATGGTGATCTCGCTGCCAGCGTTGTAGCTGGCGCCGTACAGCGCGGCAATCTTGGCGGTCACGGCTTCACGCAGGGCCGGCACGCCGGTCATCATCGGATACTGGTTGTGGCCAGAGCGCATGGCGTCGGCGACCAGTGCCGGCAGGGCAGGGTCGCAATCGAAATCGGGGAAGCCCTGCCCCAGGTTGACCGCGCCATGCTGGGCAGCCAGCGCCGACATCTGCGAAAAAATGGTGGTGCCGACGGCAGGAAGTTTGGTAGGCAGCGCGGGAGTGGTCATGGAACGGTCGATTTGTGTACGAGCGTGCATTTTAGCCCAGCTCGCTTACTCGAGTTTGAGCCAGGCCTCGGGCACCATGATGCGGAACATGCCCGCCTGCGCCGTTTTGCGCGCCAGCTTGAGCAGCGCCTTGTCCTTCGTAATCAGGATCTCGGCGCCGGCGTCGCGCGCCACTTCCAGGAATTTCTGGTCATCCTTGTCGCTGCACACGGGCAGGCGCACCAGTTTGGGGGCTGGCGCGACCACGTTGATCAGGGCGTCGAAGCGGGCCGCCGACAGCGGGCGGCTGGCCTCGTCCAGCGGCAAGTGCTTGTAGTGGAGGACGATCAGGTACTCGTCGCGGCAGTCGGCGCGGGTGACCGCTTCGACCGCGCCGCTTTCCAGCGCGGCCAGCAAGCTGTCCCAGCGCGGGTCCTTGAACACGAACAGGTCGAGGCAGACATTGGTGTCAAGCACGATGCGTTTGGCTGGAGCGGGTATCATGTCGGGTTATCTATCGCTTGATGTTGATTGAAATTATGTTGATTGTACTGTCGCCAGCCAAAACGCTCGACCTGGAAACGCCTTCCACCACCAAATTGCACACCACGCCGGACTTTCTGGACAGCTCGGGGCAGCTGATTGACGTGCTGCGCCGCTATACGCCGGCCCAGGTCGGCAGCCTGATGCAGATTTCCGATACGCTGGCGCACCTGAACGTGGGCCGCTATGCGAGCTGGGGCCAGCACAGCAGCGAAGCACGGCAAGCCGTGATGACGTTTGATGGCGACGTCTACACGGGTCTGGACGCGCGCACGCTCAAGCCGGCCCAGCTGGCCTATGCGCAAGACCATCTGCGCATTCTGTCAGGGCTGTACGGCGTGCTGCGCCCGCTCGACATGATTCACCCGCACCGGCTGGAAATGGGCACGCGCCTCGATACGCCAGCCGGCAAGGACTTGTATGCGTTCTGGGGCGAGCGGGTCACCGGCGCGCTCAATACGGCGATCGCCGGCAATGGCGCGCAGGTGCTGGTCAACCTGGCGTCGGAAGAATATTTCAAATCGGTCAAGCCGAAGCTGCTGGCCGTTCCGGTGATCACGCCCGTGTTTGAAGACTGGAAGAACGGCAAGTACAAGATCATTTCCTTCTTCGCCAAGCGGGCGCGCGGCATGATGGCGCGCTATGCGGCGGTCAAGGGAATTACTGATCCGGCCAAGCTGAAGCGTTTCAAGGTCGACGGCTACGCGTTTGACAAGAAAGATTCGGATGAGCGCACCTGGGTATTTCGGCGTAAGGTTGAAGCCTGAGCGCAGCACGATGTTTAACAAATTAATATGATTGAAAAACTATGACAACGCTGACCTACGAAGAATACCTGGATGAAGTAACGACCATCCTCACTGAACTGTACGACCTGGACGATGCAGCCGCCATCAAGCTGGTGGTGGATGCGCAAAGCGCCGACTTTTTTGTCCGGCATGACGACGTGCCTGAAATGCGCACGGTCGAGCAAGCGAAGAAAGATGCGACGACGCTGCACGACGACAAGAAAAACAAACAGCAAACCCAAATGAAGCAGCAGCAACGGCTGCGCCAGAAGAAGTAAGGGAATACTCGCATGGAAATTAAGGTCAACTTTCTCGACAAGCTTCGCCTGGAAGCCAAGTTCGATGATTTCACGGTCATCGCCGATCAGCCTATCCGCTACAAGGGCGATGGCTCGGCGCCGGGTCCGTTCGATTACTTCCTGGCTTCGTCGGCCTTGTGCGCGGCTTATTTCGTGAAGTTGTATTGCGACACCCGCAATATTCCAACCGAAAATATTCGTCTGTCGCAGAATAATATCGTTGACCCGGAAAACCGTTACCAACAGATTTTCAAGATTCAGGTCGAACTACCGGCGGATATCTCCGACAAGGATCGACTGGGCATCTTGCGCTCCATCGACCGCTGCACAGTCAAAAAAGTGGTGCAAGCCGGGCCTGAGTTTGTGATTGAAGAAGTGGCGAACCTGGACGCCGATGCGCAGGCGCTGCTGACGATGAAGTCTGCTGATGAATCCAGCACCTTCATCGCGGGCAAGGACTTGCCGTTGGAGCAGACCATCGCCAATATGTCCGGCATGCTGGCGGACTTGGGCATGAAGATTGAAATCGCGTCGTGGCGCAATATCGTTCCGAATGTGTGGTCGCTGCATATCCGCGATGCGCACTCGCCGATGTGTTTTACCAACGGCAAGGGCGCGACCAAAGAAAGCGCGCTGGCGTCGGCATTGGGCGAGTTTATCGAGCGCCTCAATTGGAATCACTTCTACGGCGGTGCATTCTGGGGCGAAGATATCGCCAACGCCGCGTTCGTGCATTACCCGAACGAGCGCTGGTTCAAACCGGGCAAGAAAGATGCGCTGCCGGCCGAGATTCTGGATGCGTATTGCCGCGATATTTACAATCCCGATGGCGAACTGCGTGGCTCGCATCTGGTCGACACCAACTCCGGCAATGTGGCGCGCGGTATCTGTTCGCTGCCGTATGTGCGCCAGTCGGACGGCGAGGTCGTGTATTTCCCGACTAACCTGATCGAGAATCTCTATGTCAGCAACGGCATGAGTGCCGGCAATACGCTGGTCGAAGCGCAAGTGCAATGTCTGTCGGAGATTTTCGAGCGTGCGGTCAAGCGCGAAATTCTGGAAGGCGAAATGACCTTGCCGGATGTGCCGCAAGAAGTGCTGGCGAAATACCCTGGCATTCTGGCCGGTATTCGCGGGTTGGAAGAGCAGGGCTTTCCGGTCCTGGTCAAGGATGCATCGCTCGGTGGCGTGTACCCGGTGATGTGCGTCACGTTGATGAACCCGCGCACGGGCGGCGTGTTTGCCTCGTTTGGCGCGCACCCAAGCCTGGAAGTGGCGCTGGAACGCAGTCTGACGGAATTGCTGCAGGGGCGCAGTTTTGAAGGCTTGAACGATTTGCCACGGCCGACTTTTGCCAGCAACGCCGTCACTGAGCCAAACAATTTTGTCGAGCACTTCATCGATTCCAGCGGTATCGTGTCGTGGCGCTTTTTCAGCGCCAAAGCCGATTTCGATTTTGTTGAATGGGACTTTTCCGGGCAAAGCGAAGACTCCAACGCCGCGGAAGCCGCGACCTTGTTCGGTATTCTCAAAGACATGGGCAAAGAGGTGTATACAGCGTCGTACGAGCACCTGGGTGCCGCTGCCTGCCGCATTTTGGTGCCGGGTTATTCGGAAGTCTATCCGGTTGAAGATCTGATCTGGGATAACACCAACAAGGCCTTGTTGTTCCGCGCCGATATCTTGAATTTGCATATACTGGACGATGCGAGTCTGGAAGCACTGCTTGAGCGTTTGGAAAGCAATGAGCTCGATGATTACGGCGACATTGCTACCTTGATCGGTGTCGAATTTGACGAGAATACGGTCTGGGGTCAGCTCACGGTGCTGGAGTTGAAACTGCTGATCAATCTCGCCTTGCAGCAGTTCGAGGAGGCGCAGGAGCTGGTGGAAGCCTTCCTGCAATACAACGACAACACAGTCGAGCGCCGCTTGTTTTATCAGGCTGTGAATGTGGTGCTGGAGGTGGAGCTGGACGACGACTTGGATCACGACGATTACGAAGTCAACTTCCGCCGCATGTTTGGCAACGCCCGGATGGACGCGGTAATCGGATCAATGGACGGCAGTGTGCGTTTCTTCGGCTTGACGCCAACCAGTATGAAATTGGAAGGACTTGATCGCCACCGGCGCCTGATGGATAGCTACAAAAAGCTGCACATGGCGCGCGCCAGCGCGGCGGCTGTCTCGAGCTAAAGTGAGGCGCTACGTCCCGCGCCGCGACCCGACTGAGCGGGTTCGGCCAGGAGCGGTCGTACCAATCGACATAATGCTGCAGTACTAGGAGTTCCGATGAGTTGGAGAGCTGGTAGCACCTTATTTGCCGAAATGTGGCCACTGATTCAATCGAACATCAAGGACCGAGGACATCGGATCGAGTTTACGAGCAAGCTGTTAAGGTTGATGGTCAGGGATGACATGGACCCGTACGATATTGAGGATATTCATCCCGATGTCCGCGCAGCGATGCGCGCCGCTAGAATCGAAATTAGCGAACCAGGTCGTTACGCGGATGACGCGGCGGAGGATCAGCCCAAGAAAAAATGGTGGCTGTTCAGGTAAACACTACGTTGAGTTAAGCATGTGCTGGCGCCATTGGGCAAATTTACGATGTCCGTGTTCGGCCAGAGGACTAAACCGCTCGCGCGGTAAGGCTTCGATCAAAGGCAATTTGTAGTTGATTCCGTGGCTCCGGTTTCTATCGTGAAACAGAGGCAATCCGCCTCGTTTCCGACAGGAGCCAAGCCATGAAAGCGACAGCCAACACCATTAGTCCGCTGCGCCAGCGGATGATCGAAGACATGCGCATGCGCAAGCTCGCGCCCAAGACCCAGCAGCACTATGTCCGAAGAACAAGAGGGCCAGGTCTGCCTTTCTGACACGGGCGCGGCCGTAAATCTTGAGCAGGATGTTGAAGCGGCTTGAGACAGTTGGTGTGCACGAATTGTTAAGGCCGTGTGCGATTGGCAGACCTGGCCCCCCCTTCGGTTGTGCTGCCACGACGACAGTCCAAGAGGAATGCGCTAAACTGGTGATGACTAAACACACTGGAGGCCTACATGGCTACTCGGAAGAAAGTCGGTGATCAAGCAGACTTGGTCACTAGCCCTGAACCTCGACCGCTCAGTCCGATGGAAGTGAAGCGTGCCCGTCTCTCCGCGGCCTTGAAAGCTGCCGAAGGGCTGTGGAAAGACCGCACTGACATTCCGAAGGATGGCGTCGAGTACCAGGAGCAATTGAGGTCTGAATGGCGTTGACGCTGTTCGACACCAACATTTTCATCGATATGCTTAACGGCGTCCATCAGGCGTCGATCGAGCTGGCCAGCTACGACTCGCCGGCCATCAGCTTCGTCACTTACATGGAACTGCGTTGCGGCGAGTTTGCCCGCCCGCATGACAAAGCGATCCTAGACACTCTTTTGGATGAGTTTCAGGTTATCGAGATGAACAAGACGATAATGGAGGCGGCAATCAAGATCCGGGGCAGCAGCCTTGCCATGAAACCCGCCGTCAAGCTGCCCGACGCGATCATTGCGGCAACAGCATGGGCGCGCTCCTGCCCGATCGTGACCCGCAACGCAAAGGATTTCCTCACAGCGGGCATTGTCGTCCACGTTCCCTATGACTACGACTCCAAGACCGGCCTTGTGAGCAATGTGCAGGCGCCGGTCAAGTACGTCCCCAAGAGTGGGCGTCCAACCTTAACGCGCATTCGGTAGCCTACCTCACCCAATTAATAAACGGGGAAAATGCCGCGCAGTTGGCTACTGAGCGGTTTCGTGGTGAGTAGAAAAGCAACTGACAGGTCAAAAAAATGCCGCCCAGCTCACACTGAACGGCATCTCTGCGGCGTCACCGCCAATCTCTTACTTCTTGTCGGACTTCGACCAAAACTTCCACCACGAATCAGACTTCGCATTCGGGTCGGTGAATTGGCTGTGCGGATAGTTGGCCAGGAATACGCGCTCGGTATCCTTGCGCATGTCGGGCATGCCCAGCTTTTCGTAGTTCTGCATCATCAGGAACAGCGCTTCTTCGCGCGCTGGCGCTTCCTGGTAATCCTTCACCGCACCCATGGCGCGGTTCAGCGAGGCCAGGAACGCGCCGCGGCGATAGTAGTACTTGGCCACGTGCACTTCGTACGACGCCATCGCGTTGATCAGGTACTTCATGCGCTCGATACTGTCGGGCGCGTATTTACTGTCCGGGTAGCGGTCGACCAGCGCCTTGAAGGCGGCGAACGATTCGCGCGTCGCTTTCGGGTCGCGCTCGGTCGGGTCTTGCGAGTACACGACCGACAGAATGCCCATCTGGTCGTTAAAGCTGATCAACCCGCGCAGGTAGTACATATAGTCCACTTGCGGGTGGGTCGGGTGCTCCTTGATGAAGCGCTCGGTCGCCGCCAGTGCCAGCGCCTGGTCCTGGGTCTTGTAGTAAGCGTAGGCGATTTCCATCTGCGCCTGGGCCGCGTAATTGCCGAACGGGTAGTTCGTTTCCAGACGCTGCCACAGCTTGATGGCGGACTCATACTGGCCCGAAGACATCTCGTCGCGCGCCTCAGCGTATAATTTCGTCGCTGGCCAGTTTTTGGACTCGTCGGTTTTTTCCGGCAACCAGCTGCACGCCGAGACGGCGAGCAGGACACATGTAGCAACTAAAGAAGATAATTTTTTTTGCATGGCTTTGTGCAGAGAGTATTAACCGAGATTCAACGAAAGGCTGATTATAGCCGATGGGACTGCTGTGATATTAACTCCAACGCCGAATTTGGCGGATTTACCTTTAGACCCTGATTTTGACGATGAGATCGACGCCGAGTTCATCCCGGCAGAGATCGGCATCGACCTGTCGCCGATCACACTGGAACTGACGCCGGACGCGTGCGGCCACCGCCTCGACAAGGTCATCGCCGGGCTGGTGCCGCAATTTTCGCGCAGCCGCCTGCAATTGTGGTTCGACGGCGGCCACGTTCTGGTCGACGGCAAGCCCGCGCGCGGCAAGGATACCGCGTATGGCGATGAAACGGTGGTTATCGAACCGCAAAGCGCGCCTGAAGACGCTGCCTACACGCCCGAACAGATCGCGCTGAACATCGTTTTCGAAGACGAACACATCATGGTGATCAACAAGCCGGCCGGCCTGGTGGTTCATCCGGGCGCCGGCAACTGGTCCGGCACCTTGCTCAACGGCCTGCTGTTTCACTGCCCGCAACTGGCGGGCGTGCCGCGCGCCGGCATCGTGCACCGCCTGGACAAAGACACCAGCGGCCTGATGGTGATCGGCAAAACGCTGGCATCCCAGACCGACTTGGTGCGCCAGCTGCAGGCGCGCACCGTCAAGCGCGAGTATTTTGCGCTGGTATGGGGGACGCCGCAACTGTCGAGCACCATCGACGCGGCCATGGGCCGTCATCCGAAAGACCGCGTCAAGATGGCGGTCACCACGGCGATGTCGGCCAAGCCGGCCATCACCCACTACCAGCGCCTGGAAACGGGCATGCTGGACCGCCGTCCGGTCAGCTTGGTGCAGTGCCAGCTCGAAACGGGCCGCACCCACCAGATCCGCGTGCATATGCTGTCGATCGGCTACGCTTTGGTGGGCGATTCGGTGTACGGCAAACAGCACTTGACGCCGGTGTTCCCGCGCCAGGCCCTGCAAGCACGTCGCCTGGGGCTGGTCCATCCGGCCACCGGCGAGCAGTGCGAATGGATCGTGCCGCTGGCCGATGATTTTGCCGAGCTGATCGCGCGCGCCGGCATTCCCGAGCCAGAGCAGGTCTGATGCCGGGCTTCGCTCCTTTGGCGCCTGACTGGCCCGACCTGCCTGCCAACATCGGTGCGCTGGCTACCACGCGTCATGGTGGTGTCAGTATTGCGCCGTATGATGACGGGCAGGGTGGTGGCGGACTGAACCTTGGACTGCACTGCGGCGACGATGCCGACGCCGTGCAGCGCAACCGCGCGCGCTTGCAGCAAGTGCTGCCGGGGCGTCCGGCCTGGATTTCGCAGGTGCATGGCATTGCCGTGGCCGATGCTGCCACCGTTGGTCCCGATGTGCCGGTGCAAGTGGCCGACGCCAGCATCGCCAGCACGCCCGGCGTGGTGTGTGCGGTCATGACCGCAGATTGTCTGCCGGTGCTGCTGGCCGACGTCGATGGCAAGGTCGTCGGCGCGGCGCATGCAGGCTGGCGCGGTTTGGCTGGCGGCGTGCTGGGCGAGACCGTGCGCGCCATGCGGGCCGCCGGTGCGGGTGAGATAACCGCGTGGATGGGGCCTGCGATCGGTCCGGCGCGGTTCGAGGTTGGCGCCGACGTGCTCGATAGCTTTTTGGCGGGGGCGCAGACAGGGGAAGCGGAGCAGGTCAGGGCAGCATTCCGGCCGCTGACCGAAGGGAAGTATTTGGCGGACATCTACGCGCTGGGCCGCTTGTTCCTGGCGCGCGATGGGGTAACGCGGGTGTCCGGCGGCACGCATTGCACGGTGACGGAAGCGGAACGTTTTTATTCATACCGGCGCGACAAGGTGACAGGGCGGCAGGCCAGCCTGATCTGGCTTAAATAACGTCGTCCTCGCGAACGCGGGGACCCATACTGCGCATATTTAGCATGGGGTAGCGCCTTGGCGCGCGTTCGCGAGGACGACGGGTTAGTCGCTGCTGCTGCCGCTATCGCCGCCGCCACTGTCCGAACAGCTGGAACTGTCGCTGTCGGAAGAACTACTGCACTCATCGGCGCTGCTGCTGTCGCTGGAGCCGAAGCTGGAAAAAATGGAGCTGCTGCTGGAATCGCTTTCGCTGTCGTCGCTGCTTTCGCGGCGTTCACGCCGGCGGCGCCCGCCAACCAGGTAATACAGTATTGAAAGAGGCAACACGCAATACCCGAGAAACGTCATGACTCCGGCAACAATACTGGTTTCTGTGAAGGCCATCAGGGCGACCACATAAATCCATGCAATGGCGACAATCCACATACAATTCCTTGATATCGTTGAACAAAGGTTGAAACAATGGACGCAAACATGAATCTGCCCGACCCGCAAGCCATGGCCACGGCCTGGATGACGCAGTTTTCCAATTCCAATGCCTTCAAGGATGCCGGCGCCGTCATCCATCCTGAAACCCTCGAAGCGCTGCGCGACGACTACCTGCACAAGGCTGGCGTGCTGTGGCAAGACTTCCTGGCTTCGCGCGCGCCGGTGATCAAGGACCGCCGCTTTTCGTCGCCTGAATGGCAGGGCAATCCGATCTCGGCCTTCAGTGCTGCATCATACCTCCTAAACGCGGAGTTTTTGACCACGATGGCCGAGGCCGTCGAGGCGCCGCCGAAAGAGCAGCAAAAGATCCGTTTCGCGGTGCAGCAGATGGTCGACGCGATGTCGCCGGCCAATTTTCTGGCCACCAATCCGGAAGCCCAGAAAAAGCTGATCGACACCAAGGGCGAAAGCCTGACCAAGGGCATGGCCAATATGCTGGCCGACATGCAGAAGGGCCGCATTTCGCTGTCCGACGAATCGGCCTTTGAAGTGGGCCGCAACGTGGCCACATCAAGCGGCCAGGTGGTGTTCGAAAACGACATGTTCCAGCTGATCCAGTACGCGCCCACCAGCCCGACCGTGCACCAGGTGCCGCTGCTGATGGTGCCGCCTTGTATCAACAAGTTTTACATCCTCGACCTGCAGCCGGAAAACTCGCTGGTGCGTTACGCCGTCGAGCAGGGCAACAATGTGTTCCTGGTGTCCTGGCGCAATCCGGACAAGTCGATGTCCGGCACCACTTGGGATGACTACATTGAAAACGGCGCGATCAAGGCGATCGAAGTCACGCGCGCCATTTCCGGGTCCGACAAGGTCAATGCCTTCGGCTTTTGCGTGGGCGGCACCATCGTCAGCACCGCGCTGTCGGTCCTGGCCGCGCGCGGCGAACAGCCGGCCGCCAGCCTGACGCTGCTGACCACCTTGCTCGATTTTGACGACACCGGCGTGCTGGACGTGTTTGTTGACGAAACCCAGGTGGCGCTGCGCGAGCAGTCGCTGTCCAAGGGCGGCCTGATGCCGGGGCGCGACCTGGCCACGACGTTCTCGGCGCTGCGCCCGAACGACCTGGTGTGGAACTACGTGCAGTCGAACTACCTGAAGGGCAACGAGCCGCCGCCGTTCGACCTGCTGTACTGGAACTCGGACAGCACCAATTTGCCAGGCCCGATGTTTTGCTGGTACCTGCGCAATACCTATCTGGAAAACAGCCTGAAAGTGCCGGGCAAGCTGGACGTCGCAGGCCAGAAGGTCAACCTGGGCAGCATCGATGCGCCCGTGTTCATCTACGGTTCGCGCGAAGATCACATCGTGCCTTGGCCTGCCGCCTACGCATCGATGGCGCTGCTCAATCCGAAGAACGCCAAGGCCAACCGCTTCGTACTGGGCGCGTCCGGCCACATCGCCGGTGTGATCAATCCGGCGTCCAAGAAAAAGCGCAGCTACTGGACCAATGATCCGAAGGCGCGCGCCAAGGCCAAGCTGGTCGATGCCGACACCTGGATGGCCGGCGCGACCGAGCATGCAGGCAGCTGGTGGTCGGAGTGGGCGGCCTTCCTGGCGGACCACGGCGGCAAGGACGTCAAGGCGCCTGCCAAGCTGGGCAATGCCAAGTTCAAGCCGATCGAGGCGGCGCCGGGGCGCTACGTCAAGGTGCGGGCCGACTAAACCGTGTTGAGAGAAGGGCAATGCAAGTTGCCCTGTCATTACGCTTTGGGTGCGTTGCAATATTTACTGCACGAAATATCACAAAGTGGTATTTTTGCGAACATCCGTCCTATAATGCAAAAAGTAGGCCTTGTCAGGAGCGGACCGAAGTCCGCTTTTTTTTCGTAATCATTCAGAATGCGCTGCGGCGCAATAAGTGGACCTTGAAATGAGCAGTGCAAAAAAGAATTCGGAACGCCTGATCAAGAAGTACCCGAACCGTCGCCTGTACGACACCCAGACCAGTTCCTACATCACGCTCGCTGACGTCAAGCAGCTGGTGCTCGACGCTGACGAATTCACCGTGGTCGATGCCAAGTCGAACGAAGACCTGACGCGTTCGATCCTGCTGCAGATCATCCTGGAAGAGGAGGCCAATGGCGCGCCGATGTTTTCCAGCGGCGTGCTGTCGCAGATCATCCGCTACTACGGCCACGCGATGCAGGGCATGATGGGTTCCTACCTCGAGAAGAACGTGCAAGCGTTCACCGATATCCAGAACAAGTTCACCACCGGCACCAACGGCACCTTCGAAGGCAAGCCGTTCAGCCCGGAAATGTGGACCCAGTTCATGAACGTCCAGGCGCCAATGATGCAGGGCATGATGAACAACTACATCGACCAGAGCAAGAACCTGTTCGTGCAGATGCAGGAACAGATGCAAAGCCAGAGCAAGAATATTTTTGGCGCATTTCCGTTTCCGCCAGTAGATAAAAAATAATATTGCTTCCGTCCCGGGCTAAAACCGGGGTCAGACCCCTTAAAAGAAACACCGGGGTCTGACCCCTTGGTACAATAGCGGATTCCCCCGCCTTTTTGTGCCCATATCATGTCTGAACTTCGCCGTATCCCCCTTCCTGCCGCCGCTCCAAAAGTTGGCTTCGTCTCGCTCGGCTGCCCAAAAGCGCTGGTCGACTCTGAACAGATCCTGACCCAGCTGCGCGCCGAAGGCTACGAAACTGCCAAGTCCTATGAGGGCGCCGATCTCGTTATCGTCAACACCTGCGGCTTCATCGACGCCGCCGTGCAAGAATCGCTGGACGCCATTGGCGAAGCGCTGGCCGAAAACGGCCGCGTGATCGTCACCGGCTGCCTGGGCGCCAAAAAAGACGCCGCCGGCGACGACATCATCATGAAGGTGCACCCGAAGGTGCTGG
>JAZJXM010000034.1:0-38463 GCA_040390915.1 Pseudomonadota bacterium
CCATCTGTAGCGCGCTACAGATGGGCCCGTGTCCGGTTGCCGGGACTGACCCCGCTACAGTCGCGCGCGAACGCCACCCCTTTCAGATAACCGCGGCGTACCGTGCCGGCGGTAATGGCGGTGGCCACGTCGCGCGAGTGGCGCTCGGCGCCGCTCAGTTTGCGCAGCCAGCCGCGAAACGGGATCGCCCCTTCGACGGTGCGCTGCACCGCGCCCACCGCAGCGTTACCCAGCGTCGACACGGCACGCGCGCCAGTGCCGCTCTCGTCCGCCACCTCCGGCACGTCCAGATCGGGGCCGAGCACATCGTCGAGCAGCAGCACCTGCGCCATCAGCGCGGGACAAGCCTGGTCGGCTGGCGCCGCGTACGGCGTGGCCTTGGCCTGCACCAGGATAGCCGGGATCACGCTTTCGTTCAGGTTCAGGTCCGTCAGCGGCGTGGCGGCGATGGTGCCCATGCGTTCCTGTTGCGGCGCAGCGCAGGCGGTCAGCAGGGTGGCGAGGAGGGCGAGTAGCAGTTTGTTCATGGAGGTCCCGGTTGAGCAAGACGCTCAGTATATACAGCTGACAACTGGTGTAAGCTTCGCCCAGACGCACGCTGCGTCTTTTTTTCTGGAATCCTTATGCTGATCAATTGCGTTGCCTACCAAGAAGGCAAGAAACTATCCGACATTACCGTTGAGGCCATCAGCGACTACATCCAGATGCCCGAGTGCTTCGTGTGGGTCGCGCTGCGCGAGCCCGAAGCGCAGGAACTGGCAGTGATGAAGGAAGAATTCAGCCTGCACGAACTGGCGGTCGAGGATGCCGAACGGGGCCAGCAGCGGCCCAAGATCGAGGAATACGGCGACTCGCTGTTCGTGGTGGTGCGCACCATCGAAATGGTGGACGGCGAGATCCACGAAGGCGAACTGGATATCTTCGTCGCCCACAATTACGTGCTGTCGGTGCGCAACAACGTCAAGCTCGGCTTCCTGGGCGTGCGCGCGCGCGCCGAACGCGAGCCGCAGTTGCTGGCGATGGGCTCGTCGTTCGTGCTCTATGCGTTGATGGATGCGGTAGTGGACCGCTACTTCCCGGTGCTGGTGATGCTCGAATCGGAACTGGAAAAGATCGAAGACCGGATCTTCATCAAGGGCTCGCAGCGCGACAACATCGAGCGCTTGTACGAGCTCAAGCGCAAAGTGCTGATCCTGCGCCACGCGGTGGTGCCGCTGCTCGACGCGCTGGGCAAGCTGCACGGCGGGCGGGTGCCGATGTTCTGCATCGACACCCAGGATTATTTCCGCGACGTGCACGATCACCTGCAGCGCATCAACGCCGCCATCGATACCATGCGCGAGACCATCAGCACCGCGATCCAGGTCAACCTGTCGATGGTGACGATCGACGAGGGCGAAGTGAACAAGCGCCTGGCAGCCTGGGCCGCGATTTTCGGTGTATTCACCGCCTTCGCCGGGGTATGGGGCATGAACTTCACGTTCATGCCGGAACTGCAGTCGCACTGGGGCTACCCGGCCGCGCTGACTTTCATGTTCAGCCTGTCTGGCTATCTGTACTACCGCTTCAGAAAATCTGGCTGGCTGTAAACAGTGTAAACAGGGTCAAGTCTGACATCTGGACACGGGCTCGGCCACAGCGCGTCGTTCAACACGTCTGCGTTTGGTCAGCCTGCGGCCTGTCCGCCCTGTTAAATTGGCTTGATGGTCAGACCACTCAGAATCGAATTCCCAGGCGCGCTGTACCATGTCACGTGCCGCGGCAACCGACGCGAAAGTATCTTTCGCGACCGGATGGACCGCCATGCCTGGCTCGACGAAACGGCAGACGTATGCCGGCGCTTTCATTTTGTCATCCATGCGTATTGCCAGATGACGAACCATTTCCACGTGCTCGTGGAAACCCCGGAAGGCAATCTCGGGCAAGGCATGCGGCAATGGAATAGTGCCTATGCTCAGTACTACAACCGTCGTCACGGCTTGGTCGGGCACGTGATGCAGGGCCGCTATCACGCGCTGCTGGTGCAAAGGGATGCCTATTTGCGCGAGCTGGCCCGCTATATCGTGCTCAATCCGGTTCGTGCACGCATGGTGGCCAGGCCCGACGAATGGGAATGGAGCAGCTACCGCGCCATGTTGGCCGAACCTGTGGCGCGGGCATGGCTGGAGACCACATCACTGCTCGCCAGCTTTGGCGCGGACCCGGTCATGGCGCGGCAGGCATACGTCAGCTATGTGGCGGAGGGAATGGACGGCAAGAGCCCATTCGAGAGCGTGAGTTTCCAGTGCCTTCTCGGCGACGATGCATTTGTCGCCCAACACAGAAGCCTGGCGCGAACCATGGTGACTGGCGAGACCGCTCGGGCACAAAGACGAATTCTGGCACGCTCACTTGACGAATATGCCGCGCAACTGGCGCCGCGCGAAGTCGCGATGGCCGCGGCCTATCATTCGACCGTATTTTCGATGGGACAGATCGCCACCCATTTTGGCGTGTCCGTGAAGACAGTCAGTCGCGCCATCGCCGCGGTCGAAGGGCAAGCGAAGCGCAAGCGCTGAGGCCGTGTCCAGATGTCAGACTTGACCCTGTTTCGCTATGGACAGGGCCACCGCTTCGGCCACCTTGATGCCGTCCACCGCTGCCGACAGGATGCCGCCCGCGTAGCCGGCCCCTTCGCCGGCCGGGAACAGGCCGCGCGTGTTCAGGCTTTGCAGGTCGTTGTCGTTGCGCTTGATGCGGATCGGCGATGAGGTGCGCGTTTCGACCCCGGTCAACAGCGCGTCTTCCTTGTAATAGCCCTTGATCTGCTTGTCGAACGCGGGAAACGCTTCGCGCAGCGCCACAATGGCGTAGTCGGGCAGCGCGCTGGCCAGGTCGGTCAGGTGCACCGCCGGCGTGAGCGAGGGGATCACTGAACCGAGCGCTTGCGAGGCGCGCCCCTTGACGAAGTCGCCCATCAGCTGGCCCGGGGCGTCGTAGTTGCTGCCGCCCAGCACGTAGGCGTGTTCTTCCAGGCGCCGCTGCAGTGCGATTCCGGCCAGCGGATGGCCCGGGTAGTCGGCCGGGGTGATGCCGACCACGATGGCGCTGTTGGCATTGCGTTCGTTGCGCGAGTACTGGCTCATGCCGTTGGTGACCACCCGGCCCGGCTCGGACGCGGCCGATACCACCGTGCCGCCCGGGCACATGCAAAAGCTGTACACCGAGCGCCCGTTGCTGGCGTGGTGCACCAGCTTGTAGTCGGCTGCGCCCAGGATCTTGTTGCCGGCGTTGGGGCCGAAGCGGCAGGTGTCGATCAGCGATTGCGGGTGCTCGACCCGGAAACCGATCGAGAACGGTTTGGCTTCCACGTACACGCCGCGCGCATGCAGCATTTCGAACGTGTCGCGCGCGCTGTGGCCGATCGCCAGCACCACGTGCCGGCTGGCGATGTGCTCGCCGTTTTCCAGCACCACGCCGCGCATCTGGCGCGTGGCGCCGCTGCCTTCGACTTCGATATCGACCACTTTGCTCGAGAAACGGTACTCGCCGCCCAGCGCGATGATGTTTTCGCGCATCTGCTCGACCATCTTGACCAGCCGGAAGGTGCCGATGTGCGGCTTGCTGATGGTCAGGATCTCGGCTGGCGCACCGGCCTTGACGAACTCGGTCAGCACTTTGCGACCGTAGTGGTGCGGGTCCTTGATCTGGCTGTACAGCTTGCCGTCCGAGAAGGTGCCGGCCCCGCCTTCGCCGAACTGGACGTTCGATTCCGGGTTCAGCTCGCGCTTGCGCCAGAAGCCGAAGGTGTCGACCGTGCGTTCGCGCACCACTTTGCCCCGTTCCAGGATCAAGGGGCGCAATCCCATCTGCGCCAGGATCAGCGCCACGAACAGGCCGCAGGGGCCGGTGCCGATCACGATCGGGCGTTCGGCGCTGGAAAAGCCCTGCGCCTGGGCGCCGCCGGCGACGAATTGGTAGCTGGTGTCGGGCGCCACTTGCACGTGGATGTCGTGTTTTAAGCGTGTAAGTACAGCTGCCTCGTCGCGCAAAGTGACGTTGACCGAATAAATCAGCACAATCGCGCTTTTCTTGCGGGCATCGAAACTTCGCTTAAATACCTCCATTTCCAGCAAATCGCCGTCTTCGATGGCGAGGCGGGCCAGCACCGCGTCGCGCAGGGCGGCGTCAGGATGGTCTAAGGGCAGTTTAAGTTCGGCGATTCGGAGCATGGCAGGTGGCGGCGGTGAGGCGGAAAGACAGGTTGGCTATTTTAACCGGTAATGGAATCGGCACAATGGCGCAGGCCGCGCCCGAAAAATCAAGGATTTAATTTTTTGTAAGAAGTGTTGTTTTTGTACATACTATTAGCATTAGTAAGATTGACATTGCTCTAGTGCACATGTTTCTATGTGGGGCTGGCCATCGAAGGGTTTATAAACCCGGGTATGGCTAACTACGACGCCCTTAAGGTGCAAGCTGCTGGATCGGAACTTCCGACCGCAAATTGCAAGGCGATTACAAATGGTCAGAAGGAGTTGTACCCATGAAGTTAAAATTGAAGTCGATGCCGCACGCAATCGCGATCGTCATCGCTAGTGGTGCCCTGTCGGTTGCAGTGATGAGCCCAGCGATGGCCCAAGCCGATGCGCCAGCAGCAACCCAGCGCGTCGTGGTAACGGGCTCGCTGATTAGCCGTGCAGACAAAGAAACCCCAACCCCGGTCCAGATCCTGACCGCGGCCGACATCCAGAAAAGCGGCAAGACTTCGGTCGCCGAACTGCTGACCGACCTGGCCGCTAACGGCGCTGGTACCCTGGGCACCGGCTTTTCCGGCGCATTTGCAAACGGCGCAGCCGGCATTTCGCTGCGCGGCCTGACCGTTGGCGCAACCCTGGTTCTGGTCGATGGCCACCGCCTGGCTGCTTACCCACTGTCGGACGATTCCCAGCGCTCGTTCGTCGACGTTTCGTCGATCCCGTTTGACGCGATCGAAACCATCGAAGTTCTGAAGTCCGGCGCTTCGTCGCTGTACGGTTCGGACGCGATTGCCGGCGTGATCAACATCAAGCTGAAGAAAAACCTGAGCGGCACCCGCTTGTCGGCTGAAGCGGGCGACACGTCGCGCGGCGGCGGCATGACCAAGCGTGCTTCGTTCAGCACCGGTTTCGGCGACCTCGATGCAGACGGCTACAACGCTTTCTTCACCACCGAATGGCGCAGCCAGAAGTCGATCAAGGTTTCCGAGCGTGAAGGTTACGAATGGGCGGACCGCGACTGGCGTTCGCGCGGCGGCAACAACCTGACCCTGGGCGTACCAACCAACCTCAACAGCAACCTGGTCGCGGCCAACAGCCCGTTCCTGTACAACCCATCCGGCGCTGGCGGCGCGAACAATGCAGCCAACTTCCAGTTTCTGGATCCATCCAAGTGTAACTACACGCTGTACCGTGCCGGCGGTTGCTCGGTGCGTGACGACGTCTCGTTCATCCAGCCTGAAAGCCGCAACGTCAATCTGCTGGTTGGTTTCACCAAGAAGCTGGGCAATGACTGGGAAGTGTCGCTCAAAGGCTCAATGTTCAAGCGCGACAGCAGCAACAACCGTGGCGTGCCACCAACTTTCTCGGCGCGCAACTTCGCCGGCACGACCACTTTGGTCAACGGCGTGCTGACCCCAGGCGTGGGCGCAATTGCCGACACCTCGTTCCCTTCGGGCGCCGTAGTTGGTATCGGTCAAGTCAACAACTTGCCGGGCAATGCCCGTCTGTACGGCTACATTCCGCAAACGGCTCCGGCCAACGGTACCGACAATACGTCGAAAACCACGCGCTTTGCGGTTGACCTGACCGGTAGCGCATTCGGCTGGGACATTTCTGCTGCCGCCGGCACCAGCAAAGTCACCATCGACGCTGGCTACAGCGGCTACGTTGATCGCGCGACGCTGTACACCGAGTTGCGCAAAGCCGTCCCTACCTTCAACGTACTGGGCAACAACACGCCAGCAATGATGGCAGCAGTGTCGCCGTTGTTCAACAATACGCTGACCTCGGAGATGAGCTACGCTGACTTGATCGGCGCTCGTGAACTGATGAAACTCGGTGCGGGTCCATTGTCGTTCGCGGCCGGTGTTCATTGGCACAAGAAGGATCAGGACGCGCCACCATCGTCGCTGACCCTCAACGGAAAAGTGGCCAACACGTCGGCCTTCACGATTGGCAACGAGACCAACACCGCAGCGTTTGCGGAATTGCGCGCCAACCCGATCAAAGATCTCGAAATGGGCGTGTCGGCACGTTTCGACCACTATGATACCTACGGCAATTCGTTCACGCCTTCGGCCAACTTCAAGTGGGCTCCAAGCAAGATGATCGCTTTGCGTGGTACGTTTGCCAAAGGCTTCCGTGCACCAAACGCGGCTGAAGTGGGCAACGCTGGTTCGTTCTTCACGTTCAACGCGATCGATGACCCAGTCCTGTGCTCGAATGGCAATATCAACACCGCCGGCAACATACCGTCGGCTTGCGGCCTGAATCCGCCGTATGTCCAGACCACCAATCCGGCTCTGGAGCCAGAAAAATCGACCTCGTACACCCTGGGCATGATTCTCGAGCCAGTCAAGGGCCTGAACCTGTCGCTGGATTACTACAACATCGAGATCAAAAACCTGGTCGTTACGCGCGCCGGCAATGACCCGACGTTCGTTCCAACCTGGGTCCGTGGTCCTGCCACGCCGATCGAGACCGCTACTGGTTTGCCTGCACCTAATGACCGCATAATTACCACGCCGTCGGTAGGTCCAATCGTGTACGCAGAATCGCCGTACATCAACGCCGGTCTGGTTCGTACCCATGGTATCGAAGCGGACATCCGTTACAAGTGGCGTCTGCCAAGCGACATGGGTTCCGTGTCGGCTAACCTGAGCGCAGCGCACACCTTCGGCTACGTCTCTGAACTGGGCAGCGCTAAGTACCAGATGGCTGGCACCCAAGGTCCATCGTCGGTTGGCGGCGCGACCGGTAACCCGAAAGACCGCGCTCAGTTCACCCTCGGCTACGCCAAGGGCCCACTGGACGTAACGACTACCGTGAACTACACCAGCGGCTTCTCGACCTTCGACTCGTCGCTGGGTGAGACCGATTGCGCAACCACCGGTCGTAACGTTGGCGGTCGTGCGTACTTCCAGGGCCTGACTCAGCCTGACCGTTTCTGCCGCGTTCAGTCGTTCACCACGACCAACTTGAACGTGCAGTACAAGATCAGCCAGAACCTGACCCTGCGCGCTGCAGTGCTGAACCTGTTCGACAAAGAGCCACCGTTTGACGTCGCTACCTACGGTAACGCAGGTGCTCAGACTTCGTACAATGCTTCCTTGCACCAAGCTGGCGCTGTTGGCCGTTTCTACAGCCTGGGCATGAACTACAAGTTCTAAGTACCAGCCTGGCTGTCAGCGGCACTTAGGTGCCGCTGTATCCAACAAAAACGGGACGCTTCGGCGTCCCGTTTTTTTTGTTGCGGGGTCAGTTCCGGCAACCGGACAAAATTGACGTGGCGGCAGCGGCGGCCGTTCAGCCCGACTGTCAATCCACAGACTTGTTCTCCCACCTCTTGACGGCGCGGCTCACGGTTCTGGCGGACACGCCAAAATGATCGGCAATTTCTAGCATTGTGTAGGCTGTGGAGTTGTACGCTTCGGCCATCGCTTCGGTATCGTCGCGAGCCCGAGCTTGATATTCGCTGAGTGTAAGGGCGACAATCCGCCGCTGTGCTCGCGGCACATCCCGGTACACGCAAGCGTCCAAAAAACTTTGGTGCTGGCAAACAAACGCAACATCGCCAAGCAGTAATTGATGGACCGTATCTTTCAATGGACTCTTCAAGCCGAGGCCTTCCATGACGAATTTGTGATACGCCGGAATCGCCACATCGGGCGTTGTGCCAAACTGGCCAAGCAGCCATTCCGGATCAAGCCATGGTGGTGTCGGCTTGTATCCTACCGTGCAGTGATGACTGCTCCATGCCCAGTCGTCGAGTGAGGTAACCATGCGAGCGCGTAAGGGATTCAAAACCACATAGCGCGTCACTTCCAATAGGTAGCTTTCCTTCTGAACCAGGATCGCTTTGTAGCGTCCTTGAAAGAGATGGCCAACGAGGCGATGACGCCGGTTGAAGTTCTGCGTGTATAAACCATTCAGTTGGCGCATGCCTTGTGATAGGTTGCCATCGACGGTTTCGACCAGCAGATGGTAGTGGTTCGTCATTTGGCAAAACGCATGCACAATGAAGTTGAAGCGCTTGCATACGAGCGCGATCGTTTCTAGCCATGCCTGTCGATCATTGTCATCGCGATAGATGGCCTCTCTATGGTCACCACGCGAGGTAACATGATAGAGTGCACCGGCAAATTCAAGTCGAAGCGGACGTGTCATCGGCTAAACATACCGAAGGCATCACGTGCACGTATGATCTGGCGCAGGCGTGTGCCTACCGGCGCGTTGGGTGATTGGCGGAATAGTCAAGAATGTCTGGTTGCCGGGACTGACCCCGCTCCGCCTGCTCCGCAAATCCTACATCGCGCCCCACAGCGCATTGAGCGCCGCCACCGCCGCAATGCCGGCTGTCTCGGTACGCAGAATGCGCGGCCCGATTGATAGCGCCAGCGCGCCCTGAGCGATGGCCGCATCCTCTTCCTGCAGCGTATAGCCGCCCTCAGGTCCAATCATGATCGACAGGGCCTGCGGTGGCTGGTGGCGCGCCCAGTCCGACAGCGATTGGTTGCCACGCGGCGTGAGCAAAATGCGCTTGTGCATGTCCTGCTGGCCTGTCCACGCATGGAAATCGTCAACCGGCGCCAGCCTGACCAGCCGGTTGCGCCCGCTTTGCTCGGATGCTGACTCAATCACGCCTTGCCAGTGCGCCTGCTTTTTCTCGGCGCGCTCGCCCGACAGGCGTACCACGCAGCGCTGGGCCGCCAGCGGCTGGATCGCCGCCACGCCCATTTCGACCGCTTTTTCGATGATCCAGTCCATTTTGGACGCTTCCGGCAGCGCCTGCACCAGCGTCAGCTGGTAGGGCAGTTCGACGTCGCGCGCCACGAAGGCCTTGATTTCCGCCGTGGCGCGGCGCTTGTCGACGCTGGCCAAGTGCGCCACATACTCGCCGCCATCGCCGTTAAACAGGCACAGTTCAGCCCCGATCTGCAGGCGCAGCACGAACAGGTGGTGGGCCACGGCATCCGGCAGGGCGATGGTCTCGCCCACCGCGAGCGGCTGGGAGCAGTAAAAACGAGGCATGCACATCCTTGGCAGAAAAGAAGACATTTTAAGGCGCGGCCTGTTGGTCTGGTAAAATAGTTGGTTCCGTAATCCGCTTCTGTGCTTCATGCCATCACGTTGCTCCGGCGTGGGCTGGAATCCATTGCATCTATGAATAGATGTGCTATGGGTCCCCGCCTTCGCGAGGACGACGGGGGCACGCCCGCTTTCCTTATCTTAGACCATCGACCGCCCATGAAACCTACGCTCCCTACTACCCTGATGGCCAACGCGATCCGCGCGCTGGCAATGGATGCAGTTCAACAAGCTAATTCCGGCCACCCTGGCATGCCGATGGGCATGGCCGAAATTGCCGTCGCTTTGTGGGCCGGCCATTACAAGCACAATCCGTCCAATCCGAAATGGGTCAACCGCGACCGCTTCCTGCTCTCCAACGGCCACGGCTCGATGCTGCACTACGCGCTGCTGCACCTGACCGGCTACGCGGTGACGATGGACGACATCCGCGCCTTCCGCCAGATGCATTCGAAAACCCCGGGCCACCCGGAAGTGGACGTCACGCCAGGCGTGGAGACGACTACCGGCCCGCTGGGCCAGGGCATCGCCAACGCAGTGGGCATGGCACTGTCCGAATACCTGCTGGCCGCTGAATTCAACCAGCCTGGCTTTGACGTGGTCGACCACTACACCTACGCCTTCCTGGGCGACGGCTGCCTGATGGAAGGCATCTCGCACGAAGTATGCGCACTCGCCGGCACGCTGCGCCTGAACAAGCTGATCGCGCTGTACGACGACAACGGCATCTCGATCGACGGTAAAGTCGAAGGCTGGTTCACCGACGACACCCCGCAGCGCTTCGAAGCCTACGGCTGGAACGTGATCCGCGCCGTAGACGGCCACAGCGTCGCTGCCGTGGAAGCGGCCATTGCCCAGGCCAAGGCCTCGGACAAGCCGACCATGATCTGCTGCAAGACCATCATCGGCAAGGGTTCGCCAAACCTGCAAGGCGGCGACAAGGTCCACGGCGCCGCACTGGGCGACAAGGAAGTCGCTTGCGTACGCGAGCACCTGGGCTGGACCGCCGCGCCGTTTGAAATCCCGGCTGACGTTTACAGCGCGTGGGACGCCAAAGAGCAGGGCGCCGCAATGGAAGCGGAATGGAACACCACGTTCGCCGCCTACCGCGCGCAGCACCCGGCGCTGGCCGCTGAACTCGAGCGCCGCATGGCAGGCAACCTGCCAGCCAACTTCGACGCCGTGCTGGCCGCCGCCATCGCGTCGTGCGTGGAAAAGAAAGAAAACATCGCTACCCGCAAGGCCAGCCAGAACGCGATCCAGGCGCTGGCGCCATCGCTGCCTGAATTCCTGGGCGGTTCGGCCGACTTGACCGGTTCCAACCTGACCAACTGGAAAGAGTGCGTCGCACTGCGTTCCGGCAAGCCGGGCAACCACATCAACTACGGCGTGCGCGAATTCGGCATGAGCGCCATCATGAACGGCGTCGCCCTGCACGGCGGCTACATCCCGTTCGGCGCGACCTTCCTGACGTTCTCGGACTACAGCCGCAACGCGCTGCGCATGGCCGCGCTGATGAAGTTGCGCTCGATCTTCGTGTTCACCCACGACTCGATCGGCCTGGGCGAAGACGGCCCGACCCACCAGTCGATCGAGCACGTCTCGTCGCTGCGCCTTATCCCTAACCTGGACAACTGGCGTCCGTGCGACACCGTTGAATCGGCAGCTGCCTGGGGTGCCGCCGTGCGCCGCAAGGATGGCCCGTCGACGCTGATCTTCTCGCGCCAGAATCTGCCATTCCAGGAACGC
Source organism: Pseudomonadota bacterium (assembly GCA_040390915.1). Taxonomy (GTDB): domain Bacteria; phylum Pseudomonadota; class Gammaproteobacteria; order Burkholderiales; family Burkholderiaceae_D; genus Telluria_A. Next base: position 11,076 of record JAZJXM010000034.1, read on the forward strand.
ACCGCCGGCCAGATCGCCGACATCAACCGCGGCGGCTACGTGCTGCAAGACGCGCCGAACGCCAAGGTGATCCTGATCGCCACCGGTTCCGAAGTCGAACTGGCGACCAAGGCCGCCGCTGCATTGGGCGCTGAAGGCGTGGCCGTGCGCGTGGTGTCGATGCCGTCGACCGACGTGTTCGACCGCCAGGACGCCGCCTACAAGGCCAGCGTGCTCACGCGCGGCGTGCCGCGGGTTGCCATTGAAGCAGGCGTGACCGATTTTTGGTATAAATACGTGGGTCTGGAAGGCGCTGTGGTTGGCATCGACACCTTTGGCGAATCGGCTCCGGCCCCGGTGCTGTTCAAGCACTTCGGTTTCACGGTCGAGAACGTGGTCGCCAAGGCCAAATTGGTAATAGCCGCTTAAATCTCTTTTTTAATTCATCAGGAGCAGAGTAATGACGATCAAAGTTGCAATCAACGGTTATGGCCGCATCGGCCGCAATGTACTGCGCGCATTCTACGAAGGCGGCAAAAAGCATGACATCCAGATCGTCGCGATCAACGACCTGGGCGATGCCAAGTCGAACGCGCACCTGACCCGCTACGACACGGCGCACGGCAAGTTTCCGGGCACCGTCACCGTCGAAGGCGACAACATGATCGTCAATGGCGATTCGATCCGCGTATTCGCGCAGCGCAACCCTGCTGAAATTCCATGGGGCGAGCTGGGCGTGGACGTGGTGCTCGAGTGCACCGGTTTCTTCACCACCAAAGAGAAGGCTTCGGCCCACCTGAAGGGCGGCGCCAAGAAAGTCATCATTTCGGCACCAGGCGGCAAAGACGTTGACGCCACCATCGTATTCGGCGTGAACGAAGGCGTGTTGAAGAGCACCGACACCGTGATCTCGAACGCATCGTGCACCACCAACTGCCTGGCCCCGCTGGTCAAGCCACTGAACGACGCGATCGGCCTGGAAACCGGCCTGATGACGACCGTGCACGCTTACACCAACGACCAGGTACTGTCGGACGTGATGCATGAAGACTTGCGCCGCGCCCGTTCGGCCACCATGAGCATGATCCCGACCAAGACCGGCGCTGCCGCTGCGGTTGGCCTGGTGCTGCCTGAGCTGAACGGCAAGCTGGATGGCTTCGCGATCCGCGTGCCGACCATCAACGTGTCGCTGGTCGACCTGTCGTTCATCGCCAAGCGCGACACGACGGTGGACGAAGTGAACGCGCTGATGCTGGCCGCTTCCGAAGGCGCGCTCAAAGGCGTGCTGACGTATCAGACCGAGCCGCTGGTATCGATCGACTTCAACCACAACCCGGCGTCGTCGAATTTCGATTCGACCCTGACCAAGGTGTCGGGCCGTTTGGTGAAAGTATCGTCGTGGTATGACAATGAGTGGGGTTTCTCGAACCGCATGCTGGACACCACCGTGGCCCTGATGAACGCGAAGTAATAAGTGAAACGCCCTTCGGGGCGTTTTTTTTGCTTGAAAGCCCAAAACCACGTCGTCCTCGCGAACGCGCGCCAAGGCGCTACCCCATGCTGAGCATAGTCAGTATGGGTCCCCGCATTCGCGAGGACGACGGGGGCACGCGTCAGCTTGGCTTGTCCATCTCGAAGCGCATGCTACCAATGAAAAAGACCGCCGAGGCGGTCTTTTTGGCTTGATGCTGCCAGTGCTGACTTAGAACTCGTAGCGGGCGACGAAGCGCACGCTGCGTGGTGCCTGGAACGACGTCGGACGCTGGTAGTTCTTGCTCAACTGACCTTCAATGATCTGCGTGCCTGGAGCATCTGGATCTGGGTGATTGACAGTCGTAGCGCGGCTGAAATCGCGCGTCTCTTGCCACTCGACGACTTGCTGCGTATTGAACAAGTTGAAAATGTCCATTTGCAGCGTCAGCTTGCCGCTTGCCAGTTTCGGCAGATAGGCAATCTGGACGTCGACCGAGTTGGTCCATGGTGTACGGCCAGCCGTACCGCGGCTGTGCAGTGAGGAAGTGCGACCGATGTCAGGACCGGCAGAGTTCAAGCAGTAGTACGACGACGCGGTCGAGTAACCTGCAGCATCGGCGCCGTCAGGCTGGGTCTCTGGCACGAAACCGACGCAGCTGGTTGGGCGACCAGAAGCGAGCGCCGCATTCATGCCCAGACGGATCGTGTCGGTGACCATGTAGTTGCCGTACACCTTGAATACGTGGCGACGGTCATTCGACGTGTAGCCCTTGGAGCCGTCGGTCAACGATGGGAAGTCGAAGTCTTGGGATACGCCTGCATCTTCCTGGTTGATGACCGAGTTCACGTAGCCTTCAGCCGTACCCTGGGTTTTGGACCAGGTGTACGAAGCGTTCAAGCCCCAAACACCGTCGAATGGGCGGTCTGCTGTAAATTCGAGCGCATTGTAGGTGCGCTCGTATTTGGCGAGGCCAATGTACGCTGCCGGGAACTTAATCTTGGTCAGCGTGCCCGTGTTGTCGATATCGACATTGAGGGTGACGTCGTTGCCTGGGTTGACGATCATGCACCCTGCCATCGTGCTCGAATCGAAGTTCGGATGGTTGTTGTCAGCCGCCCAACGCTCGAAGCCAGAATGCGAGCAGTAGTCATCCATGCCGTTCTGGACCTTGCGGTGGGTGCCCTTGACGCCGGCCTTCCAGCCCTTGCCCACCAGTTTTTCGAAGCCTAAAATCATTTCGTCTTGCGACATCGGCTTCAGATTGGTGTCGGCGATCGTCGATGGCAGCGGCAGCGAACCGTCGCCGTTAACCTGTGGGACGCCCACTTCGGTGGTGCCCAACGGTGCCTGGGTGACAGGATCGATGCTGGTGAATTTGTAGTACTGGTGCGTGAACAGTTCGCCGCGGGTGGCGCGGATGTTGGTATTCGATGCCACTGGAATGTAGTAGCGACCGACGTTACCGTACACCTTCAGCGAAGCATCGCCATTGACGTCCCAGGAAGCGCCCAAACGTGGCGCCATCAGGCGGTCAGCCTTGGCGAACGAGACGCCATCGGCGTTCTTGTTGTTGAACGACTCCCAGCGCAGGCCGCCGTACACCATCACGTTCTTGATCGCTTTCCAGCTGTCTTCGACGTACAGCGCATCGTTATTGACGTCGAATTCGCCCGAAGTCGAAGTCCTGATACGCTTGCGTGCGTACATGCCGCCTGGTGCTACGGAATTGGGCACGCCGTTCACGGTGCCGGTCGAGCTCACAAAGTAGCGATAGTAGGCGCCGCCCGAGTAGTCCGATTGACCGGCTGCCGTTGACGTGAACTTTTGCGAGTCGATACCTGCCTTCAGGGTATGGTCGCCTACCGAGTAATCTACGTCTATGCGGAATGCCTTGCGGGTATCCAGGTCGTCCTTGGCGTTGGGGTCACGTACCGGGTTGCCAGGAAATGGACCAGTCCAGCAGCCCACTTCGTTCAAATTCACGTCCAGCACAACTGGGCACGACAGGTCGGCCACGCGGTGACCGGTGGTCTTGACGACTTGGTCCTTTACCGAACCGACCAGTGCCGACACGGTCAGTTTGTCGGTCACGTAACCGGTGTACTTGCCGATCAGGGTATGACCGCCGGAAGTAAAGGTGCTCTTCTGGCCGGTGCCCAGGTGGCTGGTCGCATACGACTGGTCAGGAGCGATCGGATTGACATAATCCCAAACGTCTTGCTTGACCTTGTTGGTGATGCCGGTAAATTCCAGACGGTGTGCATCGTTCGGCTGGAAGTCCAGCTTGATCATGCCGTTTGGCTGGGCCGACTTGAAGTGGTGACTCTGCGCGCCGCGATAGGTATCGTCGATGTCACGCTTGCCTTCGATGATTCCGAAGAAGAACAGCTTGTCCTTGATCAGCGGGCCGCCCACGTAGGCATTCGTGCTCAGTTGGCTGGACGTGTCGGCTGCGTGGTAGAGAGTGTAGTCGCCAGGGAAGTCCAGGTCGGCGACGTTCTTGCCTTTCGATTGCAGCTTCTCAGGCGACCAGTACATCGAGGCGCCGCCCTTCCACTCGTTGGTACCGCGCTTGGTCGAGATCGTGATCACGCCACCGAGCGAGCGGCCGTATTCGGCGCCGTAGCCGCCAACCTTGATCTGTTCGGAGCTGATCGCGTCGAACGGCAAATTGGCGTACGACAGGAAATTGCGGATGTTGGTGACGTCGAAGCCGTTAATGTAGTAGCCGTTTTCAGCCACCGATGCGCCGGCGAATGCCGGCAGGCCACCGGCGCCCAGGTCCGCGTCGCCCTTGACGACGCCCGGCGCCAGGATGGCGATCGCGTTGATGTCGCGTGCCACTGGCAGTGCACGGATTTGTTCGGACGTGAACACCGAGTTCGACTCGACGCTCGACACGTCGATCTTGTTGCGGCGGCGCGTGATCGTGACACGCTCAATCTCGCTCAGAATGACCTGGGTGCCGGTGCCGATTGCTACCGTCACTTCGCGCGTCTGGCCATCGGCTGTGACCATGTACTGGCCTGGCGGCAGTTTGGCTTGGGAAAACGCGCCGTTCGCGTCGGCCACGATCTGACGCGAGCTGTTGGTGTCGACGCTGGTGATCGTCACTTTTTGGCCGGCCTTGGCCTTGCCGTAGATCGAACCCTCTGACTGTTGCGCGTAAGCGATGGTCGACACCAGCAGGCCGGCTGCGACAGCCAGTGCGGTGCGGGTCAATGTGACGTGCGTGAAACTCTTCTTGTTCATTCCTGTGTCCCTTTTTATTTCTTGCAAGAAATTTCAATTCAACAACCCCTGATGGGCCTTATTGCGGCGTCCGTTTATGCATACGATTTTGCCGTGAGGTATCACAACATTTGCCAAAATTGTTGTCAATTGAAAAACCAGTTTAGACGTAAAGAAACAACAAAAAAGTTTGCTAAGTGCTTGTATTTACTGTATTTATTTGCTGTTTACGTATTATTCCAGTGTATTTATTTTGTGAAAATAGCATTTAACCGTGTAAATACTCGATGGCTTAAATTGCCTGGAGCCGCGCTGCGGGGTTTTCGTTCGACGAAAAAAAACGCCCATTGGGCGTTTGCTAAGCCGTGAAATCATCATAAAGATCACGCCAGCGAGGATTGTTTTTCGTGATCAATTCGATTTTCCAGCTGCGATTCCACTTCTTCAGCTGTTTCTCTCTCGCTATCGCGGCCAGCATGTCCATGTGAATTTCGTACCAGACTAGCCGGTGCACGTGATAGGTCTTGGTGAAGCCGAGGCCAAGTTCCTCGCGGTGCTGCCACACGCGTTTTATGAGATCGCTGGTCACGCCGATATACAGCGTGCCGTGCGGCGCGCTGGCGAGCATGTACACGTAACTTGGTTTGTCCATCGGGAGATATTCACGCCAGCGGCGAAAACGCGAGGCCGGGAAAATCAAAGAAAGCCCAAACACCGTCGTCCTCGCGAAAGTCAAAACAACGTCGTCCTCGCGAAAGAACAAACACCGTCGTCCTCGCGCAAGACCAAACAACGTCGTCCTCGCGCAAGCGGGGACCCATGCTGACCAAGCTCAGCATGGGTCCCCGCTTTCGCGAGGACGACGTGGAATTTTCGCGAGGATGACGTGGAATTTCACGAGGACGACGTGAAATTTTCGCGAGGACGACGTGGTTTGGTATTTCGCGAGGACGACGTAGAATTTCGCGAGGATGCCGTTATTCGAACATCGCCGCCCACAACAATTTGACCTGCGCCGCATGCGCATCCACCTTGGCCGGATCGATGCGCGCATTGTCCTGCCCCTGCAAGCGCAACTGGTGCTGCAAGCGCCGCATCGCGCGATACGCATCGCCCACCGCCACGCCCAGCGCCGCATCGATCAGCCCCAGTTCCCCGCACACCCGAAGCAGCGCAATATTGCCGGCGTTGGCGGTCAGCTGCGGATACTGCGCCGCATGCAGCAGCACCAGGTACTGCACGATGAACTCGATGTCGATCATGCCGCCGGCATCGTGCTTGAGGTCAAACAGCGCGCTGCGGTTCGGATAGGCGTCGCGCATCTTGTTGCGCATCTTAAGCACTTCGCTTTTCAATTCGTCCGCCAGCGCACTGCGGTCCTTGCGCAGCACCCGCTCGCGGATCGCTTCGAAACGCGCGCCGATGGCGGCGTCGCCAGCGCCAAAGCGCGCGCGCGTGAGCGCCTGGTGTTCCCACACCCAGGCCGAGCTGTCCTGATAGCGCTCGAACGCGGCCAGCGACGACACCAGCATGCCGGACGCGCCATCCGGGCGCAGCGCGGTGTCGATGTCGAACAGTATTCCGGCCGAGGTATGCGCCGTCATCCACGTGATGAAACGCTGCGCCAGCTTGGCGTAGTTGCCCGGCGCGTCCTGATGGTCGTCGTCGAACAGGAAAATCACATCCAGGTCGGACACGTAGCCCAGTTCCTTGCCACCCAACTTGCCGTAGGCGATCACGGCAAAGCGCGGCACTTCGCAATGGCGCGTGGCGATCGTGTTCCAGGCCGCGGTGATGGTGGCCGCGCAGATGGTGTCGGCCAGCGCCGACAAATAGTCGGCCAGCCGCTCGACCGACAAGTCGCCAGCCAGGTCCTGGGCCAGTAGCCGGAACAGCTGCGCGTGGTGGGCTTCGCGCAGGATGTCCATCTGGCGCTCGGTGTCGCCAGTGGCCTCGTCCAACTGGGCGCGCAGTTCCAGTCCGAGTGCAGCATAGTCGGGGGCGGCGTTGCGCACCCGGTCGTCGAGCAGTTCGTCGAGCACGATCGGGTGCTTGGTCAGGAACGTGGCGGCCCAGCCGCTGGCGTACATCATGCGGATCACGCGGTCCAGCGTGTGCGGGTATTCGGTGAGCAGCGACAAATAGGCCGAACGGCGCGCGATCGCTTCGAAGAAGTCGAGCAGGCGCCCCAGCGTGGCGCTGGCGCTGCCCACGGCGGCGCCAGCGGCGGTTTTGGCGATCAGCGGCAGCGCCGCATTGACCAGCGCCAGCAAGCGCGTGCGCGACGCTTCCGGCAGCGTTTGCAGGCGCGGGCTTTGCCAGGTCGCCATCAGGCGTTGGGCGGCGGCGCCCGGCTGGTCGAACGCCAGCGCAGCCAGGCGCGCTTCGATGCCTTCCTGGCGATCCAGATCGGCCAGCGCGCCCGACGATTGCGGATCGACGTTGTCGCCATTCTTGCCGCCCTTGTCGCTGAAGATGGCGTCGAACTGGGCGGCCACGAAACGGCGCTGTTCATCCAGCCTGGCCAGCAGCGTGGCGCGGTCGGCCAGGCCCATCATGTGGGCCACCGTCAGCTGGTCGGCTTCGTTGGCTGGCAGCGTGTGGGTCTGGGCGTCGTCCAGGTATTGCAGCCGGTGTTCGAGGTTGCGCAGGAAGCTGTAGGCGTCCAGCAGCTGTTGCACGGTGTCGGCGGGGAGCAGTTCCTTGTCGGCCAGTACGCGCAAGGTGGCGCGGGTGGAGCGCTCGCGCAGGGCGGCGTCGCGCCCGCCGCGGATCAGCTGGAACACCTGGGCCAGGAATTCGATTTCGCGGATCCCGCCCCGTCCCAGCTTGACGTTGTTGCTGCGGTCCGGATGCAAGCGCTCCTGACGCTCGACTTCGGAGCGGATCTGGCCGTGCATGGTGCGGATCGCATCGATCACGCCGAAATCGAGGTAGCGCCGGAATACGAAAGGACGCACGATCGCGTCCAGCGCGGCGATGTCGGGCGCGCTGCCGGTCACCGCGCGCGCCTTGACCCAGGCGTAGCGTTCCCACTCGCGGCCCTGCACGATCAGGTATTCCTCGACCATGTTCAGGCTCGCCACCAGCGGTCCGGAGTTGCCGTTCGGGCGCAGCGCCATGTCGACCCGGAACGTGAAGCCGTCTTCCGTGATCTCGGACAACGCCGCGATCAGGCGCTTGCCAAGGCGCGTGAAAAATTCGTGGTTCGACAGCTGGCGCTGGGACGGGTCCGACAGCACGGTGTCGCCGTCTTCCGGGTACACGAAAATGAGGTCGATGTCGGACGAGACATTTAATTCGCCGCCGCCTTGCTTGCCCATGGCCAGCACCAGCAGCTGCTGTTCCAGACCGGACTCGTGCCCGATCGGCATGCCGTGGCTGGCCACCAGTTCGTCCATCAGATGCGCGCAGTGGGTCTGGATCGCGAAGTCGGCGAAGCGGGTCATGGTCTCGACCACCTCGGCCAGGTCGGCGCGCCCGTCAAGGTCGCGCCGGATCAGGGTGCACACCAGCAGGTTGCGCAACTGGCGCATGGCGCGCGTGGCCGGCAGTGTGCCGCCCCCCTGGCGCGCCAGCGCTTGCGCCAGGTCGAGCGTGGACAGCGGTGCGTGCGCCAACTGGTCGATGGCGCTGGCGCGGGCCGGATCGGCCGCCAGCCAGCGTTGATAGTAGCGCGAGGCGCAGGTCAGGGAAGCGGGAGTCATCGCTCGATGGTAAGGTGCGCGCGGGCTGGAGGCAAGCCCAAGTCAAAACACTTAACGATTGGAAACAATTCTTGAGGTAAACCGCCTCGTGCGAGCGCTGTGATGGGGTAAAATTGGGCCGCGCCCCTTTTCATAGCTCATCGATGCACATCCCAGAACATTCGCCCCATTTTGCGCATCCCCAGCTGCACCTTGCGCAACGCTGGCACAGGGCGCGGGCTGCTTACCGGATGGCGAACCGGGCGTCGCACCACTTGCTTGGCTTTATCGTCAAGCTGGCGCTGCTGGTCTACTTTTTGTTCGCCTTCCTGTTCCTGTTCCTGCGCTACGCGATCCTGCCCAATATCGACTATTACAAGGCCGATATCGAAAAGCAGGCCAGCCGCGTGCTGGGCAACCAGGTCGCCATCTCGCGCATCTATGCGTCCTGGCGCGGCCTGCGCCCCAACCTGTTTTTGGGCGACGTGGTGCTGCGCGACCACCAGGGGCGCCAGGTATTGAGCTTGCCGAGCGTGTCGGCCACGTTGTCGTGGTGGAGCGTGCTGGCCGCCAGTCCGCGTTTCGAATCGCTTGAAGTCATCCGGCCCGACCTCGATATCCGGCGCGATGCGCAAGGCCGGCTGTCGGTGGCCGGCATGCTGCTCGACCCCAAGGGCGGCGACGGCAAGGGCGCCGACTGGGTGCTGCACCAGCACCAGGTGATGGTGCGCGAAGGGCGCGTGCGCTGGACCGACGAATTGCGCGGCGCGCCCGAGCTGGCGCTGGCCAACCTGAACATCGTGCTGCTCAATAGCTGGTATCACCATCGCTTCGCAGTCCAGGCCACGCCGCCGGCCAGCTTGTCCGGACCGATCGACATCCGCGCCGATTTCCTTCATCCGCGCTTTGCCGAGCGCATCTCCGATGTGCGCCTGTGGAGCGGCGAACTGTACGCCGACCTGCGCGACACCGACCTGGCCGGCTGGAAGGCTTATCTCGATTACCCGTTCGACGTCACCCGCGGCCACGGTTCGCTGCGCGCCTGGCTGGCGCTGGAGCGCGCCAAGCTGGCCGGCTTCACCGCCGACCTGGCGCTGGTGGACGTGAGCGCGCGCCTGGGGCGCGACTTGCCGCCCTTGGCGCTGGCACGCGTGAGCGGGCGTTTGTCTGCCAGCGAAACCTTCGCCGACGGCAGCAACGCCGGCCAGCCCGTGTTCGGCACCCACGGCCACACCATCACGCTGAGCGATTTTTCGTTGCTCACCGACGACGGTCTGGCGCTGGCGCCGACCACGATCGAAGAAGCGTACGCGCCGGCGATTGGCGCCGAACCGGACAAGTTTCACATCAGCGCGCGCCAGCTCGACCTGGAAGTGCTGGCCAGGCTGGCCGCCAAGCTGCCGCTGGCCGCGCCGCAGCGCCAGCTGCTGGCCGATTTTGCGCCACGCGGCAAACTGACCGATTTCTCGGCTAACTGGAACGGCCGCTATCCGGCCATTTCGGCCTACCGCATCAAGGGCCGCCTGGACGGGCTGGGCGTGCGCCCGCAGCCGGCGCGCCTGGCCCAGGGACGCACCGCGACGTCGCCGGCGATTGCCGCGGTGCCGGCGATACCGGGCGTGGAGAACCTGTCGGGCACCATCGACGCGAGCGAGAAGGGCGGTAACATCGGCGTCGATTCACAAGGCCTGGTGCTGCAGCTGCCGGCCTGGTTCGCCGAACCGTCGATGCCGTTCGATCAGCTCAGCATGCAGGCGCGCTGGACGTTTGCGCCGCATAACGAACTGGTGCTGAACCTGGACGGGCTCAGTTTTACCCAGGGCAGCCTGAAAGGCACGCTGTCGGGACGGCATCAGATGCCGCTGGTGGGTTCGCCCGGCAAGGCGGCCGGCAACGTCGACCTGTCGGGCACCGTGACCGGTTTCGACGTCAAGCAGCTACAGCGCTTTTTGCCGCTGCAAACCCCGCCCCACTTGCAAGAATGGCTGCTTGGCGCGATCGAAGACGGCACCTTGCGCGACGCCACCGTGCGCCTGCGCGGCGAGCTGGCGCATTTTCCGTTCCGCGATCCGTCGCGCGGCGAATTCCGTATCGCCGGTCGGATCGAGAACGGCCGCCTCAATTACGCGCCCGGCCATGTCGCAGCCGACGGCAAGTCGCCGCTGTGGCCGCAGGCCGAGCAGATCAACGGCACCATCGTGTTCGACCGCGCGCGCATGGAGATTTTCGGCGAGAGCGCGCGCACCTTGGGCGTGCCGCTGTCGAACGTCAAAGCCAGCGTGGCCGACCTGTATGGCCCCGACAAGATGCTCGAAATCGACGGCACCGCCGGCGGGCCGCTGCAAGACATGTTGCGCTATGTCGACGCCAGTCCGGTGGCCGGCTGGATCGGCCATTTCCTCGAGCCGGCGCGCGCGAACGGCAACGCCAAGCTGGCGCTCAAGCTGCAACTGCCGCTGGCGCACTTGAAGGACGCCAAGGTGGCCGGCGCGCTGCAGCTGATGAACAACGAAGTGCAGCTGTTCCCCGAGCTGCCGCCGACCCAGGCGGCGCAGGGCAAAGTCGAATTCAACGAGCGTGGCTTCAACCTGGCCGGCGTTGGCGGCAGCTTCCTGGGCGGCCCGCTGGCTGTGAGCGGCGGCAGCCAGCGCGAAGGCGGCATCGTGGTGCGCATGAACGGCAGCCTGGCCGCTGACGGCGTGCGCAAGTATTACCCGGCCGCGATGGCGCCAGTCACCGGACGCCTGAACGGCGCCACCCGCTTCAACGGCCTGGTCACGGTCAAGGATGGCCTGGCCCAGGTGACGGTCGACTCGACCCTGGCCGGCCTTGGCCTGGACTTCCCGGCCCCGCTGAACAAGGCGGCGCCCGACGCGCTGCCGCTGCATTTCACGCTGACCGCGCTGGCGCCGCCGGCGGCGCTCGACACCCACCGCGACGAAATCAAGATCACGCTGGGCACGTCAATGGCCGCGCGCTACCTGCGCCAGCGCCAGGGCAAGGGCTCATGGAAGGTGCTTAGCGGCGGGGTGGGCGTGAACTTGCCGGCGCCCGAGCCGGACGAGGGCATGATGATCAACGCGAACATGAAGTCGCTCAATGTCGACCACTGGATCGGCATCGGCGCGCGCATCGCCGAGGCGCCGGCGCCGGCCGTCACCGGCGCCGAACCGGCCGCCGCCAACCTGGCCCAGTACGTGGTGCCGGACGTGATGGCGGCGCGCGCCACCGAATTGATCATCGCCGAGCGCAAGCTGGACAACGTGGTGGTGGGCGCGTCGCACCAGGGCCAGAGCTGGCAGGCCAACATCGATGCGCGCCAGATTGCCGGCCACGTCACGTGGGACGAGGGCGCCGCCGGCCAGGCGCTGGGCAAGGTCACCGCGCGCCTGGCGTCCCTGATCATTCCCGAATCGGCCAAGGACGACGTCAAGGATCTGCTCGAAGGGGGCAAGAGCCCGGCGGCCAGCATTCCTGCGCTCGACATCGTGGCCGAGCGCTTCGAACTGTTCAACAAGCAGCTGGGCCGGCTCGAGCTGATGGCCAACAACAGCACCGGCGCATCGGGCGGGCGCGAGTGGCGCATCAACCGGCTGCTGCTGGCCAATCCGGACGGCACGCTGAAAAGCACCGGCAAGTGGGTCACGCGCGACGGCGCCAGCAACACCAGCCTGAACTTCGTGCTCGACATCGACGACGCCGGCAAGCTGCTCGACCGGTTCGGCTTTCCCGACACGCTCAAGCGCGGCAAGGGGCACCTGTCGGGCGACATCGCCTGGAACGGCTTGCCCTACACGCTGGACACGCCTTCGCTGTCGGGCAAGATCGAACTGAATGTGGCGTCCGGCCAGTTCCTGAAAAAAGATCCCGGCGCGGCCAAGCTGCTCGGCGTACTGAGTCTGCAAATGCTGCCGCGCATACTCAAGCTCGATTTCCATGACGTGTTTTCGGAAGGCCTGGCGTTTGACGGCATCACCGCCACCGCCAACATCGCGCACGGCGTGGCGCGCACCGACAACCTGAAAATGCACGGCGTGGCCGCCACCGTGCTGATGGACGGCAGCGCCGACATCGGCAACGAGAGCACCAACCTGCACGTGGTGGTGATCCCCGAATTCAACCTGGGCACCGGCCCGCTGGTGTACGCGCTGGCGGTCAATCCGGTGATCGGCTTGGGCAGCTTCCTGGCGCAGCTGTTCCTGCGCGCCCCGATGATGAAGGCGCTCACTTACGAAATGCAGGTCACCGGGCCATGGAAGGCGCCGATCGTGACCAAACTGGCTGGCGCCCGTGGAGACGCGGCCGCCGCCATCCCTGCCGGAGAAAAAAAGCCATGACGACAATCGCCGCAGTACAGATGATCAGTTCCCCCGACGTGCAGCACAACATCGCCACTGCGCGCAAGCTGGTGGCCGAAGCGGCTGCCACTGGCGCCACGCTGGTGACGCTGCCCGAATACTGGCCCATCATGGGCTTGTCCGACAGCGACAAGGTGGGCCACGCCGAACGGCCGGGCGAAGGGCCGATCCAGGAGTTCATGGCAGAAGCCGCGCGCACGCATGGCGTGTGGCTGATCGGCGGCACGCTGCCTTTGGTGTCGGCCGATGCGGGCAAGGTGATGAACACCACGCTGGTGTACGACCCGCAAGGCAAACCCGTGAGCCGCTACGACAAGATCCACCTGTTCGGTTTTACCAAGGGCAGCGAATCGTACGACGAAGCGCGCACCATCGTGCCGGGCGAAGCGGTGGTGATGTTCGACGCGCCGTTCGGGCGGGTCGGACTGGCGGTGTGTTACGACCTGCGCTTTCCCGAGCTGTTCCGGGCCATGGGCGAATGCACGCTGATGGTGGTCACGGCCGCTTTCACCCACACCACCGGCATGGCGCACTGGGAAGTGCTGCTGCGCGCGCGCGCGATCGAAAACCAGTGCTATGTGCTGGCCTCGGCGCAAGGCGGGCTGCACCCGAACGGGCGCCGCACGTTCGGCCACAGCATGCTGATCGACCCGTGGGGCGAGGTCAAGGCGGTGCTGGCCGAAGGCGAGGGCGTGGTCCACGGCGAGATCGACCTGCCCTACCTGGCCAGCGTACGCGAGAGCCTGCCTGCGCTCAAGCACCGCCGGCTATAACATCCGTCGTCCTCGCACACGCGGGGACCCATACTGAGCTTATTCAGCATGGTTCCCCGCTTTCGCGAGGATGACGACCTGTGCGTATGAAAAAGCCGGATATGGCACAATGCCAGTTCACACCTGAAAGAGCCCTGCCATGAAACCCTTCGAACCGAATCTCTCCTCCCTGGCGGTAGCGCGCGATGTGCTGTTGACGCCGTTTGGCCTGGATGAAGGCAAGCTGCTATCCGCGCTCGGGACCATGTTCACGCACAAGGTCGACTACGCCGACCTGTATTTTCAATTTACCAAAAGCGAAGGCTGGAGCCTGGAAGAAGGCATCGTCAAGACCGGCAGCTTTTCGATCGACCAGGGTGTCGGCGTGCGCGCGATCTCGGGCGACAAGACGGCCTTTTCGTATTCCGATGAGATCTCCGAGCAGGCGCTGCTCGACGCCGCCGCGGCCACCCGCACCATCGCGCGCGCTGGCGCCGGCAAGATCAAGGTGGCCTCGCGCATGACCGAAGTAGGCGGGCGTTCGCTGTACCTGCCCAACGATCCGCTGGCGTCGCTGGACGCGACCGCCAAGGTCAAGCTGCTTGAGCGCGTCGAGAAAATGGCGCGCAAAAAAGATCCGCGCGTGGTGCAGGTGATGGCTGGCCTGGCTGGCGAATACGACGTGGTGCTGGTGGTGCGCAGCGACGGCGTGCTGGCCGCCGACATCCGCCCGCTGGTGCGGGTATCGGTCACCGTCATCGTGGAACAGAACGGGCGCCGCGAAATGGGCTCGTCGGGCGGTGGCGGGCGCTACAGCTACGGTTACTTCAGCGACGAGATCCTCGACAAATACGCCACCGAAGCGGTCAAGGCGGCGGTAGTCAACCTGGACGCGCGCCCGGCGCCGGCAGGCCCCATGACGATCGTGCTGGGGCCGGGCTGGCCCGGCGTGCTGCTGCACGAAGCGATCGGACACGGCCTGGAAGGCGACTTCAATCGCAAGGGTTCCTCGGCGTTTTCGGGGCGCATCGGCGAGCGCGTGGCGGCCAAGGGCGTCACCGTGGTCGATGACGGCACGCTGGCCGACCGCCGCGGTTCGCTCAACATCGACGACGAAGGCAATCCGAGCCAGTGCACCACGCTGATCGAAGACGGCATCCTGAAAGGCTACATCCAGGACACCATGAACGCGCGCCTGATGAAGATGCCGGTGACGGGCAACGCGCGCCGCGAATCGTTCGCGCACCTGCCGATGCCGCGCATGACCAACACCTACATGCTGGGTGGTGACAAGGACCCGGAAGAAATTCTGGCCTCGGTCAAGAACGGCTTGTACGCGGTCAACTTCGGCGGCGGCCAGGTCGACATCACCAACGGCAAATTCGTGTTCTCGGCCAGCGAAGCGTACATGATCGAAAACGGCAAAGTCACTTACCCGGTCAAGGGCGCCACGCTGATTGGCAATGGTCCGGACGTGCTGAACCGGGTGTCGATGATCGGCAACGACATGCGCCTCGATTCGGGCGTGGGCGTATGTGGCAAGGAAGGCCAGAGCGTGCCGGTGGGCGTGGGCCAGCCGACCGTGCGCATCGAAGACGTGACGGTGGGCGGTACGGCTTAATTAGCGGGGTCAGTCCCGGCAAACGTACACGGCCCCATCAGTAGCGCAGCTACTGATGGGGCCGTGTACGTTTGCCGGGACTGACCCCGCCTTAGGACTTGCGCCACTCGTAGTTGCGTGTCACCATCGGACTCATGAAGCTGACACGCCTCGTTGCCATGCTGTGTGCGCTGTTCTGCGGTTCACTGCAGGCGGCGCCGCTGCATCCGGTCAAGGTGTTCGCCAACTGGAGCCAGCCGCCCAAGTCGGCGGTCGACGCCGATGGCGCCTTGCAGGGCTATGCCATCGAGACCGCCGCCGCCATCCTCAAGGATGCCGAAGTCGAACACATCTTCGTCGCCGCGCCTTACCCGCGCGCTTTCGAGATGACCAAGATGTGCGACGGCCTGATGGTCGGCGTGTTCAAGTCGCCCGAGCGCGAAGCTTTCCTCACCTTTTCCGAACCGATCGTCGCCGACCGCGTCACGCTGGTCACGCGCGCTAGCGATCCGCTGGTCTACGCGGCCCCGTCCGACTTGGCCGGCAAGTCGCTCAGCTACCTGAGCGGCGCCTATTTCGGCATCGATTTGCAGCTGTTCGCCACGGCGCGCCTGGACCAGCAGGCGTCGTTCGAGACCATGCTCAAGAAACTGGTGGCGCGCCGCACCGACGCGGCCGTGATCAGCCCGCGCCAGGGCGTGGCGCTGGCCGCGGCCAGGGCCGGCATTCCGATGTCGGCGCTGCACGTGGCTGAACAGCCGCTGGCGGTGGTGCCCAATTTTATCGTCGCCTGCAAGAGCGATCCGGAACTGGCGCAGCTGGTGCGCGCGATCGACAAGTCGATCATCAAGCTGCGCAACAACGGCACGTTCGAGCGCATCATGAAAAGCTATTGAGCCGCCATGGCCACCTTCAGATCACTGCTGCTGATCGCGCTGGCGCTGTGCGGCCAGGTCCGGGCCGACGAGCTCACCATGCTGTTCGCGCAGACGCTGCCGCCCTACGTCATTCCGGACCGCGAACACAAGGACGGCAACGGCATTGAACTTGACCTGGTGCGCGCGGCGTTGGCGGAAAAAGGCCACACCCTCAAGCCGCTGTTCGTCGCGCTGGCGGCCATGCCAGCGCAGCTCAGGCAGCGCAAGGTGGACGGCGCGCAGCGCGGCAGCACTGAACTGCGTGAGGCTGACGGCTTTCTTTACGCGAGCGAACCGACGGTCGACTACCGCGATGTGGCAATCTCGCTGGCCGCGAACCACCTGGCGATCTACAGTGTCGCCGACCTGAAGGACAAGTCCGTGATGGCCTTTGACGGCGCCACGCGCTTTCTGGGGGCGGAATACCTGGCAGCGGTCAAGGCCAATCCCCGTTACTTCGAGAGCGCCGACGAGAAACGCAAGATCAGCCAGCTGTTCGCCGGCAAGCTGCAGGTGGTGGTCGGCGACATCAACATCTTCCGCTACCACAGCGCGGCATTCGGCTTCGATCCGCGCCTGGTGACGGTGCACCGTATTCTTCCCAAAGCGCTGCTGGTGTCGAACAACGCGGTGTTTCTCGATCCGCGCATGCGCGACGATTTCAACGAAGGACTCAAGCAACTCAGGCTAAGCGGGCGTTATCAGAACATCGTCAGGCAGTATCTGCCTGACTGACAGGCGGTTCAACCAATCAGACAGGGAGATCAAACGTGAAGACACTGCATGCATTGATGTTCGGCGCACTGGGCGCATCGTTTGCCCTGGCGCCCGCTGCCGGCGCCAAGGAAGTGAAGATGGTGTTCAGCTTCGCATTGCCGCCGTACGTCATCAAGGACGCCGGCGGGCAGGCCAGCGGGTTCGAGTTCGAGATCATCAAGGCGGCGCTGGCGGTCAAGGGGCACACGGTGACGCCGGTGTTTGCCGCGATGGGGGCGATCGCCAAGACGCTGGCCGACGGCCAGGCCGATGCCGCGCAGCGCGGCAGCCCGGACCTGCGCGAGGGCAGCGGCTACTTCTACGCCGACGAACCGACCGTGACGTACCAGGATGTGGCCATTTCGCTCAAGAAGAACGCGCTGGCGATCCATGGTGTGGGCGACCTGAAGGACAAGAGCATTATCGCCTTCCAGGGCGCGTCGAACTTTCTGGGCGCTGAATTTGGCGCGGTGGCCAAGAGCAATGCCAAGTACAGCGAGTCGTCCGACGAAAAGCGCCGCGTGCAGCAGCTCTACGCGGGCGGCGCGCAAGCCTATGTGGGCGACTTGAATGTCTTCAAGTACTACAAGGCCAGCGCCAGTGGGGTGGACGTGAGCCAGGAGGTGACGATCCACAAGGTGTTCACGGCGGCGCCGCAGCAGTTCAACAACGCGGTGTTCAGGGACAAGCAGATCCGCGACGACTTCAACGCCGGCCTCAAGCAGCTTAAAAGCAGCGCCCAGTACAAGCAGATCATCAAGAAGTATGTTGCCGAATAGGCATTTCGGCTTGTATAGGCAGATTTGACGGGCTCAGGGCTTGCCAAGCTGGAACGGTGTTGTTATAGTCATTCCAGACTTTTGGATCTGACCATGCACAGCATTGCCGCTTTTACCTGCCATTTTTATTTTAGCCATTCCAACCCCAAGGCGGTGGAGTAGCGGCAGGTTCACGTAGCAACGACGAGATCCAGCAAGAATCCTGAAAAACCGCCAGCCATGGCGGTTTTTTTTTGACCCAAACTACGGAGAACTTATGCCACGCACCGACGACCTTCGCATCCGCGAAATGAAGGAATTGACGCCGCCCTCGCACCTGATACGCGAGTTTGCGTGCGGTGACGCGGCCGAGCAGACCGCCGCCAACGCGCGCATCGCGCTGCATCGCATCCTGCATGGCCAGAATGACCGTCTGATGGTGGTGATCGGGCCCTGTTCGATCCACGACACCAAGGCGGCCATGGAATATGCGCGCCGCCTGGCCGAACAGCGCCAGCGCTTCGCCGGCGAGCTCGAGATCGTGATGCGGGTGTACTTCGAAAAGCCGCGCACCACGGTCGGCTGGAAGGGCCTGATCAACGACCCGTACATGGACAACAGCTTTCGCATCAACGACGGCTTGCGCATGGCGCGCGAACTGCTGCGCGACATTAACAGCCTCGGCCTGCCGGCCGGCACCGAGTTCCTCGACGTGATCAGCCCGCAGTACATCGCCGACCTGATCAGCTGGGGCGCGATCGGCGCGCGCACCACCGAGTCGCAGGTGCACCGCGAGCTGGCCTCTGGCCTGTCGTGCCCGGTCGGCTTCAAGAACGGCACGGACGGCAACATCAAGATCGCGGTCGAAGCGATCAAGGCATCGTCCCAGCCGCACCATTTCCTGTCGGTCACCAAGGGCGGGCACTCGGCCATCGTGTCGACCAACGGCAACGAGGATTGCCACATCATCCTGCGCGGCGGCAAGACGCCAAACTACGACGCGGCCAGCGTGGATCTGGCTTGCCAGCAGATCGCAGCACAAGGCCTGGCGTCGCGTTTGATGATCGACGCGTCGCACGCCAACAGCTCCAAGAAGCCGGAAAACCAGGTGCCGGTGTGCGCCGACATCGCGGCCCAGGTGGCCGCTGGCGACGACCGCATCGTTGGCGTGATGATCGAATCGCACCTGGTCGCTGGCCGCCAGGATCTGGTGCCGGGCAAGGAGCTGGTGTATGGCCAGTCGGTTACCGATGGCTGCATCGACTGGGACAGCAGCGTGGCTGTGCTGGAAGGCCTGGCCGAAGCGGTGCGCCAGCGCCGCTTGCGCCGCGAACCGTAACGGCGGCGCGGACGAAAAAAAACCCGCCGGCTTGCACCGGCGGGTTTTTTTATGCGTTCGCTACAATCAGAACTTGTAGTTGCCGCTCAGGTAGAACGTACGGCCGACCGGGCTTGCATAGCGTGGGTCGTAACCCAGCTGGTGCGAACCGGCCGAACGCAGCGACAGAGGTGGTTCCTTGTCTGCCATGTTGATAATGCCGGCGGTCAGTTCCAGGTTTTGCATCAGGCGGAACTGGGTCTGCCAGTCGAACGTCGTGTAGGCCTTGACGTCCAGCTGCACGTCGGCGCAAGGACCGTTTGCATCGCCGACCGACACTGCGCAATCTGCTACCGTATAGTGAACGTCCTTGTAGCCGCTACGGTAGTTCATTGCCAGGTTATGCGTCCACTTTCCAGCGTCGGCGGTCAACGAGGCACGTACGATGTTGCGGAAGCTGACAGCATCGTTTGTGCCATATTCGCCAAGGCTGGTGTGCCAGACGTCATCGGTGCCAGGCTCGGTATAGCGCGACTTGAGCAGGTGGGTGCCTGCCAGACGACCGGTCAGCTTGACGTCGCTTACCTTCATCTTGTACAACAAGTCGTAATCGAGACCCTGATTTTCAGCTTTGCCGATGTTGATTGGCGCAAACAGGATGGCGAGGACATCACGGTTGGTCGATGCCTTGTGCTTGGTCATGTACAGCGAGTAGTACTTTTGCGGGAAGGTGGCGATCAACCTTTCGCTGACGCTTGTGACCGCGTCGGTGATCTCTACGTTCCAAAAATCAAACTTGGCGCTGAAAGCGGCGTTAGGCTCGAACACGGCGCCGATCGACCATTGCTTGGACTTTTCTGGCTTCAGTTCACTATTGCCACCGTTGAAGGCTTCGAGCTGGCCCGTGGGGACGCCGACGCAATATCGGAACAGTGGATCGGCTGCCGTGAACGCCGGAGCGACGATCGGGCAAGGATAGCTGCCGCCTGTGACACCGAAGTCCGTAATCGGCTGGCCGATTTCCTTCATCGTGGCAACGCGGAAGCCGGTGCCGTACGCAGCACGGAACAGCATTTCCTTGCTAGGTTGGAAGCGCGCGCTCAACTTGTAAGTCGTCGCGTGCTGGTTCTTGCCTACCGTAACGTTATTCAGCCTATCATCGATCTTGCCGATGGTGTCGTAGCGCAGCGAGCCGGTGATGTCCAGGTTCTTGATGACTGGGAGCAGCATCTCGGCGTAGGCACCGGCGTTCTTGCGGCTGTAATCGAACGACGGCTGATCGCTGTCGAACAAAATTTCCGAATGGGAAACAGCTGGATTGCCGATTTCCGAATACGATGTGGTACGGAAGTCTGCGCCAACGCCGAGGCTCGCCTTGCCGCCAGCCATGGAGAACATCTCGCGCGAAGCACGGGCGTCGGCGCCTTTCATTTCGATGGTCGTCGTGTTGTAGTTGCCCGAGAACCCGGTCGCCTTGAGCGCATCGATCATCGTCTGTGGCATTTCGCCCTGAGCGTACGGGAACGGATTGATCGTGCCGGCTGCAATCGCGGCATCAAACTTTGCAGCCAGCGGGAAACCGCCCACATAATTTTGTGGCGACTTATTCTTCGAGTACGTGAACGCGCCGTTGACATCCCAACCGCCAGCAGTACCGTCGACGCCGGCCACCACGTGGTGGGTGGTGCTGGCATAGTCGTAAGCACGGCCACCCATGTCTGACAAGCGATATTTGACAACGCTGGTGGTGGCGTTGGCAAGCTGATATGGGGTCAGGTATGGAGCGACGTACTGGAGGAACAATGGCGCGGTCGGAGCCATCGCAAACTCAGCCGGATATGGCGCGATGTTAGCGTAAATGTGCGACTTGTTCAGAGCGACGTCGGCAAATGCCTTGAAGCCGCTGTCGCCCAGTTTGATTGAGCCCGAAGCATAAAAGCCATCGCGCTTGAGTTCAGGCGCGATTTCAACGGTCGAGGTGTAATCGAAGTAGCAATTGCCGTCGCCCAGATCGACGTGTGCCGGTGCGCAATGGCCTTTCAGCTGCAGGTAAGGGTTGACGTTGACCGAATTTTCGAATTCTGGGCCGGGACCACCGTCTTGGTAGAACACCTGGACGTTAGGCGGGATCGAACGACCGGAACCGTTGAAGAATTGCAGGTCACGGCCCGTTTTTGGATCACGGAAGTTAATGATGCCGGTCTTGGCGAAATCGCGCTGCGAACCTTTGAGGCGATCTTCCTGCTGGTGGCTATACGACAGGAACAGGCTGTAGCCATCCGATTCCATGTCGCCAAAACCCTTGGCGATGCTGAACGACTTGCCGCGGGCGCCTGGATGCTGTGGACGGGTCAGCTTGGCTTCGACAGTCAGCGGCGAAGCGCCTTTCTTCAGGATGAAGTTGACCACGCCGGCGATGGCGTCGGCGCCGTACAGGGCCGAGGCGCCGTCGGTCAGCACTTCGATACGCTCGACAGCTGCCAGCGGGATCGAATTGACGTCAATGGTGGTGCCGGAGTTGGCTGGGGCAAGGCGGCGGCCATTGATCAGGACCAGCGTGTATTGCTCGCCGACGTCGTGAATCGACGCGGTGGTAATACCGCCGCCGCCGCCGACCGCATCAGCGGCCACGGTGAAGCCTTGCATTACTGGGAGTTGTTGGAGGAAGTCGGTAACGGAAGTAACACCAGTACGCGCGATGTCCTTCTGGTTGAACGTTTGAATAGGCAACGACGCTTCAGCGGCGATGCGCTTGATGCTTGAACCCGTGACTTCGACGCGCTGAATCGGCGCAGCGGCTTCCTGGGCATAAGCCATTTGCATTCCGAGCAGCATGCCGCCGGCGCAAATCAGACGTACGGAACGCGATAAAACTGTTTCAACCATCATTGCGGAACTCCTTTGATCTTGGCCCGGACGCATTTTGTGCGGCGCCCAAGCCGTTCTTGTTATAAACAATGCCAAGTTACAGCAAGCACCATTGAAAAAATGGCATATCTTCCCAACGGCCTCATGAAATCATTCCTCCCCTGTGCTGTCAATCCGCTCACTGTTACGAACACTCCAAAAAACAACGTTATTGCTAGTTGTATATACATAATTGCTGCACTGCCGTAAATACGTGGCGTGATCCATCCACCAGCGCGCAGGTTAAAAGAAGATGCATACGCCGTACCATTTGACCGACATTTGCTGCGATGCACAAATTCTGATTTATTTTGCACTATGTGTGGCTAATTTGGTTGTAGTAGTTGTACGGAAACTTGCAGCCGGCAAGCGCCGCCGGCGCCGCGTTTTTATATGCCGTAACGAATAGCGGGCAGTCGTCTTGTGCATATCGAAATCATATGAATTGCAGGAATAATTTGGAAATTGCACGCAACTGCATCAATTGGCCATAAAATCGGATCAACTCTGCTGTTGATGGAGGAAGAATGCAGTAGGATTCTGCGTATGTGGATACCTATCAGTCAGCTGCGCTTTTCAGCGCCATTCAACCTGGCCGTCATCGGCTGCCTGGCCGGCCTGTTGCTGGCCGGCGCCGCGCAGGCCGATGCGCCGCTCAAGACCTTGCACACGATCTTCCCGGCCGCCGAAACCGGGTTCGACCCCGCCGTCGCGCGCGACCAGTACAGCGGCCACGTGACCGAGGCCATCTTCGAAACCTTGTTCACCTACGATTACCTGGCGCGCCCGGCCAAGCTGGTGCCGCTGGCGGCCGCCGCGCTGCCTGAAGTATCAAACGACGGCAAGACCTACACGATCCGCCTGAAGCCGGGCCAGTACTTCACGCCCGATCCCGCCTTCAAGGGCCAGCGGCGCGAGCTGACCATGAACGACTTCGTCTACGAATGGAAGCGCTTGTTCGACCCGAAACTGGCCTCGCCCCACACTTGGCTGCTCGAAGGCAAGGTAGTCGGCCTGGACCAGTTGGCGGCCGACGCCAAAAAGACCGGCAAGTTCGACTATGACGCGCCTGTCGCCGGCCTTGAGCTGGTGGACCGCTACACGCTCAAGATCCACCTGATCAATACCGACTTCAACCTCGGCATGATCCTCGCATACGTGGGCACCGGGGCGGTGGCGCGCGAAGTGGTGGCCATGTATGGCGACATCAACGGCGCGGTGCAGAGCCACCCGGTGGGGACCGGCGACTACATGCTGGGCCAGTGGGTGCGCGGCAGCCGCATCGTGCTTGAAAAAAATCGCGCGCATGCCGTCACGCCGTGGGACTTCAAGGGCAATGGCACGCCCGAAGACGAACGCGTCATCGCCCAGATGAAGGGACGCACGCTGGCCGCGATCGAGCGCATCGAGATCAGCATCATGGTCGAGGACCAGTCGCGCTGGCTGTCGTTCCAGAGCGGCGCGACCGACCTGTTCTGGCTGGACGGCCCGCTCGCGCCCAAGGCGATGTTAAACGGCAAGCTGCGCCCGGAACTGGCGGCCAAGGGTGTGCAACTGTCGCGCCTGATCGACCCGGAAATCAGCTATTACTACTGGAATATGCAAGACCCGGTGCTGGGCGGCCTGGCTAAGGAAAAGATCGCACTGCGGCGCGCGATTGCCATGGCCCACAATATCGACGAAGAAATTTCCATCGTCTGGAACGGGCAGGCGCAGCGCATCGATTATCCGATTCCGCCCGGCGTGGTCGGACATGACCCGGCCTACCGCAGCGTGATGCAGTACGATCCGGTGCTGGCCAACAAGCTGCTCGACCGCTACGGCTACAAGAAGGGCAGGGATGGCTGGCGCACGCTGCCGGACGGCAAGCCACTGGTGATCCGCTATGCGTCGCGCAACGAAGCGTCGGGCGTGCTGCAGGCCGAAGTGTGGCGCAAGTCGTACAACGCGATCGGCATCCGGATGGACAACGACCGCATGATTTTCAGCGATTTGCTGCAAGCTGAACAGCTGTGCAAGGTGCAGTCGCGCAATTTTCAGTGGACAGCCGACTATCCGGACGGCGACAATTTCATGCAATTGTTTTACGGTCCCAATGTCAACCAGAACAACGCCGGTTGCCTGGCCGACCCGGAAGCGGACCGGCTGTACGCGGCCACCCGCAAGATGCCGGCCGGCCCCGAACGCGATGTGCTGTTCCACAAAATGGCGCGCCGGATCGACGTGATCGGCGCTGCGCGCATGGCTTACGCGCGCTACCGCAACATGCTGGCGCAGCCGGCGGTGCTGGGCTACGCCAAGCATCCCATCCTGCACCAGGAATGGCGCTACATAGACCTCGACCGCGATAAGCGCAGCTTATAGAAAGCCGTTTCCATGATGTTTGCTTATATCCTGCGCCGGCTGTGGCAGATGCTGCCCACGCTGGCCGGCGTCGTGCTGCTGGTGTTCCTGCTGTTTAACTGGGTCGGCGGCGACCCGGCCTACATCCTGGCCGGGAAAATGTCGAACGCCGAACAGATCGCCGGCATCCGGCGCCAGCTCGGCACCGACCAGCCGTATTACGTGCAGCTGTGGATCTTCGTGCGGCAGATCGTCACCTTCGATTTCGGCAATGCGTGGAGCACGGGCGAACCGGTGTCGCACATCATCGCCACCCGGCTCGGGCCTTCGCTCACGGTGCTGGTGCCGTTGACGATCCTGGAGACCTTTTTCGGCGTGGCGCTGGCGCTGGCGATCGCCTTCGTGCGCGGCTCGCTGACCGACCGCATGGTCATGATCGCCTGCACGGTGGGTATGTCGATCAGCATCCTGGTCTACATCAGCGTGTTCCAGTATCAGCTGGCCTACCAGCTGGGCTGGTTCCCGGTGCAGGGCTGGGGCGGCAGTTTCGGCGAGAACCTGCTGCGCTACGCCAGCTTGCCGATCCTGATCGGGCTGGCGGTGTCGATCGCGCCCACGCTGCGCCTTTACCGCAGCTTCGTGCTCGACGAAGTGAACCAGGACTACGTACGCACCGCGCGCGCCAAGGGCTTGCCGGAGCGCCGCATCATGTGGGTGCACGTGCTGCGCAACGCGGCCATCCCGATCATCACCCACGTGATGGCCAACCTGCCGGCGCTGCTGATCGGCGCGTTTTTGCTGGAGCGCTTTTTCGGCATCCCCGGCATCGGGCGCGAAGTGATCCTGGCGGTCGAGCGCAGCGATTTTCCGGTCATCAAAGCGGTGACGGTGTATGTGGCGGTGGCCACCATGGTATTCAATCTGCTGACCGACCTGCTGTACCAGGCCGTCGATCCGCGCGTGCAACTGAAGTAAGGACGACGCATGACGAATTCTCCGGGATTGTGGACGCTGGCCTGGCGCCGCCTGCGCGCCGACAAGGTGGCGATGGTGTCGCTGGCCGTGGTGGCGCTGTTCCTGGCCATGCTGGCGCTGTCGTCGACCGGCTTGATCGTGGCTGACTGGGAAGACGAAGTGGCGGACAACTACGCGCCGCCATCGTTCATCGGCGCCGCACCCCAGGCATCAGCGGCCGCAGCGTCCCAGGCGAGCGTGCCGGAAAACGCTTTCGATCCGCTGGCTGCGGACATCGCCGCCTTGCGCGGTGGCGCCGCGCCGGACATGTACGGCATAACCGATCCGCTGGCTGCCGACCTGGCGGCGCTGGGTGCGTCCGGCGCGCGCGTCAACGCAGCGCGCCGCGCCACGTTGCCGTTCGGGGCCGACAAATGGGGCCACGACATCATCAAGAAAACCATCAAGGGCGGCGAAACGTCCATCGTGGTGGGGCTGGTGGCGGCCTTGCTGGCAGTTGCACTAGGCACGCTGTTCGGCGCGCTGTCGGGCTATTTTGGCGGCGTGGTCGATGACCTGTTCAACTGGTTCTACAGTATCTTCACCTCGATCCCGGCGATCCTGATGATCTTGACGGTGGCCGCCGTGCTGCAGCAAAAAGGTGTCGTGACGATCGTGCTCATACTCGGGCTGACCGGCTGGACTGGGCCATACCGATTGATCCGCGCCGAGTACATGAAGCACAAGGTGCGCGAATACGTGATGGCGGCCGATGCGATCGGCGCGTCGCATTGGCGCAAGATGTTCTCGCACATCTTCCCCAATGTCAGCCACGTGGCGCTGGTGCAGATGTCGATCCTGGTGGTCGGCTTCATCAAATACGAAGTGATCCTGTCGTTCCTCGGCTTCGGCGTGCCGGTTGGCGTGGTGTCGTGGGGCAGCATGCTCAACGAAGCGCAGAACGAACTGATACTGGGCAAATGGTGGCAGATGAGCGCCGCCGCAATTGCGATGGCGACCCTGGTGACGGCGTTCTCGCTGTTTGCCGACGCGCTGCGCGACGCGCTCGATCCGAAACTCAAATGAGGAATCCCATGCTGCTCCAGGTGCGCGACTTGCGCGTGCGTTTCAGGATCGACAAAGAAAATACCTTCGAGGCGCTCAAGGGCATCTCGTTCGACGTGCCGGCCAACGCCACGGTGGCGCTGGTGGGCGAGTCGGGCAGCGGCAAGTCGGTCAGCTCGCTGGCGGTCATGGGCTTGCTGCCGCCCGAGAATACAATCATCGATGCTGCCAGCAGTATCATGTTCGGCGGGCGCGAACTGCTGACGATGACGGCGCTTGAACGGCGCCGCATCTGCGGCAAGGACATTGCGATGATTTTCCAGGAGCCGATGTCCTCGCTCAATCCGGTGTTCACGGTGGGTTTCCAGATCGGCGAGGTGCTGCGCCAGCACATGGGCATGAACGCGGCCCAGGCGCGCGCGCGCACGCTGGCGCTGCTCGACGAAGTGGGCATCCCCGACCCGCTGCAAAAAATCGACGCCTACCCGAGCCAGATGTCGGGCGGCCAGCAGCAGCGCGTGATGATCGCGATGGCCATTGCGTGCGAACCGAAGCTGCTGATCGCCGACGAGCCGACCACCGCGCTCGACGTGACGATCCAGAAGCAGATCATGGACCTGATCGCGGCGCTGCAAAAGAAGCACGCGATGTCGGTGCTGTTCATCACCCACGACCTGGCGCTGGTGGGCGACATTGCCGAGCATGTGATCGTGATGCGCCACGGCGAAGTGCGCGAAGCCGGCCAGGCGCGCCAGGTATTCGCGCAGCCGCGCGACGACTACACCAAAGCGCTGCTGCACTGCCGGCCGCGGCTGGACGAACGGCCGATGCGCCTGCCCGTCATCGACGACTACATGGGCGGCAAGGACATCGTGCTCGAGCAGCGCGCGCGCGGTTACACGCAGGACGATCAGGCGCTGCTGGTGGTCGATAAACTGAGCAAGAGCTTTTATGTGCGCGAGGGCCTGTTCGGCAAGCGCGAATTCAAGGCCGTCAAGGACGTGTCGTTCACGCTCCCGCGCGGCAAAACGCTGGGCGTGGTGGGCGAATCGGGATCGGGCAAGACCACGGTTGGCCTGACGCTGCTGCGGCTGTACCAGGCCACCGGCGGCAGCGCCATGTTCGAAGGGCGCGACTTGATCGCGATGCCTGCGCGCGAATTCATGGCCTACAAGCGGCGCATCCAGATCATCTTCCAGAATCCGTACGCCTCGCTCAATCCGCGTTTTACGGTGGGGCAGATTTTGATGGAGCCGATGCGTATCCACCGCATCGGCGCCAGCGACCGCG
>JAZJXM010000034.1:38473-90784 GCA_040390915.1 Pseudomonadota bacterium
AATGGAGGTGCGTCACGCCGCCCGAGGCGTTGCCGGTGTTGCCGACATAGCCGATCAGGTCGCCGCGATGGATCGTCGCTCCTGAAGCCAGAGTCGATGCGCGGTCGAGGTGCATATAGACCATCGTCTCGCCGCCAGCGACCGCGAACGCGCCGCAATGGCGATGGAGCTGCTGGAAAGGGTCGGCCTGCCGGCCCAGTCGTTCCACCGCTATCCGCATGAATTTTCGGGCGGTCAGCGCCAGCGCGTGGCGATCGCGCGCTGCCTGACGATGAAGCCGGAGATCCTGGTGTGCGACGAATCGGTGTCGGCGCTCGACGTGTCGGTGCAGGCGCAGGTGCTCAATCTGCTGCAGGATTTGCAGGACGAATACCGCATGAGCTACATCTTCATTTCGCACGACCTGTCGGTGGTCAAATACATGGCCGACCAGGTGATGGTGATGCACCAGGGCAGTGTGGTGGAGATGGCCGACTCGGACGAGCTGTATCGTCACCCGCAGCACGCCTACACGCGCGCGCTGCTGGGCGCCATACCGCGCGGCGTGTAACTCCAAAAGGGCCAGAACCCAAAGGGTCAAACCCAAAAGGGTCAGGTCGGGCAATGCGCCACAAACCCAAAAGGGTCAGGTCGGGCAATGCGCCATGAAGTCCTAGCGGACGATCTTATTGTCGTCGGATCCATCGATTTCATGCCTTTTAAGTATGCGACAAATAGTGCGGCGGGAAATGCCGCAAAAACGCGCGATATCGTTTTGCGAGAATGCGAGCGTCTCGTATGCTGCAATCACTCCCTGGCTGATGTCTTTTCCTTCGAGAAAATAGGACTGTAATGGACGCAGCAGCGCCTTTTTGTTTGCGCGTGAAATGTCACTGGACTCCAACAGGTTGTTGCTTGGTTTTCGATCCCGTGCTTCAGGAATTTCGCCGAGGAACATCTGATGCCGCACTTCATCCAGCGGTCGCCTGGCGTTCATTCCATCCAGTGTGAACGCCAGGTAAGTCCTGCGCGCTTTTTCAATATCATCGTCAAAGTGTGACAGCAGGTAGCGCGCGTGTAGCCATGGCGGCGTCGGTTCGCGTCCCATCATGTAGGCATGGCTGCTCCATGGCCAATCGTCGATCGAATTGACCATGTGCGCCCGCACTGGGTTGAGCACGATATAACGCGCCAGTTCCTTGAGGTAGGATTCCTTTTCGCAAAGCACGGCCGCATACCTACCCTGAAAGACATGCCCCACAAGGCGGTGTCGGCGATTGAACGCCTGCGAATAGGCACCGTTCAATTGCCGCATGCCGACGGACAGTTGCGCTCGTGGTGTTTCGAGGAGGAGGTGGTAGTGGTTGGGCATCAGGCAGTAGGCATGCACCGAGAAGCGGAATCGTGCACATACTGATGCCAGAATATCGAGCCATAGCGTGCGGTCAAAGTTGTCAACGTAAATGCGATCGCGACGGTTGCCACGTGCGGTGACATGGTAGAGCGCGCCAGGGAATTCGATGCGGAGAGGACGGACCATCGGCATACTGTAGACTTTGGGCTTGAACGGTGTCTGCGCAATGTCAATTGGGCAAAGGGCGTCACCGACAGCGATACACGAGCGCATGTGGCACATTGCCCGACCTGACCCTAGGTGTCAGGCTGCCGAAACGTCAGCACTTTTTTGCGCTAAGATGCGCAATGCCTAATCTTGTCCAATTGCTTGAGCTGTATGGAATCCTGATCGTGTTCGGCATCGTGCTGATCGAACAGGGTGGTTTGCCGATTCCGGCCTTTCCGGTGCTGATCGTGTCCGGGGCGCTGGCCGCCACTGGCGGCATCAGCTGGGTCGCTTGCGTGGCTGTGGCCATGACGGCCTGCCTGATGGCGGACCTGTTCTGGTTTCGCGCCGGGCGTTTCTACGGCACGCGCATTCTGCGGCTGCTGTGCAAAATTTCGCTGTCGCCCGACTCGTGCGTGAGCCAGACCGAGGACAAATTCGCCCGCTTCGGTCCGAAGTCCTTGATCGTGTCGAAATTCATTCCCGGCTTTAACATTGTCGCGTCGCCCATGTCGGGCGCGCTTGGGGTCAGTGCGCCGCGCTTCATCGCTTTCAGCATGGCTGGCAGCCTGTTGTGGAGCGGCACCGGCATCGCGCTGGGGGCGTATTTTCACAACAGCGTTGACCGCCTGCTGGCGCTGATGAGCAGCATGGGCACGCTGGCGCTGTTCGTGGTGCTGGCACTGCTGGGGCTGTTCGTGCTGTTCAAGTATGTGGAGCGGCGCCGTTTCTTGCGCTCGCTGGAAGTCGAACGCATCAGCATGGCCGAATTTGCCAGCCTGATCGAAGCCGGGCATCAGCCCATCATCATCGATGCGCGCAGCCTGACGGCGCAGCAGCTCGACGCGGCGATACCTGGCGCGCGGTCTTTCAATGGGGGAGACATGCAGGGGTTCATGGCGGGACTGGACAAGGACAGTCACATCGTCGTCTATTGCAGCTGTCCGAACGACGTGACTGCAGCCCAGGTCGCCAAGCAGTTTCTGCTCAGCGGCTTTCACCGGGCCCGTCCTTTGCAGGGCGGGCTCGATGCATGGAAAGCCCATCAACGCTGATGGGCCTGCCGGACTGGCTTACTTGGTTTTGGCTGCGGCGGACGCCGGGCCGATGTAGCGGTCGATAAAGTTCAGCACCGTATTACCCCACAGGATATTGTTGCTTTCCTTGGCCCAGCCGTGGCCTTCGCCGGTCATCACCATGTATTCGACGGTGTTGCCCTGCTTGCGCAGCGCGTCACGCATCTTTTCGCCGTGGATCAGTGGCACGCGCACGTCTTCGCTGCCGTAGGCCATCAATACCGGAGCCTTGATCTTGGCCACGTTTTCGATTGCCGACGATTTGTGGAAGTAGGCGGTGTCGGTTTTCGGGTCGCCGTGCATCTTGGTGCCCAGGTTGTCCATGTAAGGACCCTTCATGTCGGACCAGGTGACGGTAAACAGCAAGCTGACGTCGGTTACGCCGACCCAGTTGACGCCGCACTTGTACAGGTCAGGATCTTTCACCAGGCCGTACATGGTGGCGTAGCCGCCGTAGCTGGCGCCAATAATGCAGACCCGGTTCGGGTCCACGATACCTTGCTTGACCAGCGTGGCCACGCCATCGGTCAAGTCGTCTTGCATGGACAGGCCCCATTGCTTCCAGCCGGCCGTATGGTGCTTCCAGCCAAAGCCGGTCGACATGCGGAACTGTGGCTGCATGACTGCATAGCCGCGCGAAGCGAGCATCTGCGTCATCGGGTCATAGCCGAAATGGTCACGCGCGTGAGGGCCGCCGTGGACGTACATTACCAGCGGCAGCTTCTTCGCTGGCATGCCTTCAGGCAAGGTCAGGTAGGCCGGAATGTTCAAGCCGTCGCGTGCCTTGTAGTCGATGACGGTCTGCGCCGACAGCTTCTTGCCTTCGAATTCAGGCTTGAAGTCGAACACCGGCTCCATCATTTTTTTCTTGGTGTCGAAGAAGTAGATCTTGCCGACCTGGGTTGGGCTGCTGGCGAACACCACGGCACGGTCGCCGCGCCAGCTAAAGCGTACATCCTGGCCTGGCAAGCTGGCGTTCAAGGTCGCTTGCATTCGGGCATAGTCTTCGTCGAAGTAGTACATCTCCGTTTTCATGCCGTCCACTGCGAGGCCGATGATCTTGTGGCGCTGTTCATCGAAACTCAAGTCGCTTTCGACGTCGACCAGCGGATGGTCGGCGATCATGTCGCCCGGCGTGTTGGTGGCGAAATTCCACACGTGCGCGGTGGCGCGGTCGGCGTTGTTGAAGCGGCCCGACACGAACAGCGTCTTGTTGTCGAAATCGAAGCCCATCGGATTGAGCGTGCGGCCTTCGTCCAGGTAACCCTGGTAGATGCTGCGCCATGGCGACTTGTCGGTGTCGCGGTAGAACACTGTCTGCTGGATGCGATTGCCGCCTGGCACCACGGCCAGGGACGTGGCCACGCGGATCACGTTGGCGTGGTCCAGCACCCAGCCGTTGACGTTGCCCGGATTTTCAAACGTCATCAGGGTGCGGCGGCCGGTGACCGTGTCCATGCGGAACACGTCGCTGGCGCCGAGGTCGGCATCGCGGCCCCGTTCATTGTTGACCACGAACAGGTCGTTGCTTTCGCCGCCAGCGCGCTGAAGGATCGAGACGCCGTCGTACTTGGCATTGCCGCCCTGGGCTTCCTTGATCGTCATGGCCAGCTTCTTGAAGCCGCTGCCATCGGCGTTGACGCCGAACAGGCCACCGCCGGTTTGCTTTTCCATGGTGGCGTCGGCGCCACGGGTAATACTGAACACCAGGCGGGTAGAATTGACCCACATCGGCGAGGTGATATTCCAATCCGGATCGGCAGCGACGACGTTCGGCTTGCGGGTGTCGAGGTTGATCACGGCCAGCACGTTGCGGCCGTTGCGCGGGGTCAGCACGGCCATGTTGCGTCCGTCCGGCGACAGGATAGGCATGCCGGAGAACTGGGTTTTCTTGAAGAAGTCAGCAACCGGAATGGAGCTGTCGGCGCGCGCCGTCACGCTGGCCAGGCCAGTGCTGAGCAAGATGGCCGTCATAAGGACGGGGATGAATTGTCGTTTCAAGATGTGCTCCTGAGAAGGGGGAGGCATACATACATATATATGCTGCATGTAAACGGAAAAAGGCGCCGCAACCTGGGGGTCCCGGCGCCTTACTTACCTTAGA
This sequence comes from Pseudomonadota bacterium, assembly GCA_040390915.1. Lineage (GTDB taxonomy): Bacteria > Pseudomonadota > Gammaproteobacteria > Burkholderiales > Burkholderiaceae_D > Telluria_A. Next base: position 43,194 of record JAZJXM010000034.1, read on the forward strand.
TTACTTGAACGAGTAATCGGCGGTCAACTGGAAATAACGGCCCATTGCGTTGTGCAATGGACGGTAATAGCCAGCACCGTCGTACGGGTTGAACGGTGGCTTCTTGTCAAACGCGTTTTGGATTGCTGCGCTCAGCTTCAGATTCTTCATGCCGAACAAGCCAGAGTAGCTGCCGCCCAGGTTGACGGTGGTGAACGATGGAATGTCCTTGCACAATGCTGCGTAGCCTTCGAGTTCGAACTGGCAATCGCTAGTGAAGTCGTCCTTGGCCGACATCTTGCCGACCATGGCGGCGTCAGCCGACAGTTGCCAAGCCGCTTTTTTCCACGAAATACCCAGGTTAGCCTGGAAATGTGGCGCGCCGCGGGTGCCGGCGTAATCGATCGGCGCATCGTTTTTGGACGGTGCATTGAGGTAGGTACGCATGTACATCACAGTCAGCTTAGGCTCGATACGGCCCCACTCGCCAAGGTTGAACTTGGTTTTGACGTCGAGATCGATACCACGGATATCGGTGATCGACACGTTCGTCAGCAGCGACGTGATGTGGGTGATCTTGCCAGCGGTAGCACCGGCGTCTTTGTCAACTTGGGTCAGTGGATCACGCGTGATCTGAACAGCCGGGTCGCCAGCGTAGCGCTCTGGGTTTTCCAGGACTTTCTGCAGCGAGTAGGTGCCGATTTCGTTGTCACGCTTCAGGCGGAAGCCATCGACGGTCACGATTGCCCAGCTTGCCGGTTCCCAGACCAGACCGATGGTCTCGCTCTTCGATGTTTCAGGTCCCAGGTTCTTGTTGGCGCCGCTGTCGTACGAGCTCTGGGCGTTGCAATCTTCCTTGAAGGTGGCGTTGCAACGCGCAGGATCGCGGAAGTTGGTGAAGGCGTGACGCACGTCGGTCGAGTTTTCCACCAGCGTAGGAGCGCGGAAGCCTTCGGCGTAAGTAGCGCGAACCATGAATTTCGGCGTGATGTCCCACTTGGCGCCGACTTTTGGCGTGGTCGAGCTGCCGTAGTCCGAATAATGGTCATAACGCAGGGCGACAGTGCCTTCGACGTTCTTGAACACTGGAATGGTCGCTTCGGTGAACACCGAACCGATGGTGCGGCCGTTGGTGATGCCTGGAGGCGATTGCGCGGTGTGGAACAGCTTGCCGTCAATCGACTGTTGATCCGGGTCCAGTTCCAGCGTTTCACGACGCAGTTCAGCGCCACTGGCCATGCTCACGGCGCCAGCTGGCAGGTTGAACAATTCACCGGAGACCTTGAAGTCCAGTTGGCTCATGCCCGACTTGAAATAGTTGGCCGAATTGGTGATGATCTGGTTGTACAGTGCCTGGTTGCTACCACTCTGACCGAAGAGGAAGGTGCCATTCAGGTAAGCTGTCTTCAATTCGTCAGTCAAAATGCCGGCGGTGCGCCGGGAGGCGACTTTGCTGGTGCTCGAGAGCAAGCCCGATTCCCAGTCGAAGTTGCCCATCGTGCCCTTGATGGCAGCCAGCACACGGGTGAAGTCGGTGGTGTTGTTTTGACCTTGACCAGGGAAGTCATTCAGATACGCGAGCACGCGCACCGACTTGTTGCCGCCAGCGAGGGTCTGGCCAGTCACTGGATCGATCAGCTCTTGCGGGTATTGCGGGTGGGTGATAGGCACTGCAGGCATGGAGGCGCCGTTTGCGCCCTGGAACCAGTGTTTCAAACCTTCACTGGTCGATTTATTGCGGTTCAACATCACTTCGGCCCACGCGGTCGTGGTGGCGTTGATGGCCCAGGTGCCGCGGCTGGTCAGACCGACGCGGTCCGTTTTCGGGGCGTTGTTCAGGGCGCTGTCCTGGATTTCATCGTAGACGCAGAATTGACCGGTGGCGCCTGCGCCGAAAATATCGGACGTAGGAATCAGACGGTCTGCACGGCAGTCGCCCAGCGGTTTGCCGCGGAACTTCTTAGTGACAGGGTCCGTCCAGTACATATTGCCTGGGAAGCTGTAAATATAGCGGTTGTCCGAATAACCGTAGTCGGTCCAGTTCTGGGTGCCCAAGTAGCCTTCGCGGTTGCGCAGGAACATTGGATCGCGCGAACGGTAGTCCAGCGTGGCGTACACGTTGTAGTGGTCGGCAACCAGATCGCCGAAACCGCCGCTGATGGAGGCGCGTTGCTGTTTGCCGTCCTTCTTTTGCGATTCGCTCATCGAGGCGCTCAGTTCCAGGCCCTGGAAGTTGTCGCGCAGGATGATGTTGACCACGCCGGCCATTGCTTCGGAACCGTAGATGGCCGATGCGCCGTCTTTCAGGATTTCGATGCGCTCGACCGCGCCAACTGGCACCGAGTTCAAGTCAACGAAGGTAGTTTGGAATTCTGGCTGTGCGTACGGCGCAATGCGGCGGCCGTTAATCAGCATCAGGGTTGCCTGGCTGCCGATACCGCGCAGGTTCAGGCCGGAGGCGCCAGCGGAGAAGCCGCCGGTACGGTTTTCATCGATACCGCCGACGTTGGCCGAAATCGTCTTGAGCACTTCGGTCAGCGACGTTGCGCCGCCGCGAACCAGTTCTTCACGGGTGATGATCTGGACAGGCGAAGCGGTTTCGATGTTGATGCGGCGGATGTTCGAACCCGTTACATACACTTTCTGGACTTCTTTGTCTTTGGCTGCCTGTTGCTCAGCGGTCAGCGCTTGAGCTTGTGCGATGGAGAGCACGCCGGACGAGGCCATCAGTCCGAGTGCAAGGCGTACACATACGACGCCCAATTTCTTATTCAAATTCATTCCGAATCCCTTGTTATAGACTTTTGTAAAGTCATGCGTTATTAGCAACTTGACTGGTAATTGGCCGAGATTGCCACTTTTTGTTGACCGCTTCGTCATCCCTGTAAGCACTACGGAAGTGTTTGGCAAAGTAAGAGCAAACAACGAGCAGAAATATACAGTGTCAGACTGATATTTTGGTTGCAAAACGGGAAGCCTGTTGTATCCAGACGACTGTTTTTCGACAATAGTTATCTTTATTTTATTCACTAAATGCATTAGAAATGCAGTTTGCATAGTAAATGCCGCCGCGTCAGGCTGGTCTTGCATGCCGTTTCGTAGCAAGACTACTGGATGACCATCAGTGCTGATGTGGTGTAAATGGCGTAAATACCGTTGAATGTACTAAAACTACAAAAACTGCTTGCGCCTGCGTTCGATCATCCATTAAGCTCTGGAGGTTCACAAATAATTTGCCGCCATGACCTTTCCGATTCCCCCTGCGTCCCCCCAGAATTGCATTGCTGCGTACGCGGATGGTGCCCGGCTGCTCGCCGACATCGGCGGCACCAATGCCCGTTTTGCGCTGGAAACCGGGCCCGGCACGGTGGTCCTGATCAAAGTGCTGGCCTGCGCGGCGTACCCGACGCTGGCCGACGCGCTCAAGGCCTACCTGGCCAGCGCCGACGTCGTCGCCGCTTGCCCGGCGCCGCTGCGCCACGCCGCGCTGGCGATCGCCAACCCGATTACCGGCGACCTGGTGCGCATGACCAATCACCATTGGGAGTTTTCGATCGAAGCGCTGCGCCTCGAGTGCGGCTTCGAAACGCTGGTGGTGGCCAACGATTTCACCGCATTGGCGCGCGCCTTGCCGCACCTTTCCCCTGAGCAGAAAACCCAGATCGGCGGCGGTGCACCGGTGCCCAATACGCCGTTGGGCCTGGTCGGCGCCGGCACCGGCCTGGGCGTGTCGGGCTTGATTCCCAGTCATTCAACCTGGACCGCCTTGCTCAGCGAAGGCGGCCATGTGACGTTTTCGCCTGGTAATGAAATGGAAGTGGCCGTGCTGCGCTTCGCCTGGCGCGAGTTCGACCATGTGTCGGCCGAGCGCTTCCTGTCTGGCGATGGCATCGAGTTGCTGTACCGCGCGCTGGCCGACCATGCAGGCCAGGTGGCCGAAGCGCTGGACGCGCCGGAAATTTCGCGCCGCGCGCTCGCTGGCGAATGCGCGCTGTGCGACCAGGCGATCGAGATGTTTTGCGCGATGCTGGGCACGGTGGCTGGCAACCTGGCCATCACGCTCGGCGCCCAAGGTGGTATTTATATAGGTGGCGGCATCGTGCCGCGGCTGGGCCAGCGCTTCGCCGATTCCTGCTTTCGCAAGCGCTTCGAAAAAAAGGGGCGCTTCGTGCACTACCTGGCGCAAGTGCCTACCTACGTCATTACCGCCGAATATCCGGCATTTCTGGGTGTATCGGCTATCCTCGCCGAAAAACTGGCCGGCTGAGGCGGCACGCGGCACGCTCCCGTTTCGCCGTTGCGCGCTTTTATCGGGTACAATGGCCCAAGTTGAACCAGACGATATCGATCGTTCGTGTAACTTGCGCCCAGGACGTAGTCTTGCTGCCGCTGCGACGAATCAACGTTTCGCTTTAAAATCAACGATTTAGGTTCGCCGGCTTTGCTGGCAGCCACGTGGACGGGTTCACTTCCGCCACCGGTAGCTTTCCCGCCCAGCGCGCATCGTCGCGGGCGACGATTCCAGTTTCAACGTATTGTGTGCAAATCGGCGTCATCCAATGACGGTCGCTGCCATGCGTTGAGTGGTTTTTTACTTGCACTACCCGCATACGACATCTTTATGAATACTGATGAGGCCAAGCGAGTCCTCGAAACTGCCTTGCTGTGCGCGCGCGAGCCGATGTCCATCCATGGCATGAAGAAGCTGTTCGTCGACGTCGATGACAACGGCCGGCCGATGGGCGTGGGCGTGGGCGCCGACACGATCAAGATCATGCTGGAAGAATTGCGCGTCGACTGGAAAGACCGCGGCATCGAAGTGGTCAGCCTGGCCACCGGCTGGCGCTTCCAGAGCCGCCCCGAAATGAAGCAGTACCTTGACCGGCTGAGTCCGGAAAAGCCGCAAAAATATTCGCGCGCGACGCTGGAAACGCTGTCCATTATTGCTTATCGCCAGCCAGTTACGCGCGGTGATATCGAGGAGATCCGCGGCGTTACCGTCAATTCGCAGACGATCAAGATGCTGGAAGACCGCGGCTGGATCGATGTGATCGGCCACCGCGAAGTGATTGGCCGCCCGGCCTTGCTGGGCACGACCAAGCAGTTTCTCGATGACCTGGGTTTGAGTTCGCTGTCCCAGCTGCCGCCGTTGCAGCAAATGAGCGACATGCAAAGCGGCCATGAGATGGAAGCGCTCGAAGCGGCTTTGCAGGAAAACTTTGATAAAGCAGCGGCCACGGCCGCCGCACACGACGATGGTGCAGGAAGCAGCGATGAGCCGGACGATGTTCCGCAGGTCATTGAAGAGTCCGGCCCAGCAACTTCAGCTGTTGAAGTCCTTATTCACGACCCTGCGCCAGAAATAACGGTTGACGCTGCGCCAGGTCAGCACAACCAAGAAACGAACAATGAATCCAACTAAACCAGAGACCAGCGCTGCCGACATGGCAGGCAACGACGACGCAGCGGTCAAGCCGAAGCGCCGCACCAAGGCCCAGATCGAGGCGGACGCCGCTGCCGGCGTGGAAGCGAAGCCAAAACGCGCACCGGCCAAGCCGCGCGCCAAAAAGGTGGAAGCCGATGCCGGCGAAGCGCCAGCAGCTGTAGTAGCGGCCGCCGAAGCGGCGCCAGTGGCCCGCAAGCCGCGCGCGCCAAAAGCGGCTGCCGTTGCCGCCGAACAGCCAGCTGCCAGCGCCGAAGGCGTGGCCGCCGAGCCGCGTGCCGAACGCGGTCCACGCGCGCCACGCGGCCCGCGCCAGATGCGCGAACTGCGCGGCCAGCGCGAAGCACGCAAGCAGATGGAGCAAGCCGAGAGCGGCGAGCCTGTAGTCGCCGCCGAAGCCGGCGCCGAGCCAGCGCCGCGTCCTGAGCGCGGTCCGCGTCCGGAGCGCACTGCAGAACAGCGCAACCGTCCTAAAAAGAACAAGAAGGGCAATCCCGGCCTGCAGCACCACAAGAAGAACAAGGTCTACGACGCCGACGCCGCCTTCTCGTACGTCACCTCGGACGCGTTTGACGCCAACGACGGCGGTCGCAGCACGCCGCAAAAGCCGGCCAAGCGCGACCTGACGTCGGACGACGACGCGCCAAAGCTGCACAAAGTGCTCGCTGAAGCGGGCCTTGGCTCGCGCCGCGACATGGAAGACCTGATCGTCGCCGGCCGCGTATCGGTCAACGGCGAGCCAGCCCACATCGGCCAGCGCATCCTGCCAAGCGATGCAGTGCGCATCAACGGCAAGCTGATTCACCGTAAAGTCACCAGCAAGCCGCCGCGCGTGCTGGTGTACCACAAGCCGGCCGGCGAAATCGTCAGCCATGACGATCCGGAAGGTCGCCCATCGGTATTTGACCGCCTGCCGACCATGAAGGCCGGCAAATGGCTTGCCGTTGGCCGCCTCGACTTCAACACCGAAGGCTTGCTGCTATTTACCACCTCGGGCGACCTGGCCAACCGGCTGATGCACCCGCGTTACAACATCGACCGCGAATACGCCGTGCGTACGCTGGGCGAGCTGGAAGAGGGCATGCGTCAGAAGCTGCTGGCCGGCGTCGAACTGGAAGACGGCATGGCCAGCTTCACCAAGATCGCCGACGGCGGCGGTGAAGGCATCAACAAGTGGTACCGCGTGGTGATCGGCGAAGGCCGTAACCGCGAAGTGCGCCGCATGTTCGAAGCGGTCGGCCTGACCGTGTCGCGCCTGATCCGTACCCGCTACGGCATCATGACCTTGCCAAGCAACTTGAAGCGCGGCCGTTGGGAAGAAATGGAAGAAAACACCGTGCGTGACCTGCTGGTCGCGTTCGGGGTCGAGAAAAAAGGCGCCGGCAACGACGCGCGCGGCCCGAAAGGCCGCGGCGAGCCACGCGGCGAGCCGAAAGAGCGCAGCGATGACGTCGATGGCAACCGCATCGACCGCGTCGACGCCAACCGCAATGCCGATCCGTTCGCGTCGACGCGTGGCGGCGCGGGACGTGGCCAGGGTGGCCGTCCGCAAGGGCGCGGCATGGGCGGTGGCCAGGCTCCGGGTCGCGGCATGGGTGGTGGTCAACCACAAGGACGCGGCACGGGTGGCGGCATGGGCGGTCAGCCGCGCAGCGCCGACGGCAACGGCCCGGCCCGTGGCCAGGGTGGCGGCCAGGGTCGCCCGCAAGGCGGTCGTCCGCAAGGTGATGGCCAGCCACGCGCTGCCGGCGCCGGTGCTGGTCGCGGCGGCAAAGGCGGTGAGGGCGCCGCGCGCGGCCCGCGGCAGCCCGATCCGCTGCAGACCACCTTCGGTTTCGGTAACGCCGGCGGCGCGAATCGCCGTCCGCAGGGCCCGCAAGGTCCGCGCGGCGCCGACCACGGCATGCCGCGCCGCGGCCGTCGCGGTTAATCGCGCTATTTAGGTTCTAACAAGCAATACTTGGCCGCTGTTGAGTGTTGTTTGCCTGTCCATCTGCCCATTCCCGATTGCGGGAATGGCTGTAACAGGTTATAATCTGCAGCCTGATAAAAGTTCTAGACAGCCTGGTGCTGAAAGTGCTTCATCTGGTACGGATATAAGAAGATGGGCAGATGCCCATTTTTTTTTTGGTAAAACGTTTTTGGAGAATGTGTTTGCAGCAGTTTGAATTAATCGCCAAGACAGTCAGTGGCCTGGGCTACGAACTCGTTGATGTCGAACGGGGCGAGCGCGGGATCTTGCGCGTGTATATCGACTTCACTGCTGCCGACGCGGCTGAAAAAGGCCCCATCACGGTGGAAGACTGCGCAACGGTCAGTCACCAGTTGTCGCACGTGCTGACGGTGGAAAACGTCGCCTACGAACGGCTGGAAATCTCGTCGCCCGGGCTCGATCGCCCGGTGCGCACCATGTCCGATTTCATCCGGTTTGAAGGCTGCGAATGCACCGTCAAGCTGAAAACGAGCATGCCCGGTGCAGCGAACCGGAAAACCTTCACGGGCATTTTGCAAGCCCCGCAAGGCGACAAACTCGCATTGGAATTTGAAAGTAAGGATGGTCCGGCGCAGTTGGAATTTACGCTCGCCGACTTGGATAAGGCACGCTTGGTGCCGCAAGTGGATTTTAAGGGACGCAAAGCATGAGCCGCGAAGTTTTATTATTGGTTGACGCGCTGGCGCGCGAAAAAAATGTCGATAAAGATGTCGTCTTCGGGGCGCTCGAATTCGCGCTCGCGCAGGCGACTAAAAAGCGCTATGAAGGCGAGGTCGACATTCGCGTTTCGATCGACCGCGAATCGGGCGAGTTCGAGTCCTTCCGCCGTTGGCACGTGGTGCCTGACGAAGCGGGCTTGCAGCTGCCAGACCAGGAAATCCTGCATTTCGAAGCCAAGGAAAACATTCCTGACATCGAAGTAGACGAATACATCGAAGAGCCGATTGAATCGGTCGAATTCGGCCGCCGCTTCGCGCAAGACACCAAACAGGTAGTCCTGCAGCGTGTACGCGACGCCGAGCGCGAACAGATCCTGGTCGACTTCCTCGAGCGCGGCGATTCGCTCGTGACCGGCACCATCAAGCGCATGGAACGCGGCGACGCGATCGTCGAATCGGGCAAGATCGAAGCGCGCCTCCCGCGCGATCAGATGATCCCGAAAGAGAACCTGCGTATCGGCGACCGTGTCCGCGCTTACATCCTGCGTATCGACCGCAATATGCGCGGCCCGCAAGTGATCCTGTCGCGCACCGCTCCTGAATTCATCATGAAGCTGTTCGAACTGGAAGTGCCGGAAATCGAACAGGGCCTGCTGGAGATCAAATCGGCTGCCCGTGATGCTGGCGTGCGCGCCAAGATCGCTGTCTACACCGCCGACAAGCGCATCGACCCGATCGGCACCTGTGTCGGCATGCGCGGTTCGCGCGTGCAGGCCGTGACCGGCGAACTCGGTGGCGAGCGTGTCGACATCGTGCTGTGGTCGGACGATCCTGCGCAGTTCGTGATCGGCGCCCTGGCGCCGGCCAACGTCTCCTCGATCATGGTTGACGAAGAAAAGCATGCGATGGACGTCGTGGTCGACGAAGAAAACCTGGCAATCGCGATCGGCCGTTCGGGCCAGAACGTGCGCCTGGCTGCTGAGCTGACCGGCTGGAAGATCAACATCATGACGGCCGAGGAATCGGAAAACAAATCGGCGGCCGAAACGGCTGCGGTGCGTGCCCTGTTCATGGAAAAGCTGGACGTCGACCAGGAAGTGGCCGACATCCTGGTGGAAGAAGGATTCGCCAGCCTGGAAGAAATCGCCTATGTGCCGATTTCCGAAATGCTGGACATCGAATCGTTCGACGAAGACACCGTCAACGAACTGCGCACCCGTGCCCGTGACGCCCTGGTGACCGAGGCGATCGCTTCGGAAGAGGGTCTGGAAGGCATGGACGAGCAGCTGGTCAACCTGGAAGGCATGGACCGCAACACTGCGGGCAAGCTTGGCCTGGCCGGCATCAAGAACGTTGACGCTTTCGCAGCTCTGGCTTACGACGAATTCGGCGCCATTCTGGCCCTGTCGTCCGAGCGTGCGCGTGACCTGATCAAAAATGAATTTAATGATGTGACCGACGACGAGATGAAGCTGGTCGACTCAAAGTACGACGACCGCGCCAAGGCGCTGCAGGCGAAAGCCTGGAGCCTGGCAGAATTGGCCAAGGCTTAATTTGAGTATCTTTATCATCTGTCGCGACACAAAGAAAAGAGGACTGAATGGCGAGTAACAACGTAGCCCAATTTGCCACCGAACTGAAGATGCCTGCAGATTTGCTGCTGACGCAGCTGCGTTCTGCCGGCGTCGAGAAAAGCTCGACGTCAGATCCATTGTCGAAAGATGATAAGGATAAGCTGTTGGATCACCTGCGCCGTACCCACGGCAGCACAGGCGACGGCGAAAAGAAAAAGATCACGCTGACGCGCAAGGAAACCACCGAGATCAAGCAAGCTGACTCGTCGGGCAAATCGCGCACCATCCAGGTCGCTGTCAAGAAAGTGCGCACCTTCGTGCAGCGCGATGAACCAGTTGCGCCGGCGCCAGTCGCTCCAGCAGCACCGGTGATCGACGCCGCTGAAGTGGCGCGCCGTGAAGAAGAAGCGCGCCGTCAGGTAGAACTGATCGCCCGCCAGGAAGCGGACCTGCGTGAAAAGCAGGAGCGCCTGGCCAAACTCGACGCCGAAAAAGAAGCACAAGCCAAGCAAGCCGAAACCGACGCCAAGAAAGTAGCCGCCGAAGAAGCCAAGCGCGCAGCAGCAGCTGCCGCAACGGCCGGCGCTGCCGCCGACGACGACAGCAAGAAAGCCGCTGCCGAAGAAGCCAAGAAGAAAGCGGCTGTCGCTGCCAAGGAAGCTGCCGATCGCGTTGAAGCGAACGACAAGGCCCGCAAGGCCGTGGCTGACGAAGTAGCCCAGATCAAGGCCATGATGAATGCGCCGCGCCGTGCGATCAAGGCTCCCGAGCCAGTCGCACCGCCAGTCGCTGCCATCAAGGCCAAGGCTCCTGAAGGCACGCTGCACAAGCCTGCCGACAAGAAGCCTGGCGAGAAAGCCGCCGACAAGAAGCCTTTGACGGCCGACAAAAAATCGATCAAGTCCGCCAACGTATCGTCGACCTGGTCGGACGACGCCAAGAAACGCGGCGCGCCAGGTGGCGGCATCAAGCCACGCGGTAACACCGGTTCGACCGGTGGCCGTGATGGCTGGCGCGGTGGCGCCAAAGGTGGCCGCCGTTCGTCGCACAGCGATGATCGCGAAACGAACTTCCAGGCGCCGACCGAAGCGGTCATCAAGGACGTTCACGTTCCTGAGACGATTACGGTCGCCGAACTGGCACACAAGATGTCCGTCAAGGCATCCGAAGTGATCAAGCAGCTGATGAAGCTGGGCCAGATGTGCACCATCAACCAGGTGCTGGACCAGGAAACGGCCATGATTCTGGTCGAAGAAATGGGCCACAAGGCCTTCGCCGCCGAAGCGGACGATCCGGAAGCGCTGCTGGCCGACCAGGGTGAACACGCTCACTTCGAATCGAAGCCACGCGCACCGGTCGTTACCGTCATGGGTCACGTCGACCATGGTAAAACGTCGCTGCTCGATTACATCCGTCGCGCCAAGGTTGCGTCGGGCGAAGCTGGTGGCATTACGCAGCACATCGGCGCATACCACGTCGAAACGCCGCGCGGCATCATCACCTTCCTCGATACGCCAGGTCACGAAGCGTTTACCGCCATGCGTGCTCGCGGTGCGAAAGCAACCGACATCGTCATTCTGGTCGTTGCAGCGGACGACGGCGTGATGCCGCAAACGAAGGAAGCAATCGCTCACGCGAAAGCTGCCGGCGTGCCGCTGGTCGTTGCGATCAACAAGATCGACAAGCCAGGCGCCAGCCTTGACCGCGTCAAGCAGGAACTGATCGCCGAACAAGTGGTGCCGGAAGAATACGGTGGCGAATCGCCATTCGTGCCAGTGTCGGCAAAAACCGGCGAGGGCATCGATGCGCTGCTCGAGCAGGTGCTGCTGCAGGCCGAAGTGCTGGAACTGAAAGCACCGGTCGACGCGCCAGCGCGTGGTCTGGTGGTCGAAGGCCGTCTGGACAAGGGCAAGGGCCCGGTCGCGACGATCCTGGTGCAATCGGGTACGCTGCGCCGCGGCGACGTGATCCTGGCCGGTTCCTCGTTTGGCCGCGTGCGCGCCATGCTGGACGAAAACGGCAAGGCGATTACCGAAGCTGGTCCATCGATTCCGGTCGAGATCCAGGGCCTGACCGAAGTGCCGGTCGCCGGTGAAGAAGTCATGGTCATGGCAGACGAGCGCAAAGCGCGTGAAATCGGCCTGTTCCGTCAAGGTAAATTCCGCGACGTCAAACTGGCCCGTCAGCAGGCGGCGAAACTGGAGAACATGTTCGAGAACATGGGCGAAGGCGAAGTCAAGAACCTGCCAGTCATTATCAAGACCGACGTGCAAGGTTCGCAAGAAGCGCTGGTTGGCTCGCTGCAGAAGCTGTCGACCTCCGAAGTGCGCGTACAAGTTGTGCACGCGGCAGTCGGTGGCATTACCGAGTCCGACGTCAACCTGGCAGTGGCATCGAAGGCAGTCATCATCGGCTTTAACGCCCGTGCCGACGCCCAGGCGCGCAAGCTGGCCGAGTCGAACGGCGTGGACATCCGCTACTACAACATCATTTACGATGCGATCGACGAGATCAAGGCAGCGTTGTCGGGCATGCTGGCGCCAGAAAAGCGCGAGACCATTACCGGTGCGGTCGAGATTCGCCAGGTTATCCTGGTCTCGAAAGTCGGCGCGATTGCCGGTTGCCTGGTCACCGATGGTGTGGTCAAGCGTTCGTCGTCGGTTCGCCTGCTGCGCAACAACATCGTGGTGTGGACTGGCGAGATCGATTCGCTCAAGCGCTTCAAGGACGACGCAAAAGAAGTACGTGCCGGTCTGGAATGCGGCCTGTCGCTCAAGAACTACAACGATATCATCGTCGGCGACGTCCTCGAAGTGTTCGAAGTTCAAGAGATCGCCCGTACGTTGTAATAGCCGTACTGCGGTACCCGTGGGGCGGAACGCGCACAAGCGCGTGTCCGCCCCGCGTTTTTTTTAGAGTAAGATAGAAAATCATGGCAAAGCACAGCAAAACCATCCCAGCGCGCGGCTTGCGCGTGGCCGACCAGATCCAGCGCGACCTGGCCGAAATCGTCGCCTATGGATTGAAAGATCCGCGCATCGGGATGATCACGATTACCGAAGTGCAGATCACGCCTGACTACGCGCACGCGAAGGTGTACTTCACCATGTTCAAGGACGACAAGGAGTCGATCAAGAACACCACCGAAGGTTTGACCGCCGCTTCCGGTTTCATCCGCAAGCAACTGGGTCTGCGTTTGCACATCCACACGCTGCCGGCGCTGCACTTCGTGCATGACACGTCGACCTCGCGCGGCATGGAAATGTCGCTGCTGATCGACCAGGCCAACGCCACCCGCGCCGCCGATGCGGAGCCGGATCCGACGCCGGAAACCGACGCCGAGTAATCGTTAACTACGTCGTCCTCGCGAACGCGGGGACCCATACTTAGCACGCTCAGCATGGGTCCCCGCGTTCGCGAGGATGACGGGTCAGTGGGGAGCCCATGAAACAACAACACATCAAACGCGTGCGCGACCTGGTCGACGGCGTGCTGCTGCTCGACAAACCGGTCGGCTTGTCGTCCAACGACGCGCTGATCAAGGCCAAGCGCTACCTGAACGCCAAGAAAGCCGGCCACACCGGCACGCTCGACCCGTTCGCCACCGGCTTGCTGCCGCTGTGCTTCGGCGAAGCGACCAAGTTCTCGCAAGACCTGTTGGAGGCGGACAAGACCTACGAGACCACGGTCCACCTGGGCATCACCACCAACACCGGCGACACCGAAGGCGAAACCATCGCCACCGCGCCAGTGGACGTGACGCGCGAGCAGATCGACGCGGTGCTGCCGCAGTTTCGCGGCCCGATCATGCAAGTGCCGCCGATGTACTCGGCGCTCAAGCGCGACGGCAAGGCCTACTACGAATACGCGCGCGAAGGCATTACGCTCGAACGCGAAGCGCGCCCGGTGACGATTTTGTCGCTCGAATTTATCTCCTACGAGGCGCCGTTCCTGAAGCTGTCGGTCACCTGCAGCAAGGGCACCTACATCCGCGTGCTGGGCGAAGACATCGGCCACGCGCTCGGTTGCGGCGCCCACCTGAACGCGCTGCGCCGCACGCAAGTGGGCGCGCTGACGGTGGACGGCATGGTCACGCTGGAAACCATAGCCGCCCATCCAGCGCCCACCGAATTGCTGGCGCCGGTCGATGCGCTGCTGTCCTCGTTCCCGGCACTGGAACTGACGCCGGAATTGGCCAAGCGCTTCCTGCAAGGCCAGCGCCTGGCGCTGGGTAAGGAAGCGCTCACTTTGCCGCCCGGAGAAGGGCGCATGCGGGTGTATCACGATGGCCGCCTGCTCGGCACCGGCATCATGCAGGAGTATTCCATCCTCGCGCCGGAACGGCTGATCGCCAGGGTCGCATAAAACCGGGGTATGATGGGCGGTGTCAAAATGACACTAACCCATCGAAGGAGTAGCTATGGCCCTGCCACTGTTTCCGACCCTGATGCTGTCTTCCGCGCTACTGCTTGCAGGCTGCGCCAGCGCGCCCCCGGCGCCGCCGCCGCTGGCGTATGTCGCCGGCGCTGCGGGTGCCCCCTATTCCAAGACAGTGCAGGCCAATGGCATGGTCTACGTGGCCGGCCAGCTCGGGCGCGCTGCGGCTGATCCGGTGACCAGCTTCGAACTGCAGGCGCGCCAGGCAATGGACAAGATCGCTGCGGCGCTGGGCAGTACCGGCGTGCCGATGGACAATGTGGTCCGTTGCAACGTCTATCTGACAGACATCAGCAAGCTGGGCGACTTCAGCAAAATTTACGTCACCTATTTCAAGCCGGACCGCTTGCCAGTACGCACCTCCGTTGGCGTGGCTGCCTTGCCGGCCGGAGGCGAATTGGAAGTGGACTGCATGGCTGCGCGCTGATTGGTCCACGGTGCCCGCGGACGTTCGCGGGCAAAGTATGGCTTCGCGTGAACCTGTGCGCCCGCGCGCGGTCGAACGGGTATTCAACGCGAAGGAGGCCAGCATGATTTACCGATCAATGTTCCCGGGTGACGTGTTCACCCAGATGGACCGCATTCAGAAAGAACTGCAGCAAACATTCGACCTCGAACCGAGCATTCGCGGCATCGGGCGCGGCGGCTTCCCTGCCGTCAATGTCGGCGCCACGCCCACCAGTGTCGAGATGATCGCGTTCGTGCCGGGACTGGCGCCCGATTCGATCGACGTCCAGTTGGAGCAGGGCGTGCTGACCATCGCCGGCGAGCGCGCCGACGACTTGTCCACCCAGGCCGAGCGCGCCACGGTGCAGGTCAACGAGCGTTTCGCGGGGCGCTTCCGGCGCGTGGTCAGCCTGCCGGACGACATCGATCCCAACACTGTCAACGCCCAATACCGCGACGGCGTGCTGCATGTCAGCATCGCGCGCCGGGCCTCGGCGCAGCCGCGCCGCATTGCAGTTCACTGAAGCGGAGCCATCATGGAAAATACGACGCAAAAACAGCAGGTGCAAACGAGTGCAGGCCAGCAGCCGGGCGCGGCCCAACGCCGCCCGGGCGCCGGTGGCGGCGTGCTCAGGCCGCCGGTGGACGTCATCGAGGATGCCAGCGGCATCACGCTGCTGGCCGACATGCCCGGCGTATCGAAGGACAATCTGAACCTGCGCCTGGAAGCGCAAAGCCTGACCATCGAAGGCAGCCTGCAGCTGAACCTGCCACCCGACATCGAATCGCGCTACGCCGAAGTGCAGCATCAACAGTACGAACGCACGTTTGCCTTGTCGCGCGAGCTGGACGGCGAAAAGGCGACTGCCGAACTGGCGAACGGCGTGCTGAAAATACGCATACCCAAAACAGCGGAGGCAGCGCCACGCAAGATCGCCGTCAATACGCCAGCCTGAACGGCTACTTCACCTTGCCGTCTGCAGCCAGGCGTGCATAGTCGCCGAGCACGGCGCTGTCGTGGGCATCGTCGAGATAGTGCTCGATGATGTTGCGCACGCGCACCCGGTAGTAATAGGACCAGTGGCCCAGGCCGTGCAGCGCGCTTTCCTGGCAGGCGAACGAACCCAGGCCCAGTGTTTCGCGCAGCAGGGCCAGCACCGCCATGTCGAACGATTTGCGGCGCGGATCGTTCGGCTCGCCGTGGATGGGCATCACGTCCCACCACATATAACAGATGGCGTTGAGCGGTGACAGCGTGTCGGCATCTTCCTGGCCCAGCGTTGGCAAGTTGGTGCAGCGGACGAAAAACAGCTCCGCGAACAAATGCTTCATCGCGTGCAGGCAGGTCAGCCGGTCCGTTTCCGGCAGCGAGGTATCGATCAGCAGATACATATGGTCGCTGCAATAATTCGACGTCAAGTACCAGAAGCCCTGGTTGAGCTGCGCGTCGCTGAAGCGGCCCACGCTCTGCACCGGCGTGCTGAACAGGCGCGTCAGGTAAGCCAGCGTCAACTCGGACGGGGCATTCCATTCCGGCGCGACGGGCGAAAAGTACCAGGCCTCACGTGCCACGGGATGGTCGAAGCAGTGGGCAATCCATGCTTCATACGGCGGGAAGGCGGTGTAGTCCATGGAGTCGGCCGCGAGGCGAAGGTAAGGAACAAGGCCGAGTATAGCGAACAATGTGGCCAATATGGCAGCAAGCCATTGGTGACGGACATTTCGGCCTTGGTCGATCGCAATACATGTCGTAAGCATGCTATACTAGTCGGTTCCTGATTTAAGCAACACCCGTACACCTTCGTACACCACGTACATTTCCGTTCCTTACGACCATGTCAAATTCTAAACGCGCAATTCGCAACATCGCTATCATCGCCCACGTTGACCACGGCAAAACAACGCTCGTGGACAAACTGCTGCGCCAATCCGGTACTTTCCGTGAAAACCAGCAGGTCGAGACCCGCGTGATGGACTCGAACGATCTTGAAAAAGAGCGCGGCATTACGATTCTGTCGAAGAACTGCGCGGTCGAGTACGAAGGCACCCACATCAACATCGTTGACACCCCAGGCCACGCCGACTTCGGCGGCGAAGTCGAGCGCGTGCTGTCGATGGTGGACTCGGTACTGCTGCTGGTCGATGCCCAGGAAGGCCCGATGCCACAGACCCGTTTCGTCACGCGCAAAGCGCTGGCGCTGGGCCTCAAGCCTATCGTGGTCGTCAACAAGATTGATCGTCCAGGCGCGCGCGCCGAGTGGGCGATTAACCAGACGTTCGAACTGTTCGACAAGCTGGGCGCCACCGACGAGCAGCTCGACTTCCCGATCGTGTACGCGTCGGCACTGAATGGTTACGCCAGCCTGGACGCGGAATGCCGCGAAGGCGACATGACCCCGCTGTTCGAAGCCATCCTCAAGCACGTTCCAGTACGTGACGACAATCCGGACGGCCCGCTGCAGATGCAAGTGACGTCGCTCGATTACTCGTCGTACGTCGGCAAGATCGGCATTGGCCGTATCTCGCGCGGCCGTATCAAGTCGGGCCAGGACGTCATCGTCATGAACGGCCCAGGTTCGACCCCGATCAAGGGCCGTATCAACCAGGTGCTGAACTTCAAGGGCCTCGAGCGCGTGCTGGTGGACGAAGCAGTTGCCGGCGACATCGTCTTGATCAACGGTATCGACGAAATCGGCATCGGTTCGACCATCTGCCAGCCGGACACCCCTGACGCACTCGAAATGCTGACCGTCGACGAGCCAACCTTGACCATGAACTTCATGGTCAACAACTCGCCACTGGCCGGCCGCGAAGGCAAATTCGTCACCAGCCGTCAGCTGCGTGACCGCCTCGACCGCGAACTGAAGGCCAACGTGGCGCTGCGCGTCGCGCCAACCGACGACGACACGATTTTTGAAGTCTCGGGCCGCGGCGAATTGCACCTGACGATTTTGATCGAAAACATGCGCCGCGAAGGCTTCGAGCTGGCCGTATCGCGTCCGCGCGTGGTCTACAAGATGGTTGACGGCGTGCGTCATGAGCCGTTCGAGCAACTGTCGGTGGACGTCGAAGAAGTCAACCAGGGCGGCGTGATGGAAGAACTGGGCCGTCGTCGCGGCGACCTGCAAAACATGGAATCGGATGGCAAGGGCCGTGTGCGTCTCGAGTACAAGATTCCAGCGCGTGGCCTGATCGGCTTCCAGGGCGAATTCATGACCCTGACCCGCGGTACCGGCCTGATGTCGCACGTGTTCGACGAATACGCAGCGGTTGACAACACCCGTGGCGAAATGGCTGGCCGCCGCAATGGCGTGCTGATCTCGCAGGACGACGGCGCCGCCGTTGCCTACGCCATCTGGAAACTGCAGGAACGCGGCCGCATGTTCGTGGTCCACAATGACCCGGTCTACGAAGGCATGATCATCGGCATTCACTCGCGCGACAACGACCTGGTCGTCAATCCGATCAAGGGCAAGCAGCTGACCAACGTGCGCTCGTCCGGTACCGACGAAGCGGTGCGCCTGGTGCCGCCAGTGCAAATGTCGCTCGAATACGCGGTCGAATTCATCGCCGACGACGAGCTGGTCGAAATCACGCCGAAATCGATTCGTCTGCGCAAGCGCTACTTGAAAGAAAACGAGCGCAAGCGCGCTGGCCGCGAAGCGTAATCCATGCCTGCGGCCTCGCGCCGCAGCCAGAAAAACCCGCTGTTTCCTTCGTTGGAAACCGCGGGTTTTTTTTGTATGTACCATTCATAAGTTGTTCAATTTTGAACAATAGGTCACAATGCACAGATTGCAACATATCTTCCCTGGGCACTATGCAACGCAACGATTACTTTCACAGCCTGTGCAGCAACGATGTCGGTATTTTCGACCTGGTTGCCAGCAAGGCCAAAAAGATGGGTTTCGAATTCAGTGCGTTCGGGATGAAGCTGCCGTTTCCGCTGTCCATGCCGCGGATTGTCCTGCAAAACAATTACCTGGACAGCTGGAACCAGCGCTATGCAGCGCAGGCTTACCTGGGCGTCGACCCGACCGTGCGCCACGGACTGCGCTCGGACAATCTGATCGTCTGGGATCCGGAGCAGTTTCGCGATGCCGGCGACCTGTGGGAAGACGCCAATGCCCATGGCCTATACCATGGGCTGGGCGTGGCGCGCCGGCTGGAGAATGGCACCATCGGCATGCTCAACCTGGCACGCGGCGCCGATCCCATCAGCGTGCAGGAAGCGCAGCACGTGGCCACCGAAATCGCGCTGATGACGGACATGCTGGTGGTGACGGGATCGAATGCGCTGACCGAGCTGCATGTGCCCGAGTCGCTGGCGTCGCTGAGCGAGCGCGAGAAAGAGATCTTGCGCTGGACCGCAGACGGCAAGACCTCGTCGGAAATCGGGCAGATCCTGCACTTGTCGCTGGCGACCGTCAATTTCCACGTCAATAAGATGCTGGTCAAACTGAACGCCGTCAACAAGACCCAGGCCGTGGTCAAGGCGCTGATGTTGGGCATGTTGTAGCAAGCGCTAGCAACCCTGTTAATGCCAGCTATGCAAACTGGCTAGATAATGCACCAGCAACCATTCTTAGTTGGCGCATATATGAGCGAAACAATCCGGGTACTGGAAGGCAAGGTGACCCACCTTGGCAAGTCCAGCGCCGATCAGCGCGGCTTTACGACCTGGCAAACAATACGGGTGAGCATCGCGCACGGCGTGCACGTGAGCATCCCGGAAAACAAGACTGATGCGCTGATGAGCACGTATGTGGCCGATGCGCTGGGCCGCCGGGCCCGCATCTTTTATGCTCACCATTACCTCGGCAACATCCAGAAGGCGACCATCCTGGCCATGCAGCTCGATGATGGCCGGGCGTACGACTGGGGCCCTGGCCTGGACCACGAACGTCGCAAGGGTGAGCGCACACTGTTGCAGCAGCGTGCCTGGCAAGGGCTGGCGATCGTGCTGGGCGTGGCCTGCCTGACGTTCCCATGGCTGGCCCTGCTGGCCATTGCGCTGTTCTGGGGCGCATGGCAGCAGCAGCGCCGCATCGAGCTGGGCGAACGGATGCTGGCCGATCTGCCATCGAGCGGCGCGTTCGAGCGCTACTACGCCGGGCGCCGCCCGCCGGGTCTGCTGACGGAGTAAAATACCGGGTTGTGGGCCTTGCCCGGAATCGAAACAACATGACTTCACCTACCTACGGCAGCCGCCGCCTGTCAGTCGCCCCGATGATGGACTGGACTGACCGCCATTGCCGCGTGTTCCACCGTCAAATTACGCGCCACACCTGGCTGTACACCGAAATGGTGACCACCGGCGCGCTGGTGTACGGCGACGTCGAACGCCATTTGCGCTTTAGCGAAGAGGAACACCCGGTAGCGCTGCAGTTGGGCGGCAGCGACCCGGGCGACCTGGCCAAGGCTGCCCGCCTGGGCCAGGAGTGGGGCTACGACGAGATCAACCTCAATTGCGGCTGCCCGTCCGAACGGGTGCAAAAGGGCGCGTTTGGCGCCTGCCTGATGGCCGAGCCGCAACTGGTGGCCGACTGCGTCAAGGCCATGCGCGACGCCGTCAGCATCGACGTCACCGTCAAGCACCGGATCGGCATCGACCGCGTGGAAGACTACAGTTTCGTGCGCGACTTCGTTGGCACCGTGGCCGATGCCGGCTGCAACACCTTCATCGTGCACGCCCGCAATGCCATCCTGAAGGGCCTGTCGCCCAAGGAAAACCGCGAAATCCCGCCGCTGCGCTATGAAACGGCGTATGAACTCAAGCGTGAATTTCCGCAGCTGGAAATCATCATCAACGGCGGCATCAAGTCCGACGCCGAGATCGCCGCCCACCTGGAACACGTCGATGGCGTGATGATGGGGCGCGAGGCTTATCATAATCCTTACGCCATGGCCGGTTACGACGCCCGTTTTTACGGCGACGCCAGCACCGCCAAGACGCGCACCGAAGTGCTGGAAGCGATGATTCCCTACATCCAGGCGCAGCTGGACCTGTACGCCAGCCGCGGCCTCAAGCTCAATTCGATCACCCGCCACATGCTGGGCCTGATGGCTGGCCTGCCGGGCGCGCGCGCCTTCCGCCAGGTGCTGTCGGACTCGAAAAAACTGGCCGGCGCCGACCCGCGCCTGCTGCTCGAAGCGGCCCGCCACATGCAAGATATTGCATATAAGGAATAGAGCTTGCCTACAAGAAAAACTAGGCCCATAATTCGGCATGCCTTTCGTTTCGTGCATGAGTCGTGACGTAAAAGTGTTGTTCTAGTGAAACAATGCGTGTCGGCACTTAAAATTATGCATCCGCAGTCACTATTTGATTTATCCTGAAGAAATACGCGGTTTTTCACGCCTTCGGCGCCAATTCGATCAATAGCTTTATTTAGAAGACACGTTATGAATTTAACTAACTTTAAAGTCGGAACACGATTGGGCGTGGGTTTTTGCCTGGTCCTGTCCTTCCTGGTCGCGGTGACCACGGTCGGCATCTGGAACATGAAGCTGATCCAGGATCGGCTCGACAACGTAGTGGGCGTGAACAACGTGGTCAATCGCCTGGTGATCGAGATGCGCACCAACGTGTCGAGCCGCATCACGTCGCTGCGCATTTTGACGCTGCTGTCGGAGCCGGACGACATGGCGCCGGAAATGAAGCGCGTCAATGATCTGGCCGCATCGTACGATGCAGCCCAGCAAAAACTGACGGAAAAATTCGAGGCGCAGGCCTCCACCACGGCCGAAGAAAAGAATTTGCTCAAGCAGGCCAAGCTGCATGAAGCGGCGGCGATGCCGGCCATTGCCAAGGCGTCCGAGCTGTGGATGGGCGGCAAGGCGGAAGACGCGACCAAGGTCTTGATCCGCGAAATCCGCCCGGCCCAGAAGAACTGGATGGCCGCGCTCGAGCAGCTGGCTGTACTGGAAGAAAAATTGACCGCCGACGCTTCCAAAGAAGCGCAGAGCGCGTTCAGCATCGCGCGCAGCACCATGCTGCTGGTGAGCGCCATTGCCGTGTTCTTCGGCTTGCTGGCGGCAGTGATCATCACTCGCGGCCTGATCAAGCAGCTGGGCGGCGAGCCTGACTACACGGCCAGCATCGCCAGCAGCATCGCGCATGGCGACCTGTCGATTTCGATCGATACCAGCAGCGCCGACAAGGGCTCGCTGCTGATGGAAGTGCGCGAAATGCGCAACAGCTTGAAAGACATCGTCGGCCAGGTGCGTCACGGCACCGAGACCATCGGCACCGCCTCGCGCGAAATCGCGGCCGGTAACATCGACCTGTCCTCGCGTACCGAAATGCAGGCCAGCTCGCTGGAAAAAACGGCTTCCGCGATGGAAGAGCTGACCTCCACCGTCAAGCAGAATGCCGACAATGCACGCGAAGCGAACCTGCTCGCCGCCACCGCGTCCGACGTGGCGCGCAAAGGAGGTGAAGTGGTGGCCCAGGTGGTCGACACCATGGGCTCGATCAACACCTCGGCCAACAAGATCGTCGACATCATCGGCGTCATCGATGGCATCGCCTTCCAGACCAACATCCTGGCGCTGAACGCGGCAGTCGAAGCGGCGCGCGCCGGCGAACAAGGGCGCGGTTTCGCGGTCGTGGCTGCCGAAGTGCGCAACCTGGCCCAGCGCAGCGCCGCCGCGGCCAAGGAAATCAAGACCCTGATCGGCGATTCGGTCGAGAAGGTCGAACGCGGCAGCAAGCTGGTAGGCCAGGCTGGCGTGACGATGGATGAAGTGGTGGCCAGCGTCAAGCGCGTGACCGACATCATGGGCGAGATTTCCAGCGCCAGCCAGGAGCAGAGCGCCGGCATTGCCCAGGTCAACATGTCGATCATCGAGATGGACGCGATGACCCAGCAAAATGCCGCGCTGGTGGAAGAAGCTGCCGCCGCTGCGCAAAGCCTGCAAGACCAGGCCGCCGAACTGGCGCACGTGGTCAGCGTATTCAAGCTGGTCGAAGGCGAAGTGGCGCACGTGATGGCCCCTTCCGGCCTCGATCGTCCAGCGCCAGCAGCACCGGCGCCGAAGCCGCGCGCGCCGGCAGCGCGTCCGTCCAAGCCGGCCCTGAAGCAGCCGGCTACGGCATCGGCTGCGTCGAAACCGAAGAAGATTGCCAACGCCGGCGCCAACGACGAGTGGGAAGAATTCTGATTTTGTTGTAGTGGAAGTGGGGGAAAAGATGATGTCTACATATACGCGTTACTTGATGGTTTTTCCCGCCCTGGTGTTGTCGGCCACGGCATTCGCCGGCGAAGTGCCGGCCAGCTTCGACCCTTCCAAGTGCAAGGTGGAGTATCCGAAAGCGTCGTTGATGAACGAAGAGCAGGGCACCACCTCGATGTCCTTCCTGGTCGCCCCCGATGGCTCGGTGGTGGAATCGAAACTGGATAAAACCAGCGGCTTCAAAAACCTGGACAAGGCCGCCCTCAATTCACTCAAAGCCTGCAAGTTCAAGCCAGGCACCAAGGATGGTGCTCCGGCACAGACCTGGACCAAGGTCGATTACGCCTGGAAGCTCGACTAGCACCGCACCACCGGCGCCCGGCAATAAGTAAACATTTCAGTTTACTTATTGCCGGGCGCGCGCTATCCTCGCTGCATGCACAGCAAACTCCTGATCGCCACCGCCTGCCTGCTCGGTCTGTTTTCGACGATCGGCGCCTCGCTGCCTTATCCCATCCTGGCGCCGCTGTTTGCCTCCGGCGCCAGCAACGGCCTCAATAGCTTCCTCGGTCTGCCGCCCAAGCTGCTGTTCGGGCTGGCCCTGACCATCAATCCGCTCGGCCTGCTGCTTGGTTCGGCGCTGATGGGGCCCTTGTCCGACCGCTACGGACGCCGTCCGGTGTTGCTGGTGACCGCGCTGGGCGCGGCGCTTGGCCACGCGATCACGGCGCTGGCGCTGATCGCAGAATCCTACCCGCTGTTTATCCTGGCGCGCCTGGTCACCGGTCTGCTCGAAGGCAACGGCGCGGTGGCGCGCGCGATGCTGGCCGACCGCCTTGAAGGCGACCTGCGGGTGCGCGCCATGTCGTGGTTGAACAGTGCGTTCTATGCCGGCTGGCTGGCCGGCCCGCTGCTTGCTGGCGCCACGCTGGTGTTCGGCCTGACGGTGCCGTTCTGGAGCGCGGCCGGCGCGCTGCTGCTGGTGGCCGCGCTGGTGGCAATGGCCTTGCCGCGCGAACTGGCGTCGCGCGAGACCACGTCGTGGTGGCAGGTGGCGCGCGACCAGCACGCGCTCAACCTGCTGCGCCACACCGAACTGCGCATGCTGTTCATCGTGCAGCTGGCCTACACTTGCGGCGTGACCGCCTTCTACGAATTCTATCCACTGTGGCTGGTCGAGGTGGCGGACTATGGGCCCTCCGGCATCGCCTGGCTGACCGCCGTCATGTGCGCCGTGATGATCATGACGTCGATCGTGGCGGGCCGGCCCAGCACCATTGCGCCATTGCGGCGCGCAGCCTGGAACGCGTTTGCGGTGGCCGCCGCGGTGGCGCTGGTCGGCTTGGGCAATGTGTGGATCGGGCTGGCCGCCATTGTGCTGTTCGGGATCCCCAACGCGACCTACAACGCGGTGGTTCCCGGCTGGTGCGCCGAACGCTTCGGCGGCTATGGCCAGGGCGCGGTGATGGGCTTGTTGTCGACCACCTTCTGCCTGGCCAACATCATCATGGCGCTGATCGGCTCGGTGCTCACGCTGATCGACACCCGCTTGATTTTGCTGCTGGGCGCGCTGCTGGCGGCTTGGGCCGGCTGGCGCCTGCAAGGCTGGCGCGTGCAGATGGCCGCCACGGCCGGGAGCGCAGCATGAAGGCGTCCGACCAGATCCTGTTCCTGCTCAAGACGCGCGGCCCCAAGAGCGCCCAGCAACTGGCCGAGCTGCTCGGCGTGACCTCGATGGGCGCGCGCCGCCAGCTCGAAGCGGCGCTGGACAAAGGCCTGGTGGCGTTCGAGGACGTGGCCGACAAGGTGGGGCGCCCGGCACGCCACTGGCGCCTGACCGACGCTGGCAATGCGCGCTTTCCCGATCGTCATTCCGACCTGGCGTTGCAACTGATCGAACAGACCCGTGCGCTGTTTGGCGAAGCGGGCCTGGAGCGCCTGATCACGGCGCGCGAAGGCGCCATCGAGGCCCATTACCGCATGCAGGTGGAGGACCAGCACGGCCTGGCGGCGCAGGTAGCGGCGCTGGCACGCGCGCGCGATGCCGAAGGCTACATGGCGCAGAGCGAAGTGCGCGACGACGGCAGCGTGCTGCTGGTCGAGAACCATTGCCCGATCTGCGCCGCGGCCAAGGCGTGCCAGAATTTTTGCCGCTCCGAGCTGGAGGTTTTCCAGCGCGTGATGGGCCCGGGCTGCAAGGTGGAACGCGCCGAACACCTGCTGGCTGGCGCGCGCCGCTGCGTGTATGTGATCAAACCGGTGTAGCCGGCAGCGTCACCACGAAGCTGCAGCCGGCGCCGTTTGGTCCGCCCGCCAGCGCCACGCTGCCGCCGAGGCGCGCGCAGGCCTGGCGCACGATCGCCAGGCCCAGTCCAGAACCATGCACATCGTGCGCCTGGCCGCGATAGAAGCGTTCGAACACCAGTTCCCGCAGTTCCTGGGCGATGCCGGGGCCGTTATCGGCCACTGTCAGCGTCAGCACGCTGTTCACTACGCCCAGGCCGACCGTGACGCTGCCGCCTTGCTGCACATAGCGGATCGCATTGACCACCAGGTTTTGCAGGATCGACTGGAAGGCGTGCGCTTCGAGCGGGTGCATCAGTGCGTCGGGCGCGTCGAGCGACAGGTCAAGCCCGCGCGCCATTGCCGATGGCGCCAGCAGCGCCAGTTCGTGGCGCGTCAGTTCGGCCACGTCGCGCATGGCCATGCTGCGCTGGTCGTCGCTGTCGACGTGCGCCAGTTCCAGCAATTGCCCGATCAGGTGCGAGGCGCGCCCGATCGCGTGATCGAGCTTGTGTTCGGCGTCGACGCGCTGCTGCGCACCTTCGGCCTTGACCAGCACGTGCGCTTGCGCGGCGATGACCGCCATCGGGGTGCGCAGTTCATGCGCGGCGTCGGCCACGAACGCGTGTTCGCGTTCCATCTTGGCGCGCAGTTGCGCCAGCAGCCGCTCCAGCGCATCGGTCAGCGGCAGCAGTTCGGCGTAATTGGTCACCACTTCGAGCGGGCGCAGGTCGTCCGGCCCGCGGCTGGCAATCGATGCCGACAAGCGCCGCAGCGGGCGCAGGCCGCGTGCCAGCGCGAACCACATCGGCAGCAGCACCACCGGCAGCGCGATGACGACGAAGATGGTCAGGTCGTCGCTCATGCGCGCCAGCAGCCATGGCAGTTCGTAGACCGGTTCGGCGATGGTCATGCGCAGCTGCGCCGTTTGCGAGCGGTAGGCGCGGTAGCGCATGCCGTTGATGCGCAGATTGGCAATCGGTACGGCGCCGGTGTCGAGCGACTGTCCGCGTGCCTGCGGCGACAGGTACAACAAGCTGCCGTCGCTGGCGCTCACTTGCATCAGGAACGGGCCCATACCGCGGTTCTGGCGGTTCTTGTTGTTGGTGCGGTCCGACAGCACTTGCGCGGCCACGGTCATGGCGGCCCGGTCCGGATAGCGCGCCACCAGTTCCAGCAGCTCGGCCGACCAGGCGGCGCGTTCGCTGTCGTTGATGTCGCGCGTGGTGACCCGGTAGTACAGGTAGGACATCAGCACCACCCACACCAGCACGAAGGCCATCAGCAGCACCAAGGTGACGCGCCGCACCAGGCTTGGGCGCGTGCAAAACAGCAGCAGGCGCTTCATCACGCGACCAGCAGGTAGCCAACGCCGCGCACGGTGCCGATGCGCTGGGCGCCGATCTTGCGGCGCAGGTTGGACACATGCACTTCGACCGCGCCGAAGTCGACCGCGTCGCCGAGCGGCTCGAGGCGCTGCGCCAGCGCGCCCTTGGGCACCACTTTGCCCGGTTCGCGCGCCAGCTCCAGCAGCAAGTGAAATTCGCGCGGCGACAGTTCGAGCGGCACGCCGCCGATGCGGGCGCAATAGCGGCGCGGTTCGATCTCGAGCGCGCCGATGCTCCACACATCGCTGGCCTGCTGGGCGTAGCGGCGCAGCACGGCGCGCATGCGCGAGACCAGTTCGGCAGTGGCGAACGGCTTGACGATGAAGTCGTCGGCGCCGCCATCAAGGCCAGCCAAGCGGTCGTTCAGTTCCGAGCGCGCGGTGATGATGATGACCGGCAGCGTGACGCCGGCGCGGCGCCAGCGCGTGAGCAAGTCCAGGCCGGCGCCGTCGGGCAGGGTCAGGTCGAGCAGGATGCAGTCGTAGGAAGGTTCGACGAAGGTGGCCGGGGTGTCGGCCGCGCGGCGCAGCCATTCGCTGCTGATGCCATCGGCCTTGAGCGCCAGCTGGAGCGCGAAGCCGAGGTCGAGATCGTCTTCAATGATGAGTATGTGCATGGCCGCCAGTATAGCGGCCTCAACCTTAAGCTAAGCCAAAGCTTGATGTCTTTACAATGTGGCTCTATGAATAATCGTCCCGTGCTCACCGCTGCCTGCTTCTTGCTGTTCGCCATGGCGTTCGTGTCTGCCAACGTCAAGCCGGCAACGCTGTACTGCGCCACCAGCATGATCGTGGAACCGGAGTCGCTGCACCGCTTGTTGGATGACGTGCGCCAGGTGTTGCACGAGGCAACCCGCCCGTACAAGGCCGATTAGAGCCAGCCGAAGCCTTTGGCGATCACGGCGGCCAATCCCAGCGCGGCGGTGATGCTCGCGCCGAAGAGCAGGCGGAAGTCGGTCGACAGGTCCTTCCTGAGCGCGCGCACATCATCCTTCAGGTCCCTGATATCGCGTTGAATGAACTCAACCGCGGCCTCCAGTTTGGCAATACGCGCTTCCATCGCCAGATTGTAGGCCAAGGTTGAATCGCGTTCAATCGCCAGGTCAATCTCCCGAAACGGCCAGCATAGCAGCGGGATTTTCGACCCTGTTTGCGGCGCGCCAAACGGGTGGGCGCGACATTGTTTGCTAGAATGCCCGCATGAAATTTTCCCAGAATGCACAAGTCGACATCCGGCCCGCGCGCCTTGCCGATGCGTCGCGCATCGCCGAATTATTTGTCCAGCTTGACTATCCGGCTGCGGCAGCCGGTCTTCAAGCGCGGCTGCAACTGCAGCTTGCCGATCCCGGCACCGAGGTGCTGGTGGCGCAAGATGGCGGGGATCTGGTTGGGGTGCTGGTCATGCATGTGCTGGCGCCGCTCCACGTCGCGCAGCCATGGGCAGTGATCTCGGCGCTGGTGGTCGATGATCAGCGCCGTTCGCTGGGTG
The DNA here is from genome assembly GCA_040390915.1 of Pseudomonadota bacterium. Taxonomy (GTDB): domain Bacteria; phylum Pseudomonadota; class Gammaproteobacteria; order Burkholderiales; family Burkholderiaceae_D; genus Telluria_A. The sequence goes on from JAZJXM010000034.1 coordinate 71,063, forward strand.
CTGGTGCCGCGTTGGTCGCCGGCGCCCAGCAAGCGGCCTTAGCGCGCGACTGCGCCCACATGGAACTATCATGCAGCGAACGGCGCACACGCGCCCATGATTTTTATTCCGGGCTCGGTTTCGTTGAAGTGCGCAAGCGCTTCAAGAAGCCGCTTGGGACTTTGCCGCCGCCTTGCGCTTGCGGCGCCGATTCAGGCGCAGCACGAACATTACCAGCGCCGTGATGGCCAGCCCCCACGGCAATGCACCAACCGCGAAGGTGATCAGTGCGCCCAGGCTGGACATCAACACGCGTCCCGATTCATGCAATGCTTCCGTTACCGGCGCGGCAAAACTACCTTCCACGCTCAATGATTGCGCGACCAGCGTGATCTCGACCCGCACCATGTCGGTCTGCTTGGCGAGCGCGCGGCGTTGGCCATTGATGCTGTCCAATTCGGCTTGGGTTTCGGCCAGTTGCTTCTCGGCCTCCAGGATTTCCTTCATGTTGCCGGTACGCTTGGCCAGTAGGTCCAGCACGCGTGCCTTGAGCGCTTCGGCATTCTTGATGCGGGCATCGACGTCGATCACGTCGGCGGTCTTGTCCTCGCTTTCGGTGTGATGTTCGATCAGCCTGGCCTGGGCCTGGGCGCTGGTGAAAAAGCGCTCGAACGCGGCCGGCGGCACGCGCGCGCTCAGGTAGGCGTGCGGCGGCTGGCGCGGCAAGGCGTTCATCTGGCGCGATTCGACGATCTCGCAGCCGAGCTTGATGCACTCGGCCTGGATCGCCAGGAACTGCTGCTGCAAAGCGGCAGCAGGGGTCTCGAGCGTGATCTGGTGTTTGGACGCGATGTAGCGGCGCACGCCGGCATCCGCGCCCGGCTGCGGTGGCGGCGCTGGCCGCATTTCCATCGCCGCTGGCGCGGCGTTGCCGGCGCCACCCATGGGCGAATTGGACTGTCTGGAGCACGCAACGAGCGCGAGGGCGAGAACGCAGCAGAGGAGTTTTTTCATGAGCAGCAGTGTATCTCACCCGCAATGTGGCGGGAAAGAAAACATTACTGCCGGCTGCGGATCAAATCGCTGCTGCGAGGCGGTCGCGGCGCGCCTGCATGCGGCGGTCGTAATTCTCGATGAGCAAGTCTTGCGCGAGCTGGTCGCCGATGCCGCGCAGCTTCAGGAAGCGCTGCGCCGCATCGCTGCCGAAGGCGCGCTGGAGGGCGGCCGCTTCGCTGATCTGGGCCGCCGTATCATGATCCTGGCGACGTTCGGCCTGGCGGCGTTCGTTCTCGTCCATGTCGTTCTCCTCGTAACACAGTGCTGTTATAGCACGGGATGGCTGTGCACGTTTGAAAACGCAAGCGCTGCCATCGGTGCGCGATTGCGGCGGCTCAGGCCGCGCTAAAAATCAGTTGTCCGTCAGTCCGAATGGGCGATGTACAGGCCGCCCTTGTTGTCCGGCAGCCAGGTCTCGGCCAGGTCGGAGCTGACATCGAAGAAACCCAGGCCGTGCTTGGCCGCAAGTCGAGCTACGGCCTCATGTGCGGCATCCACATTGTCCCATTCGAACGTCATGTAAATCACCGATGTGCCGATCGTATAGTCGGTGCCGGGGCCGTCGTCTTCCTGCTGCGCGGGAAACGCGGGCGCGATGTCGGCATAAAACGCTTGCAGCGCCGGCGCGCACACGGCCGGGTCGTCGTAGCCGTGGCCTTCTTCCCATTCGGCTTGCTGGTCATACCAGTCAAGGAAGGCGGCGCGCTTTTTGGCGGGCGCGGCGTCGGGGGCAAACACCATTAGGTCGTAGCTCATGTGGGATAAATTCAAGGTGTGGATGAGCTTGATTTTACTCCGTCTGCAGACTAATATTTTTCCGCAATATGCTGCCAGACGGGATCGCCTTCCAGGCGCTTGATTGCCGGCGCCAGCTTGTCATAGACGCGCCGGTACGCATGGGGAATGAGAAAGCGGCGCTCCGTCACTTGGCCGGGCACCTGGCCAAATCGAAATCTGCCCTGCAAGCCGTTGATCCTGATGAAGTACTTGATGACCGTTTGCGAAACGACGATGCAATCGACCCGTCTCAGCAGCAGCTTCTCGACATTTTTCTCTTCGCTCACCCCATCGTTTCGCACCAGGCCGTTGGCGGCGATCCATTCATCGATGCCGGGGTAGACATAGCCCAGGGTCAGGCCGACCGTCGCGCCGGCCAATGTGGCAGGCGCTTGCGCATTGAGCGCCTTGTCGCTGCTCGATACGAGAATGAAATTGTCGCTCGCGAAGGGCCGGGTCCACAGGTACTTGGTCTGGGCGGCATCGCCGAACCATTGCGGCATCATGCCGATGATGATGCCATCGATGCTGCCTTCTTCCAGCTTGACCTGCAAGCGCTTGCGCGGAAGGTAGGCCAGCTCAAAGGTCAGCCCGTCCAGGTTCTGGCGGTTCAGATAAGCGATCAGGTCTGGGTAAAGGCCTTGCTTGTCATTGATGACCAGCGGCGCGAAATTGGCGCTGGTGTAGACCGTAACAACCTCAGCCTGGCACGGGCTGGTAAATAGCCCAAATAAAAGCAATGCCAGCGCAGACAGGGAAGGAGCCATGGTAAAGAAAATCTTAACATGCAACACAGCAAAATATTCTAATTGATTTCTTTCCATAAAGTCGTAGGATGGAAGTCGGTCAGCATGCCGGACTGGGTTCTTCCGCAAGGAGTGAATATGAGCAGCAATGGAGTGTCACACACTTTCCTGGCGCTGGCAGTGTTGGCGTCATGGGGCCCGGCAAAGGCGCAGGCGCCCGCCGCTGCCGATCCTGACACCAGAGCAGGCCAGCTCGAAACGGTCATCGTGACGGCCCAGCGGCGCGCCGAAAACATCAAACAGGTGCCCATGAGCATCTCGACCATCAAGGATGAAAACCTCGATGTGCTCACCTCCGGTGGGCGTGATATCCGCATCCTCGCCTCGCGCGTGCCAAGCTTGCATGTCGAGTCCGATTTCGGGCGCTCGTTTCCCCGTTTTTACCTGCGTGGTTTGGGCAATGTGGACTTCGACATGAATGCCTCGCAGCCGGTCAGCTTGGTGTTCGATGATGTGGTGCAGGAGAGTCCCTTGCTCAAGGGCTTTCCGCTGTTTGACATCGACCAGGTCGAAGTGCTGCGCGGTCCGCAAGGCACGCTGTTCGGGCGCAATTCACCGGCTGGCGTGATCAAGTTCGAGTCGGTCAAGCCGGGGCGCAAGGAAGAAGGCTATCTGAACGTCGGCTTCGGCAATTACGGCATCAAGAACTTTGATGGCGCGTTCAACAAGCCGCTAGGCGACGCATGGGCGGCGCGCATCTCGCTGTTGACCCAGCACCGCGACAACCGCGTCCACAATCCGCGCCCGGAAGGGCCGACCAAAAACTTCGAGGGCTATCACGACAGCGCGCTGCGATTCCAGTTGCTGTACCAGCCCGGTCAGCATTTCAGCGCCTTGTTCAACGTCCATGGCCGTGACATGGGCGGCCGGGCCACGGTGTTTAGGGCAAACATCATTCAACGCGGCAGCAACGAGCTCGTGCCAGGCTTCGACTATGGGTCCTTGCCCACCGATGGCGTGAATCACCAGGAGCTCCAGAGCAAGGGCGCGAATGCGCGCTTGCAATGGAACTTCGACCGGTGGACGCTCAATTCGATCAGCGCCTACGAAACGGTGAAGTTCTACAGCCGCGCCGACGTGGACGCCGGCTTTGGCGCAATCGCGTCGCCGCCCATGGGGCCGGGCGTGATTCCGTTCATGTCGGAGACGGCAGATGGCATTCCACAACACAAGCAGCTGACCCAGGAACTGAGGCTCTCGTCGAACTACGCGGGCCCGTTGAACTGGATCGGCGGCCTGTATTACTTTTACGAAGACGTGCAAGTCGACAGCTTCAGCTTTGATACGCTGCACGGCAACCAGCAAAACATCTATGCGGTGCAAAACCAGGCCAGCCGTTCATGGGCCAGTTTTTTGTCGCTGGCGTATGCGCACAGCGAGCGCCTGACTTTGCGGGCCGGGCTGCGCTACACCGACGACAAGCGCGACTTCACGGCATCGCGCACGATGGTCGCGCCCGGTGGCACCCTGGTGGGGCCCTTGCTGGCCACGCCACACTCGACCAATACCAGCTGGGATGCCAGCGCCGACTATGAACTGAGCAAGACCAGCCAGCTGTACGCGCGGGTGGCCACAGGCTATCGCGCGCCCAGCATTCAAGGACGGATCCTGTTTAGCAACCGCATCTCGGTCGCCGATGCCGAGCACGCCATTTCGTATGAAGTGGGGCTGAAGCAGGACTTGCTGAATAAACGCGCGCGCGCCTCGGCAAGCGTATTTCGCTACACGGTCAAGGACATGCAGTTGACGGCCGGCTCGGGCGCCATCAATCAAAATCGGCTGATCAATGCGGCCAAGGTCGAGGGGCAAGGCGTGGAGGGCGAGTTCGTGGCCAACCTGAGCGATGCGTTCAAGCTGAGCGTCGGTGGCAGCTACAACGACGTACGCATCAAGGATGCCGACTTGTTCATTCTGCCTTGCGGGAACGGTTGCGTCGTGCTCGATCCGGCGGGACCGTTGCCGCGCAGCGTGCTGGTGAACAACAATCCGTTGCCGCGCAGCCCCAAGTGGATCGCCAATATCAGCCTGCGCTATGGCCGGCCGTTCAAGGATGGCGAATTGTTCGCGTACACGGACTGCTCGTACCGGAGCAAGTACGATTTCTTCTTGTACGAAGCGAAGGAATACGTGAGCAAGCCATTGGTCGACCTGAGCATACGCGGCGGTTACAAATGGCAGGGCGGGAAGTATGAGCTGGCCGCATTCGTGCGCAACCTGCGCAACACGGTGGTGCTGGCCAATGCGATCGATTTCAATAACATGACCGGCTTGGTAAGCGAGCCGCGCATTTACGGCATCCAGTTCAAGGCCCATCTGTAAGACAGGCACAAAAAAAAGCCGGCCCACAGGCCGGCTCTTGCATTTATCGTTCGAATTAGAACTTGAAACGCATACCGACGGTCAGCGCCGTGGCTTTCAGGTGGCCGTCATCTTCGTCGATGACTTTGCCGAAGTGTTCGAACTCGAGCACTGCCTGGACGGTTGGCGACATTGCGTACGTCGCGCCGATGCCGACCAGCGGTACGGTTTTCTTCATGACTTCGTCGGCGAAACCGAGGACTTCGACCCGGGTGCGGTGACGGGCAACGCCGACTTTGCCGGTCAGTGCGAAACCGCCGGACAGTGGCAGCGCGCCGGTTGCCGCTACGTAGAACGATTTCGGGTTGGAGGAGATGCGGTCGCCGTCAGCGATTACGATACCCTTGCCCAGATCGGCGTAGCCGCCTTCGATACCGAAGTTGGCGTTGAATTGGTAGCCGCCGTAGAGCTTGAATACGACGCCGTTATCCTTGACCGAACCGACGCCGTCGATCGACAGGGTCTGTTCGCCGCGGCCCCAATTTCCGCCGACGTAGGTTTCTGCTTGTGCTGCAACTGGAGCGATCGCGCTGGCGGCGATCAGGGTGATCAAAATGCTTTTTTTCATGGTTTTTCCGATTGGTGTTGTTGTGACTATTGGTGACGCGGCAGTATTTTACTGGGGCTGCAATCTTTCAGCAATGGAAATTATCCAAAAGGCAATCTGGATTGTCAGTTGGTTAAATTTTTTGACTGGCGACGGCATCGCGGTTGACATTCCACTTCAGCAAACGTACCTTCAACCATGAGGGCAGCGTGATTGCCCGGATTGGAGCATGGCCATGCTGCGAAAATCCGTTTTGATACTGTTTTTCATCCTGCTGTGTCCGTTCGCGCAGGCCAGCGAGACGGTCCAACTGGCGACCTACTATGGCTATGCGCCATGGCATGTCGCGGAAGACGCCCGGGCGGGCTGGAACGCCCATCTGGCCAGGAAACTGACGGCGATGTCTGGCGGGCGCTACCGTTTCGAATCGGTCTTCCTTCCCCGCAAGCGGCTCGAAACACTGCTCAGAATGGGCACAGTGCCGATGGCGGTGGCATGGGTGCATCCACGCTTTTTTGGCGATACCGGTCGCACGCGCTTTTTGTGGACCGGCGCGTTGATGGAGGACGCCTCGCTGATTGTCTCGCCGGCGTCGGCGCCGCTGGAATACGACGGCCCCGCATCCCTGCGCGGCAAGCGATTCGGCGCGCCGGCCGGGCATATGTTTCCCGATTTCGAGCCGTGGATCGCGTCCGGCGAGATCACCCGCTTCACCGTTCCCAAACTGAAGACGGCGCTGCTGATGATGGTGTGGAATCACCGGCTGGACTTCATGATCGTCGACCGCTCCACGCTCAATGCGCTCAAGGCCGAAAACTTTATCGATCCGTCGCTGCTGCATATTGCCAGCAAGCCGCGCGCGCCATCGTATGAGCGCAGAATCCTGGTGCCCAGGGACAAGCCGGAACTGTTTGAATTTCTCAACAAGGCGGTGGCCACGCTGGGCACGCAAGAGGGATGGATGGTGGAATGAAGCAAAAACATCAAAGCCGCTCAAGGCGGCTTTGATGCCATACGGTTTTTGCCGGCCGCGATTGCCTGCTACTTGCTCACCTTGCTAGTCGGCAGTGCGACCGCTTTCCGGCTTTGTGCCAACACATCCGTCAGCAACGACTGGCGCGATTGCTTCGACTCCAAGGCGCGCGCGATCATGACTGCCCCCACGAGCTGACAGACCATCGGCCAGGCGGCCGATTCATCGGCGACATGCTGCTCGGCGACGGCCTTGATTTGCATGATTTTATTTTCAAATACCTGGCGCGTCTGTGCGTCAGCGCGGGAAAGTTCAACCGTCAATGCCGGCAGGCGTGGCCGAATGCGCTTGCGTGGGTGAGCCGGACGACAAGACCGGCGAGGCCGTCAAATTGTTCGTGGTGAAAGCGCCCGGCGCCAGCTTGACCGAGGAAACCCTGCTGGCGCATTGCAAGAAAGAAATGACGGCCTACAAGCGGCCGAAAACCGTGGTGTTCGTGTTGGCCTTGCCGAAATCAACGGTGGGCAAGATTTTGCGTCGTGAATTGCGCGACCTCGCGTAGCCATGGTCATGGCACGTCGCACGGTCATTATTGCCGGCGCCAGTGGCCTGGTGGGGCGCGAGCTCCTGCAAGGACTGCTGGCCGAACCCACGGTGGCCGCGGTGCATAGCCTTGGACGCCGGCCACTCGACGTCCAGCACGCCAAATTGCAAACCTATCTGACCGATTTCAAGGTCCTGCCACGGTTGCCAGCGGCAGACGAGGCCTATCTAGCTTTGGGATCGACCAAGAAGGCCGCCGGTTCGCAGGCGGCATTTCGCGCAGTCGACCACGATGCGACGCTGGCGGTGGCAGCGGCCGCGTTGGCTGCCGGCGTCACGAAGATGAGGCTGGTGAGGGTCATTGGCGCCGATCAGCGCTCGGCGTTTTTCTATAGCCGCATGAAAGGGGAGGTTGAAATGCTGGGGCATGCGGTCAATCGGCTCTTTGGCTTTTGCATTCCGCGCAACTTCAAGCCGATCCGCGCCGCGACGGTTGCACGGGTTTTGCTGTCTGCAGTTCCCACGGCCACTGGACGCTCGGTATTGCTGTTGGGCGAGATGCGGTGATTGCGGGCGTTGTTGCAAAGATCAAGCCCGTTAAACGGGCGCACGCCGTCTAGTGCTGTTTAGTATCAGGATTGGCAGAGTCAGCATGGGTTCCCGCCTGCGCGGGAACGACGAAGCAAAACAAAAAAGCCGCTCAAGGCGGCTTTGATGACATGCGAAAGAGTGGGGTGGCTGATGGGGCTCGAACCCACGACAACAGGAATCACAATCCTGGACTCTACCAACTGAGCTACAGCCACCACTGATTTGCATATTTGTCTGTGTGCTTCCCAGACAGCTAGCGATTATACAAACTTCTGCGCGAACTGGCAAATCAAACTGCAGGAATTTTAAAATTTGCCTCGATTTGTACTTCGCGCACCGGCTGATCAAGCCCCAGCAGGCTGGAAAACGCCTCTGACAGCGCGTTGCCGTCGGCCGTGGTCAGCGCTTGCAGCTGCGCTGGCGCGGCCGTTGCCGGATTCAGGCTGGCCCCAGCGGCCAGCAGGCGTGCCAGCTGGCGCGCCACGGCGTCGCCAGTGTCGACCAGCACGATCTGGCGCGCCGTGGCACGGGCCACTGCGCGCTCTATGCCGGCGCGCACAAAAGGGTAATGGGTGCAGCCGAGCACCAGCGTGTCGGCGTCCCGTGCCAGCAGCGGCGCGACATATTTGTCGAGCAGGGCGTCAATGGCAGGTGTATCGCACTGGCCCAGTTCAATCTGGTCGACCAGGCCGGGGCAGCCTTGCAGCAGGAATTCGGCCTGGCTGGCGCTGCTGATCTGCTCGCGCAGCAGCAGGAATTTTTCGCCAGCGAGCGTGACGTCGGTGGCCAGCACGCCAATCTTGCCATTGCGGCTAGCTGCGACCGCCGGCTTGAGACCGGGCTCCACGCCCACGATCGGCATGCTTGGATAATGGGCGCGCAGCAGCTTGATGGCGGCCACGGTGGCCGTGTTGCAGGCCACCACCAGCGCCTTGGCGCCGTGCGCGACCAGGTAGTGCGCCACCGCCAGCGAGCGCTGCGCAACCACCGCTTCGGGCTTGTTGCCGTAAGGCGCGAAGCCGGAATCGGCGAAGTACATCAGGTTTTCATGCGGCAGCTGGGCCCGGATATGGCGCAGCACCGACAGTCCGCCGACGCCGGAATCGAACACGCCGATCGGCGCGTCCAGTGCTGGCAAGGTGGCGCTCATCGATCAGGCGCTGACGATAGGCACGTTGAGCGCCTCGATCTTGGCTGCCCATTCCTTCGGACCGGTGTTATGGACCGACGTACCGTTGGCATCCACCGCAACCGTGACCGGCATGTCGGTGACGTCGAATTCATAAATCGCTTCCATGCCCATGTCATGGAAACCGAGCACCTTGGCGCTCTTGATCGCCTTCGACACCAGGTAAGCCGCGCCGCCGACCGCCATCAGGTAGGCCGACTTGTGCTGCTTGATCGATTCGATCGCTTGCGGTCCCCGTTCGGCCTTGCCGATCATCGCGATCAGGCCAGTCTGTTCCAGCATCATGTCGGTGAACTTGTCCATGCGGGTAGCGGTGGTCGGGCCGGCCGGGCCGACTGCTTCGTCGCGCACCGGATCAACCGGGCCCACGTAGTAGATGACGCGGTTGGTAAAGTCCACCGGCAGCGGCTCGCCCTTGGCCAGCATGTCCTGGATGCGCTTGTGGGCGGCGTCGCGGCCGGTCAGCATCTTGCCGTTCAACAGCAGGGTCTGGCCCGGCTTCCACGAGGCGACTTCTTCTTTCGTCAGCGTGTTCAGGTCGACGCGGCGCGACTTTTCGGTGTCCGGGGCCCAGTGCACGTCAGGCCAGGAGGACAGCGACGGCGGCTCCATGTAGGCCGGGCCGGAGCCGTCCAGCACGAAGTGGCCGTGACGGGTGGCGGCGCAGTTCGGGATCATCGCCACCGGCTTGGAGGCGGCGTGGGTCGGGTGCATCATGATCTTGACGTCGAGCACGGTGGTCAAGCCGCCCAGGCCCTGGGCGCCGATGCCCAGCGCATTGATGCGGTCGCACAGTTCGATGCGCAGTTCTTCAGTCTTGTTTTGCGGGCCGCGCTGCTTCAGTTCGTACATGTCGATGTCGTCCATCAGCACTTCCTTGGCCATCAGCATCGCTTTTTCAGCGGTGCCACCGATGCCGATGCCCAGCATGCCAGGCGGGCACCAGCCGGCGCCCATCAGCGGCACGGTCTTCATGACCCAGTCGATCAGCGAATCGGACGGATTGAGCATGACGAACTTGGTCTTGTTTTCCGAGCCGCCGCCTTTGGCTGCGACCTTGACGTCGAGCGTGTCGCCCTCGACCAGTTCCATGTGGACCACGGCTGGCGTGTTGTCCTTGGTGTTCTTGCGGTCGAACTGCGGGTCGGCCACGATGGAAGCGCGCAGCTTGTTGTCATCGAAGTTATACGCACGGCGCACGCCTTCATTGACAGCGTCGGTGACGGAACCGGTAAAGCCTTCAAAGCGCACGCCCATGCCGATCTTGAGGAACACGTTGACGATGCCGGTGTCCTGGCAGATGGGGCGCTTGCCTTCGGCGCACATGCGCGAATTGGTCAGGATCTGCGCGATGGCGTCCTTGGCGGCCGGGCTTTGTTCGGCCGTGTAGGCGCGCGCCAGGTGCTCGATGTAATCGGCAGGGTGGTAGTAGCTGATGTACTGGAGGGCGGCGGCGACCGATTCGATCAGGTCTGCTTGCTTGATGACTGTCATGGTAGTTCTCGCGGGCTTAGTGGGAATTCTTGGCTTGGTTCTGGGTGCCGATCATGATGCGGTCGGTGTAGGCGATCGCCATGGCCGAGAGCAGGAACACGACGTGGATCGCGGTCTGGGCGATGATCACGGACGACTCGTACGAACCGGCGTTGATGAACGTCTTGAGCAGGTGGATCGACGAAATGCCAATGATGGCCATCGCCAGTTTGGTCTTCAGTACGGACGCGTTCACGTGCGACAGCCATTCCGGCTGGTCGGGGTGGCCGTCGAGGTTCATGCGCGAGACAAACGTTTCATAGCCGCCGATGATGACCATGATCAGCAGATTGGAAATCATGACCACGTCGATCAGGCCCAGCACGACCAGCATGATGGTCGATTCATTGAGCTTGGTGGGCGGCTTGGCGCCCTGGACGGTGACGGCATCGAAGATGTGCTGCAGCGCGGCCTGGTTGCCCAGCGCAGCGCCGATCAAGTCGCTCAGCTCGACCCAGAAGTGATAAACGTAGACGCACTGGGCCAGGATCAAGCCCAGGTACAGCGGCAACTGCAGCCAGCGGCTCATGAAGATGAATTTGTTGAGCGGCGTGAGCTGGCGTGGTTGGGGCGGGCTAGGTGCTTGCGACATGAATGCGGCTCTCTGGGAAATGGCGAAATCTTTCGATGCGACATTTTACCCGAGGAGAGTTCAACCCTCACTTTGATCAGGGGTAAAGTGAGGAAATGTTGGTAAAATCATCAAAATGAATTGCTATGTCACGGTTAAGTGGCTGCATCGTCCTCGCGAATGCGGGGACGACGATGGATGACATAGTCAAACGAATTGCAGCGACCTGTAAGGGGGCAGTAAGCGTCGCGCGCTATCGTGTTATCAAAATCAACACTAACGGAGACCAGCATGTCAAGTAACGAATCGACCCAGGAACATCAAGGCCTGCAAGAGCACCGGGTATTCACGCCACCGCCGGCCTTCGTGGCCAACGCGGCCATTTCCGGCATGGACGCCTACAACAAGCTGTGCGCCGAAGCGGCCGATGACTACGAAGGTTTTTGGGCGCGCCTGGCGCGCGAGAACCTGGCATGGCACAAGCCGTTCACGTCGACGCTGGACGAAACCGAAGCGCCGTTTTACAAGTGGTTTGGCGACGGCGAGCTGAACGTCTCGTACAACTGCCTGGACCGCAACCTGCAGAATGGCAACGCCGACAAGACCGCCATCATTTTTGAAGCGGACGATGGCCAGGTCACGCGCGCCACGTATCGCGAGCTGCACGAAAAGGTCTGCAAATTTGCCAACGGCCTCAAGTCGCGCGGCATCAAGAAGGGCGACCGCGTCATCATCTACATGTCGATGTCGGTCGAAGGCGTGGCCGCGATGCAAGCGTGCGCGCGCATCGGCGCCACCCACTCGGTGGTGTTTGGCGGCTTCTCGGCCAAGTCGCTGCAGGAGCGCATCATCGACGCGGGCGCGGTAGCGGTCATCACGGCCGACGAACAACTGCGTGGCGGCAAGCACCTGCCATTGAAAACCATCGTCGACGAAGCGCTGGCGCTGGGCGGCTGCACCACCATCAAGGACGTGATCGTGTACAAGCGCACCGGCGGCGCGATTCCGTTCATTGGCGGGCGCGACCTGTGGCTGCACGAACTGGTGGAAGACCAGAGCGGCGAGTGCGAGCCGGAATGGGTAAGCGCCGAGCATCCGCTGTTCATCTTGTACACGTCCGGTTCGACCGGCACGCCGAAGGGCGTACAGCATTCGAGCGGCGGCTACCTGCTGTGGGCGGCGCTGACGATGAAGTGGACCTTTGACATCAAGCCGTCCGACGTGTTCTGGTGCACCGCCGACATCGGCTGGGTGACCGGGCACAGCTATATTGCCTACGGGCCGCTGGCGGTGGGCGCCACGCAGATCGTATTTGAAGGCATACCGACGTTCCCGAACGCGGGACGGTTCTGGGCCACCATTGCCAAGCACAAGGCCAGCATTTTCTACACGGCGCCGACGGCGATCCGCTCGCTGATCAAGGCCGCCGATGTGACGCCGGACGTGCATCCGAAGAACTTCGACTTGTCGAGTTTGCGCTTGCTGGGATCGGTGGGCGAGCCGATCAATCCGGAAGCGTGGATGTGGTACTACAAGAACGTGGGCGGCGAGCGTTGCCCGATTGTCGACACGTTCTGGCAGACCGAGACGGGCGGGCACATGATTTCGCCGCTGCCGGGCGCCACGCCGATGGTGCCAGGTTCGTGCACCTTGCCGCTGCCGGGCATCATGACGGCGATTGTCGACGAGGCGGGGCACGATGTGCCGAACGGGCAGGGCGGCATCCTGGTGGTCAAGCGGCCATGGCCATCGATGATCCGCACGATCTGGAATAATCCGGACCGCTTCAAGAGCAGCTACTTCCCGGATGAACTGGGCGGGCGCATGTACCTGGCGGGCGATGGTGCGATTCGCAACAAGGACACCGGCTACTTCACCATTACCGGGCGCATCGATGATGTGCTGAATGTATCAGGGCACCGGATGGGGACCATGGAGATTGAGTCGGCGCTGGTGGCCAATCCGATGGTGGCCGAGGCGGCCGTGGTGGGCAAGCCGGACGACACGACCGGGGAATCGATTTGCGCGTTTGTCGTGCTCAAGCAGGCGCGGCCGACGGGGGATGATGCCAAGCGCATCGCCACGGAGTTGCGCAATTGGGTGGCCAAGGAGATCGGGCCGATTGCCAAGCCGAAGGAGATCCGGTTCGGGGATAACTTGCCGAAAACGCGCTCGGGCAAGATCATGCGGCGTTTGCTGCGCGTGCTGGCCAAGGGCGAGACGATTTCGCAGGATGTGTCGACCCTGGAAAACCCCGCCATTCTGGAGCAGTTGAAAGAAGCGTCGTAGTAGCAAGCACAGTGGGGGCATTGCCAGCAGCTAAGCAGGCAGCAGCAAGGTCCCCGCTGGATACTGCTGGCACATGAACTCGACAAAGGCATTGACCTTGGGGCTGGCCAGGCGGCGCGAGGTGTGCAGCACCCACAGCTCGACCTCCTTGCGGCTTGGCGCGCCCCACTGCAGCAATTCGCCCCGTTGCAGCTGCTGCCAAACGAGCGAATAGGGCAGCAGGGCCACGCCGGCGCCGGCCACCGCCGCATCACGCACCATCAGCAGCGATGACAAGCGCATCACCGGCACTGGCTCGACGACCAGCGCACCCTCATCGATTTCCCAATGTGCCCCCGCAGGGGTGGCCATGACCACCGCCGGCACGCGCACCGGCTGACCATCGGGCGCTGGCTTGGCCAGGCCCGGCGCGGCCACCACCAGCTGCCTGTCTTTGGCAAAACAGCGGCCGACCAGCGCCGTATCCGGACGCGGATTGGGGCGGATCGCCACATCGAAGCGTTCCTGCACCAGGTCGACGACGCGGTCCTCTGCCACCACCTCGAGCGTAATGTCCGGGTATTGCAGGCGAAAACGCGCGCACAGCTGCCCCATCGCCAATTGCGAGAACAGGCCGGGTGCCGCAATGCGCAGCTGACCGCGCGGGCTGGCGCGGGTGTCGCGCGCGGCGCCGAACGCGTCGGCCAGCTCGTTCATCGGGCCTTCCGTGCGGCCGAGCAGCAACTGCCCGGCCTCTGTCAATTCCAAGCCTGTCGCCCCGCGTTCGATCAAACGCACGCCCAATTGCGCCTCCAGCGCCGCGATCCGGCGCGACAGCGTGGCCTTGGAGCGTTTGCTTGCGCGGCTGGCACGGCCAAAGCCGCCGTGGGTGGCGACCAGATTGAAATCGGCGAGGGCGTTGAGATCCATGTGTTCCACATTTGAGACGGTCTGTCCACATTCTAGCGACTGTGTTTTACGGATGCAATGCCCTATCTTGTAGAGACCAAACCAACCGTTACACAACGAAGGAGTTTCAAATGAGCATACTTGTCACCGGTGCCAGCGGCACCATTGGATCGCTTGTCGTGCAGGGCCTGGCGCGCCAGGGCGTGGAAGTCAAAGCGATGGTGCGCAGCGCTGGCAAGACAGCGCTGCCGGCCGGCGTGAGTGAAGTGGTCGCTGACTTCGCTGATGTGGCTTCGCTGCGCCAGGCGATGGCGTCGGTGCGCACGCTGTTTTTGCTGAACGCCGTGACGCCGGACGAAGTGACCCAGGCCATGCTTGCGCTGAACGTGGCGCGCGAAGCGGGGATTGAACGCATTGTTTATTTATCGGTGATCCACGCCGACCTGTATGCCGACGTGCCGCACTTCGCCGGCAAGCACACGGTGGAACGCATGATCGAGAGCCTGGGCCTGGCCGCGACCATTTTGCGCCCTGCCTATTTCATGCAGAATGACAGTCAGGTGCGAGACGTGATTGCGCAGTACGGCGTCTATCCGATGCCGATTGGCGCGGCTGGCGTGGCCATGGTCGACACGCGTGACATCGCCGATGTGGCGGTGGCTGAACTGCTGCGCCGGCATAGCGCGCAAGCACCACTGGCGCGCTTGACGCTCGATATCACCGGCCCTGACGCGCTGGATGGCGCCGCGGTGGCTGCGATCTGGAGCGACGCGCTGCAGCGAGAAGTGCACTATGGCGGTGACGACCTGGCCGGATTTGAGGCGCAGCTGGCCAGCCAGATGCCGGCCTGGATGGCATTCGACATGCGGCTGATGCTGGCGCGCATACAGCAGCACGGGATGGTGGCCGCGCCCGGCGCCGAGCAGCATGTGCGGGAGCTGCTGGGGCGGCCGATGCGCAGCTATCGTCAGCTGGTGGCCGAATGGCGTCAAGCGGCGCAGCTGCAGCAGTTCGCTGATGGCATGCGGGCAGACTACCGGGCCGCGAGCGCGCAGGCCGGCGTGCCTGATCCTGTGGCACGGGTGGAAGACTTGGCGATCAGCGCCAGCCATCCCACACGCACGATTGCGGTACGACTGTATGCGCCGGCCAGCAGCGCGCCGCTGCCGGTGCTGGTATTTGCGCACGGTGGCGGCTTCGCGTCGGGCGACCTTGAGACCCACGATGTACTGGCGCGTACCATCGCCCGGCGCGCGCAGGCGAATGTGCTGGTGGTCGATTATCGCCTGGCGCCGGAAGCGCCGTTCCCGGCTGGCTTGCATGATGTGTATGCGGTGCTGCAGTGGGCGGCGGAGAATGCGGCGCAGATCGGCGGCGATCCGGCGCGGATTGCTGTTGGCGGCGACAGCGCGGGCGGCAATCTGGCAGCGGCGGCGGCGTTGATGGCGCGCGATCAGCACGGGCCGCGCATTGTAGCGCAGTGGCTGATGTATCCGATGCTCGGCGTGACGCAGGATACGCCGTCGTGGCGGGAGCATGGTGCGACGCGTTTTCCAACCCGCGACGTGATCGAGCAGGTGCTGGCCGCTTACGCGCCCGATCCGGTCTTGCGCGAAGAGCCGCTGGTGGCGCCAGTGCTGGCGCAGCTGGCCGGACTGCCGCCGGCGCTGGTGCAGGTTGGCGATCTCGATCCGCTGCTCGATGAGGGGCGCGATTATGCGCGCCGGTTGGTGCAAGCGGGCGTGCGTGCCGAGGCGGTCGTGTATCCGGGGCAGGGGCACGGGTTCATGCAGTTATATCAGGACGGGCAGCAGCATGCGCTGGGTGAGGCGGCGGTGGATGATGGGGTGGCGTTTTTGGGGACGGTGTTTGGCCGGTAGAGGGTGGATTGGGGATTATTTTGGTGCGTTGCGGATTCTCTGCTATACTATGCGGCTTCGTGAAAGCGAAGAGCAGGAGAGATGGATGAGTGGTTGAAGTCGCACGCCTGGAAAGCGTGTATAGGTTCATAGCCTATCCGGGGTTCGAATCCCCGTCTCTCCGCCAAGCATAAGTATTTGATTGTAAAGAAAAAATGCCGCTATTGATAGCGGCATTTTTTACGTCTGTACTATAGATTCAAGCTGTACTATTCAAATCCATCAAACTAATGGCAATAATCTGCAACCATAAGGCATAATAGTACTCCACGGCGTCGCAGGAGGAATCAAATGAAGAAACTCGCTCCATGCGCAATCGCATTGCTGTTTCTAACCACTATTCCAGTGGCCGCGGCGCCGGAAAAAGAAGTGGTGGTCTTTCGATCCGCGTATTGGCATGTTGCGCAAAGCATGCATGCAATAACGAATAAGAAGAATTGCTCTGCGATTTATAAAGATTCCCTGAAAATTCAGGCTACGAGGAATAATTTTCTCGTCAGCTTTCGCGGCAGGGGCGGCGTTGCTTCGTACGTCCTGAGAATTGATGATAATCCACCTGACGCAATCAAACTTGCCTCGGATATGGAGAAAAAGATAAGCGCTGTTATACTCGAATCAAGCTTTGAGCGAATTTATAGAGCGTCCAGAGTGAGACTGGGCGTCACCACCGCCCTTGGTCATTCGATGGGTGAAGATATCGATCTGAAAGGCCTCAAGGAGTCAGTGGACTTCATTCGCGATCAATGCGATTAAACTTCAAATTAATATTCAATTTAATGACGCTGCGTGCATCAACCCACTCATTTCGCGAACAAAGGAAAATATGAAAGCAATTGGCGTCGCAATATTGGTAATCGGGATCGTTCTTGCCATTTATGCGCTAACGATGAGTGTCGGCATTGATGTTCCTCCACATAATTTGGGCATTTTCACCACGCCCGCTATCTCGATCGCCAATGCCGATTTAGTGGCAAAGCGACAGGGCTACTTGATTATTTCCGGCATTTTGGCTGTGGCGGGGGTCATCATGCTGGTCTTGGGCGGTAAAAAATAGTTCTTGCCCGCAAGGCTAGCAAGGCAGTGGCTGGCGACTATCCTAGCAATTGCCGTGTCTACCATCGGCATCCACACATGTTCGCACATACGTAGGTTCGCTCGCGTAGCGTATTCAAACGCCTGATGGATTTCAAATACACCCAGTAGTATATTTTAAAGGTATCCATTTTATAAGCGTAAGATGGCATGTTTTTATTGATACTCCCCATACTTTCCTTGTGTGTAAGCTTTTCCCGCATCTGCCAATCCCTGTGACGAGTCTTGGGTTACCGGTCGCCAATTTCATGGCCCGTTTATTGAATTCAGCATTTTAGCCACACAACACCGGATAGAAAAGATTGTTACCGGATGAAAGTGGTCGATGATAGTGCCATTTGATTACAATCGAACAGTGATTGATCCGATCACTATGATGTTTTGATTCATTCTTTGAAGAGGAAACATATGGTACAACATGCCAACACCCGCTTTCGCATCTACCCGTCCATCGGCATTGCCCGCTTAGGTAATGGCCCGGCACAAAAAGAACATGTCATCTTCAGCCCGGAAATTCCCTGGGAAAATCTATACCGTACCGATGAAAACTATTTGACCGCAGACGGTCATATCAAAAAGCAGGCGCAGCGATTTTACATTTACGAATGCAAGGAAGATGGCACGCCATTGGGGCCGATCGATCCGAACGAATACGAGATCAGCTGGCATGTGGAAGTGGCGAATAAAAAACCATTTTGGTATGACTTCAATAATAGTCTGGATCTCTCGATCATGTCGGAGAATCGTAACCTTAGCCCTAATTTTGCCAAAGACAAGCTCGCGCCCGGCATTGGCGCCGCCCAAAGAAATCCGAATGTTCTGGATATGGGCAAACATATGGCGCATGGCTACGATTACCGTAAGGAGTTGGTCAACCGTCCACCGCTAACCAGCGTCACCGACAGCGCGCAGCGTGCCGTTTTGTGCGGACAATTCCCGTTCCATAAAAACGGCTCCAGTCTGTTGGCAAAAAGTTTGAAAACCGATGCCAAATCGGTCGATCTGGGAACCATTGAATATGATCAGGGCACACTGATTTTTTATGCCGCCGACGGCAAATCCGCCTCGCTCAATCCGTCGGACGTGAATACCGATTTCGCCGATAATTCGAACTGGTATGACGATATCTGTGATGGCCGCATCAGCGCCACCATTATCGCCAAGGCCGATCGCACCTGTCATCAATTGGATGACGCCAACAGTGCCGCCTGGGTCGCCACAGCACCGCCGGACTATGCGCCGCAGATTCAACCGATTTCGACCATGTATGACATGATCGTGGGCGCATCCAACGATGATTTTGCGCCGGAATTGAGCTTGGTGTTTCCGATGCTGTATCGCTTGTACCGCATGCAATGGGTGAACCTTGGCGATTTCCTGGCACCCTCGTTCAGGGAAACCATCGATCAGTTGACTGCGCAGGGTAAATTTCATTTTCTGTTCAGTAACGTGGATTCGCCCGAAGCGGCAGAGGTGCGTTCGAAGGTGTTTTCCCAGTTCCGCGATCCGTCGTATCCGTATGACAATGAACCCATCATTCCCAGCAGTTCCACCACCAACATCAGCAATCGCGGCAGCGGCCTGGACGCTCTGAAGCTGCCGTTTTATCCTGGAGACGGCATCAACTACCCTGGCAGTCCGGCGCAGTGGTTTGCCATTCCGCCTCTGTTGTATGAGGAATTGAAAAAATGGCGCGACGGTCTATGCAAGTCCATTGACGGCCAACCATTTCACAACATGGATGAACTGGGCGCTTATTTCCGCACGGTCTATCTCGACGCCGCCCGAGACCCGGCAAAAAAACCGTTGTTGATGACGCGTGCAGTGCTCGAAACCCTGTATGGCGGCGGTTTCCATCCCGGTGTGGAATTGACCTGGCCGATGCGGCATAACCTCATTTATGCTGAAAATTGTGAGGTGTTCAAGGAAGTCGGCCCCAAAACCGGCCTGTATGGACTGCGCGAAGTGCGCATCAATGCCGCCACCGTAGAGCGCCAAAAAGCCATTTTCTTTAATGATTTCGGCTTTCAAATGGTTTCGGAGGATATTCGCGAATCGATGGATGCGAGCAATCCCAAACACTGGCTGTGGGAAATCACGCCCGGCGATCTGACCAAATGGATGGGCATTCCATGGCAATCGGATGCTGGTAGTTGTCAGGCGGTATTTATCGAGAAACAATACCCGGTACCTGCCTGGTGGGCCGCCAATCTGCCTGTGTACGTGTTACCTGAAGCAAGTTACCAAAAGCTATTGGATCCCGAAATTTTACCGGAAACAAAACGGTATATCTATGGCAACCGACTCGCTTGGTTGCAGACCACCGATACCGGCTTTGTCGGCTACCACGCCGAAGGCGGATACATGAATGGCTTGATCGCCATGGTATATCAATGGGACAAAATCGGCATGGTAACCGGCCGTAAATTGGAACCTCGGATCGAGGGCATCCCGGACATTGTGTACGTCGCCTTCAATGGCAAGGAATCGGGAAGATTCGCAGGTCATGGATGAATCCTGATGTCATTATTGTCGGCGCAGGGATTGCCGGGTTGACCTTGTCGCACCTGTTGCAAGGTCAAGGCATTACCCATGTCTTGATGGAACGCCG
>JAZJXM010000035.1:0-35367 GCA_040390915.1 Pseudomonadota bacterium
ACGGGCCCATCCGTAGCGTGCTACGGATGGGCCCGTGTCCGAATGTTGGCACTGACCCCCGTTGTTAATTGCGAAACAGGATCACTTCGCGCGTGAACCACCAGCGGCACCAGGCCAGCAGCGCCCCGGCAATCAGCGACGTCGAGAGCAGGATCGCAAAAAACATCCGGTAGTCCATCGTGCCCTTGACCAGCTCTTTCATCGCCAGCGAGACATTCGTCAGCGGCACCATCGACCAGAACCAGTTCAGCTCCACCCCGGGCAGCATGGCCAGGATGATCGGCAGGATCACCAGCATCATTAGCGGCGAAATCATGCCGGCCGCTTCCTTGTAGCTCTTGGCGTAGATCGAGATCGACAGCAGGATCGAGGCGAAGATGGCGGCGGTCGGCACCAGCATCAGCGCCACCATGGCCAGGTCGCGCGCGCCGATGGCGCGCACCATGGTCGCCAGTGCGCCTTCGAAGCGCCCGCCAAACACCGACAGCAGCAAGCCCATGCTGGCCACCATCAGCAGCGCCGAGGTCAGGCCCACGGTAAACAGGACCAGGAACTTGGCCAGCACCAGGTGGGTGCGCGGGATCGGCGCGAGCAGCAGCGTTTCGAGCGTGCCGCGCTCCTTTTCGCCGGCCCCCAGGTCGATCGCCGGATACATCGCCGCCATCAGGCACACCATCAGCAGGATGTAGGGCAGGAAGCCGCCCACCACCGCCCCCATGCGCTCGCGCGTGCCGGCGGTGGAGATGTCTTCGAGCTTGATCGGGTTGAGCACGAAGCGCAGCTCGGCTTTGCTCATTTTCATGGCCGACAGCGCCTCTTCGCGCAGCGCCGCGTTATGGGCGTCGATGACGGCGGTGACGCGCTTGCGCGTGCGGTCGACCGTCACTGCATTGTTGTAGTGCAGCGCCACGCCGGCCTGGCGGTGCGCCACCAGATCCTGTTCGAAGCCGGGCGGAATCACCAGCGCGAACTTGATCACGTCGTCGTCGATCGCCGCCTTGATCGCCTCCGGGGCGGCCAGCGCCACTTCGCGAAAGCCCTTCTCGCGCGCGAAACGCTCCGACAGCAGGGGCGCGTTGGCTTTGCCGAATATGGCGTAGGTAAGCTCGGCGTGCTCGGATTTCTTGAAGATGGTCGAGCTCAGGTAGCCGAAGCCGCCGAAGATCAAAGGCATGGCCACGATCGGCACCAGCACGGTGAAGATGAAGGTCTTGCGGTCGCGCAGCAGCTCGAGCATCTCCTTGAAGTACACGGTCCACATGTCATTGGTCCTCGTTGATGATGCGCACAAAGGCGTCGACCAGGTCGGCGCTGCCGCCCTGCCGGCGCAACTGCGCCAGGCTGCCGCTGAAGGCGGTGGCGCCGCGGTTGATGATGCACACCCGGTCGCACAGCTTGTCGACCTCGTGCAAATGGTGGGTCGAGAAGATCAGCGGGATGCCCAGCGCCTTGTAGCTGGCGATGAAGTCGAGCACGATCTTGGCCGACATCACATCGAGCCCGGTGGTGGGCTCGTCCAGGATGACGATTTCCGGTGCGTGGATGACGGTGCGGGCGATCGCGCACTTCTGCTTCATGCCGGTCGAGAGCTGGTCGGCGCGCTTGTCGGCGTATTCATGCATGCCCAGCTGGTCGAACAGCGCGTCGCAGCGCTGCTTGAGGCGCGCGGCCGGCATGCCGTGCAAGCGGCCGAAATATTCGACGTTTTCGCGCGCCGTCAGGCGTCCATACAGCCCGGTCGAGCCGGACAGAAAACCGATGCGCTGGCGCGCCTTGAGCGGCTCGGCCAGGATGTCGATGCCATTGATGGTGGCGCTGCCGGCGTCCGGGCGCAGCGCGGTCGACAGGATGCGCAAGGCCGTGGTCTTGCCGGCGCCGTTGGGCCCGAGCAGGCCCAGTACCTCGCCTGGCGCGCAGTGGAACGAGACGTCGCGCACGGCGTGGAACCAGCCATCGTGCTCGCGCACGTCGCGCTGGCGGGCACGCCGCTCCTTGTGGACCGGCGCCGCGAACCGCTTGGCCAGGCCTGTTACCTCGATCATCAGGGCTTCCCATCGTTAAAGTGTGTCGCTAGTGTAGTGCCAGCGTCGACCAAGTTGCAAAAATTCCCACAAGGCGGCCAAGCGCGTCCCACAGGCTGCCGGAAATGTGGATAATGGCCCCATGGATAATGTCCTCAAACAAAACGTGCTGGCAGTGACGCGCTGCGGCCATGGCATGGAAGAGTCCGTTGCCTGGTTCCGGGTCGCGCTCGGCCTGTATTACCTGACCGGCCTGATGACGCCCGAGACGATCGACTTCAAGCGCATCGACCGCGATTTTAACCGCTTCATCTACCAGTCGATCGGCAAGGGCCATTCGATCACCAGCGTGCTGCAGTTCATGAGCGGCGAAAAAGTGGTGCCGGTGGTCGATTCGCCGCGCTTTCGGGCCGCGTTTGCCCAGCATTGTCCCGAGGTGCCGGGCGAGAGCATCGCCTTCCTGCTGTCGCTCAACCTGGGCGTGGCCAAGAAAATCTCGAATGTCGACATCGGCGGCGCGCTGCTGGACTGGATCGAGCGCCAGCCGACTCCGGCTGCGCGCGCGGACGTCCTATAATACGGTTTTCGATTGCGCGAGCGTGCCATGTCTGCCCACCGTTTCATCAATCCCCTTGACCACCTGATCGTCGGCATGGACAAGGCGCTGCGCGTGATCGCCGGCGTCGCCTCGGCCTCGCGCCCGACCCCGGCCGCGCACGCCGCCGACGGCCAGCTCGACGCTGCCGAACAGCGCCACAGTGCTGGCCTGATGCGGGTCAATCATGTGGGCGAAGTGTGCGCGCAGGCGCTCTACAACGCGCAGGCGCGCTTTGCCAAGGGCGACGCCATGCGGGCCCAGTTTGCGCAGGCCGGGCGCGAGGAAGAAGACCACCTGGCCTGGACCGCGCAGCGGCTGGCCCAACTCGGCTCCCAACCCTCGCTGCTCAATCCATTGTGGTATGCGGGCGCATACGCGATGGGGACCGTGGCGGCGCACCTGGGCGACGCGCGCAGCCTGGGCTTCGTGGTCGAAACCGAACGCCAGGTCGAAGACCACCTGATCGGGCACCTCGACAAATTGCCGGCGCAAGACGCCAAGTCACGCGCGATCGTCGAGCAGATGCGCAGCGACGAAGCGGCGCACGGCCAGGCCGCCAGGGATCTGGGGGCGATTGAAGCGCCGGCGCCGGTCAGGGCCGCGATGGCGGTGATGGCCAAGGTGATGACCACGACCGCCTACTACATCTGAGTTAGCCTTCGGCGATTTCGAACGAGTGGGTGATGTCGGCGGTCTTGGCCAGCATGATCGAGGCCGAGCAGTATTTGTCGTGCGACAGGCTGACCGCGCGCTCGACCGTGGTCGGCTTGAGGTTTTTTCCGGTCACCACGAAGTGGAAGTGAATGGCGGTAAACACCTTGGGGTCGGTGGCGGCCCGTTCGGCCTTGAGCGTCACGTCGCAGCCGCGCACATCTTCGCGCCCGCGCTTGAGGATCAGCACAACATCGTAGGCGGTGCAGCCGCCGGTGCCCAGCAAGACCATTTCCATCGGGCGCGGCGCCAGGTTGTGACCGCCGCCTTCGGGCGCGCCATCCATGCTCACCATGTGGCCGGAACCGGTTTCGGCCCGAAAACTCATGCCCGTAGGGCCGTTCCAGCTGACTTTCACTTCCATGCATACTCTCCGTTGTGGGTGCCTGCCCTATTGTAATGGAGGCGGCCCGCGCGCGCAGTGCTGTGTTTACACGGCCAGCACGTAACGCTCGCTTTTCATGCGCCACGCGGCAAAGCCGATGATCGCCAGCGCCGGCAGCAGGCCGGAGAGAAACGTCAATGCGAACGGCAGCGCACCCATGGCCTGGCCCTTGGCCAGCTCGCGCAGCAAGGTCTGGTTCGACAGCATCGGCACCATGTACATCCAGCGCGCCGTCTCCAGTTCCATCATCGACACGGCCAGTCCCGGCAGCAGCGGCAGCAGCGTGAAGATCGACAGCACGCTTTGCGCTTCCTTGTACGACTTCGAATTCATCGCCAGCGCGATCTGGGCCGCGGCGGCGAACAGGCATAGCGGCACCGCGGCCAGGCACACGCGCAGCAGGTCGAGCGTGGTCACGCGCCACGACATGCCCACTTCTTCCAGCGGCAGCCAGGACAAGATGCCGTGCGCCAGGCACAGTTCGAACGACAGGCCGACAATCGACAGCGTGGCGGCGGCCATCCATTTGCCGCTCACCAGCGTCAGGCGGCTAACCGGCTGCGCCATCAGCACTTCGAGCGAACGCCGTTCGCGTTCGCCAGCGGTGCTGTCGACTGCCGCCGACAGGCAGCACAGGAAGGCTGGCAGGAACAGAATGCCGAGGATGGCGCCTATCATGGCCGCCGAGCGCGAGGCATTGCTGCCGGTGTCGTAGCGCTGCACCTTGACCGGCGCCATGATGGCTGGCGAGACCCCGTGCGCCAGCAGGCGCGCGCCGGCGATGGTCGAGCTGTAGGCGTTGAGCACATCTTCAATGTCGCGCTGGCGCGGGCCATCGTCGCTGGCCGAATCGAACCACATTTCGATTTTGGCAGGGCGCATCTGCTGGTAGTTTTCGGCGTACTTGTCGTCCAGCCGCAGCAGCGCCACAGCCTTGCGCTCGCGCAGCAAATGGGTGATGGCCTCTTCGTCCATCGGCCCCAGCTGGGTGACGGTGATGTTTTTTTGCTTGAGCTGCGCCATCAGCGTGGGCGCTTGCGCGGCGCCGATCACGGCCAGCTCCATGCCTTCGCGTTCTGGCTTGGTGGCGCGCTCGATCATGTGATTGAGCATATAGCCCAGCATCAGCGGGTACATCAGCACGAACAGCGCCAGCATGGCCAGCGCGCGCCGGTCGCGCAAATGCTCGGTAAATTCCTTGATGAAGACGATCGAAAACTTCGACTTCATCGCTTTCGGCCGGGCCGCCCTGGCTGTCACGCCGGCGCTCACGCGGAAATCCCTTCTTCGGTGCCGACCAGGCTCACGAACGCGTCTTCCAGGTTGGCGATGCCGGTGCGCTGGCACAGTTCGGCGGGCGAACCCTGCGCCACCGTGTGGCCTTTGGCAATCACGATCACGTCGTCGCACAAGTGGGTCACTTCCTGCATCACATGGGTGGCCATGATCACGCAGCAGCCGTCGGCGCGCAGCGCGGCCAGGGCGCTGCGCAGTGCGCGCGTGCTCATCACGTCAAGCCCGCGCGACGGTTCGTCGAGCAGCAGGTTGCGCGGGCGGTGCAGCAGCGTGCGCGCCAAGGCCACCTTGATGCGCTGGCCTTGCGAGAAGCCTTTCGAGCGCCGTTCCAGGATGTCGTCCATGACCAGCAGCTGCGACACTTCATCGATGCGCGCATGGGCGGCGTCCGGATGCATGCCATTGAGTTCGCCGAAATAGACCAGGTATTCGCGCGTGCTCATGCGCTCGTACAGGCCGAACTGGTCGGTCAGAAAACCGATATTGGTCCGCACCGCCATTGGGTCCTGTTCGGGGTCGGCGCCGTCAATGCGAATGGTGCCGGTGTCGCGCTTGAGCAGGCCCACCAGCAGCCGCAGCAAGGTGGTCTTGCCGGCCCCGTTGGGGCCCAGCAGCGCGGTGATCTGGCCGTTGCGGGCGGCGAAACTGACCCCGCCCAGCGCTTGCACGGCGCCGAATTTTTTGCGTACATCGTTCACTTCGATCATGGCTGCCTCGCGCGCTTCAAGGTTGGGGCCCGGCGCTGCCGAGCTGGAAGGTCGGGGCGGGAATCTCGCCCAGGCAGGCAGCATCGACCTTGGCGGCCGGCTTGTCGAGAAATTCGCGCAGCAGGCGCGGCGCGCAGCCCAGCTGCGACACGCCGTGCCCGGCCCAGGCCACCGTCACATGCTGGACCTGGCGCATGTACTGGCCGGCCGCTTCGGCCCGGTGCGGCGGGGTGACCGGGTCGAGCTGGCCCGACAGCATCAGCACCGGCGCCGCGATCGCGGACGGCGCCTGGTAGCTGGCGCCGGGCACCCGCATCTGCGCGCACAGCGTACCCATGCGCGCGAGCATCGGCGCGGTCAGCGGCGCGACGTCAGCGGCGCGCAGTTGCGGCGTCAGGCGCGGCATGTCCTCGGCGCAGACCACCGCCAGGTGCAGCAGCTGGGACACCGGGCCGTCGCCCGAAAAATCGCTGGCCGCATTGCGGCGCGCCACGAACGGCTCCCATTGACCGTTGTAGGCGCTGTGGACCAGGTAGGGCAGGCGGCGCGCGTCGAGCGCGTTGTACAAAATGTTGTGCACGGTGCCGAGGAAGTTATCGCTGTTCATGTCCAGCGTCAGCGGACGCGCGGTGCGCGGATCGGGCACCTGCAGCTTGACGCCGCCGGCGGCCACGCGCGCCGACAGCGCTGCATATTCGGCCCTGATGTTGGGGAAAGCCTTGTGGCAGGCCCCATCCTGGTCGCACTGGCGAAACACCAGTTCCAGCGCGGCCTGGCCATCGCGCCCGCCGGCCGGGATGATCTGCTCTGGCTGAAGTACGCCGTCCAGGATGGCCGCGCGCAGCGTGGCCGGATAGGCGCGCGCATAGACTTGCGCCAGGCGCGTGCCATACGAGGCGCCCCACAGGTTGATGGCGCCGTAGCCGAGCGCTATGCGCACCTGTTCGATATCGCGCGCCGCATTGACGGTGGAGTACGCGGCGAACGGCTGCTTGACGCTGGCGATGCAGTCGCCCACCGCGGCCTCGCGCTCGGCCTCGGACATGCTCTCTTCATTCGGTTTGCTGGCGCAATCGAGCTTGCCCGACAGGCCGGTGCCGCGCTGGTCGATGAACACGATGTCGCGCGTGGCGCGCACGCGCCGGAAGGTATTGTTGAGCAGGACCAGCACGTCGGTGCCGGCCTGGCCCGGGCCGCCGGCCAGGATGAACAGCGGATCGGGACGGGCCGATTCGCGAAAGGCGGGGGCGATCGTGACGTGCAGCGTGAGCTTGGCGCCGCCAGGCTGGCGGTAGTCGAGCGCAACCGGCAGCTGCACGCAGCGCAATGCTTCTTCCGAGCCGGGCAGGTGGCAACTGCGGCCCTGCTGGGCCACCGGCTTGGCTGCGGCGGCAGTGGCGCCGCCCAGCAGTGCGAGCAGCGCGGCGCAAACAATGATACTGGTTTTCACACGGTCTCCCCACGATGGTAGCGGAGACAGTCTATGTTGCCCTTCTTTGCGCCGTCAATCACTAATTGTAAAGACCCCACTTAGCGAACCAGATACACCATTGCCGCTCCTCCCACGGTGGCGCCGGCGCTGTTTTGCTGGGCTACCTGGATCAGGTACTGGGTGCCCGCTGCGGCGTCGGCCGGGATCGTCGTTTGCAGCGACATGGCATGCAGCGCGCCCGGCGCCTTTTGCACATGCACCACCGCCTGCGAGCCTTTGACCTCGACGTAGCGGCGCTGGCCGCGCACGATCACGTCGCCGCCTTCGACCGTCACCTTGCCCAGCTTGGCGGCGCCGGTGCCGCAGTCGAAGCGCGAACCCTTGGCCAGCGTCAGTATCCCATCGCAGCAGCCAAAGCGGGTCTGCACCCGGGTCGTGTCGATGAACACCAGTGGCCCGCCGCTGCAGCTTTCCAGTTCACCGTCTTCCTGTTGCGATGGCGAGAAGTCGACCAGCGGGAAGGCGCTGGCGTCGTCGTCCAGCGAGAGCAGCAGCGGCATGGCCTGCGGCAGGCGCGAACGGTCGATCATCAGCGTGATCGCCCGTTCCAGGTTGAAGCGGTTGCCGGCGACGAAGTGGAAGCTGGCGCTGGCGCTGCCCAGCACATCGATCACCGACAGGTTGCGCTGGGCCAGGTTGTTCAGGCGCGTGGTGATCGGCGCGGCCGTCAGCGGCGCGCTGGTGAACGCATAGTCGTTGTCGGCCTTGACCACGGCCAGCAGGCAGGGATGCCAGGCGTGGCCCGCAACCCAACCGTACAGCGTTTCGGTCTGGGCGGCCTCGATGCGGAACTTGGCCATC
Source organism: Pseudomonadota bacterium (assembly GCA_040390915.1). GTDB lineage: Bacteria > Pseudomonadota > Gammaproteobacteria > Burkholderiales > Burkholderiaceae_D > Telluria_A. The sequence continues at coordinate 8,012 of JAZJXM010000035.1, forward strand.
ACGGTGGCGCCGGGGGCAATGCTGGCGAAGGTGGCGCTCAATGGCGCCGGACTGACGTGGGCGGCGTCGCTCAAAGTCCAGTCCTGCGGGTAGACGAACTGCAGGCCCACGTACGGCGTGATGCGGGTGCTGACGGTGACGTTGCGCGCCGCCCTGGGGCCCTGGTTGGTGACCCGCACATAGATATAGTTGGCCTGGCCGCGTTCGACGTTTTTCGAACGCAGCGGGTCGGACGGCACGAACACGCCGTCGTCATTGATGCGCACCACGATGTCGGAAAAATCCCAGAAATTGCCGCCCGTGTAAGGCTCGGCGCCGCTGTCGCCGGGGGCGTCCTTGATCATCACGTCGGCCGCGTCGAGCGCGCGCAGCACGTTGATGCGCCCGTAGCCCATCTCCTGGTTCCAGCTGCCGTTTGGATGGCCTGCGGTGTCGGCGTAGGCGACGACGCCGGTTTTTTCGGCCGAGCGTTCGATCAGCGCGCGCACTTCGAGATTGGTCAGCGTCGGGTACATGGCCCGGATCAGCGCCGCCTGGCCGGCCACGTGCGGGGTGGCCGACGAGGTGCCGTTGAATACCAGGTCATAGTCGCCGGCCGCGCCGCTGCCGGTGTTGTAGCCGGCCGTGCCGCGCCGGTCGGTGGTGGGAATATGCACGCCGGGCGCCACCACCGAAATGGCCGCGCCGAAGTCCGAGCCCCACCAGGTTTCCATGTCGGGACTGGAAGGACTCTTGCGGTTGTCGATTTCGTCGGACGCGCCCACTGCCATCACCAAAGGATTGGTGGCCGGGTAGGTGATCGGGCCGTTGTAGTTGTGGGTCGCCACCGCCATCACCAGGTCGTTGTTGAAGGCGGTCTGGATGGCCGGGTCGATGATCGCGTGGCTCCAGCCGTTCGAGCCAAAGCTCATGCTGATCACGTCGGCGCCGTTGGCGCTGGCCCAGGTGATGCCGGCCGCCACTTCGACGTCGCTCCAGCTGGAAAACGCCACCGGCATGATGCGCGCATTGCCGGCCACCCCGGCCACCCCCAGCCCGTTGTTGAAGGTGGCGGCCACGATGCCGGCGCAGGCGGTGCCGTGGTTGCCGGTGGGCGAGCCGTCCGGCATCATGGTGCCCAGGTTGATGCCGGGCGTGGAAAAGCGCAGGTCCGGGTGGCCCAGGTCGACCCCTTCGTCAAGCACGCACACCACCACGCTGGCCGCGCCCGTGCCCAGGTCCCAGCCGGTGATGCCGGCGCCGCCGGCGCCAATGCGCGTCATGTCCCACTGCTGGGTGAACAGGGTGTCGCTGGGGACGATCGCGGTGGGGCGGATCAGCGGCATGGTTTCATACTGGGCGTCGGCCACCAGGCGGCCATTGTCGCCGTTCAGGCGCTGGCGCAGCTGGTAAGCGTTCACTTCGCGGGCGTTGGCAATCGTGTAATAGCGAAAGCCATTGAGGTACTTGGATTTTTCCGGCACTTCCTGCAGTTTCGGCTCGGCTTCGCCGTTGGTGGCTGCCAGCACCGCGCCGTGCAGCTCGTTGGCCACGCCGTCGCGCTCGCGCAGGCGCACCACGATCACGTTGGGCAGCGGCACCAGCAGCGCGCGCCGGCCAGGTTCGCCTGCCAGGCGGTACACCGGCGCCACATAGTCCAGGCCCAGCGCCTGGCCGGCCTTGTCGATCGCCTCGATGCGCTCGGGGGTGAGCGCAAAACGGGCCAGCACGAAAAAGCGCTGGCCCGTATGGTTGACCACTTCACCGGGCACGGCCTGCTCCGGTTCGGCGTCTTCGAGCAGCAGGTCGAAGCTGGCCAGCAGCGTTTTGACGGCCGCGCTGTCCATCGGGCGCTGGAAAGCGAGCATCAAACGGGTCGGTTCGAGCAGCATGGGCGCGCCCGAGCTGTGCAGCAATTCACGGGGGAAGTTATTCATGGCAAGACTCCGGTGGTGGGGTGAGGGAGAGTCTATTGCCGGGTTTGCCCGTGCCGATTGCGAATTGTCATTGGGCAGCGCTGATGTCGTTCTGACAGGCGTAGGCCTGAACAGGCCGGAGCGGCCAGGGCTTGACGCGCAGGCAAGAAGTGCGCTATAGTAGCCGGCTTTCCGTTTGCTCAGGAAAGACTATAAGGCAGCGTCCGCAGGCAAGCTTTGCGGAACCACCATTTGAGCATTTATCAAGTTTTATATTTAGGAAGTCAACATGAAAACTTTTTCCGCTAAGGGACATGAAGTCCAGCGCGATTGGTTAGTGGTTGACGCGACGGATCTGATCCTCGGACGTGTTGCCAGCGAAGTGGCACTCCGACTGCGCGGCAAACACAAACCAGAATTCACTCCTCACGTCGACACCGGCGATTTCATCGTCGTGATCAACGCAGGCAAACTGCGCGTGACCGGTACCAAGGCAACCGAGAAGACGTACTACCGTCACTCCGGCTACCCAGGTGGTATCTACGAAACCAACTTCAAGAAAATGCAAGAGCGTTTTCCAGGTCGTGCGCTTGAAAAAGCGGTCAAGGGCATGCTGCCTAAGGGCCCGCTTGGCTACGCCATGATCAAGAAGCTGAAAGTGTACGCGGAAGGTTCCCATCCGCACGCAGCCCAGCAACCTAAAGCACTCGTTCTCTTTAAGTAAGGAGCTGACATGATCGGTAACTACAATTACGGCACCGGCCGTCGCAAGAGTGCAGTCGCTCGCGTATTCATCAAGGTTGGCACTGGCCTCATCATCGTCAACGGCAAGCCAGCGCAGGATTACTTCTCGCGCGAAACCGGCCTGATGGTCATCCGTCAACCGCTGGAACTGACCGGCAATGTCGAGCGTTTCGACATCAAGGTCAACGTTCACGGCGGTGGCGAGTCCGGCCAGGCTGGTGCAGTTCGCCACGGCATCACCCGCGCACTGATCGACTACGACGCATCCCTCAAGGGCGACCTGGCACGTGCCGGTTTCGTTACCCGCGATGCACGCGAAGTCGAGCGTAAAAAAGTTGGTCTGCGCAAAGCACGTCGCGCAAAGCAATTCTCGAAGCGTTAATTCGTTTCTGCCGCGCACTCAGGTGCGCAGCTTCAAAAGCCGCCCCGCTGCAAAGCCTGGCGGCTTTTTTGCGCCTATTCGTAGACGGTGCCGATCGCCAGTGGCCGCCGCGCGGTTTGCAGCTGGCCGGCGGCTGGCCAGTCGGCAAAGCGGTAAATGACGATCTTGTAAGTGCCCATGCTGCTGCCTTCGAACGGCTGGCCGTCCACCAGCGGCAGCAGCGCCGGCGCCGCGCCAGGCAGTTGCAGCGTCACCGGCGAGGCCGGCTCGGTCAGCGGGTACACAAAGCGCACCCCGGCGCAGCGCTTGCCGACCAGGCGCAAGCGGTAGCCCGATTCGCGCTGCGCGCTGAGCAGCTGGTCGCAGGCGGCGCGCATGTCGGCCGCCTGGTACAGGCCGTCGTCGCGCTCCTTCACCGAGTAGCGGCCGCTGAAATAATAGATGCCCTTGGCGCGGTTCAGGCGCAGCACGGCGTCGTCCTGGTAGGGTTCCTTGAGTAGCGGCAGCACGGCGCGCCCCAGCGGATCGACCGCCAGCGTCAGATTGGTGTGTTCGCCGGCCAGCCGGATCGACAGTCCCTCGAGCGACGCGGCCTTGTCGAGCGGGCGGATCTGCATGTGGGCCTGGATCAGCGGCCGGGTGCGGGTAAACGCGGCAAAGAACGCGGCCGCCTTGTAGGCGTGGCGGTAGCTGTGCCACTCGGCGTCGCGTTCGGCCGTCACATGCACTTGCGCCGGTGCCGCTTCAGGCTCAGCGGCCATGCACCGTGCCCAGCAAGCCAGCAGGGCGGCAACGAGCAAGAGACGTGGCATGGACATGGGCAATATGGTCGAGTTGGTCGGCCGGCGATCGTAACGCGTTGCAATAGTGCGCGCCTGTGCCGGAAGATAGAGCCGCAGTATCCATGACTAATGGCACTTCTTACAAGGCATTTGCTCGGGTATGATGGGCCGCTTTACGCTACGGCCATTCCGCCATGATCCCACGCCAGCAGCACAACTACATCGGCATCATCAGCCTGGCAGGTTGCCTGTTCAGCGGCCTGTTCGAGGGTGCCGGCCTGTGGCTCAAGGGCGGCGAGGCCAATTCGCCGCTGGGCTGGCTGGCGCAGGTGGTGGCGGCCTGGTTCACGCCGCCGGAGTCGCTGCTGCGCGCCGGCAGCGACCGCGTGGCACTGGCTGCCACGCTGTGCGTGGCCTTGTATGCGGCGATGGTGCTGCTGTTTGCGCTACTGTTCTGGCGCCGCACGGTGTCGGCCAGGCCGCGCAGCGCCGCCGCCGGCCATGCGATGCTGGCGTTGCAGGTGGCCATCGCGCTGGTCCATCCGCACAGCCTGCTGTACCTGGTGGCCGCGGAACTGGGCATGGTGCTGAGCCTGCGCCGCGGCCTGCAATGGCTGGCCGTGCAGCAGCTGTTGCTGGCGCTGATGACGCTGCTGCCCCTGATCGGCAGTGACCATCTGCGCGCCGATTTCTACCTGCGCATCGTGCTGGCCGAACTGGGCATGACGATGGTATGGCAGGCGATCGCGTTCGGGATCGGCTTCATGGCAGCATCCGAGCGGCGCGGGCGCCTTGCACTCGATGCCGCCAATGGCGAACTGCGCGCGACCCAGCTGCTGCTGCTCGACACGGTGCGCGCGGCCGAACGCATGCGCATCGCGCGCGACCTGCATGACATCGTCGGCCACCACCTGACGGCGCTGCATCTGCACCTGGACCTGGCGCTGCGCCAGCAGGGCGAGCTGGCCCCGCCGGCCTTGACGACGGCGCGCACGCTGGCCCAGTCGCTGTTGTCGCAGGTGCGCACCGTGGTGGGCGCCGAGCGCCAGGCCGAACGCATCGCGCTGCGCGAAGCCTTGACGGCGCTATGCAGCGGCATTCCCGCGCCGCGCATTGCGCTCGAGGTCGAGGCGGGACTGGAAATCGATTCGGCGGCACTGGCGCACGCGCTGTTTTGCTGCGTGCAGGAAGCGATCAGCAACGCCGTGCGCCATGCCGGCGCCAGCGAGCTGTCGATCGCGCTCGAGCGGCGCGGCGAGGCTATCGTGCTGCACATTGCCGACGACGGGCGCGGCAACGGCGGCGCGCCCGAAGGCCATGGCCTGCGCGGCATGCGCGAACGGTTGGCCGCACTGGGCGGCACGCTGCGCGCGGCCAACCTGGGGCAGCGCGGCTTCGGCCTGCAGATCGACGTGCCATGCGCCGGGAGCGGCGCATGATCCGGGTGGTGCTGGTCGACGACCAGACGCTGGTACGCAGCGGCATTCGCGGCCTGCTCGACCTGACCTCCGACATCCGGGTGGTGGCCGAGGCCAGCGACGCGCTCGAAGCGCCCGGCGTGCTGGCCGGGGCCAACGCCGATGTGCTGCTGCTCGACATACGGATGCCGCAAATGTCCGGCATTGCGCTGCTCGAGAGCATGCGCGGGCAACTGCCCCCGACCATCTTGCTGACCACCTTTGACGACGACCAGGCTCTGCTGGACGGCATGCGGGCCGGCGCCAGTGGCTTTCTGCTCAAGGACATTTCGCTGGAGCGGCTGGCCGAAGGCATCCGGCGCGTGGCGGCCGGCGCCACCGTGTTCCGCCCGGCGCTGACCGAGCGCGCGCGCACTGCCTATGAGCGCAGCAGCGCTCCGGCGCCGCCGTGCGACGCCGACCTGCTCACCGACCGCGAAATCGAAGTGCTGGCGCTGATGGCGGCCGGCTTTAACAACGGCGAAATCGCCGCCGCACTGGGCCCGAGCGAGGGCACCATCAAAAATCATGTGTCGAGCATCCTGGCCAAGCTGGGCGTGCGCGACCGGGTGCGCGCGGTGTTGCGGGCACTGGAACTGGGAATCATCTGATGACATGGAAATATGTGGCGCTGCTGCTGGCCGCTGCAGCCGGAAGCGCGCACGCGCAAGCGACCCGCATGATGATGCCCGAGGGCACCTATGACGCGGTGTTCGGGGTGGCCGCGCAGGGCATCTTCGTGCCCGGCAGCGACGGCCACAGCCGCGGCGACGTCGAGCCCGCGCTGGCGGTGCAGTGGAGTAACGGCGTGTTTGTCGACGCCGGCACCAGCGAAGTGGTGCTGGGCATGCACTGGTCCGACAACCCGGTGCTCGATTATGGCGCGATGCTGTCGGCGAGCGGGCGCGACCAGCGCAGCGATACCCCCGGCGAACGGGGCGGGATGGCGCTGCAAACGGGCGCCTTCATCAACTGGCATGCGCTGTACAACGTCGAGATCGGCGGCGAGCTGCTGGCCGGCGGCGGTTTCGAGCGCAACGGCTGGCTGGCCAACGCCCGCGTGCGCTGGGCGACGCCGCTGGCGGCGCACCACAGCGCCACGCTGACAGCCGGTGCAGTGGTGGCTGACCGCGCCTGGATGCAAGGCTACTTCGGGGTCACGCAGGCGCAATCGGCCAGCGGCGGCAATCGGCTCTACCACGCGCCCGGTGGCGTGCTCAATGTGTACGGCGACGTCGAATGGCAATGGCAGCTGGCCAACAAATACTGGCTGTACACGGGCGCGCGCCTGAGCCGGCGCGGCGACGGCCCGGCCAACAGCCCGCTGGTGGGGAGCCGCCGCTACGCCAGCGTGCGCACCGCGCTGACCTACCATTTCTAGCGCTGTTAAAATAACGCCCTTTACGGGCTAGTTCCCGCCATTATCTGAAGGATTCAATCATGATCAAAGTTGGCATCGTTGGCGGTACGGGTTACACGGGCGTGGAGTTGCTGCGGCTGCTGGCTGTCCATCCCGACGTCACGCTGACCGCGATCACCTCGCGCAAGGAAGACCGCTTGCCCGTGGCCGACATGTTCCCCTCGCTGCGCGGGCGTGTGAACCTGGCGTTTTCTGCGCCCGACAAGGTCGACCTGACCCAGTGCGACGTGGTGTTTTTTGCCACCCCGCACGGCGTAGCCATGGCCCAGGCGCCCGCACTGCTGGCAGCCGGCGTCAAGGTGATCGACCTGGCGGCCGACTTCCGCCTGAAGGACCAGGCCAGCTTCGAAGCGTGGTACAAAATTCCCCACACCTGCCCGCAGTTGCTGGACGAGGCCGTGTACGGCCTGCCGGAACTCAATGGCGAGGCCATCAAGCAGGCGCGCCTGATCGCCAATCCGGGCTGCTATCCGACCACGATGCAGCTCGGTTTTTACCCGTTGCTCAAGGCTGGCCTGATCGACGCCACGTCACTGATCGCCGATGCCAAGTCGGGCGTGTCGGGCGCCGGGCGCAAGGCCGAGATCGGCACGCTGTTTTCCGAAGCGAGCGACAACTTCAAGGCCTACGGCGTGTCCGGCCACCGCCACACGCCGGAAACGGTGGCCCAGTTGCAGCGCTATACCGACCAGCCGGTGAACCTGATTTTCACGCCGCACCTGGTGCCAATGATACGCGGCATGCATTCGACGCTGTACGCGCGCCTGACTGGCGAGATCAGCAACGAAGCCTTGCAAGCGCTGTTTGAAGAACAATACAAGGACGCCCCGTTCGTCGATGTGATGCCGTTTGGCAGCCATCCGGAAACGCGCTCGACGCGCGGCTCGAACATGCTGCGCCTGGCGCTGCACCGCCCCGGCAACGGCAGCATGGTGGTGATCCTGGTGGTGCAGGACAACCTGGTCAAGGGCGCCTCCGGCCAGGCCGTGCAGTGCATGAACTTGATGTTTGGCCTGGAGGACAGCAAAGGCCTGCAACAAATAGCCTTGCTGCCATAGATCAATCCTGTGGGGAAGTGATGGCTGTAAATTGGCACTGGATCTAGTCATTTTGGCAAGATCCGCTCACCATGAGGAGTGCCTATCATGTTCGGTCGAAACGCGAAAACGGAAATTGACAGCCTGGTCGGAATTTCCGCCCGGATCGAGGGAAACCTGTGCTTTACCGGCGGCCTGCGCATCGATGGCGAAGTGCACGGCGACGTGATCGGTGGCGAAGGCACCGACAATGTGCTGATCGTGTCCGAACATGCGCGCATCGAAGGTGATGTTCGTTGCACAACATTGATAGTCGAAGGCTATATTGCAGGCGACGTGTATGCGAACGAACTGCTTGAATTGCAGCCAAAAGGCCGCATCATAGGCAATGTGCATTACAAAAAGCTGGAAATGCACAGCGGCGCCACCGTCGCCGGGACCCTGACCCACCAGCCAGCGGGCGAGCCGGAATTTCACCTGAGCATAGCCCCGCCCAGCTTTGTCAAGGTATCCGAAGCGTGAGCCGCCACTACAGTCTATAATGGCTCAAATTGTTTTTACGTAGGAGTCTCAAATGAATGCAGTAGCTGAAGCACCAGACGTCATGCCGGCGCCGATCGTCTTCACCGACAGCGCCGCCCAAAAAGTGGCGCAGCTGATCGAGGAAGAGGGCAATCCGGACCTGAAATTGCGCGTTTTCGTGCAGGGCGGCGGTTGTTCCGGCTTCCAGTACGGCTTCACGTTTGACGAAATCGTCAACGAAGACGACACCACCATGGTCAAGAACGGCGTGCAGTTGCTGATCGATTCGATGAGCTACCAGTACCTGGTGGGCGCCGAAATCGACTACAAGGACGATCTCGAAGGCGCCCAGTTCGTCATCAAGAACCCGACTGCCACCTCCACCTGCGGTTGCGGTTCGTCGTTCTCGGTATAACGCCGGTTCGGTACTACGCGGGGTAAAGGGCGCCCAGGATTCTGGGTCCCCTGGCTCCGGTCACAGCGGGCAGATTGCCCGCTTCGCGTTTCTGGAAGCGGTAGCCCAGCCACGCAAACGCCAATGCTTCGACCCGGTTGGGCGCCACGCCCAGCACGGCGGTCGTTGCCACCGTCGTCGTCTCCCCCAGCGCCGCCGCCAGTGCGCGCAGCAGCACCGGGTTGTACGCACCCCCGCCACACACATACACAGCCTCGACAGCGCCCGCTTCACTGCCGATGGCGTCGGCGATGGTGCGCGCGGTGAGCGCCACCAGCGTGGCCTGCACGTCCTGCGCGGCCAGCGGGCCGGCATCGGCCAGCATCGCATCGAGCCAGTCCAGGTGGAACAGGTCACGCCCGGTGCTCTTGGGCGCTGGCAGCGCGAAATACGGTTCGCCCATCAGGCGCTGCAGCAGGCCGGAATCGACCGTGCCGCTGGCGGCCCAGGCGCCGCCATCGTCGTAGGCATGGCCCTGGTGGCGCGCAATCCAGCCGTCCAGCAGTACGTTGCCGGGACCGGTGTCAAAGCCGCCCGTGCGCCCGTCCGCGTGCAGCACGCTGATGTTGCCGATGCCGCCGATATTGACCACCGCCCGGGTGTGGCCCGGTTTGCCAAACTGGGCCCGGTGGAAGGCCGGCACCAGCGGCGCGCCCTGGCCGCCGGCGGCCACGTCGCGGCTGCGAAAGTCGGCGATCACGTCCAGGCCGGTCAGTTCGGCCAGCAGGGCAGGATTGTTGGTCTGGCGCGTGAAACCCAGTTCCGGACGGTGGCGGATGGTCTGGCCGTGCACGGCCACTGCCCGCACCGCCACGCCGCCGGCAGCGGGCAGCAGGGCGGCCACGCACGCGCCATAACAGGCCGCCAGCGCATTGGCGGCCAGCGCCTCGCGTTCGATTTCATTGGGGCCGGCCGCTTGCAGTGCCATCAGGTCGGCGCGCAGCTGCGGCGAAAACGGCGTGAACGCCGCTTCGATGGTGCGCATGGCGTCGCCGTCAAAGTCGGCCAGCACGCCGTCCACGCCGTCCATGCTGGTGCCGGACATCAAGCCGATATAGAGCGTCATACGCATTCCATGAAATGTTCAGGCGGAAAAAAAGCGCCCGGTAGCAGGCGCTTTTTCTGTGTGCTTCAAGTGGCGCTTAACGCGCCGCCATCGCCGAGCCGGTTGGGCGCAGCAGGGCGAAACGGTGGGTCATGTCGGCGGCCGCCACGTGGAAGCGTCCCAGTTCGGCAGGCGACAACGGGGCCTGGGCCAGCACCTTGACCGTTTGCGGGTCGCGCGCTTCCTTGGCAACCCGGAATTCATAGTGCAGGTGGGCGCCGGTCGACCAGCCGGTAGAACCGACGTAGCCGATGACATCGCCTTGCTTGACTGACTGGCCGCGGCGCAGGCCGGACGCGAAGCGGCTCATGTGACCGTAGGCGGTGGTGTAGTTGGCCCAGTGCTTGAGGATCACGAAATTGCCGTAACCGCCTTGCACGCCGGCGAATTCGACTACGCCGTCGCCTGAAGCGCGGATTGGCGTGCCCAGGGCGGCAGCAAAATCGATGCCCTTGTGGGCTTTCCAGTTGCCGGTAATCGGGTGCACGCGGTTGGCGAAGCCCGACGAAATACGGGAAAACTCGAGCGGCGACTTGAGGAAGCCTTTTTTCAGCGACTTGCCGTCAAGACTGTAGTAGCCGCCTTGCTTGGTGATCGGGTCTTCGAACCAGACCGACTGGTAGGTTGTGCCGCGGTTGATGAATTCGCCAGCCAGGATGCGTCCTGCGCGCACCATTTCGCCGTCCTGCCAGAACGTTTCGTAGACCACGTTGAAGCGGTCGCCCCGTTTCAGGTCGGAACGGAAATCGATGCTGGTGGAGAACATCTCGATGATCTGGGCCACGATCGCATCGGGCAGCTTGCCGCCATCGGTGGTCGCGTCGGTGGCGCCGTACAGCGAAGTGGTGATTTCGCGGGCGCGCATTTCAACGCGGCGCTCGAGCTGGGCAGCCGATTCCTTGGCGGCGAACTTGTCGCCGTCACGGCTGATCATGATTTGCTTGGCGGGATTTTCACGCGAGTCGACCAGCGTGGCCTTGAGCCACTGCAGTTCGCCGTTTTCGCCGGTCTGAGCCTGGACTTTCTTGCCCGTGGTCAGCTGCATGACGCCGCGGGCGACCTTGTCGGACTTGATGAAGGCAACCGCGGCCGGATCATCGACGCCAAGGCGCTGGAGCAGCACGGCCAGCGTGTCGCCGGCGCGGATCTTCTCTTCGTGCACGAATTTCTGGTCGTCTTTTTGAAGCGCCGCGATCTGTTCTGCCAAGTCAGGCAGCTCCAGGTCCTGGGCGATCGATTTGACGGGCAGGTCCGAAGCGTCGGGTGCCAATGGCGCGACGCCGGCTGCGCCAAATGCGCAAACTGCAAGAAAAATCGCCCCGGCGCTGATAATGCGCGCCTTTCGCGTTGTTCCTAGCAGGCCAGACCAGCGTTTGCCTGTGATTTTGTGTATAGGGTCCATGCAATCAGTTAAAATTTGCCGCTTGAACATCCACGAGAGCACTACATTTTATTGTTGTTATTATGTTTTGTTTTCGTAAGGCAAGATTAATCGGATCGAGCATTATATCAAACTCTTGAAGCCGTCCAACTTTTTCGACATACATATACAGAACGTTACTAGTTATTTATGACCACCTCCAGCGCCGCAAAACCAGTTATAAACACCGCCTTGCCCCTGTCGGACGCCGTTTTGGCAGCCTTGGCGATCACCAAACGCGGGGTCGATGAGTTGCTCATCGAGAGTGAATTTGCCCAAAAACTGGCCCGTTCCGAGCAGAGCGGACAGCCGCTGCGCATCAAATTGGGCCTGGACCCGACCGCACCCGACCTGCATCTGGGGCATACGGTGGTCCTGAACAAGTTGCGACAACTGCAAGATCTCGGCCACCAGGTGATCTTCCTGATCGGCGACTTCACGTCGATGATCGGCGATCCGTCGGGCCGCAACGTGACGCGCCCGCCGTTGACCAAGGAACAAATCGAACAAAACGCGCTGACTTACTTCAAGCAGGCATCCCTGGTGCTGGACGCGGCGCGCACGGAAATTCGCTACAACTCCGAGTGGTGCGACCCGCTGGGCGCGCGCGGCATGATCGAACTGGCGTCGCGCTACACGGTGGCGCGCATGATGGAACGGGACGATTTCACCAAGCGCTACAAGAGTGGGACACCGATTTCGGTCCATGAGTTCCTTTATCCGCTGATGCAAGGCTACGATTCGGTCGCTTTGAAGGCAGATCTTGAGATAGGTGGAACGGACCAGAAATTCAACTTGCTGGTCGGGCGCGAGCTGCAGAAGGACTACGGCCAGGAGCAGCAGTGCATCCTGACCATGCCGCTGCTGGAAGGCCTGGACGGCGTCGACAAGATGTCCAAGTCGAAGAACAACTATATCGGCATCACCGAAGCGCCGAACATGATGTTTGGCAAGCTGATGAGCATTTCCGACGTGATGATGTGGAAGTATTACGAGTTGCTGTCGTTCAGCTCGATCGCCGACATCGCCGCGCTCAAGGCCGACACCGACGCCGGGCGCAACCCGCGCGACGCCAAGGTGCAGCTGGCCAAGGAAATCGTCACCCGCTTCCACTCGGCCCAGGCCGCCGAAGACGCGCTGGCCGACTTCGTCAACCGTTCCAAGGGCGGCATCCCGGACGACGCGCCTGAAATGGCCCTGGGCGGCGCACCGATGGGCGTGGCCCACCTGCTGAAACACGCCGGTTTGTGCGCTTCGACGTCGGAAGCGATGCGCATGGTCGACCAGGGCGGCGTGCGGATCGACGGCGAAGTGGTCAGCGACAAGGCCCTGCAGATCGCCGCCGGCACCTTCGTTTTGCAAGTTGGCAAACGCAAGTTCGCACGCGTGACATTCAGCGCATGATCGGACTGTTGCAGCGGGTCAGCCAGGCCAGCGTCATGGTGGACGGCCAGCCGGTGGGCACGATCGGCGCCGGCCTGATGGTGCTGGTGTGCGCAGAAAAGGGCGACACGGAAAAGGAAGCCGATGCGCTGCTGGCCAAGCTGCTCGGCTACCGGGTGTTCGGCGACGAAGCCGGAAAGATGAACCGCAGCATTGTTGATGTGGCTGGCGCCCTGTTGCTGGTGCCCCAGTTCACGCTGGCGGCCGATACCAATTCGGGCACCCGGCCATCGTTTACCCCGGCTGCGGCGCCGGCCGACGGGCGGCGCCTGTTCGACCATTTTGTCAGCCAGGCGCGCGCGCGTCATCCGGACGTGGAAACCGGGCAATTCGGCGCCGACATGAAAGTGTCGCTCACCAACGATGGCCCGGTGACTTTTTGGCTGCAAACGGGCCCGAAATGAAACCTTGTGCGCAAATTCTGGTCAATACCATCAAGGGGAGATCGCGATGAGACTGTGGAGTGATTCTTTTGCCGATGGCGCGCCTATCCCGCCCGAATGCGCGTTTGCCGCCATCGACCCCGCCACCCATGTGCGCCTGTCGACCAACCGCAATCCGCACCTGGCATGGGACGATGTGCCGGCCGGCACGCAGTCGCTGGTACTGCTGTGCCGCGACATCGACGCGCCCACGGTCGGCACCGACGTCAACCAGGAAGGACGGGTGGTGCCCGCCGAGCTGCCACGCACCGATTTTTACCACTGGACGCTGGTTGACATCCCGGTTGCCATGCGCTTCATCGCGCCCGGCATGTTTTCCGAACTGGTCACGCCGCACGGCAAAACCGGCCCGCTGGTGCCGTTCATGGTCAAGAATGGCACCGAGCATCAGCTGCGCCAGGGCATCAACGACTACACCAGCTGGTTCAAGAGCGACCCCGACATGGCTGGCGAATATTACGGCTATGACGGCCCGTGCCCGCCTTGGAACGACCTGCGCGCACATACCTATTTATTTACGCTGTACGCGCTCGACATCGCCGAACTGCCGCTCGACGGGCGCTTCACCGGTCCCGAGGTCAGGCAGGCCATTCGCGGCCACATCCTCGATGAGGCGCAGATTTTCGGCGTGTACACGCTCAATCCTGAACTGGCCTGAATGATCACCACCATTGTTTTGATCCGCCACGGCGAAACGGCCTGGAATGCGGAGCGCCGCCTGCAGGGCCACATCGACATCGCCTTGAACGAAGAAGGGCTGCGCCAGGCCGACGCGCTGGCCGGCGCGCTGGCGGGCGAGCGTTTCGACGCCATCATCGCCAGCGACTTGCAGCGCGCCCACCAGACCGCGCAAGCGCTGGCGCGCGGACGCGCCATGCCGGTGCACAGCGATCCGCATTTGCGCGAGCGCTGTTTCGGCGGTTTTGAAGGCCTGCTGTACAGCGAAATCGAACAGCGCTTCCCGCGCGAGTTCGCCGCCTGGCAGGCGCGCGAGGTCGACGGCGAGATGCCGCCCGGCGTGCGCGTGGCCGAAACGTTCCGCCAGTTTTACCAGCGTTGCGTGCACGCCATCACCTGCCTGGCGCAGCAGCACCATGGACAGTCGCTGGCGCTGGTGGCCCACGGCGGCGTGCTCGAATGCGCCTACCGGGCAGCGCTCGGCCTGTCGCTGGAAACGCCGCGCAATTTCCCCGTGCTCAACGCCAGCATCAACCGCTTCGAAGTCAGTGGCGGGCGTTTGACGCTGCTTAACTGGGGCGACGTCGCGCATCTGCAGCGCGGCGTGCTTGACGAGCTGAACTAGCCAAAGTCAAGCCCGGCAGTGCGATCTATTCAATCTAGCGAGCAACTGCTTTATACAAAATAGTGCTTATTATTTGAGCAGTTAATCGGGTAAAATAGTCGGTTCCCGCGTGTTTCCTGAACCTACTTGTGCAAATCGGTCCTTATCTACTGGCTAATAATGTTTTCGTCGCACCCATGGCGGGCGTGACGGATCGCCCGTTCCGCCAACTGTGCAAACAGCTGGGCGCGGGCTACGCCGTCTCCGAAATGGCGGCCTCCAATCCGCGATTGTGGGCGACCGAAAAAAGTTCGCGGCGCACCGACCACGACGGCGAAATGGAGCCCAAGGCGGTCCAGATCGCCGGCGCCGATCCCAAGGACCTGGCCGATTGCGCCAAGTTCAATGTGGACCGCGGGGCCCAGATCATCGACATCAACATGGGATGCCCGGTCAAGAAGGTGTGCAACAGTTGGTGCGGTTCGGCCCTGTTGCAGCACGAGGACCTGGTGGAAAAAATTCTGCACGCGGTCGTCAGTGCGGTGGACGTGCCGGTCACGCTGAAATTTCGCACCGGCTGGAACCGCGAAAACAAGAATGCATTGCGCATTGCCCGCATCGCCGAGCAGGCCGGCATCCAGATGCTGACCTTGCACGGACGCACCCGCGCCGACGGCTATACCGGTGAAGCCGAGTACGAAACGATTGCCGCCGTCAAGGCGCTGGTCAAGATTCCCGTGGTGGCCAATGGCGACATCACCACGCCCGAGAAAGCCAAATACGTGCTGGCCCAGACGGGCGCTGACGCCGTCATGATCGGGCGCGCGGCGCAAGGCCGGCCATGGATCTGCCGCGAGATCGACCACTACCTGCGCACCGGCCTGCATTTGCCGGCGCCCTACGTGGACGAAGTGCGCGCGCTGATGCACGAACACTTGCAAGCCCACTACGCGTTTTACGGCGAATACCTGGGCGTGCGCACGGCGCGCAAGCACATCGGCTGGTATGTGCGCGATTTGCTCGGTGGCGAAGAATTTCGCCAGCAAATGAACTTGCTCGAATCGACCGATGCGCAGTTGCGCGCAGTCGACAATTTTTTTGAATCTCAGCACAGTCACGGCGAGCGGTTACAATATCGGCCCGCCAACACAGTTGAACAAATTGCATTGGCAGCATAAAAGGGTAGTTCATAACAACAAAAAGATCAGGGATAACACTGCCGTCAGAGCAGTGCCATCAATTCAATCCAGCCAGGTAAAGCACGAAATATGAGCAAAGAAAGTATCCAGGAAGTCGTCCAGAAAAGTCTTGAAGAGTATTTCAACGACCTGGGCGAGCAGCAAGCGTCGAACATCTACGACATGGTGGTGCTGACCGTCGAACGCCCGATCCTCGAGGTCGTGATGACGCGCGCGGAAGGCAACCAGTCGCACGCGGCGCAAATGCTGGGCATCAACCGCAACACCTTGCGCAAGAAGCTACAAGAACACGGATTGCTGTAATACAGAATACTCAACAACCAGGCCTACTCCATGATCAAACAAGCTCTCATTTCCGTCTCCGATAAAACCGGCGTGCTCGAATTTGCGCGCGCGCTGTCGGCGCAAGGCGTCAACATCCTGTCCACCGGCGGCACCGCCAAACTGCTGGCCGACAATGGCGTGCCAGTGACCGAAGTGGCCGACTACACGGGCTTCCCGGAAATGCTGGACGGGCGCGTCAAGACGCTGCACCCGAAGGTCCACGGCGGCATCCTGGCGCGCCGCGATTTTCCGGAGCACGTGGCCAAGCTGGAAGAGCACAACATCCCGACCATCGACATGGTGGTGGTCAACCTGTACCCGTTCCAGGCGACCGTTGCCAAAGATGACTGCTCGCTGGAAGACGCGATCGAAAACATCGACATCGGCGGCCCGACCATGCTGCGCTCGGCTGCCAAGAACCACAAGGACGTGGTGGTGGTATGCGATCCTGCTGACTACCTGCGCGTGCTGGAAGAAATGAAAGCCGGCGTCATCGCCTACGACACCCGCTTCATGCTGGCCAAGAAAGTATTCGCCCATACCGCGCAATACGACGGCGCGATCACCAACTACCTGACCAGCCTGGGCGAAGACAAGGCGCACGCTACCCGCGCTGCCTATCCGCAGACGCTGAACATGACGTTTGAAAAAGTGCAGGACATGCGCTACGGCGAAAACCCGCACCAGTCGGCCGCGTTCTACCGCGACCTGGCGCCGGCTGTCGGCGCGCTGGCCAGCTACAAGCAGTTGCAAGGCAAGGAACTGTCGTACAACAATATCGCCGACGCTGATGCGGCCTGGGAATGCGTGAAGTCGCTGGGCGGCCTCGGCCAGAGCGCCGGCTGCGTGATCGTCAAGCACGCCAATCCATGCGGCGTGGCCATCGGCGTAGACGCGCTGGACGCCTACAGCCGTGCGCTGCAGACCGATCCAACCTCGGCATTCGGCGGCATCATTGCCCTGAACACCGAACTGGACGCCAAGACCGCTGAAGCGATCGCCAAGCTGTTCGTCGAAGTGTTGATCGCACCGTCGTTCTCGGCTGAAGCGCGCGCCATCATGTCGGCCAAGCAAAACGTTCGCTTGCTGGAAATCCCACTGGGCGCCGGCCAGAACCCGTTCGACGTCAAGCGCGTCGGCGGCGGCCTGCTGGTGCAGTCGCCCGACGCCAAGTTGGTCGGCCTGGACGAACTGCGCGTGGTCACCAAGCTGCAGCCTACCCAGCAGCAGTTGCAAGACCTGATGTTCGCCTGGCGCGTGGCCAAGTACGTCAAGTCGAACGCGATCGTGTTCTGCGGTAACGGCATGACGCTGGGCGTGGGCGCAGGCCAGATGAGCCGTATCGATTCGGCCCGCATCGCCTCGATCAAGGCCCAGAACGCCGGCCTGACGCTGGCCGGTTCGGCCGTGGCGTCGGATGCCTTCTTCCCGTTCCGCGACGGCCTGGACGTGGTGCTCGATGCTGGCGCGACCTGCGTGATCCAGCCGGGCGGCTCGATGCGCGACCAGGAAGTGATCGACGCCGCTGACGAGCGCGGTGCGGTCATGCTGTACACGGGCGCGCGTCACTTCCGTCATTAACATCACGACAGTGTGAGATTTACTGTGTTTATACACAGTATTTTCACACGAACGTTGCTTGCCGGTATAACATTCGTGTCATGATTATTCTTGGCATTGACCCGGGCCTGCGCACCACAGGCTTCGGGCTTATCGAAAAGCAGGGCAACAAGCTGCGTTACATCGCCTCGGGCACCATCAAGACGGGGTCCGACGGCGCGCTGCCCGGCCGCCTGAAGGTGATACTGCACGGTATCACCGAGGTCATCAGTACCTACCAGCCCGACTGCGCGGCAATCGAAAAAGTCTTCGTCAACGTCAACCCCCAATCGACACTGCTGCTGGGCCAGGCCCGCGGCGCTGCCATCACGGCGCTTGTCGGTGGCGAGCTCAGTGTGGCTGAATACACGGCCCTGCAAGTCAAGCAAGCCGTCACCGGGCATGGCAAGGCCGCCAAGGAACAAGTGCAGCAAATGGTGGCGCGCCTGCTGGTGCTGCCGGGCTTGCCGGGCACGGACGCAGCCGACGCGCTCGGCGTTGCCATATGCCACGCCAACAGTGTCGACGCGCTGGCGCTGATCGGCGCACTGGCGCCATCGCTTTCCGGACTGCGCATGAAGCGCGGCCGTCTCGTTTAAAGGATCCCCATGATCGGTCGCATTTCCGGCGTTTTGCTCGAGAAGAATCCCCCGCAGTTGCTGGTCGACTGCAATGGCGTCGGCTATGAAGTCGATGTGCCGATGAGTACCTATTACAACTTGCCGCATATCGGCGAGAAGGTCACCCTGTTCACGCACCAGGCGATCCGCGAAGACGCGCACTTGCTGTTCGGCTTCGGCAATGCCGCCGAGCGCGCCGTGTTCCGCCAGCTGATCAAGATTACCGGGGTCGGCGCACGCACCGCGCTGTCGATTTTGTCCGGCATGACCATTGCCGACCTGGCGCAGGCGGTCACGCTGCAAGAAGCCGGGCGCCTGGTCAAGGTGCCGGGCATCGGCAAGAAAACCGCCGAACGCTTGCTGCTGGAACTGAAGGGCAAGCTGGGCGGCGACCTGGGTGCGCCGGGCGGCGTGGTGCAGCACGATGCGCAATCGGATATTCTCAACGCGCTGCTGGCGTTGGGGTATTCTGACAAGGAAGCCGTGGCCGCGCTGAAGAACATGCCGGCCGGCAGCACCGTTTCCGACGGCATCAAGTTTGCGCTCAAGGCGCTGAGCAAGGGATAAATGAGCATCCAGACCGACGATTTCAGCGAACAGCGCATCATCGCTGCCACGCCTGCTTCGCCCAACGAAGAGGCGATTGAGCGCGCGCTGCGGCCCAAGCATCTGGACGAGTATGTGGGCCAGGAAAAGATCCGCGGCCAGCTGGAAATTTTCATCGCCGCCGCGCGCAAGCGCAAGGAAGCGCTCGACCACACATTGCTGTTTGGGCCTCCCGGCCTGGGCAAGACCACGCTGGCGCACATCATCGCGCGCGAAATGGGCGTCAACCTGCGCCAGACGTCCGGCCCGGTGCTGGAGCGCCCGGGCGACCTGGCCGCGATCCTGACCAACCTGGAAGCGAACGATGTGCTGTTCATCGACGAGATCCATCGCCTGTCGCCAGTGGTCGAAGAGATTCTGTATCCGGCCCTGGAAGACTACCAGATCGACATCATGATCGGCGAAGGGCCGGCCGCGCGTTCGGTCAAGCTGGACTTGCAGCCGTTCACGCTGGTCGGCGCCACCACCCGCGCCGGCATGCTGACCAATCCGCTGCGCGACCGCTTCGGCATCGTGGCGCGGCTCGAGTTCTACAACGCGCAGGAACTGACCCGCATCGTCACCCGCAGTTCGGCGCTGCTGAACGCGCCGATCGACGACGACGGCGCGCGTGAAATCGCGCTGCGCGCGCGTGGCACGCCGCGTATCGCCAACCGCTTGCTGCGGCGCGTGCGCGACTACGCCGAAGTCAAAGGCACTGGCGAGATCACCAAGGCGATGGCGGACGCCGCGCTGGTGATGCTCGATGTCGATTCAGTCGGTTTTGACGTGATGGACCGCAAGCTGCTCGAAGCGGTGCTGTTCAAGTTTGGCGGTGGCCCGGTCGGCATCGGCAACCTGGCGGCGGCCATCGGCGAAGAGAGCGACACTATCGAAGACGTGCTTGAACCGTTCCTGATCCAGCAAGGCTATCTGCAGCGCACACCGCGCGGGCGGATCGCCACGCCGCTGGCCTACCAGCACTTTGGCGTGGCCGTACCGCGCACCAGCCCGAGCGGCGACTTATGGGATCAGCAGGGCGGCTAAAACGCGCTAGTTGCGTACGTTGCCGCGCGACGGGATGACAACGTATTGGTCCGGGTCGCTGGTGCGCCGGCGTTTCCAGCTGCAATCGCCGGGGCAACTGCAGGCGCTGCCGACGATATCGCCGACCGGCAGGTCGCAGGCGCCCACATCGCAGGCGCCCACATCGCAGGCGCCGACATCGCAGCCGCAATCGAGGAAGCCAGCCTGGCGCGCCATCGGGCTCCGATAGTGACGCCGATATGCGACACTGCACTTTTCAAGCCGGCCATTGAGCACGGCCATTCCACGCCAGACGCCGAAGCGACGAATCGCCCGGTAACCAAGGCCAGAGCAACTGGTGCGCCCACTGCAGGCGGCGTAAGCGCAGCGAAAACCCTTGTTCGGGGAAATGACGCGTTGATAGAAGCGGATGGCGAGCAGAGCAATGGATTTCATTGCCTAAATTTTAACATGGAGCCGTCAGGATCAATAGTGTTCGCCGCGGCGGCGCATTGGCCGGTGACTGCGCGCCGATTCGCCGGGCCAGACGAAGGCCATGAACAAGAATACCGAAAAGCACAGCAGCGGTGCTATGCCGATGAGCGCCTGGGCGTTGCGCGACGCTGTCAGCAGCCAGGCGCCGGCGATCATCTGGAATGCGATCAGCCCAGTCGCCAGCAAGCGCACCGGCAGCGAGCGCGCGCTGCGGTGTCCGAACATCGCGCAGAAAAAATACCCGGCCGCGAACAGCAGTACCGCCAGCGCCCCCAGCACCAGCGCCGCGCTCGACAACGAGGCGTGATGGTCGTCCAGCAGCAGGAACGGCGCCGCGAACAGGACGAAACTTCCAGCAACAAATGAAATTACTCGTAGAAAAAACATGGGACGCGGGTGCAGCTTGCCAATGAAGGGCCAGAAGATAGCACAGCTGGTTCGGCCTTGTCGCCTCTCTTAGCACGGGCCTTCGCAGGCGCTCACCCCCAGCGGCAAGCTGTAGACTGGCGCGAAGCCCCCGCCCGGCGTGCGGAAGTTGGTGGTTTGTCCCTGGTACATGCGCGCGGCGACCCACTGGGTTGCGCCGCCGTAGGCATACAGGCGCAGGTCGAATTTGAGCGTCTCGGGATTGTCCTTGCTGCCGATGACGCGCTCGCCAGGCACCATCATTTTCTGCGCCACATAGTCGCCAGCCAGGATGACTTGCCAGACGCGGCGGGTCAGCTTCTCGCCGCGGTAGGCGGCACGGCCGCCAAAACCGGCCAGCGGTTTGAAAAATAGCTGGCGCCGTTCTTGCCACAGCTGCTCGGCGTTTTCCGGCGTCACGATGCGGGTCGCCAGAATCGCGTCGATCAGGATGTCTTGAATGGCGAGCGGTACGCCGAGTCGCTGCAGCGCGGCGCGGTCGCTGAGGATGGCCAGATTGCGCTTGTTGGCGTACAGGGCGTGCGCGCGCGGGTGCGGCGTGACGACCACGGCGCCGGCCAGATAAGCGTCGCGCAGGGCGCCGCTGTCGGGCGCTTCCAGCATGAAATCAGTGAGCCGGTTGTAGACCAGATCGACCGCGGTATCGCCGTGCCACAGGAGGCCATCGCGCAGCGTCAGTCCTTCGGGTGCGGTCACGATGGCGTGCATGCCGTGGCGCTCGAACAGGCGTTGAAACAGAACGAATTCGGGATACAGGTATTGCTGCTCGGGGTCGGTGTCGACGATCGCGATTGAGCGCAAGGGGCGGGTCTTGCCGCTCAACTCCCACTCCGTTTGAAACATCTCGACGATGCGCCGTTCGAATTGCGGCCCGGTCTCGACCAGTTCGTCCTCCTCGACGCAACAAGCGCGATGGGCGCGCGCCATCAGGGCGTTGAGCATGGCCCCGCCCGCATTGGTGTTGATCTCAATGAGGCCCACCGCATTGCCGTCCACGTGAAAATCGTAGCCGAAGAAAACGCCGCGCGCGCCGCCCGGATCGTGACGAGCGCTGGCCGGCGCGTGCGCCAACACCAGGTCTTGATAGGCGGGCATCGCAGCGACCGTTTCGACTGCGCGCACGACCGCATCCATGCTGCGCCGGTGCGCGGGCGAAATGAACACGGGCATGGACGAGAACAGGTAAGGGCAACGTTCCTCGACCAGTTCGACCAAATCAGGCGAACCCAATTGAGAGGCGAGCGCAGCGCGCAACGCTGCCGGGTCCAGGCTCATGCAAAAACACTGGCGGTTCATGGCGTCATTTGTACTCATGATTCAATAATACTGGAAATATAGAATGTTGTCTCGCGTTATACTCTGCCATGAGCGAAAGGGGAGGTGCGGCAAGATGATGCAGATTTGGGTAGACGCGGACGCTTGTCCGGTGGTGATCAAGGAGATTCTTTACCGTGTCGCCGAGCGCTTGCAGCTCAATGTGACGTTGGTGGCCAATCAATTGATGCGCGTACCAGCGTCACGCTTCATTCGCGCCGTGCAAGTGCCGTCCGGTTTCGACGTGGCCGATGCCGAGATCGTGCGCCTGCTGGCCGCGGGCGACCTGGTGGTCACGGGTGACATTCCGCTGGCGGCCGACGTGCTGGCCAAGGGCGGCTTTGCGCTCAATCCGCGTGGCGAGTTCTACACGGTGGACAATATCGCCCAGCAGTTGACCATGCGCACATTCATGGACGAGCTGCGCGGCAGCGGCGTCGATACGGGCGGGCCGGCGCCGTTTGGCCAGGCCGACCGTCAGAATTTTGCCAATCAGCTGGACCGGCACTTGGCGCGCCACGCCAAGCCTCAATAAGGATCAGCCGCGCCAGGCAACGCTGGCCACGGCAGCGCTCAGCGCCAGGCACAGCGGCGAATACAGCCAGCTGTCAAGCGTGGCGAACTTGCTGCCGCGCACGCGCTTGAACAGGCCGACGTATTTGAAGTCGCCGATGGCGCGCGCCAGCAAGCCGGCCGCCAGCGCGTACGACAGGCCGGCCAGCACGCCAGGCGCGATGCCAGTGGCCAGGATGCCGGCGGTGGCCGCTACCAGCGCCGCAAACAACAACAGCAGCACGCCGACACCGACGGTTGCCATGCGCGACGGCTTGAACAGCGCCTTGCCGTTCACGCTGGGCACGGCGCCGCTGCTGCCCTGCGCCGGCATGGCTGCCATCACGAAATGCCAGGCCGCAAGCACTGCGAACGCTGCCCACAGTGCATGTGCCATCAGGCGCTTTCGCCTTCGAAGATATCTTTATAGGCCAGGTACCAGCTGCATATGCCCATCGGAACGACCACCAGGAAGCCCAGGAACACCGGGATGGCCGCGACGATGCAGATCACGATGCCCAGCAAGCTGTAGACGATGTAGGGGACCAGGTTTTTCACAGTGCCCAGGAAACTCAGTCTGACCGCTTCCAATGGCGCCACGCCCTTGAATACGATCAGCGCCGGCGCCAGCCAGACTGCCATCGATACCAGGATCGAGGCGGCGAACAGCACCAGCATGCCGAAGCCGAGCACATGAAATATCGACGAGGGATTCATCATTACGACGGCGAACGACGACAGGCCAAGCACGCCGGTCAGCACGCTGAGGCCGACGTTCAAGGCGGCCGAGATCAAGCCCAGTATCCACAACGGTTGCAAGGCGACAGTGGCCTGGATGTGGGCGACGAAATCGCCCCCTTGTTCGAATGCCCGGCAAGAGCGCATCAGCACGCCGATGACGACCACGCCGAGAATGGAGGTCAGCGCGCTGCGCAGCCATTCAGGCAAAAAACTGGTGACGATGCCGGTGACGATCAAGCCGACCACCAATGCCAGCACGACCAGCAGCCAGGTGCCGGGCGCTTTCATGAACATGCGAAAGCCGCCGGCAATCCATTCGACGGCGCGATTGACATCCACCGTACGAATTTGTGGCGGCGTGGCCGGTGTTGGCAGGGTGTTTTCAGCGTCCATTGCGTATCCTTAAGTTGATGACAGCCGAGTATGACTCGGCTATGCCATTCGATCAACTTGTTTGTTTTGGCAATGGACGTGAAACTATTCCTGGCGCACCCAGATTTGCGAACGCCCGAACAGCGGCACGCCAATGTAGCCGCGCACATTGAGCTTCTTGCCGCCGTCGACCAGCGTCATCTTGCTGCGATAGACCTTGCCGTCGTCCGGATCGAGAATCTCGCCGCCGCTGTATTCATTGCCATTCTTGCGCAGGCCCGACATGATGAACATGCCGATCACCGGCACGTCCTTGTTGGCGCCCGTGCACTGGTCGCAACGGGGATTGGGATCGGCGCCGGGCGCGAGGAACAGTTTTTCGATCTGGCCGCGCAGCTCGCCCTTGGTGTCGGTGATGCGGATCAGCGCTTTGGGCTTGCCGGTGATGTCGTCGATGTTTTTCCACAGGCCGACCGGCGACGCTTCCTGCGCCAGCGCCGGAACGGCGCAGCACAGGGCCAGTATCAAGGCAGAAGCGGCGCGCATCATAATTTGCCCAACTGTTCGCGCAGCTTGGCGATCGTGGCCGAGAAGTTGACCAGGCGTGCGTTTTCCTGCGCCACCACGGCGGCCGGCGCGCGGGCCACGAAACTCTCGTTGCCCAGCTTGCCGTTGACCTTGGCGATCTCGCCGTCGATGCGCGCGATTTCCTTGTTGATGCGCTCGCGTTCAGCCTCGACGTCGATTTCCACTTTCAGCATCAGCTTGGTGGTGCCGACAATCGACACTGGCGCTGGCGAATCGGGCAGGGTGTCGACGATGCTCACTTCGAGCAGCTTGCCGAGCGACTTGAGGTAGGGCGCGAAGCCTTCCATGCGGGCCTTTTCGCTCGCATCGGCCGCTTCGATAAACAGCGGCACCAGTTCTTTTTGCTGCAGCTTCATTTCTTCGCGCAGCGTGCGGGTGGTGTCGATCAGGGACTTGAGCTCGCCGATCCAGCTTTCGGCCGCTTCATCGATCAGCGCCGGATTCGCAACAGGATACGGCTGCAGCATGATCGAGTCCCCAGCTGTATCAAGTTGTTTGCCGGCCAGCGGAGCGATGGTTTGCCACAGTTCTTCGGTCACGAACGGGATCAGGGGGTGCGCCAGGCGCAGCACCACTTCGAGCACGCGCAGCAGCGTGTTGCGGGTGGCTTGCTGCTGGGCCGGGGTGCCGGTCTGGATCTGCACCTTGGACAGCTCCAGGTACCAGTCGCAGTATTCGGTCCACACGAACTTGTAGATGGCGGCGGCCAGGTTGTCGAAGCGGTAGTCTTCGAAGCCCTTGGCCATCTCCAGCTCGACCCGCTGCATCATCGACAGGATCCACTTGTCCGCTTGCGACAGTGCGGCGTCGTTTGGCGTGCAATCGTGACCGACCGTGTTCATCATGACGAACTTGGAGGCATTCCACATCTTGTTGTTGAAGTTGCGGTTGCCTTCGCAGCGGTTCAAGTCGAAGTTGATGTTGCGCCCCAGCGAGGCGTAGCTGGCCATCGTGAAGCGCACCGCGTCGGTGCCGTAGGCGGCGATCCCGTTCGGGAATTCCTTGCGGGTAGCCTTGGCGATTTTTTCGGCGTCGCGCGGGTTCATCAAGCCGGTGGTGCGTTTGGCCACCAGGTCTTCCAGTGCGATGCCGTCGATCAGGTCGATCGGGTCGAGTGTGTTGCCCTTGGACTTGGACATCTTCTGGCCGCTCGAATCGCGTACCAGGCCGTGCACGTAGACCGTGTTAAATGGCACTTTTCCCGTGAAGTGGGCGGTCATCATGACCATGCGCGCAACCCAGAAGAAGATGATGTCAAAGCCGGTGACCAGCACCGACGACGGCAGGAACATCTTCATGTCCGGCGTCTCGTCCGGCCAGCCCATGGTCGAAAACGGCACCAGCGCCGACGAGAACCAGGTGTCGAGCACATCGTCGTCGCGCCGCAGCGGCGCGGTTACGCCGGCCGCCAGCGCCTTGGCCTTGGCTTCTGCTTCGGTCTTGGCGACGAAGATGTTGCCGGCGTCGTCGTACCACGCCGGGATCTGGTGGCCCCACCACAGCTGACGCGAGATGCACCAGTCCTGGATGTTGTTGAGCCACTGGTTGTAGGTGGTGCTCCAGTTTTCAGGCACGAACTTGATTTCGCCATTGGCCACTTTTTCCAGCGCCACTTCGGCGATCGATTTGCCCGGGAAGAAAGTGCCTTCCGGAGCCGGCTTGCTCATGGCGACGAACCACTGGTCGGTCAGCATCGGCTCGATGACGACGCCGGTACGGTCGCCCCGCGGCACCATCAGCTTGTGCGGCTTGATCTCGACCAGGAAGCCCTGGGCATCGAGGTCGGCCACGATCTGCTTGCGCGCAGCGAAGCGGTCCATGCCGCGATACGCTTCGGGCGCGGCGTCGCTGATCCTGGCGTCGAGCGTGAGGATTTCGATCATTGGCAGCTTGTTGCGCTGGCCAACCTGATAATCGTTGAAGTCGTGCGCCGGCGTGATCTTCACGCAGCCGGTGCCGAACGCCTTGTCGGCGTATTCGTCGGCGATCAAAGGGATTTCACGCTCCGACAGCGGCAGCTTGAGCATCTTGCCTACCGATGCCATGTAACGCTCGTCGGTCGGGTCAACCGCAACGGCGACGTCGCCCAGCATGGTTTCCGGACGGGTGGTGGCCACCACGATGGAACCGCTGCCGTCGGCGAACGGATAGCGGATGTGCCACATCGAGCCGTCTTCTTCTTCCGACACCACTTCCAGGTCGGACACGGCGGTGCCCAGCTTCGGATCCCAGTTCACCAGGCGCTTGCCACGGTAGATCAGGCCCTGTTCGAACAGGCGCACGAAGACGTCGGTGACGACCTTCGAGCGCGGCTCGTCCATCGTGAAGTATTCGCGCGCCCAGTCGGGCGAGGTGCCCATGCGGCGCATCTGGCCGGTAATGATGTTGCCGGACTTTTCCTTCCATTCCCACACTTTTTCGATGAACTTCTCGCGCCCCAGGTCATGGCGCGACACCTTCTGGGCGTCGAGCTGGCGCTCCACCACGATCTGGGTAGCGATGCCGGCGTGGTCGGTGCCGGGGATCCAGGCGGTGTTATGGCCAAGCATGCGGTAGTAGCGGGTCAGGCCGTCCATGATGGTCTGGTTGAACGCATGGCCCATGTGCAGCGTGCCGGTGACGTTGGGCGGCGGCAGCTGGATCGAGAACGCGGGCTTGCTGGCGTCGGTGGTGGCGGCGAAGTAGCCGCGCTTTTCCCACTCGGTGCGCCAGAATTGTTCAATGTCGGCGGGTTCGAAAGACTTTGCTAATTCCATGATTTTGCGTGATTTTTTGCGAAAACGACCATTATAAAGGACTGGCGCGCGTCTGTACCGCCAGCGCTCGCCTTATCGCTGGCGTCCGCACGGCGCTTTCAGGATGCTGTCGTAAGCCGCGCGCGCCTGTACCAGGCCGTAGCCGGTACGGTCGCTGCGCCCGGCGCCGCTGATATCGAGCGCCGACTTGCGCAGCGCCGCCCGAATCTGGCTGCCATTGCATGCCGGGAAATAGCTCCACACCAGGGCGGCCACCCCGGATACATGGGGCACGGCCATCGAGGTGCCGTCGATCTGCTCGTAATTGAGCGGCGTGATGGCCAGCGTGGCCACGCTCCCCAGCCGCGCCCACAGGCGCACGCCTTCGGCCTGC
>JAZJXM010000036.1:0-36632 GCA_040390915.1 Pseudomonadota bacterium
ACCCCGCGCGGAGACAACGATGGACAAGCTGATTTACACGGCGGGCAGCGGGGCCAAGCACATCCTGGACCGCCAGGCCACCACGGCCAACAACCTGGCCAACATCAACACCACCGGCTTTCGCGCGCAGATCGACGCGTTTCGCGCGGTGCCGGTGGTGGGCCCCGGCACCTTGCCGACCCGTACCCTGGTGGTGAACGCCGAAGTCGGTTCCGATTTTTCGTCGGGGCCGCTGCAAATGACGGGGCGCGAGCTCGACGTGGCGCTGCGCGGCAAGGGTTGGCTGGCCGTGCAAATGCCCGACGGCAGCGAAGCCTATACCCGCCACGGCGCGCTCAAGGTCAATGAAAACGGCTTGCTGCAATCAAGCTCCGGCTTGACCATGCTGGGCGACGGCGGCCCGATCACCGTGCCGCCCGAAGTGTCGGTGGCCATCGGCGGCGATGGCACCATCTCGACCATCGCCACCACCACCAAGCCGGGCGCGCCGACCGTGCTGGGACGCTTGAAGCTGGTCAACCCGCCCGAGCAAGACCTGGTGCGCGGCGACGACGGCCTGTTCCGCCTGCGCGACGGCAGCGCGGCGCCAGCCGACCCGCTGGTGGCCGTGGCCGGCGCTGCGCTCGAGGGCAGCAATGCCAGTCCGATCGACTCGATGGTGGACATGATCGCGCTGGCGCGTGCCTTCGATCTCCAGATGAGCCTGATGAAGAATGCCGAGAACAACGCGGCGAAAGCTACCCAGATCCTCGCTTTGAGTTAAGCCCCGGGCGCGCATACTGTCTCCATTGACTGGAGAAGACCATGATTCGTTCCTTGTACATCGCCAAGACCGGCCTCGAAGCACAGCAGACCCAGCTTGACGTCATCACCAACAACCTGGCCAACGTCAGCACCAACGGTTTCAAGCGCTCGCGCGCCGTGTTCGAGGACTTGCTGTACCAGAATATCCGCCAGCCTGGCGCCCAGTCGTCCCAGCAGACCAACTTGCCGTCCGGCGCCCAGATCGGCACCGGCGTGCGCAGCGTCGCCATCGAACGCATCCACACCCAGGGCAATCCCCAGTCGACCGGCAATTCGAAAGACGTGATGGTCAACGGGGCCGGCTTCTTTTCTGTGCTGCTGCCCGACGGCACCGCTGCCTACACCCGCGACGGCTCGTTCCAGAGCGACGCCAACGGCCAGCTGGTGACCTCGTCCGGCTTCGTGGTGCAGCCGGCCATCACGGTCCCGGCCAATGCCCAGTCGCTCACCGTCGGGCGCGATGGCACGGTGTCGGTGACCGTGCCCGGCAGCACCGCGCCGTCCCAGATCGGCTCGCTGCAACTGACTACTTTTGTCAACCCGGCCGGCCTCGAATCAAAAGGCGAAAACCTGTACGTGGAAACGGGCGCCTCGGGCAGCCCCAGCACCAACACGCCAGGCACCAATGGCGCCGGCATCGTGCTGCAAGGCTACGTGGAAACGTCGAACGTCAACGTGGTCGAGGAAATGGTCAACATGATCACCACCCAGCGCGCCTACGAGATCAACAGCAAGGCGATCACCACCTCCGACCAGATGTTGCAGAAACTGAGCCAGCTATGAAACCGCTGATCGTCATTGCCTTGCTGGCGCTGGTGGGCTGTTCGGCCACCCCCAGCACCATCGTCCAGCAGCCCACCACGGCCCGGCCTTTGTACGCCGAACCGAGCGCGCCAGCCAACGGCGCGATCTACCAGGCGTCCCAGTACCGCCCGCTGTTCGAAGACCGCCGCGCGCGCCACATCGGCGACATGCTGATCGTGACCATTACCGAGAAAACCGCGGCCGTCAAAGCCGGCGCCAGTTCCGGCAGCAAGTCCGGCAGCGCCAGTTTCGGCACCCCTGGCCTGGCCTCGGTACGCAAGGTATTCGGCTCCACCGTGGAGACCGACGCCGCGTCCAAGTTTGCCGACGCCGACGCCCAGAGCGCCAGCAATACCTTTACCGGCACCATCGGCGTGACCGTGACCGAGGTTCTGCCCAACGGCAACCTGATCGTGGCCGGCGAAAAACAGGTGGCCATGAACAAGGGCGTCGAATTCATCCGCTTTTCGGGCATGGTCAGCCCCGACCATATCGGCGTGGGCAATACCGTCTCGTCAACCCAGGTGGCCGACGCGCGCGTCGAATACCGCACCAACAGCCAGATCGACCGCGCGGAAATGACGTCCATGCTGTCGCGTTTCTTCCAGTCGCTGCTCCCTTTCTGATCGGATTTGCCATGCGCCGCTTTTTTCACCTCGCCTTGCTGGCCGCGCTGTGCCTGGCCATGCTGGCGCCGCAGCTGGTCATGGCCGAACGCTTGAAAGACATCAGCTCGTTTGCCGGCGTGCGCCAGAATCAGTTGTCCGGCTACGGCATCGTGGTCGGCCTGGACGGCAGCGGCGACCAGACTACCCAGACTCCGTTCACGGTGCAGTCGATCGTCTCGATGTTGCAGGCCAAGGGCGTGAACCTGCCGGCCGGCACCAGCTTGCAACTGAAGAACGTGGCCGCCGTCATGGTCACCGCTTCGCTGCCGGCGTTTGCCCAGCCCGGCCAGACCATCGATATCACGGTCTCGTCGATTGGCAACGCCAAGAGCTTGCGCGGCGGCACCCTGATCATGACGCCGCTGGGCGGTGCCGACAACCAGGTGTATGCGATGGCGCAGGGCAATGTGCTGGTGGGCGGCGTGGGCGCGGCGGCCGGCGGCGCGCAAGTGCAGGTCAACCATTTGAGCGTGGGCAAGATCCCCGGCGGCGCCACGGTCGAGCGCGCAGTGGCGTCCAACCTGGGCGAGAACAACCAGATTCGCATCGAACTCAATACCACCGATTTCGCCACCGTCAGCCGGGTGGTCGAAGCGATCAACAACCATTTCGGTCCCGACATTGCCACCGCCCTCGACGGGCGCGTGATCCGCGTGCGTTCGCCATCCTCGTCCGACCAGCGGGTGGCGTTCCTGGGCATCCTGGAAGGGCTGGAAGTCAATCCGGCGCGCCAGGCGGCCAAGGTGATCATGAATGCGCGCACCGGCTCGGTGGTGATGAACCAGTCGGTCACGCTGGACGCCTGCGCCATTTCGCACGGCAACCTGTCGGTGACGATCGGCTCCGAACCGGACGTGTCGCAGCCGACGCCTTTCTCGGGCGGCAAGACGGTGGTGACCCAGAAAACCACGATCGAAGTAAAGAAGGATCCGGGCAAGGTGGTGCTGGTCAAGGGCGCCGCCTCGCTGGCCGACGTGGTCAAGGCCATGAACGCGATCGGCGCCTCGCCGCAAGACTTGCTGTCGATCCTGCAGGCGCTCAAGGCGGCCGGCTCGCTGCACGCCGAGCTCGAAATCATTTAAGGGGATCGCCATGATCGCGCCAGCCAACGACCTGTCCAGCAAGCTGGCCCTCGACACCAAGGGCATGGGCGAACTGAAGCAGTCGGCCAAGGCCGGCTCGCCCGAGGCGCTGAAAAAGGCGGCCACCCAGTTCGAAGCCATGTTCATCAACATGATGATGAAGAGCATGCGCGAAGCGACGCCGGCCGACAGTCTCAATGACAGCCAGCAGGGCAAAATGTTTACCTCGATGCTGGACCAGCAGCGCAGCCAGGACATGGCCAAGAAAGGCATCGGCCTGGCCGACATGCTGATCCGCCAACTGTCGCTGCAGGCCACCAGCGCCGAGACCCCGAATGTGTTTTCCGACACGCCAGCCATGCCGGCCATCCCGGCGCTGGCCGCGCCGCTGCTGCCGCTGGCGCCGCAGGCCGCGCCAAGTGGCCGGGTCCAGGCCCCGCATGTGCGCGCGTTCCAGGAAAAACTGTCCGGCCACGCCGCCGAAGCCGAGCGCGCCACTGGCATCCCGGCCAAGTTCATGCTGGGCCAGGCGGCGCTGGAAACGGGCTGGGGCAAGCGCGAAATTCGCAACGACGATGGCAGTGCCAGCAACAACCTGTTCGGCATCAAGGCCGGCCCCGGCTGGAAAGGCAAGGTGGCCACTGCCACCACCACCGAATACGTCGATGGCGTGCCGCACACGAAGATCGAGCGCTTTCGCGCCTACGCGACGCCAGCCGACAGCTTTAAGGACTATGCTAGGTTGATTACCACCAATCCACGCTACGACAAGGTGCTGGCCAATGCCAAGGACGCGGCCGGTTTTGCGCACGGACTGCAGCGAGCTGGCTATGCCACCGATCCCCTGTACGCGGCCAAGCTGAGCCGGATTATCAACAACAACCTGGCTTGATCAAGACAGAAATGTTTCTAAAATGCAAGTCAAGTTTCCCGGCTTTGTGCCGTAGACAGGGATAAGACCCAAAGAAAGACCCATACCATGGCTGGAAATCTTCTCAATATTGGCAAGACTGGCTTGTTCGCCGCCCAGGCAGGGCTGTCGACGACCGGGCACAACATCGCCAACGCCAATGTGGCCGGCTACAGCCGCCAGGTGGTGGTGCAGGCCACCGGCCCGGGCCAGAACACCGGTTCCGGCTTTATCGGCAGCGGCACCATGGTGAGCGACATCAAACGCTATTCCGATGCTTTTCTGACTACCCAGGTACGCAGCGCCACCTCGGCCAACAGTGCGATGGCCGCCTATCACGCGCAGATCAACCAGGTCGACAACTTGCTGGCCGATCCCCTGTCCGGCCTGTCGCCGGCGATGCAAGACTTTTTCAAGGGTGTGCAGGACGTCGCCTCGAATCCGGCCTCGACCGCTTCGCGCCAGTCGCTGCTGTCGGCCGCCAGTTCGCTCACGTCGCGCTTCCAGGGCATTAACGGGCGCTTGCAGGAAATTCGCGACGGCGTCAACGGCGAGATCAGCGCCAAGGTCACGCTGATCAATTCGTATGGCGACCAGATCGCCGAGCTCAACGACCAGATCGCCGGCGCCAGCAGCACCGGGCGCCAGATGCCCAACGACTTGCTGGACGCGCGCGACCAGCTGGTGCTCGAATTGAACAAGCAAATCAAGGCCAGCGTGGTGGCCGGCGACAACAACAGCATTACGGTATCGATCGGCAATGGCCAGCCGCTGGTGGTGGGCAAGCGCTCGTTCGAGCTGGCCGCGATGCAGTCGCCCACCGATCCGACCCGCACCGCGGTCGGCTTCGTGACGGCGGGAAAAATCATGCCCATTGCCGAGTCCTCGCTCAGCGGCGGCGAACTGGGCGGCCTGCTGGAGTTTCGTTCCGGCAGCCTGGACCGGGCCCAGAATTCGCTGGGCCGGATCGCCATCGTGATGGCGTCCGCCTTCAACGACCAGCACCAGCTGGGCGTGGACGCCAGCGGCCAGCCAGGCCAGCCCTTCTTTACGGTGGGCGCGCCGCAAGTGGCCGCCAGCAGCCAGAACAGCGCAGCCAGCACCGCTACCGTGGGCGCCACCATCAGCGACCCGTCCAAGCTGACCCAGAGCGACTACAAGGTGCGCTACGATGGCGCCAATTACATCGTCACGCGCTTGTCCGACAGCCAGGCAACCTTGATCAATCCCTACCCGCAAACGGTGCCGCAAACCATCGACGGGGTCGATTTTTCGGTGGCTGGCGCCTCGATCGCGGGCGACTATTTCCTGGTGCGCCCGACCATCAACGGCGCCTCCCAGCTCAATGTGGCGATCACCGACCGCAACAAGATCGCAGCCGGCGCCCCCATCGTCACCAGCGCGCCGCTGACCAACAATGGCCGCGCCACCATCAGCGAAGGCGTGGTCGATGCCGCCTACCTGACGCCGGGCAATGCGCTGGCGGCGCCCTTGACGCTGACCTACAACACGGCTACGACCGGGCTGACCGGTTTTCCGCCGACCCAGGCCGTCACCTCCACGCTCAATGGCGTGGCTACCGTGTACCCGGCCGGCACCACCCCGATTCCCTACGTCGATGGCGCCACTTACCAGTTCGGCGGCATCAGCATCACGCTGGCAGGCGCGCCGGCCAATGCCGATAAATTCGTCATCGGCCCCAACGCCGGTGGCGTGGGCGACAACCGCAACATGCATTTGCTGGGCAAGCTGCAAACGGCCAGCCTGCTCGACGGCGGCACGGCGTCGCTGCAAAGCTCGTACGCCGAACTGGTCAGCTTTGTCGGCAACAAGACGCGCGAAGTGCAAGTCAACGGCGCGGCCGCCGAGGCGCTGCTCGAGCAAGCCACCAATGCGCAGCAAAGCGTGGTGGGCGTGAACCTGGACGAGGAAGCGGCCAACTTGCTGCGCTACCAGCAAGCCTACCAGGCCTCGGGCAAGGTCATGCAAATTGCCAGTACCCTGTTCGATACCCTGCTGTCGCTGGGCCGCTAATTTCATCACCGGAAACCATCATGCGCATCAGCACCAACACCATTTTCGAACGCGGCACCAGCCAGCTCAACACCTTGCAAAGCAATATCGCCAGGACCCAGATGCAGCTGTCGACCAACCGCCGCATGCTCTCGGCCGCGGACGACCCGATCGCGTCGGCGCGCGCGCTCGAAACGTCGCAGTCGCAAGCGGTCAACAGCCAGTACGCGGTGAACCGCTCCAATGCGCGCAGTTCGCTCGGCCTGGTCGAACAATCGCTGGGCAGCGCGACGCTGGTGCTGCAAAACGTGCAGGAAATCGTTACCCGCGCCGGCAACGGCGGACTCAACCAAACCGACCGCGACACGCTGGCCAATGAAGTGCAAAGCCAGCTCGACAACCTGCTGGGACTGGCCAATACCAGCGACAGCGAAGGCTACCTGTTTTCCGGCTACAAATCGAAAACGGCGCCGTTCGTGGCCACCGCCGGCGGCGCCCAGTACCAGGGCGACCAGGGCGAGCGCAAGCTGCAAGTGTCGTCGGCGCGCCAGTTCGCCATCAGCAGCCCGGGCAGCTCCGTATTCGAAAGCAATTTGACCGGCAACGGGGCCCAGGTCACCAGCGCCAATCCGGCCAATACCGGCAACGGCGTGATCTCGGCCGCGGCGGCCTTGAATCCGAGCGCGCTGACGGGGCACAATTACCAGATCACGTTTGCGCTGACCGGCATGCCGGCCGCCACCACCTATACCGTGCTCGACACGGTCACCAATGCGCCGCCGCCGGCCCTGATCGGTCCCCAGCCTTACCAGTCTGGCCAGCCGATCGCGTTCGACGGCCTCAGCCTGGACATTCGCAACGCGCCCGTGGCCGGCGACACGTTCGGCGTTGATCCCAGTGCGCGCCAGTCGGTGTTTGCCACCTTGACCGACCTGGTGGGCACGCTGCGCGCGCCGTTCGGGCCGGGCCAGAATGGCTTGACCAACGGCTTGACGCGCGCCGCCGACAACCTGGGCTCCGCGCTTGACACGGTGCTCACCGAACGAGCCACCGCGGGCGCGCGCCTGAAGGAACTGGACGATCTGGATACGGCCGGCGAAGACATCAACTTGCAATACGCGAGCACGCTGTCGCAGTTGCAAGACCTGGACCTGGTATCGACCATCTCCAAATTCACCCAGCAGCAGTTCACGCTGGAAGCGGCTCAAAAATCGTTCAAGAGCATGTCAGGGCTGTCGCTGTTTAACTTCATCGGCTAGCGGCTGCGACAAGTCTACGTCAACGAAGTAATGAGCTTCGCGCCGCACGCGGTCACATCACCGTGATACGCGTATGCGCGGCCGGTGTGCGTGGCGCCAGCGCCGTCCGGCTTGATCGCAAAGTCGCCCTTGCATTGCGGACAGTGCGTCATGTCGTCGGCCAATACCGCCGCTTTGCCCATGACGATCGTGCCGGACGAGGCTTTGATGACTTCTCCGCCGTGGTCGGTCTTGTCTCCCACGCGGATGACCCCGCGGCCTTGATGTTTCATTGCGTTCTCCTTGCGGGACTTATGCGAAGGCCACGCCGACGTCATCCATCAGGTGCCACATCACGTCGGTTTCCGGTAACGCTAAAAGCCAGTCTTGTTCAGGACGTGGAAACGGTTGGCCCTTGCTCAGCCAGACCTGGCGCCAATGCTGATTGATGATCGCGCGCATTGGGTGCTGCGCATGCACCCAAGGTTGCCACACACCAGTGGCCGGACAGGGGCGGCTGGCCGGACAGGCCATGATGGGTGCGGCGCTGTCGATCTCACGCATCTGGCCTGTGACGGCGCGCAGTTCGACTGCATCGTCGTTATGCCATTGCGTGTCCCAGCGTTCCCAAACCACGGCGAAGACAGGACTGCGGTCTGCCTCGTTGGGGTCGTAGAACAGCTCGAACAGCTCGTCAGCGTGATAGAGGCCGGGTGGATTCCTGGCCAGAAGATCGCGGATGCGCTCAGGTTGTTTAATACCGATTGGTTGCCAATATCCGGTTCTGGGCGCGCGCGTTGCGTCGGTCCTATCACCGGTGTAGCGCAACTGAAAGGCAGCGTCGAGAAAATGGCGGTCAGTGCGCTGCGATGCTGCAGTCGGCTCTGGTGGCGCTGGTTTTGGCTTGACGCCCATGGCGGCGTTGATCAGCGCATCCTTGTCGCCATTCCAGCTTGGAAGGTGGGCTGGCGGCAGAGGTAGTACTTGGTCGAGGTTAGGAAAGCGCGTGTTTGGGTTCCAGCTGAGCTCGTCAGCAAGCACGAGATATCGCTGTGACCTTGCCTTGTCGACAAACGGCGGCAGAATGTCGGCAAGGTTAAATCCACCGTCAAATTCAACAAAAAGACTGTTTGCACACTTTTCACAACCCAGCTTCACACCGTCGTGCAACAACTTCACTGCTCGGGCACTGGTCTCTGCTGTCCGGTTGCCACGCCCCGAAGGCGGCCTTACGCCTACAATCAAGGAACTTAAGCGTCTGGCTGCCGGTCCGTATCCTTGCCCAAAAGCGCATTCCAACATTTGGGTCGCGATTGGAATATTGGCCCAGAATCCATCGGCGGGACTATCCCATGTTGCCGAAATCTTTTCCCCCAAGAAGGTCATCGCTTGTGGGTTGCCCATCTGTGCGGCTTTTAGCCAAAATGCGTAAGCCCTTGTGGCATCGCCTCCAACACCTGTGCCATTCATGTAGTACGTACCCATGCGATCATAGGCGGCGGGGATGCCGAGCCGCATAGCGTCTTCCACGAGGTTGAGCGCATCATCCACGCTGCGCGCCGGGTCGTGCTTTTCCAGGTAAAGGCTCGCCAGGTTCAGCATTGCCTTCCAATGTTTGCGTGCAGCGGCGTTGCGAGTAAGTTCCAAAATTTTCTTATAGTCCCGGTCTTCGACAAAAATATCTGGGGACTCCAATGCCCTAGCTTCGAGAAACCATGCCTCCGCTTGTGCATCGATGGGAGGCACCTTGGTTGATTCCACTTCGCAGGTAAAAGCGGGCATATGGGCGTCGAACAATGGAAGGTGTTCGTTGCGTGGCAACGTATCAGGAGAGTTGTTGGGCATTTTGCAAGCGATCGTTGAGGTGAAAAGCAAGGCTGTCAGAGCAGCACGCGGAAATTGTACGAATTGCAGGCGCGGGATTTGCATCGTTTAGCCTAATCGGATAGTTGACTTACGGTCGTCAGCGAGCGGGAGTAGGAATCCAAGCATTTTTGCTCCCGCCATTTTTGAATCCAAATTCATAGTCATTACTTGGCTCCACTTATGAAAGGCCACTTCAATTTCCGCCTGAGAGCCACCGTGACCGCTGATCGTGCCGCCGCTATGTTGCATCCAGACCCGTCTGCGCAGGTCTGCGGCAAGTGCCGCGTCATTCGTGGCAATATTAAGTTCGCTATCAACCGCCATGCTGCGCTGGTTCAGGTTCGCGCTGCCGAGCGTCATGAAACAGTCATCGACCAGAAGCAATTTGGCATGGATATAAATTTCGCGATAGCGCCAGCGGCGCTGGTCATAACCACAGGTTTGCAACATGGCCACGGATACCTTCATTCCGAAAATCTCTTCCAACTGCATGGTGTCGCGCTTCTCAATTTCATTGGCGTGCTTGACCACCGTAGGGATGCTGGTCGCGAACTTCGGAATGCCGTTGGCACCCCGGGTAATGAATTCCTTCTTGCTCGCATTGGCCTCATCGATCATCTTGACCTGTCCGGTCATGCCTCCCGGCGCGCCCAGCACGGACAGCGTGTCGTGGGTACTGGGTATCATTTGCTCGCGTTCCGGCACAGGGATGACGACGAACAGGTGCAGAATTGGCATGTCTTTAATGCGTTTTCCTGTCTTGGCCGCTCCACGCTTCCAGGCTGCAACCACGTCCTTGCGTTTCTGCATCAAGCGCTGCGCCCACTCCTCGTTCTGGAAATACTGATTCTCGACATAGATGTAGCCGCCGGCCAGGCAGGCCGCATCGGTCGCCAGGTAGTAGATGTCCTTGATGCTCTTGTCGTCTTCGTCCGGCTGGGTGCGGACGATTTGGACAGTAGAGTCGCCGGGTTCCGCCTTGCGCTGCAGCGCGGCGGGCGCAGTCTTGCATGGTTCAGAAAACGAGCGGCTCGTGCACGCGCTCGCCGCAGTGTTCAAGGCGTCGTTAATGGCGCGGTCCCAGGCAGTGACGAAATTGTTGTAGAGCGAAATGAGCGCCTTGCCGCCGTCGATGCGGCAGGCATAGTCCTGGTAGGGCTTGAGGCTAAGAAAGCCGGGATCGGCTTTATCATCCGGATGGATCGGCTGCACGCATTCATTTGCAGTCAATTTACCGCCCTGTTCGCGCCGGGAGTCTTCAAGCTTGTGTTCGCATGTGTCCCAGTAGTCGGTGACGGAATTGAGGCCCATGACGTAACCGACAGCCTTGTTGCCGTCCTCGTGCTGGAAGTCGATCAGCACGGTCTTTTGATGGTGCGTGGCGGCATGAATCATGCCCGTGCGCTCGAATTCAAGCGAGGCCAAGGAAGCGGGCTGATGCAGCTCCGATTCAAGACTATGGTCGACATGGCTTGGGTTCGCGCCACGCTTGCGGACTTCGATGCCTGCCAGCCTGCCGTGCAAGGCTGCGTCATACCAACTATGGCAATATTCTTCACGGGCGATCATGGGAATCGTTGCCGGCGTAATGTCGACTTTCATGTACCCCTTGATGTAGTCATGCGCTTCTTTGGCGGCGCCTTTCAGCATTGCCAAGCTATGCTGTGCGCTGATCTTGCCCTCATCACGAAATTGGCTGCGGGAACGCCAAGGATATTTGTCGTGGGAATGGCCAGGCATGTTCTTGGTAGTGCCACATAGAGCCCAGTCAAACCAGACCAGCAGGCGCACCTTGACGCCGCGCGCGGCGGCCTCGATCAGGAGATCGCCATAGGTCTTGCCCCGAGGCCAGCTGGGACTGGCGCCCCGTTTGAGTTCCATGCCAGGATCAAAGCCCCAGCAGATGAGGTCGATGCTTTCCTTTGCGCTTTCAACCTGCGTGGCGATATCGCCGAAACCCTCTTCGCCGCAAACGAACACTGTTAGCCGGTTGTTGTGGCTGATCGGATGCGTGGCGTGGCGGTTTTCAGCAAACCACTGGACCGTGCTTGTCGCCGTGCGGCTGACTTCGTCGATGTGGGTGGTTTCAACACGCCGGATCGGATCGGAGGACATGGTTTTCCTTTTGCTCAGTCGTGTTGACGGCTTTCCGGTGTGTCATGCAGGGCGCGCAGGCCACGGTTGGAGTGCATGTGATCGACAGCATCAAGCGTAGCGTTGGCAGCGAGCGCAATTGATTCGCCGTTGGGCAGCTTCACGGTGTAATGCGGTGTGCCGGTCTCGTGTTCGACAAGAATGCGGCCGTATTCGTCGGTCAACCCGTCCTCCACTTTGGCGTCGCCCTTGTACAGGGTGTAGGGGACAAAGGCATAGCGTTTGCCGTCCGTATGTGATTGCAGCGTGTGATGCAAGTGCTCCGGCTTGGGCACGGCGGCCAACACCTCCGGCAATACGTCGGGGCGCGGCGGCGTAGTGCGCGAAGGCAGGGTTTCCAGGTTGCCGTGAAACAGTACGGGCTTGGCAGTAAGAAATTGCGACGTATTGCTGATCTCAAGCGTGTCGGTCCCGCCCGACAGCCGAACGCCCAATTTGCCCCGAATTTCCACCCAGTCCTGTTCACTGATCAGGGCCAGCACCTTCTTGGCGATGATCTCGATTTCATCGCTCTGTGCCTGGATGGTCACCTTGCCCGCCGCTGCAATCAGCTTCATGCCAGCTTTCCGGACGAAGAGCCTGATCGTCTGGCTGACGCTGGCAAAGAAACTGTCGCCAGCGGCAATGGACAGATGCTTGCCGGTGGTGATGGCCGTGTGCAGCTCGCTGGTAAAGTGGCTAGATTGCGCCGTCGTCGTTGCTATCCCCACCGGGCTGGCCAGCACCAAATGCGGCGCGGCCAGTTCCGGGAAAACGCCAGTACCGCCAGCGCCTTTGATGGCATCGTTCTGGGCCTTGATGACGGCGGTCACATCGGCTTGTTGGCCCTGTTGTTCCTGCGCCCCTTGCTGGCGCGCGTCAGTTGCCTGTTCTTCGTGTTGTTCGCGCGCCGCCGTCAGGCGCTGAACTGTCTCGCCCATATCCTTGATGTGCGATGCCGCGCGTGGCCGCGCTTCGGTCGTGATCAGCATCCCCTTGCCAGCGCGTGCCACGCCCCAGGCTTCTGTGGCGAGTTCCCAGCCTTCGCCGCGCGCGTCCAGGCGGCCGGCATTGCCTTCAATGCGGGTGATGTATCCAAGCGAAAGCTGGCTATGCAGATGGTCGCTTTTCAGCTGGACCTGAATCTGTTGGTAGCTGTCGTCCAGGATCAAATGATTGCTGCGTCCGCCCGCCTTATTGCCGCCGTCCGGCGTCAATTCACGGGAGCGAAATCCTGTCAGCGCGCGCTGGGCGGGCAGGGACCACGCGGGCATGTACCAGGCGTTATGCAAGGCGTTGGCAATATAGGGCCGGTCAGGCGAGCCATCGAGCCAATCGACGACCACCTCGGAGCCGACCCGCGGAATAGCCGTCATGCCAAGCTGGTTGCCTGCAAATGAGCCGCCAACGCGTATGAGGGCGGAGCTGCCGTCATCGTTGTTGCCGGCCCGGTCCCAATGAAACTGGACGCGAATGCGACCATATTCGTCGGTATGGATGCTGCCTGTTCCGGCAGGGCCGACCACGGTGGCCGTTTGTGGACCCGGCATCCTGATGTCGGCGCTGTTGAATCCGCGTTCGGGGCGGTACGGAATGATCTTGCGAATACAGGTCAGGAAATTCTTGTAATGCGGTGCCTGATCGGCATCCCGCAAATAGTTATTGGTAGCGATATGCCGTACGTCGAGTATCAGGAACCGATTTCTGTTCACGTCGTCGCCGTAACCAAAAGGCTGATCGTCGAGCCGGTCGGCGAAGCAGAACCAGTAGCCAGGTATTGCATGGCGATTGTTCGTGGCGGCCTTGAAATGCTTGGCCGCCGCTTCCATTACCTCCATCCGCAAGACGCCCTGCGCGTCGCCGTCCGCACCTGTCTTGAAACCATATGCGCCGGCATATTCGTAAGACTCAATGTTGACCACGCTACCCTGCTGCTGTTTGGTCGGCACGGAAATACTGCGCGGCTCCGGCTGCTTGAAATTGAAAGCCGCCAACGTGACGCTACTTGGAATGATTTGCCGCACCGACGACCACTCGCTGATCGCTTCCTCTTCCAGAGAACCGCCGTGTTTGTGGAAACGGATTTCCGGATCGCCATCGATCGGTTCGGCCCGCGTGGAGTCATCGGACAGCATGAGCTTGTGCCCGCGCTCGGTATGGGCGTAGTAGTAATGCCAGCCGGCCGCTTCCCAGCGCCGGTGCAAATAATTGTGGTCGCTCTCGCCAAACTGCATCGCGTCCGTCATGACAGGATCATCGCCCATCAGGCGCAAGTCCCAGTCGGCATGAATGGCGTAGTCGTGGAAGATGTTTTCCATTTGCTCGCGCAGCGTCTTGTTGTGGAACAGGTAGTTGTCCCGGCCCAGCGCCAAATACTTCAGCCACGGACCCAGCGTGGCCTCGTAGTGCGAAACGTTGCCCGCTTTTTTCAAGCGAAACAGAAAGCAATAGCCAGAAAAATAGCGCAGCGTCCCGTCCAGTTGAACCAACGCCACGCTCAGCAGCTTGCCTTCCATATCCTTGAGCGCGAGCGTGGCCTTGTCCGACAGAAGTTCGAGCGTGAATTCGAAATCGCGCGACACGCTTTCGATCGCATGCAATTTGTTGACAACGAGTTCGCATGCGGGCCCGTCATCGTTGGGAAAGGCGAGGCGCAGGATGCGGTTGTGTTGACGGGCACGGAGGATGTCTTGCAGGCGTGGGGGGAGATTGCTCATGTGTCGACATGGCTTTCTTATGCAAAAAGATTTCCGGGAACTAAGGCCGCTGAAGTGGACTAATAGTCGCTCGCACGCTCGGACCAGGCGTTGTCCTATGTCAACAAGATGCTAATGGCGATCAGCGGCCGCGCGCGGGATGGTGCGCGCCGCTTCCAGCCCTTGGTTGAACAGGTTTTGCAGCGGGATGTTCAAGTAGGGTAGCGTCATGCTGATCAGCAGCAAGCCGACCCCCAGCGAAATCGGAAAACCGATCCCGAAAATATTCAATTGCGGCGCCGCGCGCGTCAAAATACCCAGGGCGATATTGGTGATCAACAGGGCCGCGACGATCGGCAGCGACAGCTGCAACCCGGTGCTGAAAATGATCGCCCCCCAGCGCGCCATCTGGTATGGCGCCGCAGCCGAGATCGGCATGCTGGAAATGGGCAGGCTGACAAAACTTTCCGCCAGTGCTTCCAGCAAGGCCAGGTGGGCGTTCACGGCCAGGAACACCATGGTGGCCACCAGCGCCAGGAACTGGCTGATGGCCGACGAACGGCCCTTGGTCTGCGGATCGAACACGCTGGCAAAGCCCAGGCCCATGGTCAGGCTTGACACTTCGCCGGCCATCTCGACGGCGGCAAACACGATGCGCATGGCAAAGCCCATGGACAGCCCGATCAGCGTTTCCTGAACCAGGATCAAGAGGCCGGCCAGCGACAGCGGATCGGCGCCCGGCCCGGCGGGAATGGCAGGCGCAATGATCATGGCCAGCATCACGCCCAGCAGCACCTTGACGGTGACGGGCACGCTGCCATTGCCGAACAG
Organism: Pseudomonadota bacterium; assembly: GCA_040390915.1. Taxonomy (GTDB): domain Bacteria; phylum Pseudomonadota; class Gammaproteobacteria; order Burkholderiales; family Burkholderiaceae_D; genus Telluria_A. Next base: position 15,046 of record JAZJXM010000036.1, read on the forward strand.
GGGCGCGGCCGTGATCAGGCCGAGGATGCGCGAGAGCGGCCACAACAGCGCTGCGATCCAGCTATTCATTTCGATGCTGGTCAGCGTCAGCATGGGGACTTAGCCGACCAGGCCGGGGATGCCGGTAAACACCTGGCGCATGTAGTCGAGCATGACCGCCAGCATCCACGGGCCAGCAACCACCAGCGCGACAAAAATGCCGACCAGCTTGGGGATGAACGACAGCGTCGCTTCGTTGATCTGGGTCGCGGCCTGGAAGATCGACACGATCAGGCCGATGATCAAGGCCACCAGCAGCATCGGCGCGGCCACCATCAGGCACACTTCCATGGCCGTGCGGCCCAGTGTCATCACGCTTTCGGGTGTCATGGCGCGGCCCTAATAAAAACTTTGCGACAGCGATCCGAGGATCAGCTGCCAGCCGTCAACCAGCACGAACAGCATCAGCTTGAACGGCAGCGAGATGACCGCCGGCGACATCATCATCATCCCCATCGACATCAGGACGCTGGCCACCACCATGTCGATGATCAGGAACGGGATGAAGATCGCAAAGCCGATCTGGAACGCGGTCTTCAGTTCGCTGGTGACGAAGGCGGGGATGAGGATGCGCAGCGGAATGTCTTCCGGCCCTTGCAGCGCCGGCGAACGGGACAGCTTGACGAACAGCGCCAGGTCGCCCTGGCGCGTCTGGCGCGTCATGAATTGCTTGAGCGGGGCGATGCCCTTGTCCATCGCTTCGGCCATCTGGATCTTGTTTTCCTGCAGCGGCAAATAGGCGTCGGTATAGATCTTGTCGAACACCGGCCCCATCACGAACAGCGTCAGGAACAGCGCCAGTCCCACCAGCACCTGGTTGGGCGGGGCCGACTGCGCGCCCAGCGCCTGGCGCAGCAGCGACAGCACGATGATGATGCGGGTAAAGCTGGTCATCATCAGCAGCGCCGCCGGCAGGAAGGACAGCGAGGTCATCAACAGCAGCGTCTGCACCGGCAGCGAATACGCGGTGCCGCCGCCGGGCGCCGGGGTGCTGGTGAAGGCGGGGATGCCGGGCGCGGCCAGGCAGGCCAGCGGCAGCAGCAGCAAGGCTGCCAGCAGCAGCGGTGAGGTCAATTTATTTCGCATTGCGCTGTTCGATGGTCTGTTTCAGCCAGGCGGCAAAGCTGCCGCTGGCAAAGTCGGGATGGGTGAGCGCTTCGGCCGCTGGCGCGCCTTCCGGCTTGGGCAGCGTGGCCAGCGCATTGATGCGCCCGGGCGAGGCGCCCACCACGATCCACTGGTCGCCCACTTCGAGCACCATCACCCGTTCGCGTCCGCCCAGGTTGAGCGCGCCGACGATGCGCAGCACGCCCGCGTTGGGGCCGCCGCGCGGGCCGAAGCGCTTCATCAGCCAGGCCATGGCAATAAGCAGGCCCAGCACGAAGCCCAGCGCCAAAATCGTTTGCATCAGGTTGCCCGCCGATGGCGAGGCGATGACCGGCTGCAGCGCCGGGGCCGAAGCAGGGGCCGCCGCGGCCGTTTGCGACCAGGCCAGCAGCAAGGCGATCGTCACGCGCCTCATTTGTTCAGTTTTCGGATCCGTTCGGACGGCGTGATGATGTCCGTCAGGCGAATACCGAACTTGTCATTGACCACCACCACCTCGCCCTGGGCGATCAGGCAGCCGTTGACCAGCACGTCCATCGGCTCGCCGGCCATGCCGTCCAGTTCGACCACCGAGCCCTGCGCCAGTTGCAGCAGGTTCTTGATGGCGATCTTGGTGCGGCCCAGTTCCACCGTCAGCTGGACCGGGATGTCGAGGATGAAGTCGATATCGTTCGGGGTGTCGGACTTGGTTCCCTTGTTCGAGAAATCCTTGAACACGGCGGCGCTGGCGGCCTGGTTTTGCAGCGCGTCGGCTTCCGCCTTGGCCTGCTCGGCAATGGCCGCGCCCCAGTCGTCGTCCATGCTTGCATCATCTTGGTTATCGGACATCTCGCACTCCTGATTTATTTAAGTTCTGTACTGGCAAGCAATTTTTCGACCTTGAGCGCGTACTGGCCGTTGAGCACGCCATAGGTGCAATCCATCACCGGCACGCCATCCACGGTGGCCTGGATCTGTTCGGAGACATTGAGCGGAATGATGTCGCCGACCTTGAAATTGAGGATGTCGTCAAACGAGGCGCGCCCGGTGCCCAGTGTGGCCACCAGCTCGACTTCGGCGATCTGGATCTGCTGCGTCATCAGGCGGATCCAGCGCTTGTCGATTTCCAGCGCTTCGCCCTGCAAGCTGGAAGTGAGCGTGTCGCGGATCGGCTCGATCATCGAATACGGCATGCAAAAGTGGATCTGGCCCGACACCGAGCCCAGCTCGACCGTAAACGTGGACGACACCACCACCTCGTTGGGGGTGGCGATGTTGGCGAACTGGGTGTTCATCTCGGAACGGATGTATTCGAACTCGACCGGGAACACCGGTTCCCACGACTTGGTGTAGGCCTCGAACACGATATCGAGGATGCGCAAGATGATGCGCTGCTCGGTCTGGGTAAAATCGCGGCCCTCGACCCGGGTATGAAAACGCCCGTCGCCGCCGAACAGATTGTCCACCAGCAGGAACACCAGGCCCGGATCGAACACCATCAGCGCGGTGCCGCGCAGCGGCTTCATGTGGACCAGGTTCAAATTGGTAGGCACCACCAGGTTGCGGATGAATTCGCTGTACTTCGAGACCCGCACCGAGCCGACCGAAATTTCCGCACTGCGGCGCAGGAAGTTGAACAGGCCCACCCGCAGCAAGCGCGCGAAGCGCTCGTTGATGATTTCCAGCGTGGGCATGCGCCCGCGCACGATCCGTTCCTGGGTTGCCAGGTTGTAGGTGCGTACCCCCGACGTTTCCTCGGGCGCGGCAGCGTCGTCCTGGTCGCCGTTGACGCCCTTGAGCAGGGCATCGACTTCTTCCTGGGAGAGGAAATTATCAGCCATGACAGGTCACTGGATGATGAAGGAGGTAAACAGCACGTCGGTCACTTCCTGCGCCGAGCCATGCTCGACGAAGGGATTGCGCACGGCGGCGATGATTTCTTTGGACAGCAAGCCCTTGCCTTCGACCGAGGTCAGCTCGGACGCTTTCTTGGCCGACAGCAGCAGCAGCACGCGGCTGCGCACGCGCGCCATATTGGTCTTGATCAGCTCGGCCTGTTCCAGGTTCGCCACTTGCAAGGTGAACTGGATCTGTAAATACTGCTCGCCGTTCTCCGGCTGCAGGTTCACCGTAAACGGCTCGATGACGACGAATTCGGGCTTTTCGTGCTTTTCGACTTTCTTGTGTTCGCCGTCCGGCTTGGCGCCCATCAGGAAATACCAGGCCGCACCGCCACCGCCGCCGAGCAAGACGACAGCCGCGATGATGATGATCAGCATCTTCTTCGATTTGGCGGGCGCCGGTGCTGCAGCTTTTGGATCGGCCTTCATGTTTGGATTCGCTTTCAAGTTGCTTCAGTGCTGCAAAGGGTGGGTCGTGCCGTCATTATGTCATTATCGCGTTTAAGTGCGCGGGCGCATGTGTTGAAAAGAAGGAAGAATTGAAGCCAACTCGTGGCTTGAGGCACACATTCTTGCGCTTGGGCCAACCCTGGCCGCTTTTGCGGCCTCAGGCGAAGGTGTCGACCAGCCCCGGCGCCTGGCCTTGGCGCGCCGGCCGTGCTGCCACCCGCGCTTCGGCTTCGGCCGCACTGCCGCTGGTGCTGGCAGGGGCGGCATTCGCGCGTGCCGGCTGGGCCTGATCCTGGGCCTGCTGCTGTTGCTGGCCGCTGGCGCTGCCGTCGTGCACGGTGGCGTTGCCCAGCGCAATGCCGCTCTCGCCCATCATGTCGCGCAAGCGAGGCAGGGCGTCGGCCAGCGCCTGGCGTACTTCAGGCTGCGCCGCCGAGAACGTGATGGTGGCCTGGTCGTTGGTCACGCTGAGCACCACCTGCATCGGCCCCATGTCGGGCGGATTGAGCGTGAGCGTGGCGCTTTGTTCTTGGCCGGCCACCATCCAGATGATTTTCTGCGCCACCTGGTTGTCCCAGCCTGGCGTGCCGACGCGCGCGGCGATGCGCTCGCTGGCGTGGGCGGCATTGGCCGCATGCAGCGGCGTCAGGGCGCCCGGCTGCAGCGCCTGCGGCGCCAATGGCGCGGCCAGTGCGTCCTTGGGGATCAGTGATTCGGCTGGCGCCGGCGCCGGCTCGCGCTGGCTGGCAAGCGCCGGCGGCGTGTTGGCCAAGGTGGCGGTAGCGTTCACTGGTGTCGGAGCGGTTTCTGCGCGCAGCGGCGGCGCCACCGGACCGCGCTCCGGCGTCAGGCCGGCTGGCATCAGCGCTGGCGCGGCCGACGGCGTGGCCGCTGGCGCTGTCGATGGTGCAAGCGGCGGGGCGGCCGATGGCGTGACCGGCGCCGCAGCCGGTAGCGCGGCGCGCGGCTGAACGGCAGCCGCAGCGGCAGTTTCCAGGCCTTGCGGCATGGCGCTGCCGGCCTGGCTCATTGCATTGGAAAAGCTGGTGGCCGGTGTATCGTCGGCTGCCGGCAACGCTGGCGCTGTGCCGGCAGCCGCTTTCTGCAACGGCGCCGCGGCCACTGTCACGGCCGCAGCGACGAGCAGCGGCAAGGCCGGTTCGGTTGCCGCAGGCACTGTTGCCGCCGCAGCTGGCGTGCTGCCGGCGAGCGCAGCTGACACGACTGGCACCGCCGGCGCGGGGTTGAAACTGGCTACCATGGCCAGCATGTCGAACAAGGGATCGGACGCAGGCGCGTCAGCTACGGCGGCGTTGTCGTCGCCGCTGTCGGCAATGGCTTTGACCTCGGGTGCCGGCACGGCTTCGCCCTTGAACGCGAGCGCTGGCACGGCTGGCGCGCTGTCGGCCGGATCGGCCTTGGGCGCCGGCTTGGCTGGCTGGCCGGCCTTGCTGGCGGCGTGCGCCTTGGGCGCTGGCTGGGCCGGTGCCTGGGCCTGGGATGGCGCCTGGGCCTGGCGCTGGTCGATCTCGCGCGACAAGGCCTGGCTGAACTGGGAGCCGCCCTCTGCCGCTGCACCCTGGTTGCGCGCGTTCGGAGAAGCTGGCGCGGCGCTGGCCGGAGCGATGGTAAGGGGAGGGCTGCTTTGCATGATGGGGCTAGCTTTCTGGGTCAGCGTTTGTAGTAAGCCTGGCGGGTCGCGTGTTCGTCCATCTGTTTCTGGTCTTGCTTGTTCTCGCGGCGCAGCGTTTCGGCCAGCGCGCGCTGGTTCAGCGTGCGGTACGACAAGCGCTTGCGCTCGGCAGCCTGCCAGGCCGCTTTTTCAACGCCGCTCTTGTGCTGCGCGTGCTTGATGACTTCGCGCTGGCCATTGATGGCAATGTCGAGCTTGTCCATGAAGGCGACGAAATTGCGGTACGCCATCGGGGTGATGCCAGCCACCTGCGCCGCGTCGAGCCGGTTGGCATAGTCGTCGCGGTAGCCCAGCAGCATGGTCAGCTTCTGTTCGGCTTCATCGACCGCCTTGAGCGCCACGCCCAGCCGCTTGGCAGCGTCGTCGGTGGCGCGCTGGGCCAGTTCGATCAGGGTGTCAAGGGCGGACGGGGTAGCCATAATGAATCAATTATAGGACGGTCCGGCGCCGCGCTATGCACCGAACAGCGTGGTAAGTTGGCCCAAGCTCTCGAGCATGCCGACCCGTTCGTCGATTTCCTGCCGCAAGAAGCCCTCGATCTGGTCGTTCTTGGCAATCGCCTGGTCCAGCAGCGGGTCGCTGCCGGGGGCGTAAGCGCCCACGCTGATCAGGTCGCGCGAGCGCTCATAGCGCGAATACAGCTGCTTGAGGCGGCGCGCCGCCATCTGGTGGGCGTTGCTGGTGATCGAATGCATGGCGCGCGAGATCGACTGTTCGATGTCGATGGCCGGGTAGTGGCCGGCCTCGGCCAGGCGCCGGTTGAGCACGATGTGGCCGTCCAGGATCGCGCGCGCGGCGTCGGCGATCGGATCTTGCTGGTCGTCGCCCTCGGTCAGCACGGTATAGAAGGCGGTGATCGAGCCGCCCCCTTCGAGCCCGTTGCCGGCCCGTTCCACCAGCACCGGCAGCTTGGCGAACACCGACGGCGGATAGCCCTTGGTGGCCGGCGGTTCGCCGATCGCCAGCGCGATTTCGCGCTGCGCCATCGCGTAGCGGGTCAGCGAATCCATGATCATCAAGACATTCTTGCCCTGGTCGCGGAAGTATTCGGCAATCGTGGTGGTGTAGGCCGCGCCCTGCAAGCGCATCAGCGGCGGGGTGTCGGCCGGTGCGGCCACCACCACCGAACGGGCCAGCCCCTCCGGGCCGAGGATCTGTTCGATGAATTCCTTGACCTCGCGGCCCCGTTCGCCGATCAGGCCGACCACGATCACGTCGGCGGTGGTGTAGCGCGCCATCATCCCCAGCAGCACCGACTTGCCCACGCCGGAACCGGCGAACAGGCCCAGGCGCTGGCCGCGGCCCACCGTCAGCATGGCATTGATGGCGCGCACGCCCACGTCCAGCGTGTCGACAATCGGAGCGCGGTCAAGCGGATTGGCAGGGCGCACATTGATCGGCGCGCTCTCGTCGGTGTCGAGGGGTCCGAGCGTATCGAGCGGGCGCCCGGCGCCGTCCAGCACGCGGCCCAGCAAGCCCCAGCCGACCGGCAAATGGCGCGCGCGGTCGCTCGGGCGGCGCCGCGGGTGGATCACGGAGCCGGGGCGCGGCAGCTGGGTTTCAACCGGGAACACGCGCGTGCCCGGCACGATCCCTTCGACGTCCGACTGCGGCATCAGGAATAAGCGCTCGCCGTCGAAACCGACCACTTCGGCTTCGACCCGGGCGCCATTGGGCATCGGGATGGTGCAGGCGCTGCCCACCGCCAGGCGCAGGCCGACGCATTCCATCACCAGCCCGGCCACGCGCGTGACGCGCCCGGAGACGATCATCGGCTCGACGAAACCGGTCACTGCGGTGCAGTCCTTGATGTAGGACGACCAGCGCGCGCTGTGGCGGTCGACGGCGTTCACTATGGCCCCAGCCACTCGACGTTATTCTTGCCCAGCGCGGCGGCCAGGCGTTGCCAGCGAGCGCTGGCCTGGGCGTCGATCTGGTTGGTGGCGGTATCGATCTTGCAGCCGCCGCGGCCCACTTGCGCATCTTCGACCACGCGCCAGCCGCCTTTTTCCAGCTCCTCGCCCATGGCCGCCTTGACGATGGCCGCATCAAGCGGATTGAGTTGCAGCAGCGCCGGCTGCTGCAAGACAGGCAGGTAGCCGATCGCTTCGCGCACCAGCGGGATGATCAGTTCAGGCTTGACTTCCAGAGCGCAGCGCAGCATGCCCTTGGCCAGGTGCAGCGCCAGTTCCAGCAGGTCGGCGGCGATCACTTCATCGGCCTGCGCCAGCGCGTTGCCGAACGTGAGCGCGATCGATTGCAGGTGTTCCAGTTCGCCGGCCGCCTCGGCACGGCCGATCGCCAGGCCGTCGGCGTAGCCGGCCGCATGGCCCTCGTCGTAGCCGATCAGGCGCGCCTCTTCCTGGATGCCGGCGATCACGTCTTCGGACGGCATCACCGGCGCCACCGGGCGCTTGGCCACGGTGCTGGGACGCTCGTCGCCGAACGAATTCATTTCCCAGCGCTGGTAGGCGCTCTGCATCTCTTTGGGCGTGTCAGACAAACGAATCCTCCCCTTTGCCGCCCAGGACGATCTGGCCTTCGTCGGACAGGCGGCGCACGATTTGCAGGATCTGCTTTTGCTGCGCCTCGACTTCGGACAGGCGCACCGGGCCCTTGGACTCGAGGTCTTCGCGCATCATCTCGCCGGCGCGCTGCGACATGTTCTTGAAAATCTTCTCGCGCAAATCCTGCGAGGCGCCCTTGAGCGCGATGATCAGCATTTCCGACTGCACTTCGCGCAGCAGCAGCTGGATGCCGCGGTCGTCGATGTCGATGATGTTATCGAACACGAACATCTCGTCCATGATCTTCTGGGCCATGTCGTTGTCGTAGTTCTTGATGTTGTCCATCACCGAGCCTTCCTGCTCGCCGCTCATGAAGTTGAGGATTTCGGCGGCCGCGCGCACGCCGCCCAGCGACGACTTCTTGATGTTCTCGTTACCGGACAACAGCTTGGTGAGCACATCGTTCAGTTCGCGCAGCGCGGCCGGCTGCACGCCGTCCAGGGTGGCGATGCGCAGCACCACGTCGTTGCGCAGGCGGTCGGTGAAATTGCCCAGGATTTCGCACGCCTGGTCGCGTTCCAGGTGGACCAGGATGGTGGCGATGATCTGCGGGTGCTCGTTGCGTATCAGTTCGGACACCGAAGCGGCGTCCATCCACTTGAGGCTTTCGATGCCGGAGGCGTCCTTGCCGCCCAGGATGCGCGAGAGCAGCACCGAGGCCTTGTCGTCGCCCAGCGCCTTGGTCAATACCTGGCGGATGTATTCGTCCGAATCGAGGCCGACCGTCGAATTGAGTTCGGTCTGCTTGCGAAACGCTTCAAGCACGTCCACCACCTGGCCATGCTGGACCGCCTTCATGGTGGCCATGGCTGCGCCCAGCTTGAGCACTTCGCGCGGGCCGAGAAACTTCATCACTTCGGCCGCTTCGGTTTCGCCCAGGGCCAGCATCAGGATGGCTGCGCGCTGGATGCCATTATCATTCATTGGTGCCTACCCATGCTTTAACGACGTTGGCGACCACGCGCGGGTCTTCGGTGGACAGTTTCCTGGCCATGTTCAGGTTTTCGCGGTAGCCATCGGATTGATTGCTTTCCATTTCCTGCATCTGGGTGCGGGCCGCTTCTGCCTGCGCCTCTTCCGGCGTCGGCGGCGCCACTTTGGGCGGTGCAGGGGGCACGGCCGAGATTTCGTCGAGGCGGCGCATCAAAGGGCGCAGCAGCGGGCGCAATACCTTGTAGTAGACGATCGCCAGCAGCAGCAAGCCGGCCAGGATGCGCCCGTAATGCTTGGCCATGGCGATCAGTTCCGGGTCCAGCCACCAGGCCCGCGCCACCACTTCCTCGACCGGTTTGCCGACGCCGTCGAAGGGCGCATTGCGCACCGTGAGGGTGTCGCCGCGGTCCTTGGAAAAGCCCATCGCCTCGCGCACCAGGTCATTGATCTGGGCCACTTCGGCGGCCGTCAGCGCCACCACGGTGACCTTGCCGGTCTTGGCGTCGACCAGGCGCCGGTAGTTGACCAGCACCCCCACCGACAGGCGCTTGATGGCGCCCATCGATTTTTGCTCGTAGCGGATGGTCTTGTCGACTTCGTAATTGGTGGTGGCATCCTTGCGCGAAGCGCCGCCGGCGCTGGCCGCGCCCGGGGTTGGCGCGGCGCCGGCGATCGGGGCGGTGGCCGCGCCTGGTGGCTGGTTCGACAGCGCGCCCGGCACGCCGGCGGCCGGCACGGTGGGGTTGCCCGCTTCCGACGTCTGCTGGCTGCGGATGGCCGACGGCTCTGGCGGCGAATTGGGCTTGTAGCTCTCGGCGGCGGTATCGACCACCGCGAAATCGACGTCGGCAGTCGCTTCGGCGCGCACGTTGCCAGGGCCGACCAGCGGCGTGATCAGCGACTCGACCTGCTTGACGATGCCGGCCTGGATTGCCGCTACATACTTGAGCTGGTTCGGATCGAGCTGCTTGGCGCCGGCCTGATTGCTGGTATCGGACAGCAGGTTGCCGTTCTGGTCGACCACGGTGACGTTACCGGGCGGCAGTTCCGGCACGCTGGACGCGACCAGGTGCACGATAGCGCTGACCTGGGCGCGGTCGAGCGCGCGCCCGGCCTGCAGGTTCAGCAGCACCGACGCGGTGGGCTTTTGCTGTTCGCGCACGAACACGGATGGTTTGGGCAGGGCCAGGTGGACGCGGGCAGAACCGACGGCGGCCAGCGACTGGATCGAGCGCGCCAGTTCGCCTTCGAGCGAGCGCTGGTAATTGACTTGTTCATGGAACTGGGACACGCCCAGCTTCTGGTTTTCCATCAGCTCGAAGCCGACGTTGCCGCCCTTGGGCAAGCCTTGCGAGGCCAGTTTCAGGCGCGCTTCGTGGACCTTGTCGGCTGACACCATGATGGCGCCGCCGCCCTCGGAGAATTTGTAGGGGATGGCCATCTGGTCGAGCGAGGCGGTGATGGCGCCGCCATCCTGGTCGCTGACGTTGGCAAACAGCACCCGGTATTCGGGCTGCTGGCTCCACATCCACACGCCGGCCATGACGGCCACGGCCAGCGCGATGGCGATGCCGAGGATGAAGTTGCGACCCAGCGGCGTCTGCGCGAACGCGAGCGGCCGGTTGTTTTCCTGGAAATCGATGTCGTCGGTTGCTGCTGCCATGTTGGGTTCCCGTTGCTGCTGCCCGCTCCAGGCACATGCGTGGAATGGGGTTCAAGCATATTATGCGGCCAGGCGGGGAAGCGCCATCGCGCAAACAGAGGCGGTTTTTGCCTCTTGCTCGTGCGAAATTATGGCGCAGCCGCTGGTATTCTGATCCACTGACGACGCTGGTGCAACCATTGTACCCGCGCAAGCAACAGGAGAAACACATGTCAATCGGAGCGATAGACGGCGGGCGCATCGAAGCGATGATCGCCCAGCTCAAGGCGGCGGCCAGCAAGCCGGCCAGTACGGCGGAAATTGCTGGCGTCGGGGCGGGCCAGGGGCCGGCCGCGGCCAAGGTCAACTTTGCCGACGCACTGAAAAATTCGATCGGCGAAGTCTCCGCCGCGCAAGACAAGGCCGGCGAGCTGGGCAAGGCGTTCTCGATGGGCGACGACAAGGTGAGCTTGTCGGACGTGATGATCTCGATGCAAAAAGCGAGCATCGGCTTCCAGGCCAGCGTGCAGGTGCGCAACAAGCTGGTGTCGGCCTACCACGAGATCATGAACATGCAGGTCTAAAAACGAGGTTCTTCAATAGTTTCGTGCTCAAATACGGGTGCTTACATCCATTTGTCGATCAAATATGGGTACCTAATTAAAAAACACTTGATGGGGGAGCAGCTTCTTAGGATAATCAGTCATATAGGGGCGTCAAATTCGATTATGCGCTCTAATTTGGGTGAAATATTATGCAAGGTAGTCCTGTCCCGCTTCCTGTTGAACGCGCCATGCGCAGGGTCGGGCAAAGCATTGCCATGGCCCGGCGCCGCAGACATCTGTCTCAGGAGGCCTTGGCTGAACGTATCGGTGCCTCCGTCAATACGGTGCGGCGCATGGAAGACGGCCACCCAGGCACGGCCCTTCAACACTTTGCCCGCGCGCTTCAAGTATTTGGCGAGCTCGACAAATTCGAAACGCTGATGGATACGGCCCAGGATGCGGTTGGTCTGGCCCTGATGGACGAGAAACTTCCACAACGGATACACACGCCTCGCCGTGCGCGCGAACCTGGCGCCTTTTGAGTTCGCTGCAGAAAGTCGCCATGGCCACCAGGATCACTGAAAACCGCACCTATGCTGGCGTTGCCGTGAGAACGGAGTTGGACGTCTGTCTTGGGCAAGCCGGCGTGCTGGTTGGCAAACTCATCTATGTGAAAGACGGCCCGCGCGAGTTCTCACAGTTCGCCTATCAAGAACAGTGGTTGAGCAATCCTGTCGGGTTCGACATCTCCCCGGATTTATCCCGCTTGCTGGGCTACCAGTTGCGCAAGGCGCCATCCAAGGACGACTCCTGCTTTTTCCTTGCGCTAGCCGATACAGAACCGGACAGCTGGGGGCGTCGCGTCATCGCGCGCGCCCACGCTAAAGAGCGCAAGTTGAACCCTGCGCTGGGTACGCTGACAGCGATGGACTATCTGTGCGCGGTCGATGACTTCAGCCGCGTCGGAGCACTTCGTTTGCGCGACGCGGCGCAGATATACATGGGCAATGTCGAGGAAGGCAAGCGCGCCACGCCGCCGTTGCTGGAGCTCGAGAAAATGATGACTGCCTCGCGCGCTGTTGAGCTGAACTTGGAGACTGCCGAGGACCTCAAGTACCTGCGGGGAAAGGGCACTTCATTGGGTGGCATGCGTCCCAAATGCACGGTGCTGGATGAAGACGCAACACTCGCCTTGGGAAAGTTCCCCAGCGTCAACGACGAGCGCAGTGTCACCCGTGGCGAGGTGCTCGCCCTGCGCCTGGCTCGGCTGGCCGGAATAGACGCGGCGCAGGCGCGCATCGTGATGGTTCAGGGTGCGCCCGTGGCCATCATCCGTCGTTTTGACAGAACCCCAAACAACGCGCGCATCCCCTATATGTCAGGGGCAACCCTGCTGCAGTCCAGTCGAAATGACGAGCGCGCCTACACGGAAATCGTCGACGCGATGCGCTCAATGTGCATGGATTTCAGCGGCTCGGCCCGACAGCTCTGGCGTAGGCTGCTCTTCAATTTTCTGATTACCAATGTCGATGACCATCTGCAAAATATTGGTTTCTTGTATGTAGACAAGAATCAATGGCAGCTGGCCCCTTCATTTGACCTCAATCCATTCCCTGACAAGGATAGTGAATCGAAGACCTGGCTGAGCGAAGACACGGGCCCTGTCACCTCGATAGCGCAACTGCTGGGGCAGGCCGCCAGGTTTCAGCTTGATCCGCATGGTGCCATCGCTGTGCTGGCCGAGGTGGTCAAGGCAGTTCAACAATGGCGCGACGTCGCCTTGACAGCAGACGTGGGGCTTTCGCAAACAGAACTCGAGGACTTTGCGCCGGCGTTCGAACATGCCGGACTGGATGAGGCCTTTGCCTTGCTAGCGTAGTGTACCCCCAGGGTCAGGCCAGACCGGCCAGGCGGGCGTTGCGTTCGCGTTCGAGCTTGGTGATGTAGCGCTGCACTTGCGCCAGCCCCGCGCGCGACAGGTTCACGAACGCGCAGCCGAGCCGGCGGTTGGGCTTGTTGTTGAGCAGGGTGATGTCGAGCGAGTTGCGTATCTGCAGCGTCATCGATACCGCGCCGATGTCGGGCAGGTCGAGCCGGCAGTTCAGGTAATTCTTGCCGATCGTGTTGTCCAGCTCCAGCTTGTGGTCCAGCAGCGCCACGCCGCCACAGCTGATGTCGGCCAGCGGGAACACGCACAGCCCGCCTCCCATTTCCGGCGGCAGCGACACCGATACCCGCACCGGGTTGCTCAGCGGGGTTTCCATGCGGTAGTACTCGCGCCGCTGCAGCCTGACCATCGACTCGGGGATCGACAGCGACAGCGCCGGCCCGCCTTCGAACGTGGTGGCGCTGATGCCGGGCGCGGCAAACAGGATGCGGATCTTGTCAAGCGTGGTCTCGAAACGCAGCCCGCGCGCGGCCAGGGCGCGCATGTTCTGTTCCTTGTTGATCGAGCAATCGAGGATCACCACGTCATTGTCGGCGTCCACTTCGAGGATCGACGTGACGCACACGTCCGCCTCGCCATGGATCAGCATGCGGATCAATTGCTTCTTTTCCCCGATGCCGCGCAGCAGAGCGATGATTTCCCGGCGCGACACCACTTCGAAGTCGTGCCAGTTTTCTGATTCTACGTCGTATGGTTGCATCTAGAGCGCGCTAGTCCTGAGGTTCGATGAGCAAGGCCGTGTCCGGAGGTGGCGGCAAGGTCCCATTTGAACGTTGCGCGGCTTCAACATGATATAGCCATGCCAGCAGTTCTGCAATTGCCCGATACAGCGCCGGCGGGATTTGGCGGTCCAGGTCGACATTCATCAACAGCGCCACCAGCTCTTTCGATTCATGCACGAACACGCCCGCTTCGGTGGCCCGTTCGATGATCTGTGCCGCGACCAGGCCCTGGCCCTTGGCCACGACCTTGGGCGCGGGGTCGCCGTCGCGGTAGGCCAGCGCCACCGCCGACTGCGTCCGCCGCGGCAGCGGGCGTGGCTGCTCGCTCATGGCCCCTCCTGGGCAGCGCGGATGGTCAGTGCGGCCAGCGGCGTGCCAGCCGCTTCCAGCGCGCTGGCAAGCGCGCCGGCGTGCGCGCGCAGCAGGGCGCCGATGGCGTCGTCGGGAGCGTCCAGGTGGATGTGCAGTTGTCCGCCGGCCAGGTTCAGGCGGGCGCCGATGTCGCCCAGCGCCGCAAAGCGCAGCCGCACGCTGCTTTGCCAGTGCGCTTCGGCCCCGTCCTGGCCGCCAGCGCTGCCGTCGCGCTCGCTCGGCTGGCGTACGATGTCCCACTGCATGGCCTGTCCCGGCCACGGCTGGCCCTGCCAGGCGACGCGGGCTTGTTCATGGGTCTGCAGTTGCAAGTCGATCAACTGGGCGCTGGCCGCGTCGGCCACGATGGGCGCTGGCCGCGGCGCGCCCTCGGCTGGCGCCGGCGCGGCATCGGCTGCCGCCACGGCCAGCGCGCGCTGGGCCAGGTGAGCGCGCTGCATTTGCGGTTCCTGGCCCAGTTGGGCGCGGGTGCGGGTGCCGCTGGCCCATTCGGCCAGGTGCGATTCGTAAAACAGGCCGCTGTTGGCGAGCGCGTCCTTCAGGGCCGTGGCCAATTGCTGCGGCGCCAGCGGCGGGCCGTCCAGCAACGGCGCGCGCCCGACCAGCCCGGGCGGGACGGCGCCGGCCTGGCGTGCCGTGCCCAGCACGCTGGCGAGGACCTTGCCGGCCGCGCTCAGGGTGGCGGGCAGGCTGTCGCTGTCGAGGGGCGGCAAATCGGCGGCCGCAATCAGGGGCGCTTTGCCCAGCAGCGCGGCCGCGTGCACGCTGCTGCCCACGCTGGGTGCGCCGGCGCCAGCTGGCGCGGCCATCGGCAGGGCGTCGGCCAATGGCAGGCTGGCTGCGCGCGGGGCCGCTGGCAGCGCCGCCGGTACGCCCTCTTGCAGCGAGGCGTGCGCGCCACGGGCGCCGGCCGGAGTCGCCAGCGGCTGCCCTTCGGCCAGCGCCGCACGCGCGGCGCGTGGCGTGCTCGGCGCCGCTGCGGGCGCGCTGTCCGCCTCGGCGTCGGTTTCGGGATGGGCGACATCGGCCTGCGCGCGGGTGCCCGGCTGGGAATGGATTTCAAACGTGGGACGCGGTTCGAGCGCGACCAGCGTCAGCGCCACTTGGGCGCCAACCTGGGTGTTGGCGGGCAGTTGCATGCGGGCGGTGGCGTTGGCCACCTTGACCAGGAAACTGCCGTCATTGAACTTGGACAGGATGTCGGCCTGCAGTTCCTTGCCCAGCATGGTGGCCAGCGAGCGCTGGAACGCCTGCTGGCGCGCATCGACGGCCGCTTCGACTGCGGCCGGCGCTTCGATGCGTCCGACCGCCGTGATATTGAGGTCGGTGCGCGGCAACATGGCGCGGACTGCTTCAGGCGCCGTAAGCGCTGGCCAGGCGGCGTTCGGCGCCGGTGCTGTTGATCAGGGCAGACAGCTGGGCCATCCACGGCATGGTCAGGTTGCGGATCTGGCGGTCATGCTCGAGCAGTTGCTGCAAGATTTTGACTTTCTTGTCGCGCACGGCGCCGGTCAACGGCTCGCTCGGGACGTCGGCCTGCAACACCTTCACGCGCGCGGCGCATGCGCTTTCAAGCACGACCAGCTGATCCCAGTCGCCGTTGCCGGCGGCGTCGAGCATCTGGCCGGTCAGTTCCACCATTTCTTGATAGACTAATAATTGGTCTTGATTCGTATTCATCGGGTCGCAATCAGGCTTTGGCTAAAGTGGCGTATTGGGCGGTAGGGGCGTCGTAGGCGCCCATGCTGGCGCGCGGCGGCGGCATGGCTGCCAGTGCCGCTGGCGGCGCGGCCGGGGCGATCTGGACCCAGGCGCCTTTCAGGTCGCGCAGCAGATTTTGCACTTCTTCGATCATCTCGGGCGCATTTTTGATATTGCTCAGCACCAGGCGCTGGCTCATGTAGCCGTACAGCGCGTCCAGGCTGGCGGCGATGTCGCCGCCCGCTTTCTGGTCCAGGCTGGCGCGCAAGCCATCGTCGATGATCGCGATCGCTTTCGACAGCGCCAGGCCCTTCGCTTCGATATGGCCCGCTTTCATGTGCAGCAGCGCGTTCGACAGCGCCACCAGCGCGCCGTCGAACAGCATGGTGATCAGTTGGTGTGGATTGGCGGACTGCACGCCCGTCTCGACGCCAACCTTGGCATATGAACTGGCTCCGCTTCTTGTCGTTCCAAACATGATCTATGTCCTTAGGAGTTTTTTGCCAGACTAGCCAGCTGTTGGGTGAGATAACTACTGGTGGTGGTCATGCTGGCCATCGCGACATCGAGGGCGGAAAACTGCTTGCGGTAGCGCGTTTCAACGCCGACCAGGCGTGCCGTCAGCGTATCGCGCTGCTTGCCGATATCCTTGATCGAACTGTTGATGCTCTTGGTATGCGAGGTGATCGTGCCGACCGGGCTCAGGATGCGACCCAGCACCACATCCATCTGGGCGCCAAAGCCACGGCTGGTACCGACGCCGGCGAACAGCGCGCTCAGGTTCTTGCTTGGGTCGGCCAGTGCCTTGTTCAGTTTGGTTGCATCTATCGCCAGCGAGCCATCGCGCTGGGTCGTGATGCCGATGTCGGTCAGGGAGGCCGATCCTGCCGGTGCGCCAGTCACGCTGCTGGCAATCAATGCGCGCAGCTGGTTCTGGACCGAACGTACCGTGCCATCACCATTCAACACGGCACCCTTGCCGGTCGACACATCGTAGGCGGTCAGGTCGGCCATCGATTTGCTGGCCTCGTTATAGGTCTTGACGTAGGCTTCGATGGCCGTCTTGACATCGGCCATCTGCGGTGTCACCGACACCTTGGTGGTGACCCCGGTGGCGGTCGTGGCGGTCAGGTTCAGCGTGATGCCTTCAATGGCGTCGGTGATGGTATTGCTCGACTTGGTGACCTTGACCGTGTCGACGAAAATCACCGCATCCTGGGCGGCCACGGTTTGCGCCATGTTCGAGGTCAGCGGATCGCCGTCAAACGACAGTGCATTGAGCGATGGATCGCTGACGCTGATTTTCATGGCGTTCGCGGCGCCGCTGGTGGAGGTGAACGCCAGATAATTGGCGCTGCCATCATTGATAATGCTGGCCGTCACGCCAATATTGGCGTTGTTGATAGCGGCCTTGATGTCCGCGAGCGTACGCGCCGCCGGGTCGATTGTCACCGTCTTGGTCGGGTTGGCGACATTGGCCGTGAACACCGGTGGATTGCCCGTATCGTAGGAACCGAAGTCAAAGGTGATGACGCCGCTGCCGACAATGTCGGTGGTATTTGAAAAGCCGACCGCGGTCTTGAGTTTTTGCGATTCGGCCAGCGTTTGTACTTCAATATTGTAGCTGCCGGCTGTAGCGCCGGCGCCGGCCGACACGCCCATGACTGTGGCATTGAGGACGCTGGCCTTCATCGGGGCTAGCTGGGCTGGCGTGCTGAGCGCCTTGGCTGCCGTCTGCAGTGCCGCGAGCGTGCTTTTCATGGTGCCGAAGGCCGACAATTTGGCCTGGAAGCCGGCTTCTTTGGACGTGAGTAGGTCGAGCGGCTTGCGCTCGACCGCCATCAACTGGGTGACCAGACTTTCTACCGGCAGACCCGATCCAATACCTCCAGAACTAATTGCCATGATTGCCTCCAACGAATGCCTAATATACTTGCCTGTAACGCTGTTCAATTGCCACGTCAGAGGGTGCTTTACCGCCTAATTCATGCTTCTTGCTTGATTAGCAAGCCTTGCAGCCGGTCCAGTGCGTTGGCGATGTCGAGCGCTTCCTGGCTCGGCATCTGGCGCAGCACCTGCTTGGTTTCCTGGTCGACGACCTTGACCACGGTACGCTGGCTTTCTTCGTCGATGGTGAATTCCACGCCCTGGTTCAGATTTTTCAGTGTGGCGTTGATGGTCTTGACTGCTTGTGCGACGTGCTTGGCTTTCGCCGGTGCGTCTGCCTGATCGACGCTCGCAGGGGCGACCGGCTCGGCTGCGCGCTCTTGCGCCTTGGGCGCCTTGTTTGGTAATGCTGGTGCGACGTTGGCCGATACTGGCGGCGTCGTAGTGATCTTGATGTCCATGCTCACTCCCCGAGAGGGTGAAAAACCCGGCCGGATCAACCGGCCGGGTCAGTTGCTACTGTACTCCAACTGGCGGGGATTAGCCGCGCAGCAGTGCCAGCACGCCGTTTGGCAGCGAGTTAGCCTGGGCCAACATGGCCGTACCTGCTTGTTGCAAGATCTGGCCGCGCGTCAGCGAAGCGGTTTCTTGCGCGAAGTCGGCGTCCTGAATCCGGCTGCGCGAAGCAGACAGATTTTCCGACGTCGCTTGCAGGTTCGATACCACTGCGGTGAAGCGGTTCTGGAACGCGCCCAGCGATGCTTTCGAGGTGTTGACCGAGGTCAGCGCCGCATCGATGGTGGCCAGCGAAGCCAGTGCGCCGGATGCGGTGCTCACGTCCACCGAGCTGACCGTATTGGTCGACTTGGTGTCGGCCGACTTCATGCCCTCGTAAGCATGCAGACCGGCATACTTGTCGTTGGTGCCGCCGACCACGATCCCGCTCACGTTCGAGCTTTGCAGCTTGAGCGAACCGGTGAACGTTGCTGCGGCAAAGCCGACGCCGAGCAGTGCCGTGCTGGTGCCGTCTTCGAGCTTGATGTCGCGCCCGTCGGTGGCCGTCAGGGTCAGCGCGCCCGTGATGGCATCGGACGTGGCCGTCACGCCGGTTTTGCCGCTGATCAGGTTAATGGCAGCGGCAGTGTTTGCGCCTTGGCCCGGCACGGTGGTGCCGGCGTTAATCGCGCCGATAGCTACGCCATTGATCTTGAATCCACCAGCGGCAACCGCGGCCGATGCCGGGGCGGCGCCGGAGGTGACGGTGCCGGCGGCCGTTGCGGTCAAGCCAGTTTGGGTGAGGAAGGTCGCGATATTGGGTGCAGTGATGGCCGGATCGACAAACTTGAGCTCGATATTCTTGCCCGTGGTGGACGTCAATTTCACCAGGCCAGCATCATCCACGCTTGCCGTCACGCCGGTTTGGGCGCTGATCTTGTTGATCGCTTCGGCCGTGTTGGCGCCCTGGGCGATCACGGCGGTCGGACCACCGGCGATCGGCGGGGTGACAGCCAGGCTGGCAGCGACACCGATGGCGATTTCACCAACGCTGATACCGTTGACCATAAAGGTGTTGGCGGCAACCGTGGCGGCGGCGGTCGGCGCGGCGCCCGTCACGCTGATCTTGGTGGCAACAGTCGCATTGGCGGTGGCCGTGACGCCCGACTGGCCGCCCACTGCATTGATCGCCTGGGCAATCGCATACGCGCTGGCGGTCGATTGACCGGCTTGCGAGCCCGCCACGCTGGCACCGACTTGGACGCCGTTCAGGGTCAGATCGCCAGCGGCCAGGCCGGTGGTGGTCAAACCGCTTTGCAGCGAGGTCGCGCCGGACAGGCCGCTACCGAGGGTGGAGGTTTGCAGGTTGGCGATCTTGTCGATCTGGATGCGGTCGTTGCTGGTGGCATTGGCACCCACCTGGAACGTTTGCGCGGTAAACGAGCCGTCGAGCAGATTGAGGCCGTTGAAGCTGGTCGACTTGGCGACGCGGTCGATTTCATCCTTGAGCTGGGTCACTTCCGATTGCAGCGAAGCACGGTCGGTGTCGGAATTCGAACCGTTGGCCGACTGCACAGCCAGGTCACGCATACGTTGCAGCAGGTCGGTTGCGGAAGCGAGGCCACCCTCTGCCGTTTGCGCCAGCGAAATGCCGTCGTTAGCGTTACGTGCAGCAACGTTCATGCCGTTGATCTGCGACGTCATCCGGCTAGCAATCGCCATACCTGCGGCATCGTCTTTGGCGCTGTTGATGCGCAAGCCGGTCGACAGGCGCTGCAGCGACGTAGCGAGCGACGATTGGGACGTCGTCAAGTTACGCTGTGCATTCAGCGACGAGATGTTGGTGTTGATCATTGCAGCCATGTTATTTCTCCAAACAAGTATTTCGGGGTGGGCAACGTGCCTCTGTTCACTTAGGTCTGCCCCCCTGTTCCGGGACAATCAAACCGCAGTTGAGACTGATAACGTCGAGCACCATCGAAAGTTGATAGGAGAAAACAATAATAAATAGCTGAATTCACCCTTCAATTGATCAGTTTCACTACGTTTAATCGACCGTAGTGGCGGGATCTTTAGGGTAAAAATAACTTTATTTTTGCTGCGAAAGACGACGCCGGCGCTGTGTGGCGGGGCGTTTTGTTCTTTCCGGACCAGCGCGCGCTACGCCCTGGTAATACTATTAACGGTGTGTTTCTGCGGAAGTTGATAGTCTCCATCTACCAAGCAGAGGGGTGTTTACCCCTCAATTCATGGCTTTGCGTCATCTTCCCGGGACTGTGGAGGGGAAATCGCTGCGCAGCTTTTCACTGCGCGGCGTCGCCAGCGCTTAACCGCGCAGCAGGGCCAGTACGCCATTTGGCAGCGAGTTGGCCTGGGCCAGCATGGCGGTGCCGGCCTGTTGCAAGATCTGGCCGCGCGTCAGGCTGGCCGTTTCTGCCGCGAAGTCGGCGTCCTGGATCCGGCTGCGCGAGGCGGCCAGGTTTTCTGCGGTTGCCTGCAAGTTCGATACCACCGCGGTAAAGCGGTTCTGGTAGGCGCCCAGGGCCGCTTTCGAGGTGTTGACCGAGGTCAGCGCCGCGTCGATGGTGGCCAGCGACGCCAAGGCGCCCGACGCGGTGCTCACGTCCACCGAGCTGATGGTGTTGGTCGACTTGGCGTCGGACGACTTCATGCCTTCGTAGGCGTGCAAGCCGGCATACTTGTCGTTGGTGCCGCCAACGATGATGCCGTTGACGTTCGAACTTTGCAGCGTCATCGAGCCGGTGAAGGTGGCCGCCACAATGCCGACGCCCAGTAACGCGGTGCTGGTGCCGTTTTCGAGCTTGATATCGCGACCGTCGGCTGTGCTCAGCGTGATGGCGCCGGTGATGGCGTCCGCGCTAGCTGTCACGCCTGTCTTGCCGCTAAGCAGGTTCACAGCGGCGGCAGCATTCGCACCTTGGCCGGGGATGGTGCCGCTGGCGGCAATCGCGCCAATGTCCACACCATTGATTCTGAATCCGCCAGCGGCAACGGCGCCAACTGCCGGGCCGCCGCCGGAGGTGACGGTGCCGGCCACGGTGACGGTCAAGCCGGTATTGGCAACGACTGCGGCGATCTGGGGGGCAGTGGCCAGTGGATCGACCATCTTCAGTTCGATGTTCTTGCCGGTGAGGGACGTCAGTTTTACCTGGCCCAGATCGTCAACCGTTGCGCGCACACCGGTTTGGGCGGTGATCTTGTTGATGGCTTCGGCCGTGTTGGCGCCTTGGGCGATGGCCGCGGTCGGACCGCCGGCAATCGGCGGCGTGACTGCCAGGCTGGCGGCGACGCCGACGGCGATGGCGCCCACGCTGATGCCGTTGACCGAGAATGTATTGGCCGCAATGGCGAGCGCGGCCGGGGCGGCGCCGGTCACGCTGATGGTGCTGGCAATGGCTGGATTGGCGACGGCGGTGACGCCCGATTGGCCGCCGACCGCGTTGATGGCCTGGGCAATCGCGTAAGCGCTGCCGATGGTCTGGCCGGCTTGGGTGCCCGCAACCGAAGCGCCGATTTGGATGCCGTTCAAGGTCAAGTCGCCGGCGGCCAGGCCGGTGGTGGTCAGGCCGCTTTGCAGCGTCGTCG
>JAZJXM010000037.1:0-28512 GCA_040390915.1 Pseudomonadota bacterium
GCTGCAACCAGTGTGAAAGTAGGTTATCGTCAGGCTAGTTATATGAAAAAACCCCGCAGAAATGTGGGGTTTTTTTTCGTCTTTCGAAAGCATGATGCTAAAACTTGTCGAGCGTCTTTACACTTTGCAATGGAAGTTTCTCGCGGAATCGATGTGTATCTACCTAAGTCATTGATTATTATCAATTATTGATCGATAAATCTTTCACTGGCATTAATTTTGCTTTGTTGGAACTTAAGCAGAGCATCCGCATGCTATCAATAAATGAATTCCAGGGAAATAAATGTCGATTAAAAGTAAACTGAACACCGCCTTCGCAGTAGCCACCTTGCTGGCAGCTGGATTCGCTAACGCAACCGTCGTCACCGTCGACTCGAATGGCAACAGCATCTACGGCGGCACCGGCCTGGACACTGGTGTCGTTCTGAACACCAATACCGAGTTTTCGATCGTTGTCGATCCTTCCCAGATCTGGAACTTCGGCAGCGGCGATTCTAACTACGACACCAACGCTGATGGCATGGGCGAGGGTTGGGAAATGTCCGTCACGAATCCAGACGGCAGCAGCTTCGCCGCATCGATCGGTGCACTGACTGGTCAAATCGGCAATGGCAATTTCTTTAATGTCGGCACGAACTTCCACGGCTTCGCCAACGCATCGGGCGCCCTCAATTTGTTCTTCTGGGATAGCGATGCTTGGAACAACATCGGCGCCGTGCAAGCCGATATCAATGTCGTTCCTGAGCCAGCATCGCTTGGTTTGATGGGCTTGGGCCTGCTGGCCCTGGCGCGCCGCCGCAAGTCTGGCGCGCAGGTAAAGTAATCCCCGCAAGCAGAAAAACCCCGCAGAAATGTGGGGTTTTTTTTCGTCCGCGACTTCGCGTACGGGTATAGTTTGCAGCATGCCTACCTCGATCACGCGTTACCAGATTGAAGCGCCCGCCGAATTCTACGTGCCGTATGAAGGTACGAATCCGCTGGTGCAAGCCGCTTTTCCCAACGGTTTCCTGCCATCTTTTGGCTCCGGACTCGCCTTCAAAGGCGTCGCGCAGAACGGCGACCTGGAGTTCTATTGCCTGACCGACCGTGGCCCGAACGGCGATGGCCCCGAGCTGCCGTCGCTGACCGGTCCTGGCACCATGGGTAGCAAGATTTTCCCCGCACCGAGTTTCACGCCATCGATCGGTGTACTGAAAGTGACGGCGCAAAGCGCAGTGTTGACCGCCTGTCTTCCGATTCAGATGGCGCTCGGACACAATGCATCCGGTTTGCCGATCCCGCATGGCGCGCTTGGCAATTCGGCTGAAATTCCTGTCTTTGACACGCTGTGTTTCGACCCTGCCGGTAAAGCCATTTTTCATGAAGGCGGCATCGATAGCGAAGCGATTGCCTTCGATGCCAGGCGCGAGCTGCTGTGGATCACCGACGAATACGGCCCTTTCCTGGTCAGCGTTGATCCGGCCACCGGCATCATCCAGCAACGCTATGCGCCGGGCCACGGCTTGCCTGCCGTTCTGGCACTGCGCCGGGCGAACCGCGGCATGGAAGGCATGACGCTTGACCCCGCCACTGACACCATTCATGCGTTCCTGCAAAGCCCGCTCAGCGATGGCAAGGCGCACTATGCACTGACGGGCGAAAAAGAAAAGATCGAGCGCTATGCGCGGTTCACCCGCTGGGTCGAATTCGATCCGCAGCGCGGCAAAACATTGCGCATGCTGGCTTACCCGCTCGATGGCAACGACTATGCCGACGGCCGCACCGGCAATGCCAAACTGGGTGATCTGGTCGCACTGGGCGATGGCAAGTTCGTTGTCATCGAACAGGGCGAGGGCGCCGACGGCCACATGGTCAACAAGCTGATGCTGGTCGACGTTGGCGGCGCCACCGATATTTCCGACGCGGCCTGCAACCCCGATACATCCGACCTGGAAAAGAGCAGCATGTCAGGCAAAAGCGTGCATGGTGCATTGTGGGCCGACGTCATTCCGCTGACCAAAACGGAACTGTTGAACCTGAACCAGGCCGGCTGGCTTGCCGAAAAAGCAGAGGGATTGGCGTTGGTTGACGACTATACGCTGGCGATGACCAACGATAATGACTTTGGCATGAAAACCCGGATTTTTGACGCGACCGGCACCGAGCTGGTCGATGCCGACGCCACCAACTATCAGGTTGACGCCCTCGGCGCGATTATTTCCGTCAGTGGCGCCGGCGACGTCATCCGTGTCGCGCGCGGCGCGGACCAAGAACGCCCGTTAAGTTTATGGCTGATTCGTTTCGAGCGTCCGCTGAGGGACTACTTCAAAACTGGCGCGCCACCTTGATCAGCATGAAATTGACGCCACTGTTAGGCTTCTTGATGCCGCCATTGGAAAAATGGTCGAATTTGACGCCGATGTCCCAGCCCGTGGCCAGCACATAGCCGAAGCCGATATGGTCGTTGAACTGGAACGCGGTCGACAAATAGTCGCCATCATTGTCATACAGTTTCGATAGCAGGTTGGCGCCGATGCCGCCTTCGAGATACCAGCCCTTGCGGTCATCCGCTTGCCAGCGCAACACAGGCGACAGACCGATAACGGTCACGTTCTGATGTCGTCCCGCAATACCTTGATACGCATTGCCGCGCCATTGCGCCAACGACAGGTCCCAATAGCCGCCGACGTGGTTGCCGTTCGATTGCCACCAGCGCCGCTCCCAGTTCGACTGCACGCCCAGCCGCAGCATGCGCACGGCGTGGCCGTCGCCCGCCTCGATTGACGCACCGTCCACGCCGGACGCGAAGCAGGAGAGCGGAACCAGCATCGCGGCGAGCGCGACGAACGTGCGGGCGGGCAAATTGGTCATGATATCGGCGCGTGGGATAATGAATTGATATCCCATTGTAATGGCGATATTGAAGAGATGGACACTCCGTACCAAAATTCAAGGAATCGATATGGCGGCACCAAGTTTGGCATTTCTCGGCATTGGATTGATGGGCAGACCGATGGCCATGCGCCTGCTGGGCGCCGGCTTTCCAGTGCGCGCCTGGAACCGCACAGGGGCCAAGGCCGACGCCTTGCGTGAGCACGGCGCCGCGCCGCACACCGCGCTGACCGACGCCGTGCATGGCGCCCAGGTGGTGATCTCGATGCTGGAAGACGGCGCCGCGCTCGGCGCGGTGATTGACGCCGCGCTGGGCGCACTGGAGCCGGGCGCGCTGTGGATCGACATGAGTTCCACCCAGCAGGGAGAGGCGCTGGCCATGCACGCGCGCCTGGCCGCCCGCCGCTGCCGCTTCATTGACGCGCCGGTGTCGGGCGGCGTGGCAGGCGCCGAGGCGGGCACGCTGGCCATCATGGCGGGCGGCGCCAGCGAGGATTTCGCGCAGGCTGAAGCGATCCTCGCGGCGATGGGGCGCCCGACGCTGGTGGGTCCGCCCGGCAGCGGCCAGGTGGCCAAATTGTGCAACCAGCTGATCGTGGGCGCCACCTTGAATATCGTGGCCGAGGCGCTGCTGCTGGCGCAGGCGGCCGGCGCTGACCCGGCTTGCGTGCGCACGGCAATTCGCGGTGGCTTCGCCGATAGCCGCATCCTCGACGTGCACGGCCAGCGCATGCTTGAGCGCAACTTCATGCCAGGCGGACAGGTGAAAAGCCAGCTCAAGGATTTGCGTAATGTGCTGGTCGCGGCAGCCGATGCGGGCATCGTGTTGCCGGTGGCCGCGCTGGTCACCGATACCTATGCCAGCATCGAGGCGGCGTATCCGCGCGCCGACCAATCGGCCGCGCTGCTCGCGCTGGAAAAAATGAATCCCGGTCAGCGCCTGGGCAGCGACCCGGATCAATTGCCCTAGGCGGGCGGCAAGCTCATTTCGGCCAGCTTGACCCAATAGCTGGCGCCGATCGGCAACAGCGCGTCGTTGAAGTCGTAGCTGGCATTGTGCAACTGGCATGGACCGAGCCCGTGGCCGCCGTCGCGATGGCTGCCTTCGCCATTGCCGATGAATACGTAGCAGCCTGGCTTTGCCTGCAGCATGTAGGCAAAATCTTCGGCGCCCATGGTCGGCTCGGTATTGGTGTCGACTTTGGCAGCCCCGACCACCGCTGTCATGGCCTCGACCGCGAACGCGGTTTCCTTGACGTGGTTGATCAGCGGCGGGTAGTTGCGCTTGAACGTGAAATCGACGCTGGCGTTAAAGCCCGCTGCC
Organism: Pseudomonadota bacterium; assembly: GCA_040390915.1. Classification (GTDB taxonomy): domain Bacteria; phylum Pseudomonadota; class Gammaproteobacteria; order Burkholderiales; family Burkholderiaceae_D; genus Telluria_A. Next base: position 4,196 of record JAZJXM010000037.1, read on the forward strand.
GTGTGCGCGGCCACTTCCCCCATCCGCTTTTCGATCAGGTCCAGCACGCCGTTGGTAAAGGTGCGCACGGTGCCGATCAACACCGCTTCGTCGGGAATCACGTTGGTGGCGCTGCCGGCGTGGATCTGGGTGATCGACAGCACGGCCGTATCGAGCGGATTTTTCTCGCGCGACATGATGCTCTGCCAGCTCTGCGCAATCTGCACCGCCACCATGACCGGGTCGACGCCGCGGTGCGGCTGCGCGGCATGGCCGCCCTTGCCTTTGACGACAACGTGGAACTCGTTACTCGACGCCATCATCGGGCCGCTGACCACGCCGAAGCTGCCGATCTCCATGCCTGGCCAGTTATGCATGCCGTACACGGCGTCCATCGGAAATTGGGTGAACAGGCCATCCTCGATCATGCGCCGCGCGCCGCCGCCGCCTTCTTCGGCCGGCTGGAAAATCAGGTACACGGTGCCGTCGAAATGGCGATTGGTGGCCAGGTGATGGGCGGCACCTAGCAGCATGGCAGTGTGGCCGTCGTGGCCGCAAGCGTGCATCTTGCCGGGATGGCGCGAGGTGTGTTCGAAGTGGTTGATCTCTTGCATCGGCAGCGCATCCATGTCGGCGCGCAAGCCGATTGCGCGCTGCGAGCTGCCATTTTTGATGATGCCCACCACGCCGGTCACGCCCAGCCCGCGCACAATGGGAATGCCCCATTCGGTCAAACGGGCGGCGACCACGTCGGCCGTGCGCAGCTCCTCGTAGCACAATTCGGGATGCGCATGCAGGTCGCGCCGGATGCGCTGCAGTTCGGCCTGGAAGGCAATGATGGTTTCGACAAGTTTCATAATTTGCTCCAAATGCTCTTTTAACTATTGTAGCCCTTCTGACCAATCGCCCGGAATCGTTTACAGTTATGGTTTCGCGCTCTGCTTTCCTGGATTTACCCATGACAACTACCCAAGTTCGGGGCGTCTGCCCGCACGACTGCCCCGACACCTGCGCGCTCCTGACCACCGTGGTCGATGGCGTGGCCACCGAGGTCAAGGGCGATCCCGACCATCCGACCACGGCCGGCGTGCTGTGCACGAAGGTGGCGCGCTACGCCGAACGCACCTACCACCCGGACCGCCTGCTGCATCCGATGCGCCGGGTCGGCAACAAGGGCGAAGGCAAGTTCGAGCGCATCAGCTGGGACCAGGCCATAGACGAGATCGCCACCCGCTTGACCGCGATTGCCGCGCGCGATCCGCAAGCGATTTTGCCGTACAGCTATGCCGGCACCATGGGGCAGGTGCAAGGCGACTCGATGTCGTCGCGCTTTTTCCACCAGCTGGGAGCGTCGCAGCTGGACCGCACCATCTGCGCTACAGCTGGCTTTACCGGCTACAAATACACGATCGGCGCCACCATTGGCACCGACATCGAACAGTTTCAAGATTCCAAATTGATACTCATCTGGGGCGGCAATCCGATCGCGTCCAATCTGCATTTCTGGATGCGCGCACAGGAAGCCAAGCGCAAGGGCGCCAAGCTGATCGCGATCGATCCCTACCGCTCGCTGACGGCTGAAAAATGCCATCAGCATATCGCGCTGCTGCCCGGCACCGACGCCGCGCTGGCGCTGGGCATGATGCACGTGCTGATCAAGGAAAACCTGGTCGACCAGGATTACATCGACCAGTACACGCTGGGCTATCCGGAACTGAAGGCGCGCGCCGCCGAATGGACGCCCGAGCGCAGCGCCACCACCTGCGGCATCACGGTCGAGGAAGTGCTCGGCCTGGCGCGCGACTACGGCCAGGCTGCGCAGCGCGGCGAGCCGGTGGCGATCCGCACCAACTACGGCCTGCAGCGCGTGCGCGGCGGCGGCATGTCGGTGCGCACCGTGGCCTGCCTGCCGGCGCTGGTGGGCGCGTGGCGTCACGCGGCCGGTGGCATCCAGCTGTCGTCGTCCGGTTCCTTCCCGCTCAACAAGGCGGCCATGCAGCGGCCCGACTTGCTCACCCATCCGGTGCGCACCGTCAACATGACCACCATCGGCGACGACCTGCTCAAGGACAGCTCGCCGGCCTTCGGGCCCAAGCTCGAAGCGCTGATTGTGTACAACTCCAATCCGCTGGCCATCGCCCCCGATTCCGACAAGGTGATGCAAGGCTTTTCGCGCGCAGACTTGTTCACGGTGGTGCTCGAGCATTTCCAGACCGACACTGCCGACTATGCCGACATCCTGCTGCCGGCCACCACCCAGCTCGAACACGTGGACGCCCACAACGCCTACGGCCACCTGTACATGATGGCCAACAACGCGGCCATCGCGCCGATGGGCGAAGCCAAGCCGAACACGGAAATCTTCCGCCTGCTGGCCGCGCGCATGGGCTTTACCGATCCCTGCTTCCAGGAAAGCGACGACCAGCTGGCCGCGCAAGCGTTCAACAACAAGGACGCGCGCGCCATCCATTTCGACTGGGATTCGCTCAAGCGCAAAGGCTGGCAGAAACTGAACATGCCGGACGCGCCATTTGCCAACGGCGGCTTCCCCACCCCGTCGGGCAAATGCGAGTTCTATTCGGCCAGCATGCTGGCCGACGGCTACGATCCGGTGCCGACCTACACCGCGCCGTACGAATCGGTGGCCAGCAATCCGGCGCTGGCGGCCAGGTATCCGCTGGCAATGATTTCCCCGCCGGCGCGCAACTTCCTCAATTCGACCTTCGTCAACGTGACCAGCTTGCGCGGCACCGAAGGCGAACCGCGCCTGGACATCCACCCGGACGACAGCGCCGCGCGCGCGATTGCCGACGGCGACATGGTGCGCATTTACAACGACCGCGGCTCGTTTGTTGCAAAAGCGCGCGTGACGCCCAAAGCGCGCGCCGGACTGGTCGTTGGTCTGTCAGTATGGTGGAAGAAACTTGCCAGCGATGGCAAGAACGCCAATGAAGTCACCAGCCAGGCCCTGACCGACATGGGCCGCGCCCCGACCTTCTACGACACGCTGGTGCAAGTCGAGAAGGTCAGGGGGCAGACCCCGGTTCTTCCGTTGGGGGTCTGACCCCGGTTTACCGTCGAGGACGCACATGAAGTACAGCCGCAAAACCAAGAACGTCCTGTTGGCGGGCGCGGCGGCGGCGATGCTTGCCAGTTGTACTAGCCTGAATTACTACGCCCAGGCCGCGCAGGGCCAATTGTCGCTGCTGTCGGACGCGCGTCCGATCGACGAATGGCTGGCCGATCACAACACCGCGCCCAAACTCAAGCTGCGCCTGGAAACGGCGCGCCAGATCCGCACCTTTGCGGTGCACGAACTGGGCCTGCCCGACAATCAGAGTTACCGCAACTACGCCTCGCTGGCGCGTCCCTTCGTGCTGTGGAACGTGGTGGCCGCGCCCGAACTGTCCTTGAACCCGGTCCAGTGGTGCTTCCCGGTGGCCGGCTGCGTCAATTACCGCGGCTACTACAGCAAGGAAGCGGCCCAGGCTTACGCGGCCGAGCTGCGCGCCGAAGGCAATGACGTGCAGGTGGGCGGCGTGCCCGCCTATTCGACCCTGGGCTGGTTCAACGACCCGCTGATCTCGACCTTCATTTATTACCCGGACGCCGAACTGGCGCGCTTGCTGTTCCACGAACTGGCGCACCAGGTGGTCTACGTGCAGGGTGATTCGCAATTTAACGAATCGTTCGCCAGCGCGGTCGAAGAAGCCGGCGTCGAGCGCTGGCTGAGCGGCTACGGCAACCAGGCGATGCGCGACAACTACATCAAGTTCTCCAACCGCAAGGAGCAATTCCTGAACCTGCTGCTGGCGTGCCGGCGCGACCTGGAACAGGCCTACGCGTCGAAAGCCGGCGTGGCCGAAAAGCGCGCCGAAAAGACACGCCTGTTTCACAAGCTGCAAGACGACTACCAGGTCCTCAAGACCAGCTGGGGCGGCTTCGCCGGCTACGACCGCTTCTTCGCCGAGCCGCTGTCGAACGCCCACCTGGCCGCGATCGCCACCTACAACGATTTCATCCCGGCGTTCCGGATCTTGCTGGCGCGCGAGAAAAGCTTCCCCAAGTTCTACGCCGCCGTGCGTGCGCTGGCCGAGCTCGACAAAGACACGCGCCACCTGCGCTTGAAGCAGTTGGCTGACGCCGCGCCTGTTGTTGCTGGGTCGCATCAATGAGCATCCGATAGAGGTCTTGCTCAAATACCAGCAAAAGCACTTGCGTCCAAGCCAGCTGCCCGATAGGATCACGAGAGGTGTTATTAATCGCATGATCGTACTATTCCATGTGAAAAGATGCTCACTGGCTCGTGCGCGCCAGATCCCATAAATATAATTATTTGAGACAGAGGCACGCGATGGACAAGATTTGGCTGAAATCCTACCCGCCCAACATGCCGTCGGAGATCGATCCCGACCAGTACGGCTCGCTCGTCCAGTTGCTGGAAGAGTCGTTTACCAAGTTCGCAGAGCGCAATGCCTACGTCTGCATGGACAAATTTCTGACCTACGGCGAACTGGATGCCTATTCCAAGCGCATGGCCGCCTGGCTGCAAACGCGGGGCCTGCAAAAAGGCGCCCGTGTGGCGGTGATGATGCCCAATGTGCTGCAGTATCCGATCGCGATCGCCGCGATCCTGCGCGCCGGCTTCACCGTCGTCAACGTCAATCCGCTGTACACCCCGCGCGAACTCGAACACCAGCTCAATGACTCGGGCAGCGAAGCGATCATCGTGCTGGAAAACTTCGCCTGCACGCTCGAAGCGGTGCTGGCCAAGACCGGCGTCAAGCACATCGTCGTGGCCAGCATGGGCGAAATGCTGGGCGGCGCCAAAGGCGTGATCGTCAATTTCGTGGTCCGCAACGTCAAGAAAATGGTGCCGGCCTTCTCGCTGCCGAACGCGGTGCGCTTCAAGGACGTGCTGGCGATGGGCGCCAAGATGACCTTTACCCCGGTCACGGCCGCGGCCACCGACGTCGCCTTCCTGCAGTACACGGGCGGCACCACCGGCGTATCGAAGGGCGCCACGCTCACCCACCGCAACATCATCGCCAACGTGCTGCAAAGCGAAGCCTGGTCGCAGCCGGCGCTCAAGCGCGCACCGGTGGTCGAACAAATCACGATCGTGTGCGCACTGCCGCTGTATCACATCTTTGCGCTGACCGCGTGCGCGATGTGGGGCACCCGCGTGGGCGCGCTCAACATCCTGATCCCGAACCCGCGCGATATCAAAGGCTTCATCAAGGAACTGGCCAAGTACAAGATCAACATGCTGCCGGCCGTGAACACGCTGTACAACGCACTGCTCAATCACCCGGACATCGGCAGCGTCGACTTCAGCGCGCTCAAGATTTCCAATGGCGGCGGCATGGCAGTGCAGCAGGCCGTCAACGACAAGTGGTTGAAGCAGACCGGCACCTGCATCATCGAAGGCTACGGCCTGTCCGAAACGTCGCCGGTGGCCACTTGCAACCGCGCCGACCTGAGCGAATTTTCGGGCAATATCGGCCTGCCTGTGCCATCGACCGAAGTCGTTATCCTCGACGACGACGGCCATCCGGTGGCGCAAGGCGAGCCTGGCGAAATTGCGATCCGCGGCCCGCAAGTGATGGCCGGCTACTGGAACCGTCCGGACGAAACGGCCAAGGTCATGACCGCCGACGGCTTCTTCAAGTCCGGCGACGTGGGCGTGATGGATGCCAACGGCTACTTCAAGATCGTCGACCGCAAGAAGGACATGATCCTGGTGTCGGGCTTTAACGTCTATCCGAACGAGCTCGAAGGCGTCATCGCCATGCACCCGGGCGTGCTCGAATGCGCGGTCATCGGCGTGCCCGACGAGCACTCCGGCGAAGCGGTCAAGGTATTCGTGGTCAAGAAGGACCCGAACCTGACCAGCGAGCAGCTGATGGCCTACTGCAAAGAACAGTTCACTGGTTACAAGAAGCCGAAATACATTGAATTCCGCAGCGAGCTGCCCAAGACCAACGTGGGCAAGATCCTGCGGCGCGTCCTTCGGGATGAAAAGAAGGCAGCTTAAAGCTCTGGCGCGATATAACAACTAAAGAAGGAAGACGATGGACAAGTTTTGGCTCAAGTCGTATCAACCCGGCGTTCCTGCGGAAATCGACTACACGCAGTACCGTTCGCTGACGCACCTGCTCGAAGAAGCGTTCCGCAAATACGCGGACCGCAAGGCTTACGTTTGCATGGACAAGTCGATCACTTACGGTGAGCTCGACCAGATGTCGGCGCAGATGGGCGCCTGGCTGCAGTCGCGCGGCATGAAGCAGGGCGCGCGGGTGGCGATCATGATGCCCAACGTGCTGCAGTACCCGGTCGCCATGGCCGCGATCATGCGCGCCGGTTACGTGATCGTCAACGTCAATCCGCTGTACACCCCGCGCGAACTGGAACACCAGTTGAACGACTCCGGCGCCGAAGCGATCATCGTGCTTGAAAACTTCGCCTGCACGGTCGAAGCGGTACTGCCAAAGACCAAGGTCAAGCACGTCATCGTGGCCAACATGGGCGACCTGCTCGGCTTCGTCAAAGGCACCGTCGTCAACCTGGTTGTGCGCAAGGTCAAGAAAATGGTGCCGGCATTTTCGCTGCCAAACGCGATCCCGTTCAACAAGGTGCTGGCCGAAGGCACGCGCTTGACGCTCAAGCCAGTCACGCTGGGCCACGACGACATCGCCTTCCTGCAGTACACCGGCGGCACCACCGGCGTATCGAAGGGCGCGGTCCTGCTGCACCGTAACGTGATCGCCAACGTGCTGCAAAACGAAGCCTGGCTGCAGCCGACGCTGGACACGCTGCCGAAAGGCGAACAGCTGGTGTTCGTGTGCGCGCTGCCGCTGTATCACATCTATTCGCTGACCGTGTGCGCGCTGATGGGCACGCGCCTGGGCGGCATGAACATCCTGATCCCGAACCCGCGCGACATGCCGGGCTTTGTCAAGGAACTGGCCAAGTACAAGGTCAACATCTTCCCGGCGGTGAACACGCTGTACAACGGCCTGTTGAACAATGCCGAATTTGCCAAGCTCGATTTCTCGTCCTACAAGATCTGCAACGGCGGCGGCATGTCGGTGCAGCAGTCGGTGGCGGACCGTTGGCTCAAGCTGACCGGGACCCCGATCATCGAAGGCTACGGCTTGTCCGAGACGTCGCCGGTGGCCACCGCCAACCGCTGCGACATCAAGGAATTTACCGGCATGATCGGCATTCCTTATCCGTCGACCGAAATCGCCATCCTGGACGACGACGGCAATCCGGTGCCGCTGGGCGAGCCGGGCGAAATTGCGATCCGCGGCCCGCAGGTCATGGCCGGCTACTGGCAGCGCGACGACGAAACGGCCAAGTGCATGACGCCGGACGGCTTCTTCAAGTCGGGCGACGTGGGCGTCATGGACGCGCGTGGCTACACCAAGATCGTCGACCGCAAGAAGGACATGATTCTGGTGTCCGGCTTTAACGTCTACCCGAACGAGATCGAAGGCGTGGTGTCGTCGCATCCGGGCGTGCTTGAATGCGCCTGCGTTGGCGTGCCGGATAATAATTCGGGCGAAGCGGTCAAGCTGTTCGTGGTCAAAAAGGACCAGAGCCTGACGGCGGAAATGCTGATGGACTTCTGCAAGGAACAGCTGACCGCGTACAAGAAGCCGAAGTACATCGAGTTCCGCACCGATCTGCCGAAGACCAATGTCGGCAAGATCCTGCGGCGCGAACTGCGCGACGAGAAGAAAGTCGCCTGACGTCGTCCTCGCGAACGCGGGGACCCATACTCACTATGCTCAGTATGGGTCCCCGCATGCGCGAGGACGATGTAACGTTTAGCTAGTCCGTATCGCGCCCGGCACCCCATCTTCCACCACGAACGACGCCAGCTTCAACGCTGGCGTTTTCGCATCGCGCACGTCGTCAAGCCCCATGAACAGGTTCGTGGTGCGGGTCGGCGTCAATTCCATCAGCATGAAGCCGCGCTTGTCGCTGCGTCCATACTTCACGTGCGGGTTCATTTCCACGTATTGCAGCGTGCGCGCTTGGGGCCGTGAACTCGATGTCACTGACGTGCCGCAGAACTCGGTCGCAATGACCGGATTGGCCTTTGACGACGGCCGGTCGAAGTCAGCCTGCAAGTCGGTCGCATAGAACGTGTGCACGTCGCCCGACAGCACCACCGGATTGGCCGCCCCGCTCGCACGCACGGAATCGAACAGCTTGGTGCGCGCCATCGGATAACCGTCCCAGCCATCGGTCCAGATGCGCCCGTCACCCGGTTTGAGAACCGGCACCTGGCTCGATTGCGCCATCGGGGTCTGCTGCGCGATGACGTTCCAGCGCGCCCTGGACGACTTCAAGCCCTGGTCCAGCCAGGCTTCCTGCGCCGCTCCCAGCATCGAGCGGTGTGGATCGCGCAGCGCCTTGCAGCTGCGCGCGACGGAACTTGAACCGCCGCGATTGGCGGGCGGGCAGGCGTGGGTGGCGCGGTACTGGCGATCGTCCAGCACATGCAGGCGCGCCAGCCGCCCCCAGTCGTAGCGCTGGTAAATGGCCAGCCCGCCGTAGCCGCCTGTCGCCGGCGGCGCCGCCCGCAGCGGCATGTGTTCGTAGAACGCCTGATAGGCCGCAGCCCGGCGCGCCGCGAAATGCGGATCGCGCCGCTCGTCGCTGTCGCGCGCGTAGTCGTTGGCCACCTCGTGGTCGTCCCAGGTGACGATCCAGGGCGCGGCCAGGTGCGCCGCCTGCAGGTCCGGGTCGCTCTTGTACTGCGCATAGCGGGCGCGGTAGTGGGCAAGCGTGAACGATTCGTCGACCCGGTGCGCCAGCGCCGGATGCTGAAGGCTGTACGGTCCCCATTCGTAAATGTAGTCGCCCAAAAATGCCACCACATCGGGCGCGGCGGCGGCGATGTGGCGGTGCGCGGCGTAGCTGCCGAACTCCCAATGCTGGCAAGAGGCGACCGCCAGCAGCAGCTTTGACGGCATGGCGTCGGGCGCCGGGGCGGTGCGGGTGCGCCCGACCGGGCTGACGGCGTCGCCCAGCATGAAGCGATACCAGTACCAGCGCTCCGGCTGCAGGCCGGTCACGTCCACATGCACGCTGTGGGCCAGCGCCGGCACGGCGTTTGCCAGCCCGCTGGCGGCGATCCTGGTGAAGGCTGCGTCATGCGCCACCTCCCAGCGCACCGACAGCGCCACCGCTGCTGTCGACGCAGCAGCGAGCGGGTTGGACAGGATGCGGGTCCAGAGAATGACTGAATTGGGTAGTGGCGAGCCGGACGCCACGCCCAGGCTGAACGGATAGACGCTGCCTGCGCGCGCGAGGCCCGGCAGGCTGCAGGCCGCGGCCAAGCGCGCCGCGCCGAGCAGGAAAATGCGGCGCGACTCCATGACAGTGCTTAGCTGGAGATCAGCGTGTCGAGCGGCGGCACCTGGCGCGGCTTGCGGTCGTCGCCGGTGGCCACGTAGGTCAGCGTCGCTTCGGTCACCTTGACCGTGTCGGCCTGCAGACGGTTGCGCTCGGCATACACTTCGACGTACACCGTGATCGAGGTGTTGCCGACCTTGGTGATTTCGGCATAAAAAGACAGCAGATCGCCGACAAACACGGGATTTTTGAACAAGAACGAATTGACGGCGATGGTCGCCACGCGCCCGTTGGCGCGCCGGGTGGCCGGCAGCGAACCGGCGATGTCGACCTGCGCCATGATCCAGCCGCCGAACACGTCGCCATAGACGTTGGCGTCGGACGGCATCGGCAACACCCTCAGCTGGGGTACTTTCCCGACGGGCAGCCCGGACAGGACAGGAACGGGCGTGGATTTTTCGGGCGTGGTCATCTTGAATTCTCGTGAAGGGCTACAATCCTTCAGATTGAACCATAAATCCCAGAGCTCCGCCATGCGACGACATTCTTCCAGCCCTCCAGCGCCCGACCCCAACGCCACCCCGCGCAATGACTGGGCCACGCTGCTGACGCTATTTCCCTACCTGTGGGTGTACAAGTGGCGCGTGATGGCGGCCATGGCCGCGCTGATCGGCGCCAAGCTGGCCAACGTCGGCGTGCCGCTGGTGCTCAAGAAGCTGATCGACCAGCTCAGCATCAACCCGGCCAGCCCGCACGCGCTGCTGGTGCTGCCGCTCGGCGCGCTGATCGCCTACGGCCTGCTGCGCCTGTCCACCACGGTGTTCACCGAACTGCGCGAATTCCTGTTTTCGCGCGTGACCCAGCGCGCCGTGCGCACCATCGCGCTGCGCGTATTTCGCCACCTGCACGCACTGTCGCTGCGCTTTCACCTGAACCGCCAGACCGGCGGCATGACGCGCGATATCGAACGCGGCACGCGCGGCGTCAGTTCGCTGATCTCGTTTACGCTGTTTAACATCTTGCCAACGCTGGTCGAGATCACGCTGGTGCTGGGTTACCTGGTGACCCATTACGACATTTGGTTTACCGCCATCACTGCGGTGGCGCTGGTGAGCTATATTACGTTCACCGTCATGGTCACCGATTGGCGCACGCACTTCCGGCGCACCATGAACGACCTCGATTCGAAGGCCAACACCAAGGCCATCGATTCGCTGATCAACTACGAGACGGTCAAATATTTCGGCAACGAAGACTACGAAGCGCGCCGCTATGACGAAGGCCTCAAGAGTTTCGAGAATGCGGCCGTCAAGTCGCAGACCTCGCTGTCGTTCCTCAACACGGGCCAGTCGCTGATCATCGCCACCGCCGTCACGCTGATCCTGTGGCGCGCCACGGAAGGCGTGATCGCCGGGACCATGACGCTGGGCGACCTGGTGCTGGTTAATACCTTCATGATCCAGTTGTACATTCCGCTCAACTTCCTGGGCGTGATCTACCGCGAGATCAAGCAGGCGCTGGCCGACATGGAACGGCTGTTTTCGCTGCTCGACCAGAACCGCGAAGTAGCCGACGACAAGGATGCCAAGCCTCTGGCCGCGCGCGGCGCGCGCGTGGCGTTCTCGAACGTCAACTTCAGCTACGAGAGCAATCGCCAGATCCTGTTTGACGTCGACTTCACGATTGCGGCCGGGACCACCACCGCAGTGGTGGGTCACAGCGGATCGGGCAAGTCGACTTTGTCACGACTGCTGTTCCGTTTTTATGACGTCAACGACGGCAGCATCACCATCGACGGCCAGGACCTGCGCGCGGTGACTCAGGAATCGCTGCGCAGCGCGATCGGCATCGTGCCGCAAGATACGGTGCTGTTCAACGACACCATCGAGTACAACATCGCCTACGGCAAGCCAGGTGCGACGCGCGCAGACATCGTGGCTGCAGCCAGTGCGGCGTCGATTCACGACTTCATCGAGACGCTGCCGGACGGCTACGCGACCATGGTCGGCGAACGCGGATTGAAACTGTCGGGCGGCGAAAAGCAGCGCGTGGCGATCGCGCGCACGCTGCTCAAGGACCCGGCGCTACTCATTTTTGACGAGGCCACGTCGGCGCTGGACTCCAAGGCGGAACAGGCGATCCAGGGGCAGCTCAAGGAGATTGCGAAGAACCGCACCACGCTGGTCATTGCACACCGCCTGTCGACCGTGGCCGACGCGCAGCAGATCCTGGTGCTCGACCATGGCCGCATCGTCGAACGCGGCACGCACCAGGCGCTGCTGGCTGCCAACGGGCTGTATGCGCAGATGTGGGAGCGCCAGCAGGCCAGGCAGGATGAAGAGTCGCTGGCGTCGCCGGTGGAAGTAGCGTGAGCCACAACAACTTCATGACATCAATGATACGACTCGCTCTCTTGCTCCTCTTCCTGGCCAGCCAGGCATCTGCAAGCACGCTGACGACACCGACATTCGTCATCGAGGTCACAGTCAACTGCGCGGAAGGTAATGTGCCCTGCGGCGACGTCACTTACGTCGGCACCAGCAAGAAAACTGGAAACAGCATTACCTTGCGCGGCAAGTCCACGCATTCCTTATGCGCAGACCGCATCACGCCCTGCCAGTTTCTTGGCTATGAATTCTGGAACGGCAAGACGTATTATCGCGTGTTGAAAGATGGCCGGCTGCAGGTCACGCAAGGGGCGCAGGTGCTGTTGGACGAAGAGGGCACCTGGCAATCGACTGTGCCAGGTAGTCCGAGCCAGGTGAAAATCAATGACGACTACGCACGTGCGAGGAGCAAGTTGCTCGATCAGGGTTGGCAGGTCGATCCTAAATGGGGTATCTCCGGGATCGGTGCGCAGCTGACTTACGCTCAATACCCCGAAGTACTGTGCGGCGAAGGATACCAGGCCGCTTGCACGGGGCGTTTCAAGAAAGGTGGCCAAGTTATTCTGCTGACCATTAATCAGTTCAAGAAGCGGCTTCCTGTCATGGTTGTGAGCAAGGACTAAAACAGATGTAACGGCGCGCTGGTGCACCTTTTTCGCGGTATATTGCACCAATAGTATGAACAGCGGAGGGCTTACAATATGGGAACCGTGCGCAAGAGCATCACGTTGACCGAGAAGCAAGATGGCTGGATCCAAGCGCAAATCGATGCGGGCCGCTATACCAATGACAGCGAATGTATCCGCGACCTGATTCGGCGCGAGCAGGAACGCAGCAGCGAAATCGACGCCATCCGCGCTGAACTGATTGAAGGTGAGGCCAGCGGAGAACCGCAACCGTTCGATGCGGAGGCATTCAAACGACGCATGCTTGCCGCACATGGCTGAATATCGGCTTACGCCTGCCGCGGAGCACGACCTTGAAACAATCTGGACGCATACCAGCGCTCAGTGGGGCGTTGAGCAGGCCAAGCGCTACGCTGATATCTTGACAGCGGCCTTTGTCATCCTGGCGAGGTCACCCAAGTCCGCGCCGGCATGCGATCACATTCGACTTGGCTATCGTCGTCGCCGCATTGAACGGCACATGATCTACTTTCGCATCACCTCATACGGCATTGCGATCATGCGCATTTTGCACGCGCGGATGGACGCGCCGCGTCAACTGTAACTGCGCTCGTCGCACATTTTCCGTCGATCACACGCCGCGCGCGACTGCATGATCCCGCCGTTGGCCTTGATGACCTAGATCGAAAACGCGATCGAGCACGGATAGCTTTGGCGCCTACAGCTTCTCGCCGACGCCTCGGCGTGCCGGCGTGGCGGTGACGCGGATAATTTTTCCGTCGCGCACTTCGTAAATCACGCCCAGTTCCAACACGCCGTCGCCTTCAGGGAATTTGAGCTGCACGCGTTCGTGGTCGATCACTATATTCCCAAGCACGATGCGCTTGACGATCACGGCGTGCAAGGTCGGATCGGCAAAGCGCACAGTGTAGCGCTTGCGAATTTCTTCCTTGCCCTTGGTGGCCGACGTCGCGGGGAAATTGAAAATTTCGGCGTCGTCGGCGTAGTTCGCCAGGAAGGCGTCCATATTGCGCGCGTTGTAGGCCTCTAGCTGCGATTGGACAACGGCTTCGGCGGAAGGCATATCGGCGGACAAGGCCGGCACGGTTGCCAAGGCCAGACAGGCGGCACTGGCAGCTCGGAGCATGTGAGTGGTCGACAGCTTCATGCAGTTTCTTTCAATGTGGCGTTTGCAACGGGGGGCACCATTCACGTCGACCGGCAGCCAGCTACGCTGATCAATACTTGTAGAACATGCGCTGAATTTCTTTCGTGTCGCCGGTCTTGGTCAGCGCCAGCATCAGCAGGATGCGCGCCTTCTGCGCATTGAGCGTATCGGCCACCACGAAATCGAGTTCGTCGTCATTGGCTTCGCCATTGCGTGCCAGGATGCCCTGGCCCACGCGGCTGGCGCGCACCACGACGGCGCCCTTGGCACGCGCCGATTTCAACGCCGGCACCGCCTTGGCTGCCAGGCTGCCGTCGCCCACGCCCGCGTGGATGATGCCCTTGCTGCCCGCCGCCATGAACGCATCGATAGCGACCGGTCCCATATTCGCATAGCCGTACACGATGTCGACCTGCGGCAGCACTTGCAGCGCGCTGATGTCGAACTCCGTGTCGACCGTGTGCTTGCGCACCACCTGGCGATAGAAGAACGCCCGGCTACCCTGGATATAACCGAGCATGCCCAGTTCCGGCGTGCGGAACGCGTCCAGTGTCGAGGTGTTGACCTTGGTGACTTCACGTGCAGCCTGGATCTGGTCATTCATCGCCACCAGCACGCCTTTGCCGACCGCTTCCGGGCTGGCCGCCAGCAGCACCGCGTTGTACAGGTTGATCGGGCCGTCGGCCGAAATTGCTGTCGATGGACGCATCGCCCCGACCAGCACGACAGGTTTACGGCTCTTGACCACCAGGTTCAGGAAGTAAGCCGTTTCTTCCAGCGTGTCGGTGCCGTGAGTGATGACGATGCCGTCCACGTTCGGTTGCGCCAGCAGCACATTGACGCGCTTGGCCAGGATCAGCCAGTGTTCGTTGCTCATGTTCTCGCTGGCGATCTGGAATACCTGTTCGCCGCTGACGTTGGCCACCTTGGCCAGTTCCGGCACCGCCTGGATCAAACGCTGCACGCCGACCGTGGCGGCGGTGTAGCCGACGGTGGTGGTGCTTGACGCGCCGGTGCCGGCGATGGTGCCGCCGGTGGCCAGGATGGTCACATTGGCCAGCTTGGGTGCGGGCGCTTCGGCCTGCGCTGCACAGGTCATGAAGAACAGGATGGCGAACAACGCCGCCATCGAACGCGCGGAATTTTTATGCAACATGCGTACTCCTGGGGTGGGATGAAGATCCGCCTCCCGCATGTGCAGGGAGGCCTTGGTAATTCTTGGCGCGCATTACGTCAGCGCTGCGGTGGCGGGATCCTTCTGTGCTGTCGGGTCGGACAGTTCGCCTTCCCACTTGGCCACCACGGCAGTGGCAATGCCGTTGCCGATGACGTTGGTGGCCGAGCGCGCCATGTCCAGGAAATGGTCGATGCCAAGCAATAACGCCAGGCCCGCTTCCGGAATCTGGAATTGCGCCAGCGTGGCGGCGATCACCACCAGCGATGCGCGCGGCACGCCGGCCATGCCCTTCGAGGTCAACATCAGCACCAGCATCATGGTGATCTGGGTGCCGAGCGACATCTCGATGCCATACGCCTGGGCGATAAAGACGGTGGCGAAGGTACAGTACATCATCGAACCATCGAGATTGAACGAATACCCGATCGGCAGCACGAAGGCGGCGATCCGGTTACGCACGCCGAAGCGCTCCAGGCCTTCCAGTGTTTTCGGGAACGCGGCTTCGGACGAGGCGGTCGAAAATGCCAGCAAGGTCGGCTCGCGCATTTCGCGCAACAGCGCAAACACGCGCGGGCCAAGGAACATAAATCCGGCGATGGTCAGCACCACCCACAACAGGATAATGGCGAGGTAGAACTCGCCCATGAACACGCCGTAGGTGGCCAGCACGCTCAGGCCGCTCTTGGCGACGACCGCAGTGACCGCGGCGAACACGGCAAACGGCGCGAACTGCATGACATACCCGGTTACCTTGAGCATCACGTGCGCCACGCCATCGATGGCGTCGATCATCGGCTTGGCGCGCTCGCCAACGGCTGCCGCGGCAGTGCCGAAGAACAGGGAGAAGATCACGATCTGCAGGATCTCGTTCTTGGCCATGCCGTCGACGATCGACGATGGCACCAGGTGGGTGACGAATTCCTTGAGCGTCAGGCTGGACGTGGTGATGCCCGAGATGTCGCCTGCTTGCAGCGGCATGCCCACGCCCGGCTTGAAGAGGTTCACCAGGAGCAAACCAAGCGACAGCGAAATGATCGAGGCGATGATGAACCAGCCGAGGGCCTTGATGCCGATGCGGCCTACTTCATTGGCGTCGCCCATCTTGGCGATGCCGACCACCAGGGTCGAAAACACCAGCGGCGCGATGATCATCTTGATCAGCCGCAGGAACAATGTGGTCACCAGCGACAGGTATTCGGCGAATGCCTTCGGGTCGCCCAGGTGCGTGTTGGCAAAGTAGCCGGCGATGATCCCGAGCGCCAGGCCAACAAGGATATAGACGGTAAGTCGGTTTTTACTATTCATATGCTGCATATCCTGTAGGTGAGGCAATCGCTGCGTTCTCGGGCAAAATAACGTTCTTATGGCAAGTTTGGCAGTATCCTAAGGACTGATGGTACTGTCAAGCGTGCCCGTACCCGTTCCAGGCGAGCCTAAAAACCAGATGATCGAACTTAAAAATGTCAGCAAAGCGTACGGTGCGTTCCAGGTCCTCTCCGACTGCAGCATCAAGGTGGACAAGGGCGACGTGGTCGTCATCTGCGGTCCGTCCGGTTCCGGCAAGTCGACCCTGATCAAGACGGTCAATGGGCTGGAACCATTTCAGTCCGGCGAAGTGTACGTCGACGGCGTGTCGGTGGGCGACCCGGCCACCAAGCTGTCGCAGCTGCGCGCGCGCATCGGCATGGTGTTCCAGAATTTCGAACTGTTCCCCCATTTGTCGGTGCGCGAGAACCTGACGCTGGGCCAGGTCAAGGTGCTCGGGCGCAGCGTCGACGAAGCGACCGCGCGCGGCCTGTTGTACCTGGACCGGGTCGGCCTCTTGGCGCAGCAGGACAAATTCCCCAGCCAGTTGTCGGGCGGTCAGCAGCAGCGCGTGGCCATTGCACGCGCGCTGTCGATGGACCCGATCGCGATGCTGTTCGACGAGCCCACCTCGGCGCTCGACCCGGAAATGATCACCGAAGTGCTGGACGTGATGGTCGGCCTGGCGCAGGAGGGCATGACGATGATCGTGGTCACCCACGAGATGGGCTTTGCGCGCAAGGTGGCCGACCGCATCGTGTTCATGGACCACGGCCGGATCGTTGAAGACAGCCCGACCCAGGCGTTTTTCAGCCAGCCACGCTCGGAGCGGGCGCGCGAGTTTCTTGCCAAGATCATTCACTAAACGGTTATCATTGCCTTTTTCTCAAGAAAATACGATGAATACCAGTTGCAGGATATTCTGCGCCGCGATTGCGGCCATGTTCCTTGGCGCCGCACATGGCGCGCCTGCGCCGCGTAGCTACGCCGTGATGTCGCTGGTGGGCGACACAGTCCATACCCGTTCCTTGGTGCCCGCATACGGCAACGACGCCGAAACCAACGTGCTGGTGCCGATCACCGATCGTGTATTTGACGTCAGCGCCCTCACGACCGCCAATACGGCGATCCAGCGATTCCAGCCGGGCGCGAAGGTCGTGGCGCTGATGACCGACGACCGCGGCCTGTATGCCGCCCAAAACGCGATGTTCGACGCGCCCGCCGCCAACCAGGAAAACCGCGCATACCTGCGCAGCCTTCTCAAGGAGCGCGGGGTCACGCACTTGATCCTGGTGACCAAGCTCAAGGCCAATCTTGTCATCCCGCTCAAAGTGGGCACGACTGGCACCGGCAGCGCGGAAGGACTGGGTATCTTGATTGACGATACTACCTGGCTGCGCAACGTCAAGACGGGCTACCAGCATGGCTTGCTAGCGCCGTTCGCCTACATGACGCTGCGCTTGCTCGACGCCGACACCTTGGACGTGGTCGCCGAGGCGCAGGTGAAGCCGTCGACGATCATAGTCGACCCAATGCGTGAGCCGGACGCCAAGAGCGTGTGGGAATCGCTGCCTACGGCAAAGAAAGTCAGCGCCATTGAGAGCGTACTGACTTGCGGGCTCAAATCGGCCATTCCTGTTTTGCTGGCTGCAAAAACGACAGAGGTGGCTGCGGCTGCCTGTCAATAGGGCGCGCCACGCTAGAAATAGTCGTCCTCATGCTGATGCCTGACGGCGAGCATGGTCACGGAGGTGGCATTCTTGATGTCGAACAGCGCTACAAAGCCGCTGGCGCCAAACGGGATCACGAGTTCGCGCAAGAGTGGCGTGTCTGGTGACGCTTTGCGGCAGGTAAAGGGAAATTCTTCGAGTGCCGTCATTGCTTTTTTGATGGCGCTGCTTGCCTTGCGCGCAGCATGAGGATCGTACGCCGCCACGTGGGTGATCAGGCGCCGGATATCCTCGCGTGCCATGTCCGAATACAGGACGCGAAAACTCATTTTGCCGCTTTCGCTCTCGCTTCGGCAGCATCAATGATTTCATCAAGTTCGCGCATGACATCGTTGGCATCGTGGTAGACGCCAGTGCGTGCGGCCTCGTCGCGTGCCGCGAGTCCCCGTGCCATGAACTCTTGTTGCACGTTCCGGCGGCGGATCTGGACCCTGAGCGCGTGTTCGACAAAGGCCGACAGTGTTTCGCCTTCGACCAGTACTTCTTCGGCCGCTGCCCGCAATTCCGGCGCGACCCGCAGGGATGGAATGGTTGCTGTTTTCATCATGCTCTTTCTGCGTTGCATTTGCGATGCATTATCTCACTGTTCAACCCGCGCTTCAAGCAAGCCTGACTATGGGCGCACGGGGTAGAATATCGCCATCCGCAACCAGAAAGCCGCCATGTCCACCATCGAGACCCCGCACACCCTGACCATCACGCGCCCCGACGACTGGCACTTGCACTTGCGCGACGGCGCGGTGATGGCCAGCGTGCTGCCGCACAGCGCGCGCCAGTTTGCCCGCGCGATTGTCATGCCGAATCTGAAGCCGCCCGTCACCACGACCGCCATGGCCGCCGCCTACCGCGACCGCATCCTGGCCGCGCTGCCGGCCGGAATGGCGTTCGAGCCTCTGATGACGCTGTACCTGACCAATAACACCGATCCCGACGAAATCCGGCGCGCCGCCGACAGCGGCTTCGTGCACGCGGTCAAGCTGTACCCGGCTGGCGCCACCACCAATTCCGACGCCGGCGTGACTGACCTGGCGCGCTGCTACAAAGTGCTGGAAGTGATGCAGGAACTGGAAATGCCGTTCCTGGTGCACGGCGAAGTGACCGATCCCGAGATCGACCTGTTCGATCGCGAAGCGGTGTTCATTGAGCGCGTCATGCGCCCGCTGCGGCGCGACATGCCGGAGCTGAAGATCGTGTTCGAACACATCACCACCAAGGACGCGGCGCAGTACGTGGCCGAAGCGGACGGCCCGATCGCCGCCACCATCACCGCGCACCACCTGCTGTACAACCGCAACGAGATCTTCAAGGGCGGCATTCGTCCCCATTACTACTGCCTGCCCGTGCTCAAGCGCGAAGAACACCGCCTGGCCCTGATGACGGCCGCCACCAGCGGCGACGAACGCTTTTTCCTCGGCACCGACTCGGCGCCGCATGCGATCGGCGCCAAGGAAGCGGCGTGCGGCTGCGCCGGCTGCTACACGGCCCTGCACGCGATGGAGATGTACACCGAAGCGTTCGAACGCGCCGGCGCCCTCGACAAGCTGGAAGCGTTTTCCAGCTTCTACGGTCCCGACTTCTACGACCTGCCGCGCAACACCGATACCGTCACGCTCAAGCGCGAAGCATGGACGCTGCCGCAGACGGTGCAGATGGCCGAATCGGCGCTGGTGCCGCTCAACGCAGGCGAACTGATCAACTGGAAGCTGCTGTAGAGCCGATGCTGGCGCAGATCGACTGGTCGCGCAGCTGGTACGACTCGGTGCGTCCGGCCTTCGCGCGGCTCGACATCGGCGCGCTGGGGCTGACCGGCGCACTCAATGCCGGCGCCGCGGCGCTGGCGCTGGTCAACCAGCGCGGTCAGCCGATCCGCTTCGTCGCGCAATCTGAACTGCCCGAGGGGCGCGCCTACGAGGAGTTCATCGGCGCCACCGGCTGCGTGCCGACCCGCGACAACCTGCACGATTTTTTCAACGCCCTGGTCTGGCTGACCTTCCCGCGCATCAAGCAGCAACTGAACGCCTTGCAGGCGGCGCAAATCGCGCTCGCCGGCGTGGGCAAGTCACGTGGCGCCGCGCGCGACGGCGCGACCATCTTCGACGAGAATTCGGCGCTGCTGGTGGTGCGCGAAGGCGAGATTCTGGTGGACGCGCTGCGCGCGCACCGCTGGCACGAGGCGCTGTACCAACGGCGCGCCGCGTATGGCAGCGAAGCACAGGTCTGGCTGTTCGGTCACGCGCTGATGGAAAAGCTGGTTGCACCACGCAAGGCGATCACCGCGCACACGCGGGTGGTGGTGGCAGGCGACGTCTACTTCATGCTGTCGCATGACGAACAGCGCGCGTGGATCGACGAACAGGTAGCGGCCTCGCTGGCGGCCGAGGGCTTGAGCACGGCCTGCTTTACGCCGTTGCCGGTGCTCGGTGTGCCCGGTTGGTGGGAGGGGCAGGATGAAGCGTTTTACGCCGACACAAGTGTGTTTCGGCCGAAGAGGATCACATGACTGAAGCCATTCGTTGGGGAATTCTGGGCACGGGCAAAATCGCGCGCGCGTTTGCCACTGCATTAAAGGACACGCCCGGCGCCAGGCTGGTCGCAGTTGGCTCGCGCAGCGCCGCCAGCGCGCAAGCGTTCGCCGATGAATTTGGTGCCGCTGCAGCCTTCGGCTCCTACGAAGCGCTGGCCGAGGCGCCCGGAATCGACATCGTCTACATCGGCACGCCGCACCCCATGCACGCTGCGAACGCCATGCTGCTGCTCAATGGTGGCAAGGCGGTACTGTGCGAAAAACCTTTCACGATGAACCGGCGCGAAGCCGAACAGGTGATCGCACTGGCGCGCGAAAAGCGACTGTTCCTGATGGAGGCGATGTGGACCCGCTTTATGCCCGCGCTGGCGCTGGTGCGCGACATTATCGCATCGGGCGAGATCGGCAAAGTTCGCCACGTGATCGCCGATTTCGGCTTCACCGCCACCACCGATCCGGACCACCGCGTCAACAATTTGGCGCTGGGCGGCGGCGCGCTGCTCGACCTGGGGATCTATCCGCTGTCGATTGCGACCGCGCTGCTCGGGCCCGTGAAGTCGGTCGCGGCGCAAGCGGAAATGGGCCCCACCGGGGTCGATATTCAGACCGGCTTCCTGCTACGCCACGAGGGCGGCGGCATGTCGGTGTGCAGCTGTTCGCTGGCGGCCAAAACGCCGGTTGAACTGAGCGTGTCGGGCGAGCTGGGATTTGTGCGCATGAATACCCAGTTCCACCGCGCGACCTCGGTGACTGTCAATACGCGCACCATCGAAACACCCTATCTGGGCAACGGCTACGTGCACGAAGCGATCGAAGCGGGGCGCTGCCTGCGCGCCGGCTTGCTCGAGAGCCCGGGCATGACGCAAGACGAAACGCTGGCGTTGATGGGCGTGCTGGACCAGATCCGGGCCCAAATCGGACTGCGCTATGGCGCCGACAGGGACGCTTCATAAAAATAGTGCGCAGGGCGCTGGATTGGTACGCCATATTTACTGTATGTTCAACTTTTCCGTCTATCTGGAAAAACAACTATGGTACTGCGCCCCGCCGCCCTTTTGCTCTCCCTGCTGATCGCCGCCCCGCATGTCCAGGCCGCCGACACGTCCCTGATCCCCGTATCCAGTTTCGCCAGCGAAGACCAGTATTATTCGCCACGCATGTCCCCCGATGGCAAATACCTCGCCATCACGGCGCGCGTGCGCAAGGGCGAGCGCCTGATCCCCACCATCATGGTCTACGAACTGCCGGGGATGAAGCAAGTCAGCGCCAGCCAGTTGCAGGCGCGCGAAGTACCGATCGGCTACACGTGGGTGTCAAACACGCGCCTGGTCGTCGCCAAGGGCCGCGAAGTGGGTTCGCTCGAAGCGCCCCATTCGACCGGCGAAGTCATCGCCATGGACGCCGACGGCGGCAAGCCGGAGTATTTGTACGGCTACAAGATGGAGAAAAAATCGAAGTGGAAGGATATGTACAGCGACAACATGGGCTATGGCTATGTCAGCAGCGTGCCGCGCCCGCTCAGCGGCCGCTTCTTCATGACCACCCATACGGTCGACAGCGACACCACCTTCCTGTACGACGTTAACGCCGTCAACGGACGGCGCAGCGTGCTGGCCACGCTGAAGTACCAGAATTTCGACTTCGTCATTCAAAACAACGGCATGCCGCGCTTCGCCATGGGCAGCCATCATACCGAACACCGCGATGTGCTGTACCTGCGCGACGCGAACAAGGACGAATGGGTGCGCGTGGACGAGACCGAGCTTTATCGTGACCTGTGGCCGTTCGCGTTTTCCGCAGACGACAGCCAGTTCATGGCGAGCTACACACCGAACGGCGCCCCATCGCAACTGGTACGGGTCGACATGAAGACGGGCAAGCGCTCGCCGGTGGTGGACGACGCCGTGGGCAGCATTGTCGACGTTGAATACGGTCCTGCCGGCAGCCTGCCGTTTGGCGCTGCAAGCGAGATCGGCATCCCCCGTCTGCACTATATCGATCCGGGCTTGCCGGAAGCGCAGCTGCACCAAAAGCTGAGCAAGGAATTCGCCGGCCAGTCGGTCCGCTTCATCAACTATGCCGATGACGGCAGCCGGGTGCTGTTTGTCGTGCACAGTGACCGCGACCCGGGGGCCTATTATCTGTTCGACCGTACCACCAACCGCATCTCGCCCTTGTTCATCGCCCGCGATGGCATCGATCCCGACGAGATGGCCGAACGCCGGCCGATCACGTTCGCAGCGCGCGACGGCCTTCAGTTGCATGGCTATCTGACGCTCCCGAAAAGCATCGCCGGCCACAAGCCAGCGCTGGTCCTGTTGCCGCACGGCGGACCGCACGGCGGCAACGACACCTGGCACTACGACAACGATGCCCAGTTTCTCGCCAGTCGCGGTTATGCCGTGCTGCAAGTGAATTTCCGTGGTTCGGCCGGACGCGGCCGCGCTTTCCAGCAATCGGGCTGGCGCCAGTGGGGCGGCAAGATACAGGACGACCTGATCGACGGCGTCAAGTGGAGCGTGGCCCAGGGCCTGGCTGACGGCGAGCGCGTGTGCGCGTTTGGCGCCAGCTTCGGCGCCTATTCGGCGCTGATGGTCGCGGCGCGCGAGCCGGACATGTTCAAATGCGCGGTCGGCTATGCCGGCGTGTACGACCTCAATTTGTTGTTCCGCGAGGGTGGGCAGCAGCTTAAGAATATCTACACCGACTATGTGGGCCGAGACCCGGAAGAACTCACGCGCTTTTCGCCGGCCAGTCAGGCCGCGAAGATCAAGGTGCCGGTGCTGCTGGTGCACGGCAAGGACGACGAAGTGGCGCCATTCAAGCATGCCGAAACCATGCGCGCCGCGCTGCAGAAGGAAGGGCGCGATCCCGAGTGGATGGCGGTGGCCGACGAAGGACACGGCTTCTACGCCACCAAAAACGTGGAGGCGTTCTACCTGAAGCTGGAAGCCTTCCTGGCCAAGCACCTCAAGTAGGCACGGGCCTCAGACCTTCAGGAAATCCTCGCGCCCGCCCAGCCAGCGGGCCAGGTGGTTCTCCACCACATCGTTCACATTGTCCTGCAACAGGCACTGGGCCGTATCGCGCGCCTGGTCGACCAGCCACTGGTCCGTTTCCAGGTCGGCAAAGCGCAGCATGGCTTGACCGGACTGGCGGGCGCCGAGAAATTCGCCGGGCCCGCGAATTTCCAGGTCGCGGCGCGCGATCTCGAAGCCGTCGGTGGTCTCGCGCATGGTCATCAAGCGCTGCTTGGCGATCTGCCCCAGCGGGCTCTGATACAACAGCAGGCACACGCTGGCAGCGGAGCCGCGGCCGACCCGCCCGCGCAACTGGTGCAGCTGCGACAGGCCGAAACGCTCCGCATGCTCGATCACCATCAGCGACGCATTGGGCACGTCCACGCCCACTTCGATCACCGTGGTGGCCACCAGCACCTGCACGGCGTTGGCGGTGAACGCATCCATGACTTCCTGCTTTTCGACCGGTTTCAGGCGGCCGTGCACCAGCCCCACCTGCAGGTCGGGCAGCGCCTCGGCCAGCATCGCATGGGTGTCGGTGGCGGTCTGCAGCTGCAGCGCTTCGGATTCCTCGATCAGCGGGCAGACCCAGTACACCTGGCGTCCTTCCAGCGCGGCAGCGTGCACTCTTTCGATCACTTCGTCGCGCCGCATCTGGTCGATCGCGCGCGTGACGATCGGGCTGCGTCCGGGCGGCAGTTCGTCGATCACCGACACTTCCAGGTCGGCGTAATAGGTCATGGCCAGCGTGCGCGGGATCGGCGTGGCCGACATCATCAGCTGGTGCGGGGTCTTGCCGTTGCTGCCCTTGTTGCGCAGCGACAGGCGCTGGCCCACGCCGAAGCGGTGCTGCTCGTCGACGATCACCAGTCCCAGCTTGGCAAACTGCACCGTGTCCTGGATCAGCGCGTGGGTGCCGATCACCAGCTGCGCTTCGCCCGATTCGACCAGCGCGGTGGCGGCCAGCTTGTCTTTTTTCTTCAGGCTGCCGGTCAGCCAGGCGACCTTGACGCCGAGCGGCTCCATCCA
>JAZJXM010000038.1:0-111187 GCA_040390915.1 Pseudomonadota bacterium
GGTCTGACCCCGATTTTCGACGATTACTTGCGGTGGGGTTTCTTGACCCGGAACCAGGCCGCGTACAGCGCCGGCAGGAATAGCAAGGTCAAGGCGGTCGCCACCACCAGACCGCCCATGATGGCCACCGCCATCGGCCCCCAGAACACCGAGCGCGACAGCGGGATCATCGCCAGCGCGGCCGCAGCCGCGGTCAGGATGATCGGCCGGCAGCGCCGCACCGCCGCTTCGATCACCGCGTCCCAGGCCGGCGTGCCGCTGGCGATGTCGTGCTCGATCTGGTCGACCAGGATCACCGAATTGCGAATGATCATGCCGAACAGTGCGATCACGCCCAGGTTGGCCACGAAACCGAACGGTCGCCCCAGCAGCAGCAAGGCCATCGCCGCGCCCGCCACACCCAGCGGTCCGGTCAGGAACACCAGCAGCGCGCGCGAGAAGCTGTGCAGCTGCAGCATCAGCAGCGTGAACACGATGAACAGCACCAGCGGCACGTTGGCGGCAATCGACGCTTCGGCCGTCTTGCTGTCGGCTTCGGCGCCAGCCAGCACGATCAAATAGCCCGGTGGCAGCGACGCGCGCAGCGCGCCCAGCTTCTCGCTGATCTGGCCCGACACGGTCGGCCCCTGGATGCCGTCAACCACGTCGCACTGGGTGGTAATGGCCCATTCGCGTCCTTCGCGCCACACCACGCCCGGCTCCCACACGAAGTGGGCGCGCGCGATCTGCGACACCGTCACCGATTTGCCGGACGCGGTCGGGATGTTGGTGTCGTTCAGGACCGAAATCGTGGCCCGCTCTTCCACCGGCTGGCGCACCACGATGTCAATCAGCTTGTTATCTTCGCGGAATTGGCCGATCGGCGTGCCCGACAAGATCGTGTTCGCGGCCCGCATCACCGTTTGCGACGTCACGCCCAGCGCCCGCAGCTTGTCCTGGTCCAGTTCCAGCCGCAGCACTTTGACCGATTCGTTCCAGTTGTCGTTCACGCCCAGCGTGTTCGGATTGGCGCGCATGATGTCTTTGAGCTTGTCGGCATAGTCGCGCACCACCGCGATCTCGGGCCCGGTCACGCGAAACTGCACCGGATACTGCACCGGCGGCCCGTTCGGCAGCAGCTTGACGCGCCCGCGCACTTCCGGGAAGTCGTTCTTGAACAGGTCGACGATCTTCAGGCGCAGCGTTTCGCGGCTTTTCAGGTCCCTGGCCAGCACCACGATTTGCGACACGTTCGATTGCGGGAAAATCTGGTCCAGCGGCAGGTAGAAGCGCGGGCTGCCGGTGCCCACATAGCTGGTGATGCTCTCCACGTTGGCCTGCTTGGCGATGATCGCTTCGAATTTCTTGACCTGCTTTTCATTGGCGCTGAAGGTGGTGCCTTCGGGCGACCACATCTCGACCATCAGTTCGAGCCGGCTCGAATCGGGGAAGAACTGCTTCTCGATGAATTTGAAGCCAAACACGCCCAGGAAGAACACCAGCAGCGACAGCACGATGGTGGTCTTGCGCCATTCCACGCACCAGGTGACGACGCGCCGGAAACGCTGGAAGCCAGGCGTGTCGAACAGTTCGTGCCCATGCGCGCCGGCCGTGTGCGGCTTGACCTTCAGGATCAAAAAGCCGATATACGGCGTGAACAGCACCGCCACGAACCAGGAAATGATCAGCGCCAGCGCGTTCACCGAGAACATCGAGAAGGTATATTCGCCCGCCATCGACTTGGCCAGCCCGATCGGCAAAAAGCCCGCCGCCGTGATCAAGGTCCCGGTCAGCATCGGCATTGCGGTCGAGGTGTAGGCAAAAGTGGCCGCGTCGAAGCGCGACATGCCCTCCTCCATTTTGCGCACCATCATTTCAACGGCGATGATGGCGTCGTCCACCAGCAGTCCCAGTGCGATGATCAGCGCGCCCAGCGAAATCTTGTGCAGGTCGATGTCGAAAATGCGCATGAACAGGAAGGTAATGGCCAGCACCAGCGGGATCGTCAGCGCAACCACCAGGCCGGGACGAAAGTCGATCCGCAGCGGCTTGGTGTGCAGCCCGAGCGCGAGGAAGCTCACCACCAGCACAATGGTGATCGCTTCGATCAGCGTCTGAATGAATTCGCCCACCGAGGCGGTCACCGCGCGCGGCTGGTCCGATACCCGTGCCAGCTCGATCCCGACCGGCAGCCCGGATTTGATCCTGGCCACCGTCGCTTCCAGCCCTTTGCCCATCTGGATGATGTTGCCGCCCTTTTCCATCGACACGCCCAGGCCGATCACTTCCTTGCCGTTAAAGCGCATCTTGTCGGCCGGCGGATCTTCGTATTCGCGCTTGATGGTGGCAAAATCGCCCAGTCGGAACGTAGTGCCGTTGGCGCGCAACTCCAGCTCTTCCAGGTCCTTGACGGTCTTTAGCGCGCCGGTCACCCGCACCTGCAGGTTGTCGGTGGGCGTGACCAGAACGCCGGTCGATTCGACCGTGTTCTGTGTGGCGATCTGGTTGGCGATCACTTCGAACGGCACGCCCAATTCGGCGAATTTTTTGTGCGAGAACTCGATGTTGATCTTCTCGTCCTGCACCCCGAACTGTTCGACCTTGGCCACCAGCGGCACCTGCAGCAGCTGCTGGCGCACGAAGTCTGCGTACACCTTCATCTCGGCGTAGGTAAAGCCGTCGCCCGAGAGCGCGAAGATGGAGCCGAAGGTGTCGCCAAATTCGTCGTTGTAGAACGGCCCGATCACGCCAGCCGGCAGCGTGGGCCGGATGTCACCCAGCTTCTTGCGCACCTGGTACCAGCTGGCCGAGGTCTCCTTGCTCGGCGTCGATTCGCGCAGCTGCACCATGATGATCGTTTCGCCCGGCTTGGAGTAGCTCTTGATCAGGTCTATGTAGGGCGTTTCCTGCAGCTTTTTTTCAAGCTTGTCGGTGACCTGTTCGGCCATCTGGACCGCGGTCGCACCGGGCCAGACGGCGCGCACCACCATCACGCGAAACGTGAACGGCGGGTCTTCGTCCTGACCGAGGCTGGTATAGCTGATGATGCCGCCCAAGAGCAGCACGGCGATCAGGTAGCGCGTCAGCGGTATGTGTTCGAGCGCCCACTGCGACAAGTTGAAGCCCTTCATTTCGGCGCCCCGTCGGTGTGCGATGCGCCCATCTGCGGCGTCACTTCGACCGCTTGCTTGTCGTCCGGGATGACCTTGACCTTCTGGCCCTGCTTGAGCAGGTTCACGCCGGCCGTGACCACCGTCTGGCCAGGCTTGACGCCGCCGATCAGCACCACTTCATTGCCGGCCGTGCCGCCCACTTGCACCGGCACCAGCTTGACCGCGCCGTTTTCCAGCACCCACACCGAGGTGGTGGCCTTTTCATGAAACAGCGCCGTGAGCGGCACCCGTATCATCGGGGTGGCCGTGGAGGACGAAAACTGCACCAGCGCCGTCATGCCCAGCTTGACGTCTTCGGCACTGTCGGGGATCGACACCTTGACCGCATACGTGCGCGTGGCCGCATCGGCGATCGGCGACACTTCGCGGATCTTGCCGGGGATGACGACCTTCGGATTGGCCCACAGCCGCACCGTCACGTCCTGCACCTTGCGCAAGGTGTCGACCTTGTCTTCGGGCAGGCCGATGACGATTTCCTTTTCGCTCGTCTTGGCCACCCGCACCACCGGCGTGCCGGGCGTGACCACCTGCCCTACTTCGGCGTCCACCGCCGTGACCACGCCGTCGATGTCGGCCACCAGCGTGGCATATGCGGCCTGGTTCGACTGACCGTAGTAGCCTGCCTGCGCTGCGTCGACGTTCGCTTGCGCCGCCTTCCACGAGGACAGCTTCTGATCGAGCACCGCCTGGCTGACGAAATTTTTGACCCGCAGTTCCTGGTAGCGTTTCAGTTCGGCCTTGGCCAGGTCGCGCGTGGTTTCGGCAGCGCGCAGACCAGCCATCGCCTGCGCCTGCGACAGGATCAAGTCTTGCGGGTCGAGCTGCATCAATACCTGGCCGCGCTTGACCAGCGTGCCCGGATCGACCTTGCGTGCAGTGATTTTTCCTGGCACCCGGAACGCCAGCCTTGATTCAACGCGGGCCCGCACTTCGCCTGGAAATTCGGCATCGATGTCGACGCTGTTTGCACTCAATACAATTGCGCGCACTGGCCGGATGTCTTCCACTTTTTCCGGCGCTTTCGAACAGGCGCAAAGCAGCGTCAATACGGCGGCGGCGATCGCGGCGGCAGGTTTTTTCAAGGCGAACACAGGATTTCCTTTACTATGCGGTGGTCTTCACACGGCAGGCGACGGCGATGGCATGATGCTACTACCGGCCCAGCCCATGCAGCTAACTGACTTTCTGGTTAGTAATTATAATACTGCAATTCTTCCCTGTACTGACTTTCGCGTCATTTATTTTTCATGCCTGTCGACCACTACGAAAATTTCCCTGTTGCCTCCATTTTATTGCCAAAAAGGCTAGTGCCGGCAGTCGAAGCGATTTATGCGTTCGCGCGCAGCGCCGACGACCTGGCCGACGAGGGCGATGCCCTGCCCGCCCAGCGCCTGGCCGCGCTGCATGCCTACGAGGCGGCGCTGGCCTCGATCGGCCGCGGCGAAGTACAGAGCGACCCGATGTTCGCGCGCCTGGCGCAGTCAATTGCCCAGTACCGCTTGCCGCTCGCGCCATTTTATGATCTGCTGTCGGCCTTCAAGCAGGATGTCGGCACCAGTACTTACGCCACCTTCGAACTGCTGCTCGACTACTGCGCGCGCTCGGCCAATCCGGTCGGCTTGCTGATGCTGACGCTGTATGGCGCCGCTGATGAACGCAACGTCAGCGACTCGAACGCGATCTGCTCGGCGCTCCAGTTGATCAATTTTTTGCAGGACGTGGCGATCGACCGCCAGAAGCAGCGTATCTATATGCCGCTGGACGACCTGGCGCGCTTTGGCGTGACGGCCGAAGATCTCGACCGCGAAGTGCTTGAGCCCCGCTTCCAGCAACTGATGGCGTTTGAAGTGGACCGCGCACGCGCCTTGATGCTGTCCGGCGCGCCGCTGGCATTGCGCCTCCCGGGGCGCATCGGCTGGGAGCTGCGCATGGTTGTGCAAGGAGGCCTGCGCATCCTTGAAGCGATCGAACGGGCCAATTACGACGTCTTCCGGCGCCGGCCGCAGCTCAAACTGCGCGATTGGCTGGCCATTGTGTGGCGCGCGCTGCGCATGTGAGAAAAACTTGGCCCAACTGACGCACGCCGCACTATAGAATAGCGGCTTCGATTCGCACCTCATTGCACTTTTGACCATGTCCCCAGACGAATACTGCCAACAAAAAACCGTCCAGAGCGGCTCCAGTTTCTACTACAGCTTCCTGTTCCTGCCACCGGAACGCCGCCGCGCGATCACCGCGCTGTATGCGTTCTGCCGCGAAGTGGATGACACCGTTGACGAATGCACCGATGAATCGATCGCGCGCATCAAGCTGGCTTGGTGGCGCACCGAAGTGTCGACCATGTATGCGGGAACGCCCACCCATCCGGTGATGCAGGCCTTGCAGCCGCACTTGGCGGTGTACGCGCTCAAGGAAGAACATCTGCAGGCCATCATCAACGGCATGGAAATGGATCTGGACCAGACCCGTTACCTCGACTACCCGGCCATGCAGCGCTACTGCTGGCACGTGGCCAGCGTGGTGGGCATCCTGTCAGCCAGTATTTTCGGCGTGACCGATCCGAAAACGCTGGAATACGCCGAGAAGCTGGGCCTCGCTTTTCAGCTCACCAACATCATCCGCGACGTCGGTGAAGATGCGCGCAAAGGCCGCATCTACCTGCCGGTCAACGAGCTGCAGCAGTTCAACGTCACCGCGGCCGACCTGCTCAATGCGCGCCACAGCGAGAAATTCGAAAACCTGATGCGGTTCCAGGTCGCGCGCGCGCAAAAAGTCTACGACGAAGCGTTTGCGCTGCTGCCCAGGCAAGACCGGCGCGCCCAGCGCCCTGGCCTGATGATGGCCGCCATCTACCGCACCGTGCTCGACGAAATCGAACGCGACCACTTCCACGTGCTCACCCAGCGCATTTCACTGACGCCATTGCGCAAGCTGTGGCTGGCGTGGAAAACCTATGTCCGTGGCTGACACGCCAAAAACTGCCGCCGTCATTGGCGCTGGCTGGGCCGGCTGCAGCGCGGCCGTCGCGCTGGCGCAAGCGGGTTACAAGGTTACTTTGTTTGAAGCTGCGCGTACGCTGGGCGGACGCGCGCGCGCGGTCGACGTGCACGGCAAGCAGGTCGACAACGGCCAGCACATCCTGCTTGGCGCCTACAACGAAACCTTGCGCCTGCTGCGCACGGTCGGCATCGATACGGCAGCCGCGCTGCTTAACTTGCCGCTGCAGATGCGCTATCCGCCCGCTGGCAACGGCATGGACTTTGTCGCGCCGCGCCTGCCCGCGCCGCTGCACCTGGCCTTCGCGCTGCTGCGCGCCAAGGGCCTGGGGCGCGCCGACAAGCTGTCGCTGGCGCGCTTTTCCACCACCGCGCGCTGGATGGACTGGCAGCTGCACACCGATTGCAGCGTGACCGAACTGCTCGATCGCTTCGACCAGACCGACCGCTTGATCCAGCTGATGTGGCGCCCCCTGTGCCTGGCCGCGTTGAACACGCCGCCCGAACGCGCTTCGGCCAAAGTATTTCTGAATGTGCTGCGCGACAGCCTGGGCGCGCGCCGCAGCGCGTCCGACATGCTGCTGCCGCGCACCGATTTGAGCTCTCTGTTTCCCGCCGCGGCGGCCGCCTTCATCTGCGCCCGCGGCGGCGCGGTGCGCACCGGCGCCAAGGTCGGCGCCATCACCCGGCTCGCGCAGGGCTGGCAAGTGAGCGCCACCGGCAACGACGTCGATGGCACCTGGAACACCCATGTCGACGTAGCCGTGATGGCCGGCGGCGCGCCGTCCACCGCGGTCCTGCTCGGGAAACTGGGCCTGGGCGATCTGGCCACGCGTTTGATGGCGTTCGAGTACGAACCGATTACCACCTGCTACCTGCAGTATCCGTTCGCCAGCGTGCTCGATTTGCCGTTTTATGCGCTGCTTGACGACCCCGCCATCGGCCATTGGGGCCAGTTCGTGTTCGACCGCGGCCAGCTCGATGCCAACCAGGCCGGCATGCTGTCGGTGGTGGTGAGCGCCTCGTCGCAGGCCGGCGCGCTCGATCGCGCGGCATTGACGGCAGCTGTCGGCGCGCAGCTGGCGGCCGTATTCGGCCGCCCCGAGTTGGCCCATCCGCAATGGTCACAGGTGATCACCGAAAAGCGCGCGACCTTTGCCTGCACACCGGGATTGGAGCGTCCAGGCAACGATATCGGACTGACTGGCCTGGCCATTGCCGGCGACTACACCGCCAGCGACTACCCGGCCACGCTGGAGGCGGCGATACGCAGCGGCAGCGATGCCGCCAAAACCGTCCAATAAGCGCCTTCTACCCCGAGAAATACGCAGACTGTCGCAATCCGATGGTGCGCCAGGTCCTGTTTTCGTAAAGTAGCACCATCGAAACAGGCACCTTGAAACGGGATTGCAAAATGAACATCAACTTGGGTTTGCGCGCTGTGACCTTGCTGGCATTTGTTGCCATCAGCACTGCCGTGATCATCGAACCGCTGCAAACCATGCAGTCGATGGTGGCGCTAAGCCACCCCTGAACCGAATCTGAATGGAGCCTAGCATGGGTAAACTGGAATTCCTCGACGCGCTCAAGCGAGCGATGACGGGCCTGGCGCCGGAGGCGCAGGCCAAGACACTGGCGTTTTACGAGCAGCGTTTTGTCGACGGCGTGGCCGCCGGCAGCACCGAAGAAGACGTCGCCAAGGAACTGGACGATCCCAAAAAGATCGCCATGACCCTGCGCGCCAGCACCCACATGCAAGCGTTCGAGAACAGGAAGAACCCGGCGAACTTCGTACGCATGGCGTTCGCCGCGCTCGGCCTGGCCATCTTCAACCTGTTCATGGTGGTGCCGGCCATGGTCTATGCGGCACTGCTGGCGACGCTGTATGCCTGCGGCCTGGCGTTCTACCTGGGCGGCACCGTGGTCACCGCCAGCGGCCTGTCGGGCGCCAATGAAATCAAGCTCGATGGGCCGCTGCGCACCTTCCTGGTCGAACACCAGCTCTACGACGACAAGGACGGCCAGCAAATGAAGGTCAATATCGGCGAAAACGGGATTGAAGTGTTCTCCGAACGCGACGCCGATGCCGCGCCGGAAGTGGTCAGCGATGAGGATGAAGACAAGGCCGACAAGCGCTCGGTGCGGGCCATCAAGCGCGCCGAATCGGTCGCCAGCGAGGGCGTGCTGTTTTCGACCGACACCGAAGATGGTTCGCGCGCCACCCAGACTGCGTTCGGCCTGTTCCTGGTACTGGGCGGTATCGTGCTGCTGCTGATCAGCCTGGTCGTGACGCGCTACACCTTCATCGGCCTGAAACGCTACATCGAAATGAATTTTTCCCTGCTCAAGGGACACTGATTACACGGAGAACACCATGCGTACATTACTTAAAGTCGGATTCGGATTACTGCTGCTGGCGTTCGTGCTGATCGGCCTGTCCTTCACCATGCTGCGCGCCCAAGGCACGTCGCGTCATGCCAATTTCGAGGACCGGGCGATGGAAACTGAAACGCGTCCTGTGAGCACCGACGTGACCGAGATCGAGTTGTCCGGGCCAATCGACATGACGTTGCGCCAAGGCGCGATCGCGTCGCTGACCGTACGAGGCGAACAGCGCCTGCTGGGCAACATCGACACCACCCAGGAAGGCAAGCTGATGCATATCGGCACCAAGGGCATGATGTTGTACCGTCACCGCCCGATTCAAGTGGTGCTGGTGCTGCCATCGGTCGACAAACTGAGCATCCGCGGTACCGGCGACAGCACCATCAATGGCTTCAGCGGCGACAAGATCGACGTCCAGCTCTACGGCTCGGGCAACGTCAAGTTCAATGGCCGCTACAAGGACGTGTCGGCGGCGGTGCACGGCAGCGGCGACATGGAAATGAATGGCGGCAGCAGCGACAAGGTCGATGTGGCGCTGGTCGGCTCGGGCCAGATGACGGTAGTGGGCAAGTGCAAGAAGTTCACGGCCGAGCAGACCGGTTCGGGCGATCTCGATGCAGAACACCTGGCCGCCGACGCTACTTCGGTCAACCTGCGCGGCACCGGCACCTCGGTGGTGCAGGCCATCAAGACCGCCCAGGTGACGGTGCGCGGCACCGGCGACGTGAGCGTGCTGGGCAATCCGACCGAGCGCAGCGTCAACAAGACCGGCACCGGCGACGTCACGTTCCGCGAGGAGTAATCCCCAGCCACGCCAGCGCGCCGCGTCCTGCGGCGCGTCCGCTGGCGAAGCACGCAGTCAGCAGATAACCTCCGGTCGGCGCTTCCCAGTCGACCATCTCCCCGGCAGCGAACACCCCGGGCAGCGCCACCAGCATGGCCGTGGCAGGGTCGATCGCCTCAAACCGCACTCCACCCGCGCTGCTGATTGCCTCGTCGATCGGGCGCGCCCGTTTGAATACCAGCGGCAGCATCTTGAGCGCTTGCGCCAGGCGCTCGGTGTCGGCGAATTCGGCAGCACTCAGGCATTCGCGCAGCAGTCCCGATTTGACACCCTTGATTCCCAGCCGGCTTTGCAAATGGCTCGACATCGAGCGCGCGCCACGCGGACGGCACACTTCATCATGTACGCGCTGCGCACTGAAATCGGGCGCCAGGTCCAGGTAGATGGTGGCACTGCCATGGGCATCGATCTGCGCGCGCAGATCGGCCGACAGCGCGTAAATCAGGCTGCCTTCGACGCCAGTCGCGGTGACCACGAACTGGCCCTGGCGCCGCACTTGCTCGTCGTGCGCGTTGGTCGACGTGATGGCGACCGTGGTCAAGGGTTCGCCGGCATGGCGACTGCTGAAATGCGCGCTCCAGTCGCAGTCGAAACCGCAGTTCGATGGCCGCAGCGGCGCCACCGTCACCGCTTTATCTTCCAGCAGCGGCACCCAGGCGCCGTCCGAACCGAGACGCGCCCAGCTGGCGCCGCCCAGCGCCAGGATCACGCAATCGGCCTGCACCAGCGTCTCGCCTTCCGGGGTCGAGAAGCGCAGCGCCTTGCCGTCCCAGCCCATCCAGCGATGGCGCATGTGGAACTGCACGCCCGTTTCGCGCAGACGGTGCAGCCAGGCGCGCAGCAGCGGCGCCGCCTTCATGTCGGTCGGGAATACGCGTCCCGAGCTGCCGATGAAGGTATCGACGCCCAGCCCATGGATCCAGGCGCGCACTGCGCCTGCGTCGAACTGTTCCAGCCATGGGGCCACTTGCGCGGCGCGCTGGCCGTAGCGCTGCACGAACGCCGCAGCAGGCTCGGAATGGGTGATGTTCATGCCACCCTTCCCGGCCAGCAGGAACTTGCGCCCGACCGAGGGCATGGCGTCGTACAGGTCGACCTGCACGGCGCACTGGCTGAGCACTTCGGCGGCCATCAGGCCAGCCGGTCCGCCGCCGATGACGGCGACGCGGGGGAGTTGAGCGGTGTGGGACATGCGGCATTGTAGCAATTCGGGGATGTAAAGGCCACTTGACATCACTTCATTGGTTCACTACCATGTAAAGCACACTTTACTTTGCGGGGAAGTCGCATGCATGAAAAGAAAATCGGACGAATCTATTTGGCGGAGCTGATGGGGGCATTGGCCATTTACAGCCTGATTCTGATAGCGTCGATCAAATTTGGCCGGCCGATGCCCGAAGGCGTGTTGCGCACGATCGTGCTGGCCAGCCCGATGCTGGGCTTTTTTCTTGGCATCTGGGCGATCGTGCGCCAGTACCACCGGATCGACGAATACATCCGCCGCACGCTGCTGGAGAACCTGGGCATCGCCGCCGCGGTCACAGCCGCCGTCAGTTTCACGTACGGCTTCATGGAAACGGCCGGCTATCCGCTGCTGTCGGCTTTCAATGTGTGGATCGTGATGGGCGCGACGTGGGGCCTGACCACGGCCGCGCGCAGCTGGTGGAATCGATGAACAATAGCGTGCGCGAGCTGCGCACTGCCGCCGGCTGGAGCCAGGCCCACCTGGCCGACCTGCTCAAAGTATCGCGCCAGACCATCAACGCCATCGAGACCGGGCGCTACGACCCGAGCTTGCCGCTGGCTTTTTCATTGTCGCGCCTGTTCGCCAAGCCGATCGAAGCCATCTTCACACCTGACCCGGAGAAGCCATGATTGTCCGTTTCGTTTTCGCGCTGCTGCTCGGCGCTTGCCTTCCTGCCGTTGGCGCCGATGCCAACCGCTTCGCCTTCACGCTGGCGCCGGCCGAACGCTTTGAAGTGGGTACCACGCTGGTCGAACGGCACGGCCAGCAAGGCACGCCGCTGATCCTGATCCCGGACCTGGCCAGCGGGCCGTGGGCGTGGCAGGAAACGGTGCGTCAGATGATGACCGAGCATCCGGTGTATGTGCTGACCTTGCCCGGCTTCGATGGCCGTCCTGCCCAGCCGGGCCAGGGCATCGGCGCCGCGCAGGACGCGCTGCGCGAACTGATTGTCAGCCGTAAACTGGCTCAGCCGGTGCTGGTGGGGCATGGCTTGGGCGGCATGATCGCGCTGGCGCTGGCCGCGCAGCATCCGCAGCTGGTCGGCGGCGTGGTGTCGCTGGACGGACTGCCTTTGACGGCGGGCTCCGAAGAGTGGACGCCGCAGCAGCGCCTTGACATGGCCGGGCGCATGAAAGCGTCGACCCAGGCCGCCTTCGAGAAAAAGCAGCAGCAGAGCATGCGCGAAACCGGCGTGATCGACATGGCGCGCGCGGACGAACTGGCCAAACTGTCGGCGCGCAGCGATGCGAGCGCGGTGGCGAAATATATGGCCGACGCGATGGCAACCGACTTGCGCCCGGTGCTGGCCAGCATCAAGGCGCCGGTGCTGTTGATTACACCCTATTTCGAACCAGATGCGGCGCAGCTGCAAGTGACGCAGCAGGCTGTGAGCGAGGACGTTGCCAGCTTGATGAAGGGCACGCCGCAACTGAAGGTGGTGATGGTGGCGCCGGCGCGCCATTTTGCGATGATCGACCAGCCGCAGATGGTGATTGACGCGATCAGGGAATTTCTGCGGCGTTAGCCGCCCGTCACCGGCGGGAAAAACGCGACTTCGCCACCCTCTTCCAGCACCGTGTCGGGCCCGCACATGGTCTGGTTGTACGCCATGCGCAGCGGGCGCTCCGGCGCCAGCGCGCCGGTCCAGGCGCCGCCGCGCTCGCGCAGCAGCTGGCGCAAGGCGCCGACACTGGTAACGCCCTCGGGCAGGTCCAGGTTCTCTTGTGAGGTGCCGAGCTGCTCGCGCACGCTGGCAAAAAAGCGCAACGTTAATTTCATGAAAAAGCCTAGTGAAGTAATTCGCTGAACGGGATGAAGCGCACCGTGTCGCCCGCGGCGATCGCACGCCCGGGCGGATTGTCGACCAGGCCATCGCCCCAGACCGTCGACGTCAGCACGCCAGACCCCTGGTTGGGGAACAGTTCCAGCCCGCCCGCATCGTTGTAGCGCACCCGCAGGAATTCGTTGCGCCGGTCAGCCTTGATCCAGTCGAAGTCGGCGCGCATGGCGAACGAACGCGGCTCAAGCGTGCCGCTGACGCCTTGCAGCTTCAGAATGAACGGGCGCACGAACAGCAAGAATGTAATGAAACTCGACACCGGATTGCCCGGCAAGCCCAGGAAAAATGCCGAGCCGCCTGCGCGGTCGACTTCGCCGAACGCCAGCGGCTTGCCCGGCTTGACGGCGATCTGCCACATGTTCAGGCGCCCTTCGGCTTCCACTGCCGGCTTGATATGGTCTTCCTCGCCGACCGATACGCCACCTGAAGTGATGATCAAATCGTTTTCGCGCGCCGCGTTGCGCAGCGTGGCGCGGGTCGCCTCCAGCGTGTCGGGAACGATGCCGAAGTCGGTCAGCGTGCAGCCCAGGTTTTCGAGCAGCGCGCGCAGCAGGAAGCGGTTCGAATTGTAGATCGCGCCCGGCGCCAGCGATTCGCCCGGCATGACCAGCTCGTCGCCGGTAAAAAACACGGCCACGCGCAGCTTGCGGTACACCGGCAGGTTGGCCAGTCCGACCGATGCGGCCAGGCCCAGTTCCTGGCTGCGCAGGCGCGTGCCGCCGGCCAGGATCACCGAGCCGGCCACGAT
The DNA here is from genome assembly GCA_040390915.1 of Pseudomonadota bacterium. Lineage (GTDB taxonomy): Bacteria > Pseudomonadota > Gammaproteobacteria > Burkholderiales > Burkholderiaceae_D > Telluria_A. The sequence goes on from JAZJXM010000038.1 coordinate 13,212, forward strand.
GTCTTCGCCGGCGCGGCGTATCCATTCGCCGGACTTCGGTGTGTGCTTGATCGTGACCAAATTGGGTTCGGCCGCTTCGCACTGCTCCTGCATCACGACCGCGTCCGCGCCTTCGGGAATCATGGCGCCGGTGAAAATCCGGGCGGCGTTGCCGGTAGCGAGGAAATGCCCGACCTTGCCGGCCGGGATGCGCTGGGTGACCGTGAGCGTGGTGTCGCCGCTGGCGCAATCGGCGGCGCGCACCGCGTAGCCGTCCATCTGCGTATTGTCGGCCGACGGCACGTTGACGGTCGAGGCTTGCGCCTCGGCCAGCACGCGCCCGTTGGCGTTCAGGGTCGGCACGACCTCGGTGGCTTTGGGCGGGTGCGCTTGCGCCAGCATGAAGTCCAGCGCTTCGCGTACCGATAACATGGGTTTGGCGGGCGCGCTCATCGTCACAGTCCCGTATTGGCGGCGATGTAGGCCTTCATCTTGGCGACGTCGGCCGGCATGACGATGAATTTCTGCGGCAGCGCCTCGATGTCCTCGAAGCCGGCCGGGCGTTCGGCATCCACGCCTAGCGCGTCGAGAATGGTCTCGTTGAACTTGGCGGCCAGCGCCGTCTCGAGCACGATCATCGGCACGCCCGGCGCCATGTACTGGCGCGCCACCTTGATGCCGTCGGCGGTGTGGGTGTCGATGGTGATGTTGTAGTCGTCGGCCACGTCGCGGATGGTGTCGAGCCGGTCCTTGTGGGTCGATTTTCCGGACGCGAAACCGTATTCGGAAACCAGCTTGAATTCGTCGCCGTCGCTGCCAGGCTTGCCCGACAGGTCGAAGCCGCCCTCGGTTTCGACCTTGTGGAACAGTGCGCGCACACGTTTTGCATCGCGTCCGACCAGGTCGTACACGAAGCGTTCGAAGTTGGACGCCTTGGAGATGTCCATCGACGGGCTGCTGGTGTGATAGGTCTCGGCCGACTTGCGCACCCGGTACACGCCGGTGCGGAAGAATTCATCGAGCACGTCGTTTTCATTGGTGGCGGCGACCAGGCGGTCGATCGGCAAGCCCATCATGCGGGCGATGTGGCCGGCGCAGATATTGCCGAAGTTCCCCGATGGGACCGTGAACGACACTTTCTGGGTGTTGTCGGTGGTGGCCGCGAGGTAGCCGCGGAAGTAGTACACGACCTGCGCCACGACGCGCGCCCAGTTGATCGAATTGACGGTGCCGATTTTTTGCGCAGCCTTGAACGGCAGGTCGTTGGAGACTGCCTTGACCATGTCCTGGCAGTCGTCGAACACGCCTTCGACGGCGATGTTGAAGATGTTCGGGTCCTGCAGGCTGAACATCTGCGCGCTCTGGAAGGCGCTCATCTTCTTGTGCGGCGAGAGCATGAACACGCGGATGCCCTGCTTGCCGCGCATCGCATATTCGGCGGCGCTGCCGGTGTCGCCCGAGGTGGCGCCGAAGATATTGAGTTCGGCCTTGTTCTTGGCCAGCGCGTACTCGAACAGGTTGCCCAGCAACTGCATCGCCATGTCCTTGAACGCCAGCGTCGGGCCGTTCGACAGCGCCTGCAGCATCAAGGTCTTGTCGCCATCCTTTTCAAGCACCCGCAGCGGCGTGATCTCGGCTGCCTTTTCGCCGTTGCGGGCGTTGCGGTAGCAGTCGGCCGTGTAAGTCTTCTTGCACAGCTTTTTCAGGTCGCTTTCGGAAATGTCGGTGGCGAACTTGCGCAGGATTTCAAAGGCCAGGTCCGCGTACGACAGCTTGCGCCAGGCATCGAGTTCGGCGCCGGTCACTTGCGGGTATTCGGCCGGCAGGTACAGTCCGCCGTCGGGCGCAAGGCCGCCCAGCAGAATATCGGAAAATTGTTGGGGAGCTGCGGCCGAGTCGGCACGAGTAGACACGTAATGCATAGATGAGGAGGGTCCGGGTTGGTCTGGCAAGGAAACAATCGGCCTTAATTATAGTGCGGACCGCTGCCCCTTGCCGAAAACGCCGACTTTACCGTCCCTTGCGCCGTCAACAAGCCGCGTGATTGACCGTCACCACGTGGATGGCCAAGCCACCGAGCGAGGTTTCCTTGTACTTGTCTTGCATGTCGGCGCCGGTCTGGCGCATCGTTTCGATCACCTCGTCCAGGCTGACGAAGTGGGTGCCGTCGCCCTTGAGCGCCAGCGAGGCGGCCGTGATGGCCTTGATCGCCCCCATGCCATTGCGCTCGATGCAGGGAATCTGTACCAGCCCGCCGATCGGGTCGCACGTCATGCCCAGGTGATGTTCGATGCCGATTTCGGCCGCGTTTTCAATCTGCTCGTTGGAGCCGCCCAGCGCTGCCACCAGCCCCGCCGCCGCCATCGCGCACGCCACGCCGACTTCGCCCTGGCAGCCGATTTCTGCGCCCGAGATCGACGCGTTCTTTTTGCACAGCATCCCGATGCCGGCCGCGGTCAGCATGAAGGCGCGCACGCCCGCCACCGGGTCACTCGGACGGCAGTCTTCGGCGTAGTAGCGCAGCACCGCCGGGATGATGCCGGCCGCGCCGTTGGTTGGCGCCGTGACTACGCGTCCGCCGGCGGCGTTTTCTTCGTTGACCGCCATCGCATACAGGCTGACCTGATGCAGCGCATCGTGCGGCAAATCGTTGGCGCGGTTGTCGCTGTTCTTGGCGTCGAGCGCCTGCTTCCACAGCTTGGCCGCGCGCCGCTTGACGTTCAAGCCGCCCGGCAGCTGGCCGTCGGTGACCAGGCCGTGCGCGATACAGTCGCGCATCACGTTCCAGATTTTGTCGAGACCGTCGTTCAGTTCCTGTTCCGTCATGCGCTGCAGCTCGTTGGCGCGCAGCATTTGCGGAATCGTCAGGCCGCTCGCCTTGCCGTGCGCCAGCAGCTGGTCCATGGTGTCGAACGGGAAGCGGATCGTCGCGGTGCCGCCGGTGGCGCTCTGGCGCACCTGCGATTCGCCGGCCGCGTGGATGAAGCCACCGCCAACCGAATAGAAAACCCTTTCGATGGCCGAGCCGTCGGCCAGCTTGAGCGTGAAGCGCATGCCGTTCGGGTGCTCGGGCAGGCTGGAAGTCTTGTTCCAGATGATGTTGGCCTTGGCCGTGAACGGGACTTCCTTCACGCCGAGCAGCTTGATCAGGCCATCGAGTTCGGCTTCGGCCAATTGGTCGTCGACCGCGTCCGGGTCAACGCCCTGCGGCGTCTCGCCCATCAGGCCCAGGATGCAGGCCTTGTCGGTGGCGTGGCCGATGCCGGTCAACGCCAGCGAACCATACAGGGCCACCTCAACGCCGACTGCCGCGTCAAGCGGGCCGCATTCAAGCAGGAAGCGGCGCGCCGCGACCATCGGGCCCACCGTGTGGGAACTCGAAGGGCCAATGCCAATCTTGAAGAGATCAAAAACACTCATGTCCATCTGCTCAGGCTCCATATGTCAAAGGGAAGTCCGCGCGCACATGCGCGGCAGACACCCCCTCTGTTCTGGACCTGAGAGATTTCACGCCTTCCTGCGAGTGCGGGAAGATGCTTGCTCCTTCGGTGCACCGGTTGACGAAATCCGGCAGCTCTTCAGAGTTCACTTGCGATATCGGTCCTTGGGCCTGAGAGTTTCCGGGGCGGTTGCTCCTTCGGCGCTGCCTGGCTTGATGGCCGGCAGTCTCTCCCGATATCGCTGGTCTGCATGACACAGACCGCGGCCAGAGCATACGCGATAGAAAAACTTATGCCAAACACTTTTAGTCGATGTGGGTTTTTTTCAACAGGCCGCGTGATTGACCGTAACGACATGGATGGCCAGGCCGCCCAGCGAGGTTTCCTTGTACTTGGCCTGCATGTCGGCGCCGGTCTGGCGCATCGTCTCAATCACCTCGTCCAGGCTGACGAAGTGGGTGCCGTCGCCCTTGAGTGCCAGCGAGGCGGCGGTGATGGCCTTGATCGCGCCCATGCCATTGCGCTCGATGCAGGGAATCTGTACCAGCCCGCCGATCGGGTCGCACGTCATGCCCAGGTGATGTTCGATGCCGATTTCGGCCGCGTTTTCAATCTGCTCGTTGGAGCCGCCCAGCGCTGCCACCAGCCCCGCCGCCGCCATCGCGCACGCCACGCCGACTTCGCCCTGGCAGCCGATTTCTGCGCCCGAGATCGACGCGTTCTTTTTGCACAGCATCCCGATGCCGGCCGCGGTCAGCATGAAGGCGCGCACGCCCGCCACCGGGTCACTCGGACGGCAGTCTTCGGCGTAGTAGCGCAGCACCGCCGGGATGATGCCGGCCGCGCCGTTGGTTGGCGCCGTGACTACGCGTCCGCCGGCGGCGTTTTCTTCGTTGACCGCCATCGCATACAGGCTGACCTGATGCAGCGCATCGTGCGGCAAATCGTTGGCGCGGTTGTCGCTGTTCTTGGCGTCGAGCGCCTGCTTCCACAGCTTGGCCGCGCGCCGCTTGACGTTCAAGCCGCCCGGCAGCTGGCCGTCGGTGACCAGGCCGTGCGCGATACAGTCGCGCATCACGTTCCAGATTTTGTCGAGACCGTCGTTCAGTTCCTGTTCCGTCATGCGCTGCAGCTCGTTGGCGCGCAGCATTTGCGGAATCGTCAGGCCGCTCGCCTTGCCGTGCGCCAGCAGCTGGTCCATGGTGTCGAACGGGAAGCGGATCGTCGCGGTGCCGCCGGTGGCGCTCTGGCGCACCTGCGATTCGCCGGCCGCGTGGATGAAGCCACCGCCAACCGAATAGAAAACCCTTTCGATGGCCGAGCCGTCGGCCAGCTTGAGCGTGAAGCGCATGCCGTTCGGGTGCTCGGGCAGGCTGGAAGTCTTGTTCCAGATGATGTTGGCCTTGGCCGTGAACGGGACTTCCTTCACGCCGAGCAGCTTGATCAGGCCATCGAGTTCGGCTTCGGCCAATTGGTCGTCGACCGCGTCCGGGTCAACGCCCTGCGGCGTCTCGCCCATCAGGCCCAGGATGCAGGCCTTGTCGGTGGCGTGGCCGATGCCGGTCAACGCCAGCGAACCATACAGGGCCACCTCAACGCCGACTGCCGCGTCAAGCGGGCCGCATTCAAGCAGGAAGCGGCGCGCCGCGACCATCGGCCCCACGGTGTGGGAACTTGAAGGGCCAATGCCGATCTTGAATAAGTCGAATACGCTCATGTCCATCGGTGGCCTCTGTCAGTTCTTGTGAAACGATTTATGCAGCCTGGGTCAATCCGACGTCGATGTTGGCGAGCATGTCGGTGACCAGCTGGTCGAGTCCAATCGACGCTTTCCAGCCCCAATCGCCTGTCGCTTTGGCGTCGTCCAGGCTTTGCGGCCAGGTATCTGCAATCGCCTGACGGCTGTCCGGCGTGTAGCCAATCTTGAACTCTGGTACGGCAAGGGTAATCGCCGCCGCCAGTTCACGTGGATTGAACGACAATCCCGCCACATTATATGCCGAGCGAATTGCGATTTTATCGGCCGGAGCGTCCATTAATTCGATGGTTGCGCGGATCGCGTCAGGCATGTAGATCATCGGCAGCGTGGTCTCAGGTCCCAGGAAGCAATCGTAACGCTCACCGCGCAGCGCGGCGTGGAAAATGGCGATCGCATAATCGGTGGTGCCGCCGCCCGGAGGCGACTTGAAACTGATGATGCCCGGGTAGCGGATGCTGCGCACGTCCACACCGTATTTGGTGAAGTAGTACTCGCACAGGCGCTCGCCGGCCAGCTTACTGATGCCGTAGATCGTGGTCGGGTCCATGATGGTGTACTGCGGCGTATTTTGCGCCGGCGTGTTCGGGCCGAAGGCCGCGATCGACGATGGCCAGAACACGCGCAATGGCTTGCCCGCTTCGCCGCGCTCGCGCGCCACTTCCAGGATGTTGAGCAGGCCGTCCATGTTCAGCGTCCAGGCCTTGAGCGGCGCTTGCTCGCCGGTGGCCGACAGCAATGCCGCCAGCTGGTAGACCTGGGTGATGCCTTCGTCGGCAACCAGCTTGGCCAGGCGCGCCCGGTCGAGCACGTCGAGCTGGGTGTAGTGCGCTGCCTTGTAGACGTTGGTGGCGCCGATGTCGGAGGCGATGACGTTGGCCGCGCCGTGCTTGTGCGCCAGTGCGCCGACCAGTTCACTGCCGATTTGGCCGTTGGCGCCGATGATGAGGATGCGTTCCATATTATTCTTTTCCAATTCTATTAATTCTTGAGGATGCCCAGCTCACGCCCGGCTTGTTCAAATGCTTTGAGTACGGTGTCGAGCTGCTCGCGGGTGTGCGCGGCGGAGAGCTGGACGCGCACGCGCGCCTGACCCATCGGAACGACCGGGTAGAAGAAGCCGCTCAGCAGCACGCCGAGTTCATACATGCGTGCTGCCACCTTTTGCGCCACCGTCGCTTCGAACAGCATCACCGGCACGATCGGGTGGGTGCCCGGTTTGATGGTAAAGCCGATGCGTTCGATCTCCTTGCGGAAGTATGCGGTGTTCTCGTGCAGGCGGTCGCGCAGTTCGGTTGACTTGGCGATACGCTCCAGTACCGACAGCGAGGCGCCGGCAATCGATGGCGCCAGCGTGTTCGAGAACAGGTAAGGACGCGACTTCTGGCGCAGCATGTCGATCACTTCCTTGCGCGCCGAGGTAAAGCCGCCCATCGCGCCGCCCAGAGCCTTGCCCAAGGTGCCGGTGATGATGTCGATGCGGCCCATGACGTTGTGGTGTTCGTGCGTGCCGCGCCCGGTCTTGCCCATGAAGCCCGATGCATGGCATTCGTCGATCATGACCAGCGCGCCGTATTGGTCGGCCAGGTCGCAGATCTTGTCCAGCTGGGCGATCGTGCCGTCCATCGAGAACACGCCGTCGGTGACGATGACCTTGTGGCGCTTGCCCGCTTCGGTGGCCGCCTTGAGCTGCACTTCCAGGTCGGCCATGTCGTTGTGCAGGTAGCGATAGCGCCCGGCCTTGCACAGGCGGATGCCGTCGATGATCGAGGCATGGTTCAACGCATCCGAGATGATGGCGTCGTTCTCGTCGAACAGCGGCTCGAAGACGCCGCCGTTGGCGTCAAACGCGGCGGCGTACAAAATCGTGTCTTCGGTGCCGAGGAAGGCCGAGATGGCCGTTTCCAGCTCCTTGTGCACGGTCTGGGTGCCGCAGATGAAGCGCACCGACGACAGGCCGTAACCGTATTTTTCGGTGGCGGCGATCGATGCTTGCTGGGTCTGCAGGTCGCCCGACAGGCCGAGGTAGTTGTTGGCGCACATATTGATGAGCGTGCGGCCGTCGCTGCCAACCACTTCGGCACCCTGGCGCGACGCCAGTACGCGCTCAGGCTTGTACAGGCCCTGCTCGCGCAGCGTGTCCAGGCTTTGCTGCAGGCCGCTGAAAAACGCATTCTTCGCTTGTTCGCTCATTTTATGTCCTTGTCTAGGTTGCCGGCTTGACCGACTGTTGCACTATGCTGTACCGTGATCACTCTGAGATGCTAATTCCGTGATATCGAACTAAAATTCAATATAATGGATATTACCCAAGCCCAGTGAACTTGGCAAGCATCGTATGCAATTTAAAATGGTCAAAACTATATGAGTGCAGCGCTAGGTACTAATTCTCCTCCTGAAGTGGGCGCAACGCTACAACGGTTGCGTCTGGCGCGCGGGCTGACGCTGGAAGATTTGTCGCGCATCGCAGGCGTGTCGAAATCGATGTTATCGCAAATCGAGCGCGAAAAGGCCAACCCGACCATTGCCATCACCTGGCGCCTGGCTAACGCGCTGGGGGTGCAGATCGGCGAGCTGTTGTCGTCCGAGACCCGGGTGGCCGAGACGATCCGGGTGCTCGACGCCCACGAGACGCCAACCTTGCCTGGTGCGCACGCCGGCTACATCCTGCGCATCCTGGGGCCGATGGAAATGGCCGGCAAATACGAATGGTATGAACTGACCTTGGCGCCGGGCGGCGAACTGGCCTCGCAGGCGCACGATCCGGGCACCAGCGAGCACGTCACTGTGCTGCACGGGTCTATCGAGGTCGAAGTGGGGACCGACAAGAAGAAGCTCAAGATGGGCGGCACGGCGCGCTATCCGGCCGACCAGAACCATGCACTGCGCAATACCAGCAAGACCGAGGCCAAGGCCTTGCTGGTGGTGGTGCACAGGTAATGGCGTAGGGTGGAAAAGCGTTAGCGCATTCCACCAAACCGGTGCACCAACACGAACGCCGCCGCAGCCGCAAACAAATGTTTCAACGTGTGGCCGCTGACCTGGCCCAGTGCTTCGAACAGAGTTTGATCTCCCATTTCACACAGCTTGGCCAGCACGTACAGCATGATCGCCACGCCGAACGCCCTCCTCTGGGCCATCGGCGCCTGTAATTGCCACTGCAGCAGCGGCACCAGCACCAGCGGCGAGACCTGCATCAACAGGTACAAACGCAAATCCCCGGTCATCACCCACCACCACACACTGAGCGCCGCCGTCACGGCCAGCACTGGCAGCACCAGCTTCGGCCTGGGCATGGCGCTCGCCACCAGCGCCGCGCAAGCCAATGCGATTGGCAGCCGGTCCCATACCAGGCGCGCATTGTCGGGCGCCAGGTGGTACCAGGTCGAGCCGATAGCGGTCATCGCCAGCGCACCGAGGAACAGCACCTGCGCCGGTTCCCTGCGCCCCGTGAGCCACATGCCCAGCGCGCCATAGGCCGCAACCAGCAGGAAACCTGCGTTCGACAAGACGTCGCCCACATGCGCAATACCGAACAGCGCGCGCTGTTCGGCGAAGGCGTGGTAGCTGGCCGGCTGTGAAATGGGGCCGATGACGGCCATGGCGAGGACCAGAACCCCGGCCATGTACAGCGCCAGATTCGGTCGTGCGTGTGCGAGCGGCATATCTATCCTTGTCGAGTTGAGGGCCCAAGTGTGCCCGTCCCCCGTCAAAGTCGATACCGGATAAGGAAACGTCGCCATGAAGGCGACGTTTCGTATTACATTTTAATACCCTGCCACTTTGGCAGGCTCATTCATCTTCAGCGCCCGGCTCAGGAAGCCCCAACGGTCGGCCACTTCCTCGATCACCTTGGTGGTCGGCTTGCCGGCGCCATGGCCTGCCTTGACGTCAATGCGGATGATGATCGGTGCGCCGCCGGCTCCTTGCGCCGCTTGTGCTGCAGCGGCGAACTTGAAGCTGTGCGCCGGCACCACGCGGTCGTCATGGTCGGCGGTGGTGATCATGGTCGCCGGGTAGCAGGCGCCCTGCTTCAGGTTGTGCAGCGGCGAGTACTTGACCAGCGCCTTGAACTCGTCAGCGTTGTCGGACGAGCCGTAATCCGAGGTCCAGGCCCAGCCGATCGTGAATTTATGGAAGCGCAGCATGTCGAGCACGCCCACCATCGGAATGGCCGCCGCAAACAAATCCGGACGCTGCGTCATCGCCGCGCCCACCAGCAGGCCGCCATTGCTGCCGCCGCCGATGGCCAGCTTCGATGGCGAGGTGATCTTGTTGGCGATCAGCCACTCAGCGGCGCCGATGAAGTCGTCGAACACGTTCTGCTTTTGCAGCTTGGTGCCGGCATTGTGCCAGGCTTCGCCGTATTCGCCGCCGCCGCGCAGGTTGGCCATCACGTACACGCCGCCCATTTCCATCCACGCCAAGTTGGCCGGCGAGAAGCCAGGCGTCATCGAGATGTTGAAGCCGCCGTAACCGTACAAGTAGGTCGGGTTGCTGCCATCGAGCTTGATGCCCTTCTTCGAGACGATGAACATCGGCACCTTGGTGCCATCGCGGCTGGTGTAGAACTGCTGGCGCGTTTCGTAGCCGCTCGGGTCGAAGTCGACCTTCGGCCGGCGGAACACGGTGCTGGCGCCAGTCTTCATGTCAAGCCGGTAGATCGTGGTCGGATTGGTGAAGCCGGTGAACGAGTAGAACGTCTCGCGGTAATTGCGCTTGCCGCCAAAGCCGGCCGCCGAGCCGATGCCGGGCAGTTTGACTTCGCGTACCAGCTTGCCGCTACGGTCGATCACCTTGACCATGCTGCGCGCGTCGGCCAGGTATTCGGTCACGAACTGGTCATTGACCATGCTGGCGCCAGTGAGCGTCTGGGCGGACTCGCCGATGACCTGCTTCCATTGCGCCTCGGCCGGCTTGCGGGTGTCGATCGCGATCACGCGCGAACGCGGCGCGTTCTTGTCGGTCATGAAGTAGAACACCGGGCCGACGTTGTCGATGAAGTTGTACGACGCTTCAAACACGTCCACCAGCGGCACCACTTTGGCGCCTGGCTTGGACAGCTCCTTGTAGTACACGCGCACTTTCGGCGAGGTGCCCTTGCTGACCGAAATGAGCAGGTATTTGCCGTCATTGCTGACCTGGCCGGACACGCCCATTTCCTTGTCGTCCGGGCGGTCGTAGGCCAGCGTGTCGGCGCTTTGCGGCGTGCCCAGCACGTGGTAGTACAGCTTGTGGAAGTAGTTGATGCCGGCCAGCTTGGCCGATTCTTCCGGCGCGTCGTAGCGGCTGTAGAAGAAGCCCTTGCCGTCCGGTGTCCAGGCGGTGTTGGAGAACTTGACCCACTTCAGGTGGTCGTCCAGGTCCTTGCCGGTGTCGATGTCGCGCACTTTCCACTCGTTCCAGTCGGAGCCGGAAGCGGCGGTGCCGTAGGCGAGGTATTTGCCGTTCGGGCTGACCGCGGTGCCGGCCAGCGCAACGGTACCGTCAGCGGCCAGCGTGTTCGGGTCGAGCAGCAGGCGCGGTGCCTCCGACAGCGACTTCATGGTGTACAGGACTGCCTGGTTCTGCAAGCCGTCATTGCGGCTGTAGAAGTAACGGCCGCCTTCCATCGACGGCACGCTGTAGCGCTCATAGTTCCACAGCTTGGTCAGGCGCTGCTTGATGGTTTCACGCTCGGGAATCTGGCCCAGGAACGACTGGGTGACCTTGTTCTGCGCATCGACCCAGACCTTCGTTTCATCGCTGTTGGCGTCTTCCAGCCAGCGGTACGGGTCGGCGATGCTGGTGCCGTGGTAGTCGTCTTTCTGGTCGACTTGCTTGGTGATCGGGTAGCTGAGCGTGACGCCGCTGGCAGGGCAGGTTTGCGCCACCGCGTTCGCGCCAAGCATGGCCAGCAAGCTAAGGACCAGGGATGCCTGTTTCATTTGCATGGGAAGATTCCGTCGTTCGATAGGGAGACGGAATCATAGCGCGAGACGTGCCTGGCGCGCCTATTAATTTGATATGTACATGGGCAGCTCTTTCTTCACCGGCGGCACCCAGTTGGCGATCCAGGCGGCCAGTTCGTCGCCTGGAATGGCGCGGCTCATGAAGTAGCCCTGCCCCTGGTCGCATCCCAGCGCGGCCAGCAGACGCCATACCGCTTCAGTCTCGACGCCTTCAGCCACCACCCGCAGGCCCATGTTGTGGCCAAGGTCGATAGTTGAACGCACAATCTTGGTGTCGCCGATGTCGTTTTCCATGTTCAGCACGAACGACTTGTCGATTTTCAGTTCATTGACCGGCAGCCGCTTCAGGTAGGCCAGCGACGAGTAGCCGGTGCCGAAATCGTCAATCGACAAGTCGACCCCCATTGCGTGCAAGCGGTGCAGCGTTTGCTCGGCCCGCACCGGGTCGTCCATGATCGCGCTCTCGGTGATCTCAAGGCAGAACGACGACGGCGACAGCGCGTAGCGGGCCAGGATGGCGCAAAACTTGGCCGGCAAGTCCTGGTCCATCAAGTCGCGGGTGGACAGGTTGACCGAGATTTTCAGGTGGATGCCTTGCTGCGCCAGGTCGCGGCACATTTCGGCCGAGCGCTCCATGACCCACAGCGTCAAAATGCGAATAAAACCGGTCTGTTCGGCGAACGGGATGAAGTCGTCGGGATATACATTGCCGCGCACCGGGTGCACCCAGCGTACCAGCGCTTCGGCGGCCACCACTTCACCGGTGTCGAGGCGGCACTTGGGCTGCAAGTGAAGGCGAAACTCGTTGCGCTCGATGCCGTTGCGCAGTTCCGTCAGCAGGCTCAGGCTCTTGGCGCTGGACGTGTCCATCGCCGGGTCGTAGAAAATTGCGCCGTCGTTGCGCAGCTTGGCGTGGTCCATCGCCACTTCGGCCATCGACAGCAGTTCTTCCGGGTCGGTGCCGTTGGACGGGTAGCCGGAGATACCCATGCCGGCGCCCATGTCGACCGTCTGTTCATCCATCGACAGCGGCACTTCCAGCGCCTGCAGGATGCCGGCGGCGATGCCGCGCACCTGATCGATGCCCACGCCCGGCAGCAGCACCGCAAATTCATCGCTGCCCAGGCGCGCAAGGTGGGCCGCGCCGCACACTTCAGTCACCCTGAGCGTGAGCCGCTCGGCCACCTGGCGCAGCAGGCTGTCGCCAAAGTTGTGGCCCATGACGTCGTTGACGTGCTTGAAGCGGTCCAGGTCCATCATCAGCACGAACACCGGCTGCTCGCGCTTCCTGGCGTCGGCCAGCGCGCCTTCGAGCAGCACCACGAACTGGGCGCGGTTGGGCAAGTTGGTCAGCGGGTCCCAGTACGCCAGGCGGCGAATTTCCTGTTCGCGCTTGGCGATCCCGTCGCGCATGCTGTCGAACGCTTTGGCCAGAGCGCCGATCTCGTCGTCGCGCTTGACGTCGACCTGGCCGCGGTAGTCGCCCTTTTCCAGCCTGGCCGCGGTGCCTGCCAGCTCGCTGAGCGGCTGCGCGATGCGCTTGGCGGTCAGCACCGCGGCGGCGGCGGCCACCACGGTACCCAATATCGTCAGCAGCAACAGCGTGCGTTCCAGCTTGTTGTACTGCTCGGCGGCGGCATCGATCGAGCGCGCCAGCATGACGCCGGCGCCGTGTTCGCCATCGGTGCCGATCATGATCATGCGCGCGCCGTATTTGTTGCCGCCGATGTCCAGGTCGAACGGCTGGTCCGGCTTGGCCGCCAGCGGCGCCAGCTCGCGCGCCATGCTGGACATCAGGCCCGGCGCCAGTGTCGACTCGACCGGGTGCCAACTGCCGTCGGCGGCGCGCACCAGGATCGCCACGTCGAGCGCAGACAGGTCCTGCATGTCGATTGCCATCTGGCGGTCGATCGCAAAGCCCATGACCACCCAGGCGATCGTGATCGGCGCCTTGACCGGCATGATGACGATCTGCACCGGCTTCTGGTCGACGATGGCGATGGCGCTGGTGCCGCCGGGCTGCTCGGCGCGGTCCAACAGGCCAAGCACCAGTTTTTCGAGCGCGCCGGCGGTGGCGATCCCGCTCGAGACGGTGACCTTGCGCTCGCCGTCGATCAGCATGGTCAGGTCGGCGCGGGCGCGCGTCGCGTTGTTTTGCAGCGCCGACTCGATGGTGGCGCGGTCGTCTGCGGCGCCATTGCCGATCGCCTGCACGAAGGCGGTATCGCGCGCCAGCACGCCGGCGCTGGAACGGCGCTTTTGCGCGTTTTGCTCGAGCAGCTTGCGAAACACTTTCTCGCCATTTTTCAGTTCGGTCGCAATCGACGCGTGTGCATTGCTGTCGATGCCCTGATGGATCACCAGCAGGCCAGCGACCTGGACGACAATGATCAGCACCAGGAACAGCGTCGCGATTCGGGCTTCCAGACTTTTAAAGCGCATCAGCATGTCAGTAGTCCGTCGCTGCGGACGATTCGACCATCGGCGGCTTCATGGCCAGCTTGAAACTGGCCGTCGCGCCGGCGTCCGGCTTGAGCGCGACCGCTTGCGGCGCAGCGGCTGCGCTTTGATGGTAGTGCCAGGCCGAGACGCTGTAACTGGCGGCGCCCGGCAGGTCGATGCGGGCCATGCCGGCCGCATCGGTCTTGGCGAAATAGGGGGAGTCGACCACCTTGACGTAGGCGATCATGCTGTCGTGGATATTGCATCCAAGGACCACCAGCCCGGCCTTGTCGAACATCTGTGGTGCGGCGGCCACGCCCGAGTACAGCTTCTGGTCGAACTTCTTGGCCGGCGAGAACGAGTAGATGTGGTGCTTGACCCGGTCATTGTTGGGAAAGGCAATGTGGCTGCCGGTCTGGATCACGCTCACCAGGGGCAGGAACTTGAGGCCGCGCTGTTCGATTTCAGCCGGCTTGAGCAGCTTGGGAAAGGCCACGCCGGCCTCCGGCTCGGCTACCACGACCACATCGGCCAGGGGCTTGCCGGCGCTGTCGCTGACCTGCACCGCCAGCACGGCGCCACTGGCGCTAGCAAAGAGCAAGAACCAGGCTGCCAATGGTGCGATGCAATAAGCAATTTTCATGGCGCGACGCAGAGAGTCAAGGGGCGCAGGCACGCAACAGCCTGCCCTCCCATTGTAGCGTCTTGTGAAGATTCCGAGAGGAACTTTCAGTTGCTGCTACAGGCACCGGCGTGGGCAGCGTGCGTCATGTGCCATTGGCGCGACAGGTCGAGCGCCGAACCGATTTCGGACGGGCTCAGGCGGCGCGCGACGATGCTCTTGTTGGCGCTGGCCGTTTCGTCGCCGGCATCGGCCGCCAGCAGCATCCACATGTAGGAGCGCACCGTGTCGCGCGCCACGCCGCGTCCGCTGCTGTACATGCCGCCCAGGTTGTACTGGGCCAGCGCATGGCCCTGTTCGGCGGCCTGGGTGTACCAGAACACGGCCAAACAGTCGTCCTGCTGCACGCCCTGGCCGTTGGCGTACAGCACGCCCAGATTGTTCTGGGCGCTGGCGTCGCCCTGGTCGGCCGCGACCCGGTACCAGCGCGCGGCCTGTGCCTCGTCCTTGAGCACGCCCTGCCCGGACGCATAGATGACGCCCAGGTTGAACTGGGCGTTCGGTGCGCCCTGGTCGGCTGCGCGCCGGTACCACTCGAGCGCGCGCAGCTCGTCGCGCGGCGCGCCGCGGCCGTTGGCGTACATGCTGCCCAGGTTGTATTGCGCCAGCATGTGGCCCTGCTCGGCCGCGCGCAAGTACCACGCCATGGCGCGCGATTCGTCGACCGCCACGCCTTGGCCATTGGCCAGCATGACGCCCAGGTTGAACTGGGCGTCCTTGTCGCCCTGCTCGGCGGCGCGCTGCAGCCAGGCGAACGCGCGCAGCGGATCGGTGCGCACGCCCAGGCCCTCGGCATAAGCGACGCCCAGCTGGCGCTGGGCCAGCGCGTTGCCTTGCGCGGCCGCCTGGCGGAACCAGCACAGCGCCTGGGCGTCGCTCGCTACAACGCCTTGTCCGCGCTTGTACATCAGGCCCAGATTGAGCTGGGCCTGGGCTTCGCCTTGCACCGCCGCCTTGCGAAACCAGGCCATCGCCAGCGGATAGTTCAGCGCCGCGCCCTGGCCGGACAGATAGCATTCGGCCAGCAGGCTCTGGGCGCTGGCCACGCCCTGCTCGGCGGCGCGGTAAAACCAGGCCAGCGCCAGTTCGTGGTTCTGTTCCAGGCCGCGCCCCTTCTTGTACATTTGCCCCAGGTTTTGCTGGGCCGAGGCGTCGCCCTGTTCAGCCGCATGGCGGAACCAGTAGGCCGCTTCGGCGTCGCTCTGGTCGACCCCGCGCCCGTTGTAGTACAGCGCACCGAGGTGGTTCTGGGCGAACGCCAGGCCTTGCAATGCAGCCTGGCGCAGCCACTTGTAGGCGTGCGTGTAATCGCGTTCGATGCAATCGCCTTTCTTGTACATCAAACCGAGGTTGAATTGGGCGTAGGCGTCACCGCGCTCAGCTGCCTGGCGGAACCACACATACGTCTGATAGTTCTCGCGAGATATATTCTGGCGGTTCATGCTCAGCCTCCGGCGCGACGCCGTAAAAATGCAGGATTAGTGGCGGAACGGGCCGCAGGCAAGCGGCCTGAGAAGTATTGTTAAAATTTTAATTGGTGATGCACCCCGGAGTTTGATGGTTCGCAAATACCCACCCCTACCGGCACGATGTGGGACATGAAAAAACCCCGGGTGATCGCTCACGGCGGGGTTTCGATTGCGTTCGGAAATGATCAGGCAGGCTGGGCCGGCTTGGGTCCCAAGCCGTACACCAACATGGCCAGCAGCGCCAGGCACCACACGATCAGCGCGCCCGACGGCAAGTCCAGCACGATCGACAACACCAGCCCGATGCCGTAGCCGCCGACGCCGGTCACATACGCAAACGGCAGCTTGCGGCGCTCAGGATAATGGCGCACCGCCAGGCTGGGCACGATCAGGCTGGCAAAGACCAGGTACACGCCCACCAGCTGCACCGAGGCCGTCACGGCCATCGCGAACACCAGGTAAAAACCCAGGCGCGCCAGGCGGTTGTTGAAGAAATACAGCACCAGCAGTATCAGCGCCGAGCCGATCGCCGGCATCACCAGCTGGCCATAGTTGACCCACAGGATCTGGCCGGCCAGCAGTTCTTGCATGTGCTCGCCGCCATGGGGATTGTGCGCCACCAGCAGCAGCCCGGCAGTGGCGGCCAGGATGAACATGACGCCGATCTGCGCTTCCTGCACGTCGGGCCAGCGCTTCTCGGTCCAGGTCAGCAGAACGGCGCCCAGCACGGCGGCCACGCCGGCCGCCAGTTGCACCGCCCAGCCGCTCGGATCGAGCGAACCGGAACTGGCAATGATGACGCCCAGCGCCGCAATCTGGGCGATTGCCAGATCAATAAACACGATGCCGCGCTTGAGCACTTGCGCGCCCAGCGGAATGTGGGTGGCAAGCACCAGAATGCCGGCCAGGAAGGCCGGCAGGATGATCATCAGGTCTGCTTCATTACCGTTCATTTATTTGCTTCCAACAAGCGCTGCACAGTGGCGTCGAACAGGCTGAACAAGTCTTTCGACTTGTCATCGGCGCCGACGGTGAATGGCACGACCACTGCCGGGATATGCGCATGTTCGGACAGCCATTGCGACGCGCGCGCGTCCTGGTAGGCGGCGCGCAGCACCATCTTGGCTGGCTGGCGCTGCAACTGGGACAGCAGTTCGCCCAGGTGCGCCGCGCTCGGCTCGACGCCCGGCTTGGCTTCGAGCGTGCCAACCTGGCGCATGCCCAGCCAGCCCATCAGGTATTCCATGTTCTTGTGGTGTTCGACCACGGCCACGCCACGCAGCGGCGCCGCCTGTTGTTCCCACTTGAGCATGGCCGCAGTCCAGCGCACCGAGAAATCCTTGTAACGGCCCTGGTAGTAAGCGCCGTTGGCCGGATCGATCTCGCCAAGGCGCTTGCTCAGCGCGGCCGCCACCAGCGCGATATTGTGCGGGTTTTGCTGGATGTGCGGATTGCCGCCGGCATGCACGTCGCCTTCGCTGCGGTCCAGCTTGCCCGGCACGTCCAAGCGCGGCACAACATTGCCGGCGGCGAAGTTGCCAGGCTGGCCGGCGGCGATCTTGGCGTTGCCCGATTGTTGTACCAGCACCGGCAGCCAGCCCGCCTCCAGGTCCAGCCCGGTGCACACGAGCAGGTCCGCGTTGCGGGTGCGCGCGATCAAGCCGGGACGCGCCTCGATCCGGTGCGGGTCTTGCAGCGCGTTGGTGGCGCTGCTGGCCTTGACCTTGTCGCCGCCCAATTCATTGCTCAACGCTTCCCATTCCGGCTCGCACGCGAGGATATTGACGGCAGCCTGCGCACTGAGCGTGCACAGGCCGATCAGGCAGGCGGCAAACAGTTTATGAATATGCATGATGTGCTCCTTAAAAGGCGTGGGCAGCGTGCGTGCCCAGGCTCATGATGTATTGCAGGAAAATCTGATTGTCGACCGGACCGGGACGTGCCTGGTCGCGCGCGAACTGCAGGCGCATGCGCGAGAATTCGGACGGGCTGTAGTCGAACATGATGCTGGCCCGTTTGGGCGCATACGCGTCCGCCGTGCCGGCGTCGAGCCGGTCATAGCGCAGGCCGGCGCGCCACAGCGGCATGAACTGGTACACCGCTTGCACGTAATAGCCCGACTGGGTGACGCGGTAGGCCGCGTCGGCCAGCGTGCCGCTCTCCTTGCGGCGCAGGTACTCGCCTTGCAGCTTGAAGTTGCGCTGGGTCGAGTTGCCGTTCGGCGCCCACTTGTAGATGGCATCGGCCACCCACATGGCCGAACTGCCGCTGAACTGGTCCTCGCGCTCGGTGGCGCCCGTGCGCAGGTAGGACAGGCCGGCGCGCCAGCTGCCCGAGTCGCCGATGTCATTGCCCACGTGGGCGAACAAGGCGCCGCCGCCAACGCCGTTCTTGTTGCGCTCATTGCCCGGCGGCGCTGAACCGCGCCCCGCTTCGGCGCCCAGTTCGATCAAGGTATCGGTCGGCGCCAGCCATTTCACTTGCACGCCGTCGGTCTTGTACTGGCCGCCGAAGAAGCCCTGGTAGGCCAGCGGCGCGTCAACGAAGTCCCAGGTGTGGGCGTGCTGGCCGTTCAGGTAGCCGACCGACGACAAGAAGCGGCCGGCCCTGGCGTTGACGCCGTTGCTCAAGGCGCGGGTGCGCACATACGCTTCTTCAACGCCCAGCGTGTCTTCACCGGTGAGCGAAAACGTCAGCTGGCCGGCGAACATCGGGTCGATATTGGCCGCGAAGGTCAACTCGGACTCGCCCAGGTTGAAGCTGCGCGCGCCAGGGCCCACTTCGCCACCGGCGGGGGCG
This sequence comes from Pseudomonadota bacterium, assembly GCA_040390915.1. Classification (GTDB taxonomy): domain Bacteria; phylum Pseudomonadota; class Gammaproteobacteria; order Burkholderiales; family Burkholderiaceae_D; genus Telluria_A. The sequence continues at coordinate 31,730 of JAZJXM010000038.1, forward strand.
AAACCTTCGATCCGGTACTGGGCCGGATCGCGCGACAGGTTGGCGTAGCTGCCACCGAGGATCATCGAAATATCGGGATTGAAGGCGTTGCTGCTGCTTGGGGCCGCCACTGGCTCCGGCGCCGCAGCCGGGGCCGCCGGCGCTGCCGCCTGGGCATCCTGCAAGCGCTGTTCGAGCGCCAGCAAGCGGGCCTCGTAGGACTGCTTCATTTCCTGGATCTGGGCGCGGATGGCGGCCATTTCCTTGTCGTCGGCAGCCGAAGCGGCCAGGGGTACGGCACATGCGGCGAGCATGGCTGCGCCCAGTAGCGTTGGTTTGAACATCGTGGTGGTCCTGTGAAAGAGAACGACAAGCCGCCGCGCGCAGCGCAGCAACCATGAAGAAAACGCAATTTCTCTAGGACAGGACGGGGGGGCCGCGCGACTGGAACGCGAGGATGATGCGGGCGCCGGCGACCGGCACGTCAGGCGCGTCGATGGCAAAGCGTGGTTGCTGCGGCAGGATGAAATCTGGCGGGGTGCTGATCAAAGGGCCGGCCAGTTGCGCGAACGCCAGGCACTGGCTGCACGACTGGTCTTGCGCGAACGCGCTCGACATGTCGTCGCTGAGGGGCTGATGCGCGTGCGCGGCGATGCGGTCGAGCGAGCCGGCCAAGTGCGACATCACGTGCGACGACGCCATCTGCTGGGAAATCAGCAGAAGCAGCGACAGCATTACGCGGATGAAGGCCTGGCGGGTCATGGGCGCTATTGTAAAGTGATCAGGAAATTCTTGTAGCTCTATTTGTAACTGCGTATTTTTGCAGGAAATCAGGAACTTTGGCCGCACTTAATTTGTTGAGCGACACCAGCAACTGCGGCGCCAGCGGGCCCAGGCCGTATTGACGGTCCAGGTGGCGGCTGATATGGATCAGCACTTCGGCGGCCACTTCGGCGTCCGATTCGGCGCGGTGGGCGGCGCTGCGAAAGCGGATGCCCAGCTGGCCCGACAACAAGCCGAGCTTGTAGCTGTTCATGCCCGGAAACACGCGGCGCGACAGTTTCAGCGAACAGACCAGTGCGTCGTGGCGCGGCACCAGGCCCAGCCGTTCGGCTTCGGCCTTGAGGAATTTTTCGTCGAAGCTGGCGTTGTGGGCCGACAAGGCATCCTCGCCGATGAAGTCCAGCAATTGCGGCAGCACCTGCTCGACCGGCGGCGCGCGCTCGACCATGGCCTGCGAAATGCCGGTCAACTGGGTAATAAAGGATGGAATGCGCACCTGGCAATTGATCAGTGACACGAAACGCTCGGTAACCTTGCCGCCGACGATGCGCAGCGCCGCCACCTCGGTGATCCGGTCGCCCATCGCAGGCGACAAACCAGTGGTTTCAAAGTCGAGCATCACGATGGGTTTTTCAAACATGGTCTATCCGTATTTGCGAACGGCATCGAGCGCCAGTCCGGCGCCTATGCTGCCGAACAGGTCGCCCTCGACCTTGCGGGCGTTGGGAAGCAGCGCGCCGATGCGTTCGCGCAGCATGCGCACCCCGCTCGACCCGCCGGTGAAGAAAACGGTGTCGACCGCGTCGGCTTTGACACCGGCGTCGGCCAGTAGTTTCAGCACCGTCTGGTCAATTGATCCGACCAGGTGGGTGATTGACTCCTCGAAATCTGTGCGCTGCAGCACCAGCGTCTCCGGCGGCGCCAGGCGGTCCAGCAGCAGTTCGGCCGAGCTGGCGTCGGACAAGGCGATCTTGCCCTCCTCCACCTTCATGGCCAGCCAGTGGCCGGCGCGCTCGTCGATCAGGCGCTGCAAGCGGCCCAGCTTGGCCGGCTCGCGCGCGTCGCGCACCACGTCGGCCAGCTGGGTCCAGATCTTCTTGGTGTAGGCCAGGTTGATCGTGTGCCAGGTGGCCAGGTTGAAGTAGTAGCTCGACGGAATGGCGCTGTTGTTGTTCATCAGTGTCTGGTAACCCAGCAGCGGCATCACCGAGTTCAGGCTCAGGTACTTGTCGAAATCGGTGCCGCCAATGTGCACGCCACCGGTAGCCAGGATATCGTCACGCCGTTCGAGCTTGGCGGCGCGCTCGGGCGACAGGCGCACCAGCGAAAAGTCCGACGTGCCCCCGCCAATGTCGGCGATCAGCACCAGTTCTTCGCTGCGGATCTGGGATTCGTAATCGAACGCGGCCGCGATGGGCTCGAACTGGAACGACACGTCCTTGAAACCGACCGCCCTGGCCACCTCGGCCAGCGTGGTTTCGGCCAGCTGGTCGGCCTCGGCGCTGTCGTCGATGAAAAACACCGGGCGGCCGAACACGGCGCAGGTGAATTCGCGCCCCGCTTCGCGCTCGGCGCGGCGTTTGACTTCGCCAATGTAGTGCGACAGCAGCATGCGGAACGGCAAAGCACGCCCGCCCACTTCGGTCTGGCCGTCGATCAGGCTGGTGCCGAGCAAGCTCTTGAGCGAACGCATCAACCGCCCTTCGTAGCCAGCCAGGTAGCCGGCCAGCGCCGCGCGGCCGTAGCTGACCTCATCGTCGTCGGCATTGAAGAACACGACCGACGGCAAGGTCGCCTTGCCATCTTCGAGGGCGAGCAGGACCGAACGGTCGCAGCCGCTCTGGCGGGGACCGATCCAGCCTACCGTGGAATTTGACGTACCGAAATCGACGCCGCAAGCATTGGCCATGGGACCCTTTGTAGTAAGGGGCGGTATGTTACCAGATTCCAAGACGGGAGGGAATGACGCCCCGTCGTCAAATTTGCAACACGAATGTGAACACAATGCATTTTCAATTTCCACGTGGCAAGTTTTAGGTCTACACTGGCAAACGCCATGACCAATTCCACGCCGCCGCTCAGCACCAGCATCGCCGACATCCAGGCCTTGATCCGCCATCAGGCGCGGCGCGTCACCTCCTACGACGTGGCAACGCTGGCCGGCGTGTCGCAATCGGCCGTGTCGCGCTGCTTCAAGCCGGGCGCCAGCGTCTCCAAGGCCACCTATGCGCGCGTGATGCAGGCGGCCCAGGACCTCGATTACATCCCCAACGCGGCCGCGCGCAGCCTGATCACGCGGCGCTCGAACCAGGTGGCGCTGATCATTTCCAACGCCGCCGCCCTGCATTTCCCCGAAGTGGTGTCCGACATGAGCCGCCAGTTTGCGCGGCGCGGCATGCGCATCTTGCTGTTTGCGCTGCCCAGCGAGAGCGAAGTCGACCAGACGTTGGCCGAAGTGTGGCAGCACCAGGTCGACGGCGCCGTGGTGGCGGCGCGCCTGTCGGCCGCCCAGGTAGCCGAATTCGACAAGCGCGGCGTGCCATTCGTGCTGTTCAACCGCAACCTGCGCGAGCGCACCGTCAACGCCATCGTGTGCGACCAGGTGGAGGCGGCGCGCCTGATCGTGTCGCGCCTGGCCGCTGCCGGGCACAAGCGTTTTGCCATGATTGACGGCCCGCACGACTCGGTGCTGGCCCAGGACCGCTCGCGCGGCGTGGCCGAACGGCTGGCCGAACTGCACCTGGCGCCGCCGCTGGTGGTGGCCGGCGACTACGACTACGCCAGCGGCGCGCGCGGCATGCGCGAAATCGTCAGCCGCCTGGGACGGGCGCCCGACGCCATCGTGTGCGGCAATGACATCATGGCGATCGGCTGCCTGGACACCGCGCGCCATGAAATGCAACTGGATGTGCCGGGCGAACTGTCGATTACCGGCTTCGATGGCGTGGCCCAGGCCTCGTGGCTGAGCTACAACCTGACCACCTTGCGCCAGCCGATGCAAACCATGGCCACCGCCGCCAGCGACATGCTGGGCGCGCTGATCCTGGACAATTCCGCATCACCGGAACGGCGCTTGTTCTCTGCGACCGTGGTCGAAGGCGGGACCGCGCGGCTGGGGCCGGCCTTTTAGGAACCAGGATTGGAGTCAGCTGGGACCCCGCCGCGTTCAAAGCGCTACCAATATTTCTTTTGCCGTCGTCCTCGCGAAAGCGGGGACCCATCGTGAGTACAAAGAGGCTGGATCCCCGCGTTCGGGAGGACGACGATGGAGCTATTTCGGCGAGATGACCACGTCGACCCGGCGGTTGCGAGCGCGGCCTTGCTCGCTGCCGTTATCGGCCACCGGCTGTGATTTGCCGTAACCTTTGACCGCCAGCCCCGCCGCCGGAACCGCCTCGGTCGCCACGAAATAATCCCGCACGGACGCGGCGCGCTTGTCAGACAAGGTTTTGTTAGATGCCTCGTCGCCGACGTTGTCGGTGTGACCTGAAATCATGACCGCCGCATCCTTGAATTTTTTGACGCGCTCGGCCGCCTCATGCAGCGTCTGGCGCGCTTCCGGTTTCAGCTCGGCCTTGCCGGTGTCGAACAGCACTGCTGCATCAAGCGCGATGGTCACTACCTTCGGCAGCGCAAACGGTTCGAAGTCGTACGGCCCATCGAACTTGACGCGGTAATCGATCGTCTCCGGCGTCAGGTCCAGGCGCAGAATCACGGGCTGGCGCTGGTCGAGCTTGCAGGCCAGTACGACGCGCTTGTCGAGCGTGGTGTTGCCCAGCGACAGATCGCACAGCTTTTCCGAGCGCAGCGTGTACAGGCCTGCCTTGAGCGCGTCAGTGAACGCGGCCGACTGGTTCTTGGCGTCTGCGGTGAGCGTCAGTTCGCCCGGACCGGCATTGAAGGCGTAGTAGTAGGCCACCGGTTTCTTGACGCCCTCCCCCTTGATCCGGTTGCCAGCCAGGCGGGTCGGTTCGTCGATGTCGGTCGAGCCGGCGCCGGCGACCGGTTTGGCGATGCCGGCAGCTTCCGGTGCGATCAATTCGACCGGGCCTTCCAGCGCAATCGCGTAGTCGATGGTTTCTTCACCCAGGTCGAGGCGCAGGATCAAAGGCTGGGCCTTGTCGACACTGCAGTTCAGCGTGATGGTCTTGTCGGCATTGGTGTTGCCGTGCGAATCGAAGCACAGGCGATTGGCCTTGGCGTCGTACAGCGCGAACTGCAGCGCCTGGGTGGACCCGCTGGGCGCGTTCTTGGCGATCGCGACGATCTTGACCGTGCCAGCGCCCGCCTTGAACGCATAGTAATAGCTGAGGCTTTTCTTGATGCCCACGCCCTTGAGTTTCAGCGCTGGCAAAGCGGTCGGGCTGTCCGGATCGGTCGATGCGGCGGGAACAGCGGGCTGCGCTGCTGGCACGACCGGCGCCGCCACTACGGCAGGCGCTAGCGGCGCCTGCGGCGTCTTCTTTCCGCATCCAGCCAGCATGCACAGCACGACAATCGCGATCATTTTCATTTTTAGAGGCCCAAATCAGCGTGCAAATATCTAATGTGCGGGAAACATGGATTTGTTGTCAAGGCTTACTATTGAACCATGACTACATTCCATTTTCAGGGCGGCGCGCTGCTGCACCGGCTGCTTTGGGTAAAGACGCTGCGCTCGTTCGCCGATGGCTACGTCAGCCTGCTGCTGCCCGTGTACTTGCTGGCGCTGGGCATGAGCCCGTTCCAGGTTGGCGTCATCACCACCGGCACCTTGCTCGGATCGGGCGTGCTGACGCTGTTACTGGGGCAGCACGCTTGGCGTTTTCAATATCGTTCGATGCTGCTTGGCGCCTCGTTGCTGATGGCGGCGACCGGCTTCGGGTTTGCCGGCATCACGGCGTTCTGGCCGCTGCTGCTCATTGCCGTGGTTGGGACGCTCAATCCATCCGGTGGCGACGTCAGCGTCTTCTTGCCACTCGAGCACGCCGTATTGGCGAACGCGGTACAGGCCAAGGAACGTACAGCGGCCTTTGCCCGCTACAGCATGTTGGGCACGCTGGTGGCAGCGATCGGCGCCCTCTGTGCCGGCCTTCCTGTACTGGCCGCGCAAGCGTTGCCCATCGATCCCTTGCTGGCCATGCAAGCCATGTTCTTGCTGTACGGCGTACTCGGCCTGGTTGCAGCCGCTTTGTATGGCACGCTGCCGCGCACCGCGGCACCGGTCGTGCGCACGCGGGCCGCACCGTTGCGCAAGGCGAAAAAGACGGTCTGCACGCTGGCCATCCTGTTCAGTCTTGATGCCTTCGGCGGCGGCTTTGTCGGACAGTCGATGGTCGCACTGTGGCTATTCCAGAAATACCAGCTGTCGGTGGTGATGGCAGGCACAATTTTCTTCTGGACCGGCATCTGTTCGGCCATTTCCTACCTGCTTGCGGTGCGCATTGCCGGGCGCTTCGGCTTGCTCAATACGATGGTGTTCTCGCACCTGCCCGCTAATGTGCTGCTGGTGCTGGTGCCGTTCATGCCGTCACTGGGATGGGCAATCGCGCTGCTGCTGGCGCGCAGCATGCTGTCGCAGATGGACGTGCCAACCCGCAGTTCATTCGTGATGGCGGTCGTGCCGCCGGAAGAACGGGTGGCCGCCGCCAGCATCACGGCTGTGCCGCGCAGCCTTGTGGCCGCGTGCAGTCCGTTGTTGGCTGGCCTGATGCTCGGCGCATCGACGTTTGGCTGGCCGCTGCTGGCTGCAGGGAGCTGCAAGATCGTCTATGACCTGCTGTTGCTGGGACTATTCCGCAACGTGGCATTGCCAGAAGAGGTGCCCGAGTAGCAACGGGAGATTTCAAGGAAAACCTTCAGGGTCAGTCCCGGCAAACCGACATTTCACTCCCCGCCTGTGCCCGCCGCCGGCTGACCACGCCGCCTATTTGTCAGTTTGCCGGAACTGACCCCGCCGCCGGACCCCGCCGCCCCGACTTTTTGGCATTTCAGCTTGCCCGCGCCGTACAGCTCGCGCAACACGTCCTCGACAGCGAGCTTTTCTGCAATATGCTGAGGAACGCAGTGTCCCTTTCTCGAATACTCCCACCATGTCGCCGAAAGACTGCCATCGGCATTTCTTTTGGCGATGAAAAAAACATCTGTCAATGTGTTCCCGATAGGCCAGTGGCTCATCGGCATCGTGATCGATTTGTCGCCCTCCCGAATTTGCCCGAAGACGGTCTCGATCACCGATATGGACGCCTTGGTCGGCACACTCATTTGAATGTAGCCAGGCGTCACAGGTGGATCATCGGCCCTGTCCATTGCGGCAAGCGCATCAACGTTGGCGCGAAAAATGACGATATCGCCAACTGCGGCAGTCGCCGCGTTCACGAGTACCAGTGCGAGAACAAAGCAAAACAGACGCGTCTTAATCATGACCACCTTTCAGCTTGGACTCTTCTTCGACTTTCTTGCGCGCTTGCGCGATCTCGATTGCCACCGCCGCCGCCTGTTCGGCCGGCATGCCCTTGGTGCGCAGCTGGTACTGCGCTTCGCTCAATTTGTCCTGCTGCGCGATTTGCAGCGCCACCTCCGGCATGTCCTCGCCCGGCATCTGCATGCGCAGTTCGTCGACCAGCATCAGCAGCGTGGCCGCCACCGGCAAGGCCAGCAAGGCCCCAACCACGCCAGCCAGCGCGCCGCCGACGATCAGCGAAAACAGCACCACCGACGACGGCAAGCGCAGCGCCCTGCCGTACACCACCGGCACCAGCACCCGGCTCTCGAATTCTTCATAGCACAGCATCAGCACCAGCACGATCATGGTCACGACAAAGCCGAGCGGCAGCGAGGCCAGCACCGCCGGCACCATCGTCAGGAAAATGCCAATGAAGGGAAACAGGTCGGCCACCCCGCCAAAGAACGCCAGCGCCAGTGCGTTCGGCACGCCGCATGCGCTCAGCAGGATAAACATGAATACGCCCATCATCACGCACGTGATCAGCTGGCCGCGGATGTAGCCGCCGACGATGGTCTCCAGGTTGATCAGCACGCGCGACAAACGCACGTGCTGCCCGCGCGGCGTGGCCAGGAACAGCGCGCCGCGCAGCCGGTCGCTGTCGATCATCATGTACAGTGCCAGGAAAAATGCCCCCGCGCCGTAGGCAACGATCTCGACCAGACGCGCGGAAAAGGCCAGCACGTCGGCGCCGGCAGTCTTGATCAGCGCGTCATAGTGCAGGTCGCGCACCACGACTGCCGCAAATTCGGTCAGCGGGTAGCTGGCCAGGAACTTGACCAGGTTCGCGCGCAGCACCGGTTCCTGCTCGATCAGCGTCGACACCTGGGCCAGCAGCGCCGGCACTGTCAGCGTGGCCAGCGCCAGGAACAACAGCATCAGCATGCCGAACACGATGCCGATGCCGGCGTTGCGCCCGATCGCGCGGCCCTGCAGCCAGCGCACGGCCGGGTTCAGGGTGCCGACAATCATCAGGGCCATCAATAGCACCAGCAGTGCTGGCAGCAAGTTGATCAGGGTCCAGGCAGCAATGCCGACCAGCACGGCAATGACCATCGTTTTCGGCGCTATTTCAATGCGCACAGTGCGAACATGTTTGTCTGTCATCAAGGAGCGGCTGTCTATGCAATTGCTTAGATTGTACGGCAGTATTGACACAATCACGCGCGCTCCCCGCCCGCTACCCCCATGGCATACTTGGCGGTGCATGAAACCTTTTTGCGGCCACCCGGTATTCACGGGAAACGAGAGAGGATCGCGCCATGCCCCGCAGCAGCAACGCATCAAGCAGCGCAACGCCGGACGCCGGCGACGCCAAGCTCATCGGCCAAGTGGCGGGCGGAGACCTGCACGCCTTCGAATTGCTGTACCGCGGCTATTTTCCGCGCCTGACCCGCTTTTTGCACGGCATGACGCGCAGCGTGGCGCTGATCGAGGAAATCGTCAACGACACCATGCTGGTGGTGTGGCAAAAAGCGCAGCGTTTCGACGGCAGCTGCAAGCTGTCGACCTGGATATTTGCGATCGCTTACCGCAAGGCCTGCAAGGCGATCAAGGGCCTGGACGAGCCGCTGGCGCTCGACCCGGAACTGGTGGAAGGCGACGCCAGTTGGGAGCCTGGCTACGATATGGACCAGCAGCAGCTGCGACAAGCGATCGCCGCTGCGTTGGCCGACTTGCCGCCCGCGCAACGCATCGTAGTCCAGCTGGCCTATCAGCACGACATGGGCTATGGCGACATTGCCGAGATCATGGATTGCCCGGTCAACACAGTCAAGACGCGCATGTTCCACGCGCGCCGGCGCCTCAAATTATTACTCGCTGGCCATCAGGAGGAAACGCAATGAGCCAACTCGACCAAGATGAACTCGCCGGCTGCAATCCTGACCGCGCATTCGCCGCCCTGCTGCCGCGCCTGGGCCCGCAGGAGACGCGCAGCGGCGTGCTGGCGCGCTGGCGCGGGGCTTTGGCCGCCAACAGCGCGTGGCTGCGCTGGACTGCGCTGGCCCAGTTGCTGACCATCGGCGTGCTGGCCGCGATGCTGTCCCGGACCGAGCCGCACAGCTACCGCGCGCTGGGCGCTACTGCCAAGGCCAATGGCGACGCCGTTGTCATGTTCAAGCCCGACACCAGCGAGCGCGACATGCGCCGCATCCTGCAAGCGAGCGGCGCCCGCATCATCGATGGACCAACGGTGACCGATGCCTACATTCTCGCCCTGCCCGACGGGACGGCCAAAGCCGCAATGGCGCGCCTTGATGCGGAAAGCGCGGTCACACTGGCGCGCCCGTTAGCCGCCCAGGAGCGATAAGTCATGTCACGCACGTGCACCTTGCTTTCTGCCTTGCTACTGCTTCTGCTCCTGTCACTGTCAGCCCAGGTCCAGGCAGTCGAGCCGGCGGAGAAAGTGCTGGTCATGCTGCGCCTGCCGCCCCAACACTACCGTCCCGATGCCGCCTACGCCGGCCGCTACCCGGACGACAGCGGCCGCGCCGCGCGCCGCCGCATCGCCGGGCAACTGGCCAGCGCCCATCAACTGAAGCTGCTCGACGACTGGCCGATGCCGGTCATCGGCATCGACTGCTACGTCATGCAGCTCGGTGCCGACAAACCGCTGGCCGCCGCCATCGACGCGCTGGCGCGCGACAAGCGCGTGCTGTGGGCCCAGCCCATGCACGAATTCCATGCCCTCGACGGCGCAGATCCGCTCTACCCCGTGCAGCCGGCCGCCAAATACTGGCGCCTGGCCGAGCTGCACAAGGCCAGCACCGGACGCGGGGTACGCATCGCCATCATCGACAGCGGCATCGACCAGTACCACCCTGACCTGCAAGGCCAGGTCGAACTGCGCGAAAACTTTGTCGACACCTCGCCTGACGCCGTTGAAACCCACGGCACCGCCGTCGCCGGCATCATCGCCGCGCGCAGCGGCAACGGCATCGGCATTGCCGGCATCGCGCCCGACGCGCGCCTGCTCGCACTGCGCGCCTGCTGGCCAGACAGCAGCGGCAGCACGCGCTGCAACAGCTTCACGCTGGGCAAAGCGCTCAATGCTGCCATCCTGCACCGCGCCAGCATCGTCAACCTGAGCTTGTCCGGCCCCACCGACCGTCTGCTGCAGACCCTGCTTGACGCCGCCACCCAGCGCGCCATGGCGGTGGTCGGTGCGGCCGATCCGCTGCAGGCCGATGGCGGCTTCCCCGCCTCCTACCCGGGCGTGATCGCGGTGGCGGCGGCCGGCAGCGCCAAGGCGAACGGCGTGCTGTATGCGCCCGGCCAGGACATCCCGACCACCGCACCGGGCGCGCGCTGGGGTTTCGTGTCCGGTTCCTCGTATGCAGCAGCGCACGTGAGTGGCCTGGCCGCGCTGGTGGCCCAGTTGCAGCCCTCGGCGCGCGGCGCCCAGTTGCGGCGCGCCATACTGAGCGCGGCCATGAATCCGGTTGCGCTTGCTGGTAATATCGATGCGTGCGCCACGCTTGCGCGACTTACCGGACCATGCCCCTGTTCATGTACCCCGCCCGCCGCAAAGACTGCCAGCCAACCTTGAGCCGCCTGCTATGTGCGCTCGCCATGCTGGCTGCGCCGGCCGCATGGGGACAGACCAGTGCCAGTGTCACGTTCACTTCTGAACTGAGCGCACGCGGCGTCACGCTCAGCGACGGCCGCGCCACCACCCAACTCGGTGTTGCCTATGACGGCGAGCAAGGCTGGTATGCCGGCGCAGTGGCGGCACCGCAAGTACGGCTGGGTGAACGCGATCGCGATCGCGCCACTCAGATCATTGCCTACGGCGGCTATGCGCAGCGGCTGGCCTCGGGGCTGAGCTGGGAAGCAGGCGTCAGCGCCACCACGTTTCATCGCGCATCCGAATACAACTACCGCGAAATCTACCTCGGCCTGGCGTCGGACCAGCTCAGCGGCCGGCTATACCTGGCGCCGGCGTACTACGGCTATGGCGGGCGGGTGGCCTATGCCGAGTTGAACGGTGTCGTGCCCCTGCCGCACCGCTTGAAACTGAGCGCACACGCCGGCCAGCTGCATCTTTTCTCGGGCAGCGCCAGCGACCGGGTCGACCTGCGCCTGGCGCTGGGCTACGATATCGGCGGCGCCAACGTCCAACTGGCATGGCTGCACGGACAGCAGCGCGCCCCGCGCGCGCTGGCGTTGAGCGCATCCTGTTCTTTCTGAAGGCCCCCGCACGATTGAACCTTTTTGGCTCTCGCGGCATGAACCGGCAGGTACTCCGTTTCATCACCACAGACTGAAAGGACTCGATCATGAAGATGCATCGCAAGTTGGCCGCCTTGCTCGGCGGCGCAGCGCTGGCCGCCGGCCTCGTCGCGTGCGGCGGCGGCTATGGCGGCGGGAATGACGGCTACCACCCGCCACCGGCGGTGGCCACCAAATTCGCTGCCACCGCCCTGGTGTCGGACGGCGCCATCGCGGCGTCGCATACCGACGCCAAACTGGTCAACCCGTGGGGTCTGGCCTTCAATCCCACCGGCTACGTTTGGGTGGCCAATAACGGCACGGATTCATCGACCTTGTACGACGGCAACGGCGTTCCCCAATCGCTGGTTGTGACCACGCCTGCCGGGCCCACCGGCATCGTCTACAACGGCAGCCAGGATTTCATGGTGACGCAAAACGCCATTTCCGGCCCCAGCCGCTTCATCTTCGTCACGCAAGCCGGCACGCTGTCAGGCTGGTCGCCTGCGGTCAACCAGAATGCGGCGCTCACCGTCGTTCCTGCCGGCGGCCCCACCGGCCCGCTCTACCAGGGCCTGGCGATTGGTGCGTATGCCGGCGCGAACTACCTGTACGCCGCGGACTTCCGCCACAATGCGGTCGACGTCTACAACGCCACCTTCACCAAGGTGACGCTGCCTGGCGTCTTCCACGACATGGCGCTGCCGGCCGGCTACGCGCCATTCGGCATCCAGGGCATCGCCGACCGCATCTATGTCGCGTACGCCAAACAGGATGCGTCCGGGTCGGAGGAAGTGACCGGTGCCGGTCTGGGCATCATCAACGTGTTCGATAGCGGCGGCGTGTTCATCAAGCGCCTGGTGACGGGCGGTGCGCTCAATGCGCCATGGGGAATGGCACTTGCGCCAGGCAATTTCGGCAGCTTCAGCGGCGATCTGCTAGTGGCCAATTTCGGCGATGGCAAAATCAACGCCTACCGCCCGTCCGGCCATCTGGACGGCACGCTGAGCAAGACTGACGGCACCCCGATCGCCATCGACGGCCTGTGGGGTATCGCTTTCGGCAACGGCATCAACGCGCAGCCGCGCAACACGCTGTTCTACACGGCCGGGCCGCAAGATGAAGCGCATGGCGTGTACGGCCGGATCGACATGCAGTGAAATTATTTGGGCTGATCGACGCCATCGAACAGCGGCTTGGTCTTGTCGACCACGTGCACGGTGTACAGCTTGAGCGGCTTGTCGCCGACCACTTTGAAGCCGCCATGGAACACGCCCTGCAGGTTCCACACCGGACTGCCGCTGGCCAGCACCTGCGGTTCCTTGCCTGGAAACTGGATCAGCCCGCCTTCGAGCACAGTACCCGACTCGATGCCATTGTGAAAATGGCGCGGCACGGTGGTGCCGGGCTTGACCTCGAGCATGCTGCTGATCACTTCCATGCCGGGCGCGCCAGCCAGGTCGCCCCGATGGATGATGGTGCGGATCATGCCGTCCTGCCCCAGCGCCGGCAGCGCGAGCGTCAGGGAGAGAACGGTTGCAGCGAAAAGACCAAAACGCGCTGGCGACATGGCGACTCCTTCGTTGGTGGTTAATCTATCAAGAGCGCAAGACATTGCGCAGTGTACCAGCCAATTCTTCGGCATCGAATTTGGCCACATAGGCGTCCGCCCCCACGCTCTTGACGTGCGCTTCGTTGGTGGTGCCAGTCAGCGACGAGTGGATCACCACGCGCAGCGACTTGAAGCGCGCATCCTGCTTGATGTGGCGGGTCAGCGTGAAGCCGTCCATTTCCGGCATCTCCAGGTCGGTCAGCACCAGCGCCACCTTGTCCATCACGCTCTTGCCTTCCTTCTCGGCCGCGTGCGCCAGCGCTTGCAGCTTTTCCCACGCTTCCTTGCCCGACTTGGTCATGATGTAAGGTGCGCCCATCGCGTCCAGGCTGGCCTCGATCATGGCACGCGCCACGCCCGAATCGTCGGCCGCCAGGATCACGGTGTCGCCCGGCAGCTTGACCTTGGGCCCGATCGCGGCCCCGTTGACCAGCAGTTTGGACCCTGGCGCCAGATCGGCCATGATCTGCTCCACGTCGAGCACCTGCGCCAGGCGCGTGCCTTCGATATTGCCGTCGATGCGGGCGATGCTGGTCACGCTGCCGCCCACCGAACTGGCTTCGGCCGAGAGCACGTCACTCCAGTTCAGGCGCACGATTTCTTCCACCGATTCGACTGCGAACGCCTGGGTGGTGCGCGCATATTCGGTCACCAGGATGATGTTGAGGCCGGTCTTGGGCGTGCAGCCGACCACAGCCGGCAAGTCGATCACCTGGATGATCTGGCCGCGCAAGTTGACCACGCCCAGCACATGCGGCAACGCGCCGGCAATCGCGGTCACTTCGGGCATCGCGACAATTTCGCGTACCTTGAACACATTGATGCCGTACAGTTCGGCGCGGTCTTCGCCGCCACCGCTTCCCAGGCGAAACAGCAACAACTCAAACTTGTTATTTCCTGTCAAGTTGGTGCGTTCGTCAACTTCCTGCTGTACGGTATTCATGTGCGCGTCTCCCAGGGTGAAGACACCCACTGTAGCCGCTACCTTCACCGGTGGCAATTGACCTTTGGTCCAAGGTGGTCAAATTTCCACTTGGGTGCCCAATTCGATTACCCGATTCGTTGGAATGCGGAAATAGTCTGCCGCATCGCGGGCGTTGCGCGACATGGTGGCGAACAGGTGTTCGCGCCACGGCATCATGCCCTCGCCCGGTGTGGAAATGACGGTCTGGCGGGCAATGAAGAACGACGTTTCCATCATTTCGAACGGCAAGCCATGCTGCGCGCACATGGCCAGCACCGCCGGAATGTCCGGTTCATCCTTGAAGCCGTAGTGCACATTGAGCTGGAAGCAGGCATGGCCGAGCGGTACGATGTCGACCCGGTCGGCTTCCGCCACCCACGGTTCGTCGTTCACGTCCACCGTCAGAAATACCACGCGCTCATGCAGCACCTTGTTGTGCGAGAGGTTGTGCAGCATGGCATGCGGCACGCCGTCGCTGGCGCCGCGCAGGAACAGCGCCGTGCCCTGCACCCGCACCGGCGGCGACAGGAACAGCGATTGCAGGAAGTCTTCCAGAGGCACCGCATGCTTTTGCAGGTTCTGGAACACCAGCTGGCGGCCGCGCTTCCAGGTCAGCATCAGCATGAACAGGACCGAGCCGAGCATCAGCGGGAACCAGCCGCCATGGAACAGCTTCAAGGCATTGGCCGAGAAGAACATGACGTCGATCAGCAGGAAGAAACCGGTCGCAGCCAGGCACAGCGCCAGGTTCATTTTCCAGCGATAGCGGATCACAAAGAAGGTCAGGATCGTGGTGGCCAGCATGGTCGCGGTGACCGCGATGCCATAGGCGGCGGCCAGGTTGTCGGACGAGCCGAAACCGATCACGGCCAGCAGCACCACCGCCAGTTGCAGCCAATTGATGGCCGGCATGTAGATCTGGCCGATTTCGCTGGCCGAGGTGTGCAGCACCCGCATGCGCGGCAAGAAGCCCAGCGCCATGGCCTGCTTGGTCATCGAAAAGGTGCCGGAAATGGTCGCTTGCGAGGCAATCACGGTGGCAATGGTCGACAGCGCCACCAGCGGATAAATGCTCCACGCCCCCAACTGCTGGTAGAACGGATTGGAGATCGCTTCGGGATGGGCCAGCAGCAAGCCGCCCTGCCCCAGGTAATTGAGCGCCAGCGCAGGAAAGGCGATGAAGAACCAGGCTGCGCGGATCGGCCTGGCGCCGAAGTGGCCCATGTCGGCGTACAGCGCCTCGGCGCCGGTGAACGCCAGCACGATCGCGCCCAGCGCAATGAAGGCGACCAAGCGGTTCTCGAGCATGAAGGCGAATGCGTGGATCGGGTTGATCGCGGCCAGGATCTGCGGCGCCTTGACGATGTTGACCACGCCCATGGCGGCCAGCACGCCGAACCACACCAGCATGATCGGGCCGAACCAGCGGCCGATGCCGGCCGTGCCATGGCGCTGCACGGCGTACAGCATCACCAGCACCAAGATAGTCAGCGGCACCACGTAAGCTTTCAGGGTCGGGGTGGCCACTTCCAGGCCTTCGATCGCCGACAGCACCGAAATGGCCGGTGTGATGACGCTGTCGCCGTAAAACAGCGCGGCGCCGAACACGCCCGTCATCAACAGCGCGACATACACGCGCGAGCCCTTGGTGACCGAGCCGAGCGCCAGCGCCATCAGCGCCATGATGCCGCCCTCGCCCCGGTTGTCGGCGCGCAGCACCAGCGTGACGTATTTGAGCGAGACGATGATGGTCAGGCCCCAGAAGATCAGGGAAATGACGCCCAGCAGGTTGGCCGCGTTGAGCGCCAGGCCGTGGGTCGGGTCAAAGATGGTTTTGAGCGTGTACAGCGGGCTGGTGCCGATGTCGCCGTAGACGATGCCTACTGCCGCCAGGGTCAGCGCGATCAGTTTGCTTTTTTTACTGTTTTCCGTATTCAAGATACACCATGCTGGGTTGAGGGTTGATCAACGCAGCATAGAGATTGTCGCGTAAAAACGGTGTAAAAAATCGATGGCGTTTGCGCCATCGCCCCCGCGCAGGCGGGGGGGCATAGCACTTATGCGGATGTGGTGGTCTCAATAAACGATGTCGGCGCGGCGGTTTTCGGCCCAGGCGGCGTCACCGCTGCCGCTCGCTTTGGGCTTGGCTTCGCCCAGCGACACCGCTTCCATCTGGCTGTCGGGCACGCCCAGCGCGTGCATCGCCTTGCGCGCAGCTTCGGCGCGTTTCTGGCCCAGCGCCAGGTTGTACTCGGTGCCGCCGCGCTCGTCGGTGTTGCCCTGGATTAGAACCTTGCGGTTCTTGTTCTTGCCCAGGTAGCCGGCATGGATTTCGACCACGTTCTTGCCATCGTTGCGCAGCACATAGCTGTCGAAATCGAAGTAAATGCTGCGCTTGGCCAGCGCGCCGCGTGGATCATCCAGCGGATCGACCGAGACGGCTTGCACCGGATGGATGGCGCGCTGGTCCTCCACCACGGCCGCTTTGAGCGGCGCTGGTGCGGCGGCTTTGGTGTCGCTGACGGTGGCTGGCGTGCTGCAGGCCGATACCAAACCGGCGGCAAAAATGAGGGCGATGCTGGTCGTGTTGCGCATTCGGGATACTCCTGGGTGGTGGGCCCGTGATGTTATCGGGCAATACTTAGCCAACCATTAGCACGGCGCCGCCTCGCGGAAGGTCACGCGCACCCGCAGGCCCGAGCGCGGCGGCCGGGCATCGGCCAGTTCGACCGTGGCGGCCATGTTGTCGGCCAGCGTGCGGGTGATGGCCAGGCCCAGCCCGGAGCCGGTTTCGCCGTTGCCCAGCACCCGGTAGAACGCGTCGAACACGCGCTCGCGCTCGTGCAGCGCGATGCCGGGACCGGTGTCGTCGACCATCATGGTGACCAGCCCGTCCTCGCACAGCACGGTAATGTCGACCTTGCCGCCGCAGGGCGTATAGCGCACCGCGTTGTCGCACACGTTCTTGATCAGCACTTTCAAGTCGAGCGCACGGGCCGCCACATTGCCATCCACATTGCCGATCACGCCCAGGTCTATGTCCTTTTCTTCGGCCAGCGGCACCAGGTCTTCCAGCACTTCGCGGATCACCTGCTGCACCGACACGCAGCCCGTTTCCACCAGGCCCGGCTCTTGCGCCCGGGCCAGCGTCAGCAGCTGGTCGAGCAGCACCCGGGTGCGGGCCAGCCCCACCACCAGCACATTGAGGCGCATGCGCGCTTCGCCCGGCATGTTGGCCGCCACCAGCCGTTCGGCCTGCAGCGACATGGCCGTCAGCGGCGAGCGCAGTTCATGGGCCGCGTCGGCGATGAAGCGGCGCTGCAAGGCCAGCGCGCGGCCCATGCGCGTGAGCAGCATATTAATTTCCACCACGAACGGCCACACTTCGGATGGCAGACCGGACTCGTTGAGCGGACCCAGTGCATCGTCGGGACGCCGGCTCAGTTCGTCGGCCAGCGACTTGAACGGCTTGAACATCCGCCCCAGCAGCACCCGCACCAGCATCAGCAGCACAGGCACCAGTAACAGGATCGGCATCACGGTGCGCAGTGCGCCGGCGCGCGCGGCCGCTTCGCGCACGCTCACTTGCTGGCCAACGGCCACCCGCACGCCCTTGGGATTGGTGCGCACGAATACGCGCCACTCCTCGCGGCCCACGGCCACGCTCTGCAAGCCGTCACCGAGCAGACTGGAAAATACGGGAGGACGGCCAGGATCGGAGACGGCCGGATGGCTGGCCGTGGGCAGAAAACGCACCACCACGCGCGCATCGTAGTCGATGTCGCCGGCCCGTTCGCGCGCCAGCAAAGGCGAGGCCGGCACCGCATCGAGCCTGCTGATCAGAAAACCGGTCTGGCGCAGCTGGTTGTCCTGGCTCGCGTGCACGTCGTCGAGCGCAGAGAAGAACGACAAGGTGCCTGCCGCCGCCGCGATCACGACTATGGCTGCCGACAGCCAGACCGACAGCCTCAATTGCAGCGAATGGGCTAGCCCGTCTTTGTAACCATCCATCCCACACCCCTGACATTTTTGATAATCGCGCTGCCCAGCTTCTTGCGCAGCGCATGTATCAGGAATTCTACGGCATTGCTCTCGACTTCCTCATTCCAGCCATAGATTCTGTTTTCCAGCTCGCCGCGCGACAGGATCGCGCCCGGGCGCAGCATCAGCGCTTGCAGCAGCGAAAACTCGCGCGCGGTCAGGCGCACTTCCTGCCCTTGCACGCAGGCGACGCGGGTGGCCGGATCGAGCGTGGCGATGCCGTTCGACAGCAGCGGCGCAGCCGTACTTTGCTTGCGGCGCACCACGGCGCGCATCCTGGCCAGCAGTTCGCTCATGGCGAACGGCTTGACCAGATAGTCATCGGCGCCGCCGTCCAGGCCGGCCACCCGGTCTTCGGTGGCGTCGCGCGCGGTAAGCATCACCACCGGCACATCGTTGCTGGCGGCGCGCATGCGTTTGAGCACAGCCATGCCATCGAGCTTGGGCAAGCCGATGTCGAGCAACACCAGGCCATAACTGAGCGCTTCCATGGCCAGCAGCGCGCGCGGGCCATCGTTGACCCAGTCCACCGCGTAACTGGCGTCGCGCAGCGCGTGCTGGATCACGGTCCCGATCATGGCGTCATCTTCGACCAGCAGTACTCTCATGGTGCAACTCCAGTAAATGGCGGGCGCCGGAACAGCTCGCGCTTTTCTTCCTCGTCGAACACGGCGCGCGAGGGCTTGATCAAATCGCTGCGGCTGATGATGCCGACCAGCCGCATCGAGCTGGCGTCGGCCACCACCGGCAAGCGCTCCAGGCCGTTGACGGCCAGCCGCGAAGCGATCGCGCGCGCCGTCTCATGCGGGAACGCCACCAGCGGCTGATTGGCGCCGAACACCTCGGCCATGCTGCGCGCGGCCCGCTGTGCGCGCCCCTGCAGCAGCGCTTCGCGGTCGGCCATGCCCAGCAAGGCGCCGTCGCGCAACACCGGGAATGCACGATGAGTCTGCGCTGCGCCGAAGCGCTTGTCCAGCACCGCGCCCAGCAGTTCGTCGGCCGCAATCGTCTCCACGGCCTCGCTCATCAATTCGGCCACCGAATGGCGTTCGAGCGGGTCGATGCCGTATTCGCGGTAGATATGGTAGCCGCGGCGGGCGATCTTCTCGGTCAGGATCGAGCGCCGCATGGTCAGCACGGTAATGCCGTAGGCCAGCGCGCTGGCCGCCAGCAACGGCAGCAAGGCATTGACGTCACCAGTCAGCTCGAGCGCGAATATGGCCGCCATGACCGGCGCGCGCATCATGCCGCCCAGCGTAGCGGCCATGAAGACGAGCGGCCACAGCGCCGGGTCGTTGCCCGGCATGAAAGGGGCCAGCAAGGCGCCCATGCCGGCGCCAAGCATCAGCAACGGCGCCAGCACGCCGCCTGACGTCCCCGACGCGAGCGCAATGACCCACATCAGCGCCTTGCAGCCCAACAGGGCGAGCATGACGCCGAGCGCCAGTTGGTTGTGCAGCAAGTCGCCGATCACGTCGTAGCCCACACCCAGCGCACGCGGCTGAAAGTAGCCGCCCACGCCCACTGCCAGCGCGCCGATCGCCGGCCACCACATCCAGTGGACCGGCAACTTGCCGAACCAGTCTTCCAGCTTGTACAGCGAGGCTGACATCAGCCAGGCGGTGGCGCCGGCGATCACGCCAGCTGCCACGCAGCCGGCCAGCACCGGCAGGCTGGGCGCCAGCGTTTGCAAGGGAAACAGCGGACCGGCGTCGAGCAGCAGCGTGCGCGCAAAGCCCGCCACCGCGCAGGCCAGCGCCACCGGCAGCAAACTGCGGGGGCGCAGTTCGAACAGAAGCAATTCGATTGCCAGCAACACGGCGGCGACTGGCGTGCCGAATACGGCCGTCATGCCGGCCACCGCACCGGCCACCAGCAGCGTCTTGCGCTCGGCGCCGGTCAGGTGCAGGTACTGGGCGATGAGCGACCCGATCGCGCCGCCCGTCATGATGATCGGCCCTTCGGCGCCAAACGGGCCGCCGCTGCCAATCGCAATGCCGGAGGTTAATGGTTTGAGCACGGCCACCTTGGGCGACATCTTGCTTTGGCCGAACAGGATCGCTTCGATCGCTTCCGGGATGCCGTGCCCGCGCACCTTCTCGGAACCGAAGCGGGCGATCAGGCCAACCACCAGGCCGCCGAGCACCGGCACGATGATGACCCACAAGCCCAGTGTATTGAGCGCGGGCGAACGCTCTGCGTCCGACCAGCTCTGGTAGAAAAACAGGTTGGTGAAAAAACGGATCAGGTGCAGCAGCAGCCAGGCCGCGCCAGAGCTGAGCAGGCCGAGCGCGGCGGCAACGCCCACAATACGCAGTCGCAGGTCGCCGGCAAAATCGCGCCGCTCACGCATCGCTGGCGATCATTGGCACGGCAAAGGCGCCTTCGAGCGACTTCAGCTCCGCCCTGTGCAAGGCGGCAAGATGGGTCAGCATGGCCTCGCCTTCGGCCAGCAAATGGACTTCAACCGAACGCTTGTCGCGCTTGGCGGCGCGGCGCGCGACGAAGCCGGCCGCTTCGCAGCGGCTCACCAAAGCCACCACGCCGTGCTGTTGCGCTTGCAGCCGTTCGGCCAGTTCGCCGATCGTGGCCCAGTCGCGCCCAGGAAAGCCTTTGACGTGCAGCAGCAGCAAATACTGCAACGGCGTGATGCCCTGCGCGCGCGCCGCCTCTTCGGAAAAACGTTCGAACCGGCGCAGCTGGTAACGAAACGCGGACAGGACTTCGAAATCACTTTTTAACAAACGCATTATCCAACCTTGCCACTTTTGGGGAGGCAACTATATCACGTCGTGATATACATGGTCAGCGCAGCGTGAAATCGGCCCTGCAGCTGGGCGCCGCCTTGCCGCTGCCGTCGTCGCCTTCCGGCGCTACCAGGTAGATGCGCTCGACCGCCACCGACCCGTTGGCCACCAGCCAGTCCTTGGCGGCCTGGCTGCGCCGGCGCGCCAGCGTCAGCAAGTCGTCATTGTCGATTTTTACATTGGCGCGCATCAGCGCTTCCATCTCGGCCTGGTCCAGCGACTTTTGCATGCCGATGGCGTTGCGCGGCTTGGCGAAGGTCTCATCCTTGAACACGCGCTTGAGCAGGGCCAGGTATTCGTCCTTGCCGACCACCACGGCGCCGGCCGGCAGCGCGGCGCCGCGCGCTTGCAGGTCGCGCGTTTTCAAGGCGCGCACTTTGCGTTCGATCGCCACCACCTTGAGCGCGTCCAGGTCGGTGACCGGATTGCTGCGCCCGACAACGTCGAGCTTGAGGCCGGGACGCTCTTGCAGCGCCTTGGCCAGCACCGTCAGATTCGCTTCAGCGGCCGGGTTGATGGTGGCGCGGCCGGCATCGAATTCCAGCGTCGACATTTGCTCGCCGCCGCCAAAGGCCTTGGCCAGCAGCGCGAACGGCGCGGTGGCGGTCTTGACGATCACGTTGCCGATAATTTGCAGCACGATGCCGCCCACCGAAAACTGGGGATCGTCCAGCGTGCCGCCAATCGGGACGCTGATGTCGATGATGCCATTGCGGTCGCTCAGCAGCGCCACGGCAAGCCGCACCGGCAGCCGCTTGACGTCGGGGTTGCTGCTTTCATCGCCAAAGGTGAGCTGGTCCAGGATTAGCCGGTTCTGTGACGTCAGCTGGCGGTCTTGCAGCTGGTAGGCCACTTCGAACGACAGCTTGCCCTTGTCGATGCCGTAGCCGACGTATTTGTCGGCATAGGCCGACAGCGTGGCCAGTTCGATGCCGCGCACGTCAGCCTTGATGTCGAGGAACAGGTTGCGCTGCAAGGGATTGATGCGCCCGGTAATGGCCAGCGGCGCACTGTTGACCAGGCCCTTCAGTTCTACGCCCGCGTTGGCGTTGCCCACCGACGACAGGCCCGTCACGGCGCCGTGCAGCTCGTTCAGGCTGGCCGTGTAATTGGGCCGGATGAAATTGTCGGTAAAGCGCACCTTGCCGCCAGTGAGGGCGAGCGTGTTGATGCGAATCGGCGGCAGCGCTTCGTCGGCTGCAGGTGCTGGCGCCACTTCCGGCGCGTTGGCGCGTTCAGCCGCGTCGGTCAGGCTGCGCTGGCCGGCCGGGCCGGTGCGGCGCACATCCTGCAGGTTGATGCGGCCGGTCTTGTCGATGATCACGCGCGCGAAAAAGTCGGCCAGCGACACCTTGTCCACGCTGATCGAGAACGGTTCAAGCTGGACGTCCATGCCGGCCAGCGTGAGCGCGTTCCAGCGCACGAAATCGGTGGCGCTGAGCTGGTCGACCGTTTCCAGGTGGTTGACGCTGGCGTCGCCCTGGTAGCTGCCCTTGAGCACGCCATTGGCCCCGCTGTCGAGCGTCAGCTTGCCGTGCGTGCTCAGTGCGCCCTGGGTCAGGCGCAGGTTGACCGATTCGGTGGCGAACGGCTGCAGCGGCAACAGGCTGAGTTTGTCGATGTCGAGCGCCAGCTGGGCGTGCAGCGGCGCCAGCCCGAGCGTGCCGCTCGCCCCCAGCTTGCCAGCCTTGCCGGCGGTCGCTTGCAAGTCCAGCTGCATGCGCGCACCCGGTGCCGTGGACACGTCCTGCAAGGTCAGTGCCAGCGGCGCGAAATGCAGCTCGGCCGTTTCGCCGTGGCTGCGCACGCCCGCGTCCAGCGACCAGCCGGCCAGCGCCACCTTGGCCAGCGTGACCGTGTAAGGAGCGCCCGCAGCGGCGTTCGAGGCGGGCGCGGCGCCCACGTCCTGGCCCAGCGCGACGCGCGCGCTGTCGGAGCTGATGCTGGCGACGCTGACGGTGCGCCTGGCGGTGTCAAACGCCAGCCCTTGCAAGTCCAAATTGAAGTTGTCCATGCTGGCATGGAGCGACGGGTCGGCATAGCGCAGCGCGGCATTGCGCACGGCCAGTTCCTTGAGCGTCACGCGCACGCCGGCCGAGGAGACCGCTGGCTGCGGCGGCGTTTCCGGTCCGCCCAGCTGAGCGAGATTGACGCGGCCCTTGCTGTCGCGCGCCACCCTGGCGTCGAGGCCGTCGATGGCGATGCGGGCCAGGTCGAACTTGCCGGCGAAAATATCCAGGCTGCCCAGCGCCACGTCCAGCGATGCCAGCTTGAGCAGCGGCTTGCCGGCACCGTCAAGCAAATCCAGGTCCTTCAGGCCCAGTTCGCCGCCGATGACCAGCGCCGATCCCTGGCGGAAGCTGGCCGTGATGTGTCCGCCAAGGCGGGCGCTGTTCAGCTTGAACGCGGGCTTGAACGGCAGGTATTCCAGGTAGGGCGGCAAGGCCACGTTGTCGAGCTTGAGTTCGAGCTGCATGTCCTTGGCGTCGGCGAACGGGTGCGCCTTGCCCTTGAACAGCAGCGGCGCGCCGTTCACGGTCGCTTCCAGCAGCGGCTCGACGAACAGTTTCACGTCGGCCGGCATCGACGACAGCGACGGCACGCCCAGGCGCAGGCCTTCGACCTGGTGGGTGCTGTGGGCCGGCTGGTCGTCAAACACGATGCGCCCGCCATCGATGCGGATGTTGTTGACCGAAAAGCGCGCCGGTTCGGGCGACGGCGGCTGCTCGGCGATCAGCCTGAGTATGTCGGCGATGCTGTACTGCCCTGCCCCATCGCGCAGCAAGTGCACGTAAGGCTGGTCCACCCGCAGCTGCTGCACGATGGGTGCCAGCTTCCACAGCGACTGGGCCGACAGGTTCGCTTCGATCCGCTGCGCGCTGACAAACACGGCGTCGCCCTTGGGCTCCTTGAGCGACAGCCCTTCGATCACCAGGTCCAGCGTGAACGGGTTGAACGCGACCTTGCCAAAGCTGAGCTGGCGGTGCAGCTTGGCGCTGGCCAGCTGTTCGCTCTGGCTTTTCAGGATGGCCGGCACGGCCAGAAAACCGAAGGCGGTGTACAACAACAGCAAACTGGTGCTGGCGATGGCGGCGCGGCGCAAGGTAGGACGAAGATTCATGGGCTGGGCTCGCTGCGTGTTGGATTATTAACAGCATTATCAGCGATTTTCAGTAATATTTCTCCTCGCAATCATTCGCTTGCACAGCCCGGCATGAAGTGATCGACAAAGATGTCGAACGGGAATACCATAATTTTCTAGTGCAATGAGCATGCCCACGAAGGGACTCAGCATGACGGGAACATATAGCGCCTGGCTCCAACTGCTGTCATTCATCGTTGCCGTCATCGCGTCTTATGTGGCGCTCGATGCGGCCTCACGCGTGTCGTCGGCGCCTAAAAAGCTGGCCATTTACTGGCTGATCGGCGGCGCGGTCTCGATGGGGACCGGCATCTGGTCGATGCACTTCATTGCCATGCTGGCCTTCCAATTGCCGATCCAGATGGGCTATGACGTGCAGATCACCATCTTGTCGATGGTGCTGGCCATCCTGGCTTCCGGCTTTGCGCTATACACCATCAATCGCGACAACTTATCGACCAAAAGGCTACTGACATCGGGCCTGGTGATGGGCTGCGGCATCGCATCGATGCACTATGTCGGCATGGCGGCCATGCGCATGTCGCCGGCCATCCGCTACGACCCGGCCCTGTACGCGCTGTCGATCGCGGTGGCGGTGGCAGCCTCGATCGCGGCCCTGTTCATTGCCTTTCACCTGCGCTCGGACAGCGTGGCCCATGTCGGCATCAAGCGCATGGGCGCGGCCGTGGTGATGGGCGTGGCCATCGTCGGCATGCACTACACCGGCATGGCGGCGGCCAATTTTGCGCCCGGCAGCGTCTGCCTTGGCAATCCTAACCAGCTGGGTAACTTGTGGATGGCAGCCACCATTGCCGGCTGCACGCTGCTGTTCCTGGCCGCCACGATGCTCATTTCCGTGTTTGACGCCCGGCTGGCCTCGAGCACCGCGCAGCTGGCACGCTCCTTGTCTGCCACCAATGCCCAGTTAAACGAGGAGATCCACGTGCGTGAGCGTGCCGAACTGGCACTCCAGCAAAGCAACGCGCAGCTGCTGGACTTGAACATTGCCGCACAAGCGGCCAACCAGGCCAAGAGCGAATTTCTGGCCAATGTCAGCCATGAGCTGCGCACGCCGCTGACGCTGATCCTGGCGCCGATCGAGCAGTTGCTCGCACTGCAGCAGGCGCCCGCCAACTGGCGCATGCACATGGAACGGATTCAGCGCAACGCCTCGCTGCTGCTCAACCGCGTCAATGACATTCTCGATTTTTCCAAGGCCGAAGCGGACCGCTTCGAACTGCATTGGGACGCGGTCGACCTGGCGCAACTGATCCCGGCCATGGTCAGTGATGCGACCCCGATGGCGCAGAAGAAAGGTTGCAGACTCGACTGGCAGGTCGATCCGGCGCTGGGGCCGGTGGCGCTGGACCGGGCCCATTTCGAAAAGATCTACATGAACCTGTTGAGCAATGCGCTCAAGTTCACCCGGGCCGGCGGCACGATCCGGGTCGAGGCGCTGGCTTGCGAAGGCGACTGCTTCGAATTCGGCGTCACCGATACCGGCATCGGCATCGCTGCCGACAAGCTGCCGCTGCTGTTCAACCGGTTTCAGCAGATCGACAATTCGGCTACCCGGTCCCAGACCGGCACCGGCATCGGGCTGGCGCTGGTCAAGGAATTGGCGCAACTGATGGGCGGCACGGTCGGCGTGACCAGTAGCCCAGGCGCAGGCTCGCGCTTTTTCGTGCGCTTCCCGCGCGGCAGCGTACTGCTGGCCGCCTTGAGCGGCGCTGGCGCCGAAGTGTACCGCCACGGCATCACGCCGTCCGAGCAGATGCTGCGCCAGGTCCGGTTCCAGGAAGGCGGCGAGCCCGCTCCGGGCGCGCCAGCCAAGGCGCCCAATCCGGGCCTGCCCCGGGTGCTGGTGGTGGACGACAATTCGGAAATGCGGGCCTACATCTGCGAACTGCTCGCTCCCGAATGCAATGTGCTCACCGCCGTCAACGGCCGCGAAGCCTGGGACTTGCTGCGCTTGCACAGCGTCGACGTGGTCGTGTCCGACGTGATGATGCCCGAACTGGACGGCCTGGGCCTGACGCGCCTGATCAAGAGCGCGCCTGCCACCGCGCATGTGCCGGTGATCCTGGTGACCGCGCGCGGCGGTGTCGACGCCAGCATTTCGGGGCTGGACACGGGCGCCGACGACTACATCAGCAAGCCGTTTTCGCCGTACGAACTGAGCGCGCGGGTGCGCGCGGCCTTGCGCATGGCCCAGGTGCAAGGCCAACTGCGCGAGAAGTCGCGCGAAGCGGGCATGGCCATTGTGGCCACCGGCATCCTGCACAACCTGGGCAACATTCTCAATGGCGTGACGATTTCGTCCGGCCTGATCGAGGAGAAATTGCACAGTTCCAAAATCCCCAAGCTCAACAAGGTCGCCCAGCTGCTCAAGGAGCACGCCGACGATTTGCCATCCTTTATCAGCGAGGACAGCCGTGGCCAGGTGCTGCCGGCCTTTATCACGCAGCTGAGCGAGCATCTCGAAGCCGAACTGACCAGCCTGCTCAATGAAGTCGAAGCGCTGCGCGCCTGCACCGAGCACGCGGTGGGCGTCATCGACACCCAGCAGACGTTCGCCCTGCCCCAGGCCGGCCTGAGTGAAGTCGTCGCGCTCGACAGCTTGATGGAGCGCGCCATCACGCTTTCCAATGGCGCGTTCGCCCTGCGCGGCGTGGAACTGGTGTGCGATGTCGATTGCCGCGCCAGCGTGCTGGTCGACAGCAACAAGGTGCTGCAAATCCTGCTCAATCTGTTTGCCAACGCGCGCCATGCGCTCGATGGCGTCGACAACCGGCCGCTCACGGTCTGGATCCGCACCTACCTGCATGGCGAGCAGGCCTGCATCGATGTACGCGACAACGGCGTCGGCATCGCTGCCAAGCACCTGCCGCTGATCTTCAACCAGGGCTTCACGACCAAAAAGGGCGGACACGGCATCGGCTTGCACACCAGTGCGAACTGGGCCCGGGAACTGGACGGAAAATTGCATTGCTTCAGCGACGGACTGGGACACGGCGCGACGTTCACGCTGGAGCTGCCGGTGGCGCATCTGGTGCGGGTGCAGGAAAACGCAGAAACCACAGGCGCATGAGGATACGCGATGGACCAAGCCGTCATTGAAAAGAACGCGCCTGCCGCCAGCAACGGGCACATGACGCCGCAGCCTGCCAGCGCGGCGCCGGCACGGCTGCTGGTGGTCGACGACAATGCCGCTGTCCTCGACGCGTATCGCAAGGTATTGACGCCGGCGCGGCTGTCGTCGGAAGCGCTCGATGTGCTCGAGGCGGCCCTGTTCGACGCGCCGCTGGCGGCCAGCCAGTCACATCCAAATTTCCAGGTCGATTACCTGCAGGATGGCGAGCAGGCGGCCAGGCAGGCGCTGGCCGGGCGCAACGAAGAACGTCCCTACGCGGTAGCCTTCGTCGACATGCGCATGCCAGGCGGCTGGGACGGCATGCAAACGATCGAGGCGCTGTGGCAGGCCGACCCGCGCATCCAGGTCGTCATTTGCACCGCGTACAGCGACCATTCATGGGAAGACATCACCAACCGGCTGGGCTGGTCGGACCGCCTGCTCATTTTGCGCAAGCCATTCGAGAAAGTCGAAGTGCTGCAAATGGCCAGCGCGCTGTCGCGCAAATGGATGCTGCATAGGGAGCTCCAGCTCGAGCTGGACGTGCTCGAATGCAGCGTAGCCCAGCGCACGTTCGACCTGACCGAAGCGCTGGCCGAGCGCGAAGCCTACGCCACCCAGTTGCAGTTCCAGGCCACCCATGACACCCTGACCGGGCTGGCCAACCGCAACCTGCTGCGCGACCGGCTAAGCCAGGCCATCGCCTACGCGTCCCGTTACGGCCATCCGATCTGGGTCGCGTTTCTCGACCTGGACCGCTTCAAGGTGATCAATGACACGCTGGGCCACCGGGCCGGCGACACGCTGCTCAACACGATCGCCGACCGGCTCAAGCTGGTATTGCGCGAAGCGGACGCAATCGCCCGCATCGGCGGCGACGAGTTTGTGCTGGTGCTGCGCGGGCCGGAACACAGCACGCTGTCGGCGGCCACGCTGCAACGGATCATGACGATTGTGGCCGAACCGATCATCCTCGAAGCGCGGCCATACTCGATTTCGTGCAGCGTGGGCGTGGCCGTCTATCCCAGCGACGGCACCACGCCGGAAACCCTGATCGAGCACGCCGATATCGCCATGTACCGGGCCAAGGAAAGCGGGCGTGGCAATTTTCAGTTCTTTACCCAGGAAATGAACTTGCGCCTGCTCGAGCGCGCCAACCTGGAACAGGCGCTGCGCGCGGCCATCGCGCGCGACGAGTTTGTCGTGCACTACCAGCCGCAGGTTGACTTGCGCAGCGGGCGCATCATCGGCATGGAGGCGCTGATACGCTGGAACCATCCGCAAATGGGCATGGTGTCGCCGGCCCGCTTCATCAGCGTGGCCGAGGAAAGCGGCTTGATCGGCCAGATTGGCCTGTGGGTGCTGCGCACCGCCTGCGCTCAGTGCCGCAAATGGCAGCGTCACGGCATGGCGCCGCTGCGCGTAGCGGTCAATTTATCGGCACGCCAGATGGCGGACAAGCATCTGGTCGAGTCCATCGCCGCCGTGCTCGAAGAGACCGAACTGCCGCCGTCGCTGCTGGAAATCGAAATCACGGAAAGTTCCGTGATGTCCGACGTGGACCATTCGATCGCAGTACTGCGCGCTTTCAAGGACCTGGGCGTGCAACTAGCGATTGATGATTTTGGCACCGGCTATTCGAGCCTGTCGTACCTGAAACGGTTCCCGATCGACGTGCTCAAGATCGACCAGTCGTTCGTGCATGACGTTGAATCGGACCCGGACAGCGCCGCCATTGTGGTGTCGATCATCTCGCTGGCGCATAGCCTGCGGCTGCAGGTGATTGCCGAAGGCGTCGAGACGGCGGCGCAACTGGCCTACTTGCAGCGCAATGACTGCGACTATATCCAGGGCTTCCATTTCTGCCGGCCGCTCGCGGCGCTGGACTTTGAAGCGCTGCTGTTTGCCGAAAAGTCCTTGGCGATCGATACCGGCGAAGACGCGCCGGCGCGCGAAACGCTGCTCATCGTCGACGACGAGGCGCCGATACTGGAGATGCTGAAACTGGTGCTGGAGCAGGACGGCTACCAGATCCTGGTCGCGCAGACCGCAACCGAGGCGTTCGACCTGCTGGCGTCAAATCAGGTGCATGTGGTGATCTGCGACCAGCGCATGCCGGGCATGGATGGTATTGCGTTCCTGTCGAAGATCAAGAACCTTTACCCTGCCGCGGTGCGCGTGATGCTGTCGGCCCATGATGAATCGAAAATGATCATCGGGGCGATCAATCAGGGGGCCATCTTCAGCTATTTCGTCAAACCGTGCGATTCAGCGACCTTGCGCCATGGCGTGCGCAACGCGTTTCGCCATCATCGCGACCATCATGCGGTCACACACCGCGAAGTTCACTAGGGAGGCACACCATGGGCACCGTCCGCAAAACCACGACCTTGAGCGCAGCTGAATACAATTGGATCAAAGGAAAAGTCGCCGCTGGCCGCTACCTGAGCTTTAACGACTGCATCCACGACCTGATCAGGCGCGAGCGCGAACATTGCGAGGATGTCGAGGCGATCCGCGCTGCACTGATTGAAGGCGACGCCAACGAGCAGCCATGGCCGTTCGAGGCAGAAGCGGGCCAGCACCGCTTGCACAGCACGCATAATTGAAGCTGGTCAAGGCCGTCCAGGTCTTGACGCACGCATGACTAATGGCACATCCCCAGACCTGCCAGGTTGGGCATAATCGCCCTACAAAACCTTGTCGGAGATGACCTTGCTAAAGCGACGCGATATTCTGGGATTGGCGCTATTGGCCCCGTGGCTGAGCGGATGTGGTGGCGGCGGTGGGGGAAGCGAACAGCCGATCCCGACCCCGATCAAAGCTGACGACTGGGCCACCGATACGCCAGGCAACCATG
This sequence comes from Pseudomonadota bacterium, assembly GCA_040390915.1. Lineage (GTDB taxonomy): Bacteria > Pseudomonadota > Gammaproteobacteria > Burkholderiales > Burkholderiaceae_D > Telluria_A. The sequence continues at coordinate 61,747 of JAZJXM010000038.1, forward strand.
GCATCGCAGCCGCCACCATGCAAGCCTTGCTCGACGAGGGGGCATCCCATCCCTTCTTGTACAGCTTGCTTGTGGTGCGCAATGGCTTACTGATCGGCGAGCGCTATTACCACGGCGCGCAGTCATCCGATTTGCGCAGCGTGGCGTCGATCACCAAAACGGTGGGCAGCATCCTGATAGGCCAGGCGATCGCAGACGGCAAGATCGCCAGCACTGGCGACACCCTGGCCAAGCTGCTGCCAGGCGAACTGGCAAAGACGCCCAACCCGTATGCCGCCGCCATCACCTTGCAGCAAGTGCTCGACATGACGGGCGGCCAGCAATGGGATGAAGGCAGCCGCCAGCTGGACGCGACCAACTCGCCCGACATGACCGCCTTCGCACTGGGGCTGCCGGCCGGCAGCCATGGGAAAAGCTTCAACTACAGCACTGCGGCGGCGCACCTGGTGTCGCCTATCCTGCACAATGCCTACGGCGTGGACGAATTGGCTGTGGCAACCAACCGGTTGTTTGCGCCGCTGGGGATCAAGCAAAGCGCATGGTCGCGCGACGCCACCGGCATGGTGCATGGGTCATTCGGCCTTCAGCTGCGCACGCGCGACCTGATGAAGATCGGCTTGATGGCTTTGCAAGGCGGGAAATGGCAGGGAGCCAATGTAGTTGCTGCCGCCTGGATCAGCAAATGCCTGGCGCCGACGGTGAACGGACTGCCCCAGGATGGCCCCATCGTCAACCACGGCTATGGCAATTTATGGTGGTCGGGAGTCATCGCGGGCCTGGAAATCCATCTGGCGGCCGGCTTCGGTGGCCAGTTCGCCATGCTGGTCCCGGAACTGAATCTGGTGCTGGCCACGGCAGCGGAGTTGAACGTCTCGTATAGCACGGCGGGCGCGCAGCAGCTTGCGATCCTGAACACGCTGGCCCGCTTTCTTCAGGCGCTCAAGGGTTGAAACCGCAACTTTGTTATCAATTGACCGCTATACTGGAAGACAATAAGCGCGCCAGGGAGGGAATGCGTCATGGAGGACAACAGCAAGCTTCCCGCCGGCCAGGACATGCGCAAAGCGCGCACCGATCCCATGGTGCGCCACTTGCGCCAGGTGTTGCTGTGGCCCTTGCGCCTGATGCCCGCCGCGGGGACCGAATCGGCCCATTTGAAACCCTGGGAAATCCTGGCGGGCGACACGTCCGTGTGGCATGAAGTGGTCGATGAATACGATGGCGACGTAGCCAACTTTCACGAGCGGCACTACAACGAATTCGTCACCTTTCTGCCCTATGTGCAGCGCTTCCTGTACGGCGAGGGCCGCACGCCCGACAACCGCGGCAACGCGGCGCCGATGCGGGTGTTTCGGCGCCGCGACGTCGCCAGCGTGCGCGTGGTGTGCAGCGACGACGACGCACCCGTGACGCTCGATGTGGTGCATATCGACCTGTATTTCTTCCATGATGTCGACGTGTTCATGCTCAACGTCGAAGTGCGGGTCGACGACGTGGCGCTGTCGAGCGCGCAAGAGGTGCTGTACCGCTTCGGGCGCGCCTATCCGGCAGGATGGGACCAGGCTGGCCAACCCTTGCATTGCATGAACAGCGTCGAATGGCTCGACGCCCAGGGGGGCGTGATGGCCGCTTCGCAGACCCAGGAAAAGGAAGCGGCGCTGCTGCACGTGTGGGCACGGCGCACGCCCTGCTTTGCCCGGCACTGGAAATTTGTACTCGCGCCGCTGGTGCACAACCTGGAAGACGACACCGGCGCGCTGCGCTATCAGCAGATCGAGTACTACCGGATGCCCCTGATGGCCTATCTGGCGGTCGACAATCCGCGCGCACTGGTGCGCAGCGACTTCATCCGGCTGGGCCTGGTCACCGGCAAATGCGGCGGTTCACGCGCCGGCGAGGACGCGGCCCTGCCCTATTCGGACCAGCACCTCGATGACTTCGAGCGCCAATATTGCTACGACCGTTTCTGGACCGGTTCGGGCGCCGCGCCCCATACGCGCTATCTGTGCAGCGGCAATGCCATGATCGTCGTGGGCGACGCCCGCTCCGCCTATTTCTGTTGCCGCGACCGGGGCGTGCTGGCCCAGTTCCGGCACCAGCATTTTCTGCTGTTCATGATCGCCCACTTGCAAAAGGCGTCGCTGCTGATGTTGTCGGACCGCCTGGCCGAAGCGCTGAGCGGCCTCAATATCGGCGACGCCGACAACGTGCGCCGCTTCAAGCGCAAGATACGCTCCTCGTTCGAAGGCTTTTTGCGCTTTACCCACCGTTACTGGTTCCATGAGATTTCCGAGCAGGCGCAGGCGCGCGCCCTGTACCGGATGTGCCGCTCGCACCTGGACCTGGAGCGGCTGCATGCGGAAGTGAAGGTACGCGTGGCCGACATGAACGCCTATCTCGACGCCGACAGCCTGCGCCGCCAGGCCAATACCGTGGTGCGCCTGACGGTGGTGACCATTTTCGGCCTGGTCGGCACCGTCACGACCGGCTTTCTGGGCATGAATCTGCTGGCCGAAGCCGACACGCCCGTGGCGCGCCGGCTGTGGATATTCGGCGTGACGATGGCAGTTACCATTGCCGTGACCACCTACACGATGGTCAAGTCCAAGCGCCTGTCCGACTTTCTCGATGCGCTCTCCGACGAGCGCCTGAGCGTATGGGTCAAAGCCAAAGCCTTGCTGGCCGTATGGCGCAAGGGCGACGACGACGCAAGGTAATGCGCCGAAGCGGTCAGTTGAACTGTTCTACGTAAGCCGCCCCGGCGCTTTGCAAGCGGGTGGGCAAGCCCTGCGCGCTACACATGTCGGCCGTGCGAAAACCGGTCGTCATGACGCCATCCTTGATCTTGACGATGTCGAAATCAGTACCACAGCGCGCTTTCGGCTTCATGAACAAGCAGGCGCTGTCGGACACATCGCGCTGCACGCCGACTTCAAACACGCCGTCGGCGCAGCTTTTGGCCAGCGTGGCGCCGCGCGGGCTGTCCAGCGTGAACAGGACCCGGTCCAGCGTCACCTTGACCGCGACATGATCGGCATAGTCGCGCCCCTCTCCGGCCGGTTCGGCCCGCCCTTGAATGACCAGCGTATAGAGCGGAAGCTTGCATAGCGCATCCGCATAGTACTTGTGCTGGATGGACAATCCCGGCTGGCCGACCAGGTAGACGCGCTGCAGATGCGAGAGCTCGTCGCCGGGGCCGATGGCGACCGACGAACATGCGCCACTGGACCATTCGCTCACGCTGTTTTGCGGCGCCGCGTGCGAAGGGCTGAGAACGCTGCTGAGCAGGAAAAGGGCTACACTGTATTTTTGCATCATCGTTGCACTCCATGCGTTGGAAAGAGAACGATGTTACCCAGTGCGCTACGCCCAAGGCTTAAGAATCGCTATAGTCCTATAGCGCATCTATAGGTTTCATGAAGGTTCGCTTGTTAGACTGCGCCATGAACATTTTTCTGATTGAAGACGATCTGGCCATCGGCCGCGCCCTGTTGTCTGTGCTGCAGAACGAACACCATAGCGTGCTCTGGGTCCGGCTGGCAGCGGACGCGCTCGAGCGCATCAAGCCCGATCAATTCGATGCCGTCTTGCTGGACTTGGGATTGCCGGACAGCGACGGGCTGGACTTGCTGCCCCAGTTGCACGCCATCGCCCCGGGGCTGCCGGTGCTGGTCATCAGCGCGCGCGACAGTCTCGACAGCCGTTTGCGCAGTTTTGCCAAAGGCGCCGACGACTACCTGATCAAGCCATTCGACATTCCCGAACTGCTGGCGCGGCTGCATGCGGTGGTGCGGCGCGCGCGCGGACGTGGCGATGATATTGAGAGCCTGTTGACAGTGCGCGACCTGACGCTCGATGAACGGCGCCAGAGCCTGACGCGCGCCAACGTGGCCATCACCTTGTCGAAGACCGAGTTCTCCTTGTTGAAAATGCTCATGAAGGAATCGGCACGTGTCGTCACGCGCTCCGAGCTCGAGGACAGCGTGCTGCCCGACAGCGAGAGCCAGACGCTCGACGTCCACATGTCGAACTTGCGCAAGAAGATAGGCGACGGCTATATCCGTACCGTCCGCGGCGTCGGCTTCATGGTGTGCCATGAAATCAGTTAAACAGCGATCCCTGTTTCGCCGCTTGCTGTATGGCTTCATGGCAGTGATGCTGGTGATCTGGATGGCGGCGCTGGCCTATATGGCGTACTTGTCAACGGTCAATCAGGCCCGCGTGACGGCGCTGCTGAATGCCTCGTCGGCGCGCAAGGTCCTGCTGGTGAGCAGCGCCGCCCCGCACCCGGAGGCGATCCGGCGCAATGGGGAAATCATGGAGCTGCTGCGCAAGGACCTCGATGAAAAAATGGGGATCCACGCCGCCAACCAAACGCGCGTGTGGAAAGGCGGGCAACAGGTGTATAGCAGCGTGCAAGGCGAGCGCGCCGCACTGCCGCCAGCGAGCGCAGGCTGCAACCAGACCACCGCCGGCTGGGTGCACTGCGTCGAACGCGATGCCGCGACCGGCATCACCGTGGAGAGCGTGCAGCAAGTCATTGATGGCTGGCTGTTCATTACCTCAAGCGCCGGCTTCCTGCTGACGCCCCTGGTGCTGAGCCTGCCGTTTCTGCTGCTGCCGGCATGGTTTATTGTCGCCGTCTGCCTGCGTCCGCTGCGCACCATCATCGCGGCGATCGAACAGCGTTCGGACACCGATCTGACGCCCTTGCCGGTGTCGGCCTACATGGAACTGTCGCCACTGGTCGGCGCCATCAATCGCCTCATGCACAGACTGACAGAACGGATGGCGCGCGAGCAGGAATTCCTGACCGATGCCGCGCATGAACTCAAGACGCCACTGGCCGTCATCCAGATCAATTCCCATCTGCTCATTGCACACGACGGCGAACCAGCGGCGCCAGGCCTGCGCCAAGCGCGCGATGGCCTGCGCGAAGGACTGGCACGCGCCACCCGCACGATTCATCAATTGCTGGCGTTCGAACGGGCCAACACCGAATCGGCAAGCCATGCGCGCACGAGCGCCAGCTTGAGCGCACTGGTGCGCGACCACCTGGCGCTGGCTGCGCCGCTGGCAATGCAGCGCGCGATCGAAATCGAGCTTGATGCGGCTGCGCCTTTTAGCCTGGCAGTCGATAGAGAAAGCATGGGCTCCTTGCTGGACAACGTGATAAGCAATGCCGTCAAATACTCGCCCCACGGTGGACGCATCATGGTGCGCCTGCATGCCAGCGAGGACCACATCCGGCTGGCCGTCAGTGACCAAGGGCCCGGCATCCCCAGCCATTTGCGCGCCAAAGTATTTGAACGGTTTTACCGTATTCCCGGGCAAGATGCTGCAGGAAGCGGCTTGGGCTTGTCGATCGCAAAACGGGCTGCCGCGCGCAACGGCGCCACGATCTCACTGGCAAGCGGCGAGCATGGGACGGGCCTGACCGTGTTGATCGACTTCGCCTGTTGAACGTTGGCCGATGCGCGCCATTTTTTCGCCCAGCCATTGGCCCACCAGCGGCCACAGGACAGCGCCCTGCGCCTTGCGGAAGAAGCCGAAGTGGCCGATACGCGCAAGGCCAAATTGTGCCGATGCCAGTTCGCGGTAGTCCACTTCAGCGCCGGTAAAAGCGGCATGCAGCATCTTGCTGCCGGTCTCGAGCAGCAATTCGTCGTCGCAAAACGTCAGCCCCAGCACCGGATAGCGCACGCTGGCGTATGCTGCGCGCGCACCCGGCTCAGCGCCAAGGAGGTACTCCGGGTGCAAACACCAGGTGCGCCATTGCGCCATCGCGCGACGCGGCACGTTGCCGATGACACCGATGCGCTGCCCGGGAAAATAGCCAAACAATGTCGTCAATACGGGAACCAGCGCGTGCCACAGCAGCGGCGCCATGCGGCGCGCGGCCGGCTGGTTGTGCTGCGCCGCGCCGCTGCCAACGGCAATATTGACCAGGCCATTCAGGTGCGCAGCGCACGACAGCAAGGGAGCGCCCTGGCCGCCGAGGCTGTGGCCGATCAAAAACACGGGAGCACCGGCGCCGGTGGCGTGAGCATGGCGCACCATGGCGTCGCCATCGAGCCGCACCCAGTCGCTCAGGCTGGCCGTGCAGCGACGCAAAGGGCCGGTGGCCGATTCGCCCATGCCACGGTAATCGAAGGTCCACACCCGGTAGCCAAGACCGGCAAAATAATTGGCAAACTCACTGTAGAAATGTTGCGGAATCGCCATGCCGGGCATGATCACCAGCGTGGCGCGAAATGGCGCATCAGAATCATGGCAATAGGCGGTCAGTGGGCGGACATCGACCGTGTAAATCTGGTGCCGGGTGCGTTGTATGGTGGATTGCATGAAGTTCTCATTGGCGTGGATAGAAAGGTGCTGCATGGGCTGGAGCATAGTGGGTTTTGGGTTTTAAATGCTTTGTGAATGCTATAGGCCCGCTAGCGCCCTGAAGGAAGTCTGAATGTGCCGATGCGACGCGCTCCGTATAATTTTTCACACGCCAGTCCAACCAAGCACAAGGAAAATTATATGCGTCATTTGTGGTCCTGCCTTGCCCTCTGCGGGCTGGCCAGCAGTATCTCTCTCCCCCAGGCCGCAGCGGCACAAGACGAGTCTCTGGGCGCGGCCTTGGCGAGCCTGGATACCGAGCTGGAAAAGATACGCACCGACTGGCAAGTACCCGGCGTTGCCATTGCCATTACCAAAGGCGACAAAATTGTCTATGCGCGGGGGTTTGGCTTGCGCGATGTCGCGCACAATTTACCGATGACGGCCGACACCTTGCTGGCTATCGGCAGTACCACCAAGGCGTTCACCACCGCGGTGATGGCAGTGCAAGTGGAAGAAGGCAAGCTCGACTGGAACGAGCCAGTGCGTCGCTATCTGCCCACGTTTAAACTAAAAGACCCTGTGGCCAGCGAGCGCACGACGGCGCTCGATTTGATCACCCACCGCACCGGCTTGCCGGGCCATGATGCCCTTTGGTATAACGCCGACTTTCCCCGCGCCGAATTAGTGCGGCGCATGCAATTTCTGGAGCCGTCGAAAGACTTTCGCGCCGAACTGCAATACAACAATATTGCCTATGCGGCGGCCGGCCATTTGCTTGAAGTCGTGTCGGGCAAGTCATGGGAAGAAAACGTCAGAAGCAAGCTGTTCCAGCCGCTGGGCATGAAGCGCGCCAATTTTTCAGTGACGCAAATGCAAAGCGACGCCAATTTTTCGCAGCCCTATCGCCAGCAAGACGATGGGAAGATGACGCAAATTCCATTTCGCGACATTAGCATTGTCGGCCCGGCCGGTTCCATCAATGCCTCGGTCAATGAAATGGCAGCGTGGACGATTTTGCAGCTCAATCATGGCCAATACCAGGGCCGGCAAATCTTGAGCGAGAAATCAATCAATTTTCTGCACACGCCACGCATGGCGGCAGGTCTATCGTCGATTCCAGAGATCATCCCCGTTGGCTACGCCGCCGGCTGGGGCGTGACGGCTTATCGTGGCCATTTGCGTTTGCAGCATCACGGCGCCATTGATGGCTTTAGCTCGTCCGTCACCTTGTTGCCCAACGCCGGGATCGGCATCACGATTCTGACCAATCAGGAACAGCATGTGCCGGAGCTGTTGGAGCGGACCACAATTGATCGCTTGCTCGCCCTGACGCCGCGTGACTGGAGCGGGGAGCGCATGAAAAAATCGGGACATGCGATGATGGACGGCATGGGCATGGGCAATGCCAGTGGCAGCCCCAAGTCCGACACCCGCCCCTCGCATCCTTTGGCAGCCTATGCAGGCGTGTATGGGCACCCGGCGTACGGCGAGCTCAGGGTTAGTTTTCAGGATGGGAAATTATCCTACGAATTGAACCGTATCGAAACGCCGCTGGCGCATTGGCATTTCGACACTTTCAACAGCCTGAAAGCCAAAGACTCGGCAAATGAAAACAGGAAATTGCGCTTTAGCACCGATGAGAGTGGCGACATCAGCTCGCTCTTCATTCAGTTCGAGCCGGCAGTCGAGCCGATTGTTTTTGACAGAAAAGGGGCCAGCACACGCTGAAACAAGGCCCGGTTCATAGGCGGACGGTTAACACAAAATTTCGCAACAAGTTGTGCGCTGACGCGCGCCAAGTTCAATGGCCGCTATCCTATGCTTTGCCTAATTCATCGTTTCGAAGTGTAGCTGCTTACTAGGTCGCTCGTTCAATCGTCTGGCCACCGCATCAAGCTCCAGCGGCGAGTAGTTCGACAGGTCTAGACCTTTGTCCAGCAACTATCCCGGGCACGCCTTGAAAAAATCCCTGAAACGACACCGGCGGTTTGGCACGACCGCGCTCTCGGCCGCCGGACGCGCCGGCATCCTAGTCGATGCCGGTTGCGCCGACGCCATCCGGTGCGACCGGCACAGCCGACTCTCAGTTGGCGCCGGCCTTGCACTCGGGCGCCGCTTGCACGCCTTTTTGGCGGGCGTCGGCGATTTCCGCCTTCGCGGCGGCCAGTTGGGCAGTAAACATTGGATGGGCGTGCAGACGGGCCACAGCGGCGGCGGCCATTTCGCGTCCGGCCAACACATCGCTCTGCCAATGCACACCGCAGACCACGCGACTTTGAGCGAATTCATGGCCGTGCGCCAGCAGCGCATCGGCCCGTTCCGGAACCAGTTCGGCCAGCACCAGCGCCCAGGCCCAACCGACCGCACTATGGCCGGACGGATAGGAGCCATCACCACGCAATTCAGGTTCCTCGGCCGGCGTGCAACTGGCGTCGCCGTGCGCGACGAAGGGGCGCGTGCGCTTATAGGTCAGCTTGGCTGCGTAGGTAGACAGGCCTGCATCGGCCAGCGTGCGGCGCAGCAACATGTTCAAGTTCGGCGTAGCTTCCTGCGAAATCGGCAGACCGGCCGTGCAGGCGAAACGTGCGGCCGCTTGCGGAAACAGCAAATTGGCGTCACGCACGGCCACCGTCCAGCGCGGCGTGTCGCGCAAGGCGCGCGTGGTGTTGTAGGCTTCTTCGTCGGCGGCGAGCGCGGCAGAACCGGCCACCGGTGGCGCCGGCAACAGTGTCAAGCTGTTCGGCAATTCATTGCGCGCCAGATAACCGGCCAGATAGCCGGGCAGGATTTCCTTCACTTGCGCCGGCGATGTCGGCGGCGCTACTGGTGCCAGCGATGCCGATGGCGCCGGCCCGCTGGCGCAGCCCGCGCACAGCAAGCTAACGGCCAGTGCGGCGGCACGTTGCGACAGATTGTTGGTCATTGCCATAAATGATGTTCCTCGTTGTGTTTTTGGCGCGGCAAGCTTGGCCGACTTCGATGCCGAAAAATACTAGAGAGTAATGAATTGTTTGGCACAATAATTGACTTTACACGCCACAATGGAGGCAATCACGACGTGCATGGCAAAGATGGACGCAGACGCCAAGCTAGACAGCGCCGTTTCGCGCGGCCCGTGGACTGACGCCGTACCAGCGCTGAAACGCGCGTGTGAGCACACTCGATTCGGCATAGCCCAGAATTTCGGCGATATCGCTGATGGCCAGATCGGATTGCTTGAGATAATGGATCGCCAGATCGGCGCGCACAGCGTCCAACAATTGATTGAAATTCGTGTCGTCGTGTGCCAGGTGTCGCTGCAAGCTGCGCCGCGACAAGCGCATGGTACGCGCCACGACCGCCAGATCGCAGGGGCCAAAGGGGATGAGCGAGCGCAGTACCGATTCTGTCTGAAGTCTCAAGACACCCGGAAGGATTTCTCGCTGGAGCTTAAATTGCATGGATAGCGCGCGATGCGTTCCGCTATCCACTGATTGCAAAGGAGTGGCAAGCAAATCGTCGTCGATGAAGATGCCATTGCGGTCCGCATTGAACATGAGGCCGCGTCCAAAAAATGCGCGATGCAGTGTCAAGTTCAGTGGCGGAGCATGGCAAAACTGCGTCCTGCGAGGCAGCCAACCCGGTTGGATCTTGCGCAATTCCCGCACCAATACGCCATACCCAAGCGCGATACCATGCCGGTCCATCGGCCCGTTTCCGGTCGCGAAGCTGTAGTAAATTGTGACGCCATGTTCCTCGCGTTCCGCTGAGAGCAGACCGCCGCTGGCGTGCAGAAGATAGTAATTGGCCAAGTCGCGCAGCATGTCGCCCACCGTCGCGGCACTTTGGATCAAGGGCCATAACGGTCCAAGCACGCTGAAGTCCTGGTAATGCGCCAGACGCAGGCCAAAATTATCGCAGCGGCAGGCTGTGGCTGCCGCTTCAAAGAAGGAAAGCGCAGCGCTGATCTGAACCGGAAAATCAATGGCGGCAAAAGCCGCCGGATCGATGCCCGCCTGTACGGCCAACAATGCCGCATCGCCGCCAAGTTCGTCAATGAGTTCGCGCGCGCCCACCAAGCTACCGCTGCGCACCCAAGTCGTCATCGTCCGCCTCCATCCCAGTCATGCACGTCGTGATTGTCTGCATTGTGGCGTGCAAAGTCAATTGTTGTGTCGAACAATTCCTTATTCTCTAGCCCGTTCATCCATGGAAACAATCCCGACATGAGCGGGACAAATCCACCGACACCGCGCTTGCGCGCAATCGAATGCAGGTGGTCGCCATTCAGGAAGCCGCGTGCTTCAGATTTTACCCAGGGAATCAGAATGAAAATGCAAGACTTGAAGGGCAAGCAGGTATTGATCACCGGTGCCGGCTCCGGTATTGGCCGCGCGGCGGCGTTGGCGTTCGCGCGGCGCGGCGCGCATATCGTCGCCGCCGACATCCAGATGGCACCGCTCGACAGCGTGCGGCCGCAGGTGGAAGCCCTGGGTGTGAACTTCCACGGCTTTGTGGTGGACGTGTCCAGCGAAACGGCGATGCGCCAATTCGCGCACGACGTACATGCCTTGGTCGGCGCCGTTGATGTGCTGATCAATAACGCGGGCATCGCCTATCTGGGACGCTTCCTCGATAGCGACCTGGAGCATTGGGACCGCGTCCTGAAAGTCAATCTGATGGGGGTGGTGTATGGTTGCCGCTACTTCATTCCGGCAATGATCGCCGCCGGCGGTGCGCGCCAGGTCGTCAACGTGGCCTCGAGCGTCGGCCTGTACCCCGCGCCATCGATGGCCGCCTATGCCGCATCCAAGCACGCCGTGCTCGGCCTGACTGAGGTGCTGAAGATGGAAATGAGCGACACCAATGTCCGCTTCACCAGCGTGTGCCCCGGCCTCATCAACACCGCCATTGTGACCAAAGGCAGCGGGGTCTCGCCGGCTTTTCCAGCTGCGCAACTGGCTACTTTGCAGGCGCACTACAAGCAGGCCGGATGCTCGCCCGACGAAGTGGCCGAGGACATGCTGCGTGCCGTACTGGCACGCCAAGGCTTGTGCCTGACAGGGCCGGGGGCGGCGCTGGTGTATCACACCAGGCGCATTTCCCTGGGCCTGGTGCGCTGGGCCATGGAATACAACGCGCGGAAAATTGGCTATTTGTAGACGCGGCTCGTCGGCTGGCGCATCGGCCATCGACACCCATTCTGCTCGCTAAGCACAAACACTGACCACACCCACATCCAAAAATACACTGGAGCTACAAATGGCAAAATTTCCCGTCGTCGTGTATGGCGCTTCCGGCTACACCGGCATGCTGATCATGGATAGTCTGATCGATCAGAACATCCCGTTCACGGCCATCGCCCGCGACGCCAAGCGCACCGAAGCGATGATGAAACAGCGCGTGGTGCGCCTCGAATCGGCGACCTATGAAGTGATTGAATGCGAGCACGACGTGGGCCAGCTGAGCGCAGCATTCAAGGGCGCAAAAGTAGTTTGCAACACGGTCGGCCCGTTTGTGAAATATGGCCTGACTGCGGTTGAAGCTGCACTGCGCGCCGGTTGCCATCATCTCGATACGACAGGCGAGCAACTTTACATGCGTGCCGTGCGCGACCAGTTCGGTGCGCTGTTTGCCCAGGCCGGCCTGCTGGTCTCGCCATCGATTGCCTACATGAACACGTTCTCGGAAATCGCCGCCGAACTGGCGCTGGAGACGCCCGGTATCGATGCACTGGAAACGTCGGCCTTGTGTCGTGGTGCGCGCGGCGCCGCCGGCATCACCGTCGGTTCGACCGCCTCGATTTTCGAAATGTATCGTGCCCAGCAATGCTATCTGTGGGAAAAGGAACTGGTGCCGCATGCGTTCGGCACGTCCTTCCTGGTCGCCTCGCCCGACTTCATGCAGCCGGTGTTTGCGCTGCCCTGGGGCGGCACTTCGCTGCCCGTGTATTTCGAGCGTGACGCGCGCGTGCGCTCATGCATCTCAGCGGTCGGCTTTTACGATAACGACGCGATGAAACTGGTTCAGCAGATCGGCAAGAAATGGGAAGAGGAATACAAGGACCTGCCCCCGGCGGCACAAGACGAGGTCATCAGGCAGATCGTGGCCGCCACCACCCCGGCGATGCCGCCGCGCGAGCGGACCACCCTGCAGCGCACGGTCGATTGCGCCATCGGGCGCGGGCAACTCGCTGCGGTACGCGCCACCGTGCATGGCATCACCCCCTATATCTCGACCGGCGCGCTGCAGACCGCGGCCGCTATCAAGCTGATCGATGGCGAAACCAATCAAGTCGGCTTCGCTTCCGGCTCCAAGGCCTTCGGCCACCGCTACCTGCTGGGCTTTCTGGAACAGCGCGGCCTGGCGCGTGCCACCGTGACGCCACTCTAAAGCGTATCGAAAATCTGATCCACGGAGACCGAATATGAGCTACCACAACCTCACCACCATGCGCGTTGCAGTCAACCAGGGCATCGCGACCGTCACGTTCGACAATGGCCCGATCAATCTGCTGGACATACCAATGATCGTCGAGCTCGACAGTGTCACGCGCGCGCTGGAAGCCGATGCCGCCGTGCGCGTCGTGCTGTTCCAGAGCGCGAATCCGGACTTCTTCATCGCCCACGCTGACGTCACTGCCATCCAGCAATTGCCCGCCGAGCCGGCGCCGCGCGAAGAAAAGCTGGGGCTGATCCATGCGGCGCTTGACCGCTTGCGCAGCATGCCAAAAGTCACCATCGCCAAGATCGAAGGCCGCTGCCGCGGCGCCGGCAGCGAACTGGCGCTGGCCTGCGACATGCGTTTCGCTGCCATTGGGCGCGGCGTCCTGTGCCAACCTGAAGTTGGCGTTGGCATCATTCCGGGCGCCGGTGGGTCAGTGCGCTTGCCGCGTCTGGTAGGCCGCGGCCGCGCACTGGAAATCATTCTCGGCAGCGGTGATTTTAGCGCCGAGGTCGCGGAACGTTACGGCTATATCAACCGCGCCTTGCCCGCTGCGGAGATCGATCATTTCGTCACCAGCCTGGCCACGCGCATCGCCAGCTTTCCGGCCCAGACGCTGGCCCTGGCCAAGCAGGCGGTGGCGCTCAATGACCGCCATCTGGAAGATGACCTGGCGCAGGAGGAAACGCTGTTCCTGCAAGCGGCAAACCTGCCGCGCGCACGCGCGCGCATGGACGCCGCCATGGCCATGGGCATGCAGCAGCCGGTCATGGAGAAGTGCTGTTTTACCCACGTTTGGGGTCCGCTGGCCGGTGTCTGACAACGGCACGTCGCGCGGCCAGCCGGACCGCGTCCGGAACATTTTTGAACATACGCAGCAAAAGGAATTCTGATGACCACTATCCAACTCGCCGGCATTGCCAAGACCGTGTTCGCCCGCCCCGATTTACGTTCGCTTGAGGGCAGTGCACGAGCGGCGCTGCAAGGCGCTTCTGGCTGCGTCGCCCGGCGTTCTGGACTATGGACGCGTGTTGCATCGTCTCTGTTGGTTTTACCGGTTTTCCTGACCGCTTGCAGCACCTTGCCGCGCGGCTTGCCGGATGGCGCGCATGTCACGCTGGCACTGCTTGAAACGACCGATCTGCACGCCAACGTGCTCGGTTATGACTACTACAAGCTGGCGCCGGACCCGTCGTTCGGCCTGGAACGCACCGCGACGCTGATACACCAGGCGCGCGCCGAGTTTGCGAATACGCTATTGCTCGATAACGGCGACACGATCCAGGGCACGGCGCTGGCCGATTACCAGGCGCGGATTGCGCCGTTGCCTTGCGATAAAGTGCTCGCGATTTACCAGGCGATGAACGCGCTCGGCTTTGATGGCGGTGGCCTCGGCAATCATGATTTCAATTACGGCCTGGCTTACCTGAGCCAGGTCACCGGCAGCCATTTCGAGGTCGACGGCGTCGACGCTGCCGCGCCGCGTTGCGCCGGGCCGGCTTTTCCGCTGGTGCTGGCCAACGTTTACAGCGCCAGGACGCGACAGCCGCTTTTTTCACCGTATGTCATCATTGACAAGCCAGTCCAGGCCACTGGCACGGACGGCCGGCCGCTGCATGCGACGCTCAGAATCGGCATCATCGGCTTTACGCCGCCGACCATCCTGAGCTGGGACCAGCGCTGGCTGGCCGGCCGCGTCTACACCGAAGGTGTGCTCGAGACGGCGCAAAAATACATTCCCGAAATGCGCGCCCGGGGCGCCGACATCATCGTCGCGATTTCGCATGGCGACCTCGACGGCGCGCCCTATGCGCCGGACATGGAGAACCCCAATTGGCACCTCGCGCGGGTGCCTGGTATCGACGCGATGTTGCTGGGCCACGCACACGAGGTGTTCCCGAATGCGTCCGGCAAGAGCGCGCAGTTCAATCTGCCGGGCGTGGACAAGATCAATGGGACAGTGCACGGCGTGCCGACCGTGATGGCAGGCCTGTGGGGCAAGCATCTGGGCGTGATCGGCCTGCGTCTGCGCCGCGACGGTGGGCGCTGGTTGGTCGAGCGCGAAAGCAGCACCGCGCAAGTGCGCGCGATTCGGACGCCAGGACAGGGAACTGTGGCGCCCGATCCGGCCATCGCCGCACTGGTCGCGGACCAGCATGTGGCCACCATGGGCTACGTGAAGACGCCGATCGGCGCCACCGATTTTCGGATGACATCGTATTTCGCCGACGTCGGCGAAGTCGGCGCAATCCAAATCGTCAACCAGGCGCAAGCCGATTACCTGGGCCGCTACGTGCGCGCCAATCTGCCGCGCTACGCGGCGCTGCCGGTGCTGGCGATGTCGTCGCCGTTAAAGTCCGGTTCGGCCGGCGCCGGCGATTACACCGACGTCAAGTCCGGCGCCATCGCGCTCAACAACGCGGCCGACCTGTACCAATATCCGACCACGCTGTCCGGCGTGCTGGTCGACGGAGCGCAATTGCACGCGTGGCTGGAAATGGCGGCGCAACGCTTCAATACCATCGATCCGGCCCAAACGGCGCAGCAGGAATTGATCAACAGTGCCTTTTATGGCTTCAATTTCGACATGCTCACCAGCGCCGACGTCAGTTACCTGATCGACGTGACGCAGCCGCCGGGCCGGCGCATCAAGGACTTGCGCTATCTAGGCCAGCCGGTTGCGCCGACGCAGCAATTCCTGGTCGCGACGAATAATTACCGCGCCGGCGGCGGCGGCGGCACCTTCCCCGGTCTGCATGGCGGCAATACGATTTTTGCCGCGCCGGACAGCAATCGCGATATCTTGATCGCCTATATCAAGGCCGAAAAAAACCTGAGCCGCGTCCGCCACGGCGCCACGCGCAGTTGGCGCTTCGCCGCCGTCAAGACGCGCGGCCCGGTGGTGTTGCATGGCGCGCCAGACAAGCTGGACGTAGCGCGCGCGGCCGGCCTGGACAACGTCTCTGTCCTGCGCGCCGACGATGGTGGCGGCAAGGGGTATGCGTTATATGGGATCGATTTGTCGCGGTAAACATCGCACCACCAGGGTAAAGCACTGTTGACTGCGGACGCCGGATGGCACGGCCAGCGCGGCTGCCGCCGGCAATAGGCATCTTTCATTTCGCGCCATCTGGCGTTTATCATATAAATATGAATTCTTTGGACAATGCTGCCCCGGCGCGCTACTTCGCCCAATTGGTCGACATGGTCGAGGCGACTGGCATGCCCTGCCGCGACGCGCTGTCTGCGGCCCAGATCCGTAGCTTGAACGACCCGCAAGCGCTGCTGACGGCAGCGCAGATCGATGCCCTGCTGGCCGAACTGGTGCGGCTGACCGGACGGCGCGACCTGGCTTACGACCTGGGCAAACTGATCAAGCTGACTTCGCACGACGTACTCGGCTATGCCTTGATCAGCAGCCCCACGCTTGACGACCTGCTGCGCTTGGTGACGCGTTATTGCCGCTTGATGACACCGTTGCTCAACTTTCGGTATCAGCGGCGGGGCAACGTAGCCGAGATTGCCTTTATGCCCGTTCAGGGCATGACCGAACGGACCCTGCACTTCCATTACGAACTGGTGGCTGTCTCTTTCCATGTGCAGTTGCTCGCCGTAACCAAGGGCAAGTTCACCTGTAGCTATGCCTTGTCGATGCCGGAACCGAAACACGCGACCCGATATCGGGAATTCCTGCCAACGCGCTTTCAATTCGGCGAGCAAGCCTCAGCAGGCGTGCACATCAAATTGACCACCGACCAATTCGACGTGCCGATGGCGATGACGGACTTGCGCTCGCTGGAGCAGGCCGAGGCGCGCTGCAAGCAGATGATGCTCAAATGCTCGGCTGGCGGACTGTGGAGCGACTGGGTGCGCATGCTGCTGATGGAGGCGGTAGACTGCCAGCCGACGGTCGACAAATTGGCCAGCATCGTCAATGTTTCGGCGCGTACGCTGGACCGCCACCTGGCCCGCGAGGGAGCCAGCTTCCGCGAGCTGGGGGTGTCGATCCGCAATGATCGGGCCTGCCAGATGCTGCGCGATGGAGGCCTTGCCGTGTCCCAGATCGCTTACCGCCTCGGCTATACGGATGTCGCCAACTTCAGCCGTTCGTTCAAGCAGCGCAACGGCATGAGCCCCAGCGCCTACGCCAGCTTGCAGCAGCAGGCCTGCGCTAGGTCTTGAGCGGGACCGCATCACGACATACATTCGCATCCAGTCTGCTGATGCTTGGAGCAAATCCTCTCTATGTTGCGACCCAACTCGGACACGCCGATACGACCAAGGTCACGCGCACATATGGCAACGAAGGTGCCGACCGTGGAGCGCGAGTGGTCCTTGCACTGGAAAAAAGCGGGTCCGGTGATCCAAAGATTGCCTGCGACTTAAGCCGCCGCGGCAGTGCGGTGAAGTGGCCGTATTAACATCTCTACAGGAATACCAAGTCCTTCATGCAATCGCCAAATCATCGCGAGGGTCAGCGTGCGCTTTCCGGCCAATATCTCGTAGACACGATTGAGACGTCCAATCATCGGCACCAAGTCCTTTGGCGCCAGCCCTTTCTGATCCATCCTGAACTTGATCACCTCAACCGGATCTGCAAATTCCATGGGAAAGTGACGCGCCTCGTATGCCTCTACCAGTGTCGCAAGGACATCCAAATAATCGCCCTCGGGCGACTCGGTCTCCACAGCGATCAGCCGATCAATTTCCTTGAGCGCGAATTGATAGTCCTCTGCATTGCGAATAGGCTTAATGTTCATGATAGCGTCCTTCAAATTTCTTGCGCATCAATCGCGTCATACTGTTTGTGCGTACCAATAAACCTGATAAACACAATGCCGCGCCGGTAGTTGATCGATGTGACCAAGCGATATTTGTTCCCAGCGATATTGAACACGACACGTCCTTCTTTCAAGATGCTGGCATGGCCGAAGTCCGCTTTCAGATCGGCCGGATCGTGCCAATTGGCTCTCAACACGAAGGCGCGCCAAGCCAATAATGGTGCCTTGGGGTCAGCATACGGCTTGCGCTCATAAAAGTTCTTCAGGGCTGGAAGCGACAAAATACGCATCCAGCCATGCTAGTCCCGAATTGGGACCAAGTCAAACAAGCTGCGCACCAACGCAAAAAAGGCTTGCAACCGAACGGTGCAAGCCTTTGATGGGACAACGAATTCTTGGTGGGAAGTGCAAGTTTCGAACTTGCGACCCCTGCAGTGTGAATGCAGTGCTCTACCCCTGAGCTAACCTCCCAAAACGGGGCGTATTATTACACATCATTCGCAAAACGTCACGTTTTACGCGTAATTTCTCCAAATACAGTCCCCTTTGACCGCTTTATCGAGTCCGCCCAGCAGATTTTCATGGGCGGCCAGCTCCTCGTCCGTGGCGCGCAGCACGCTCACTTCGGCCAGCGCCACCGTCTCGAGCAGGCCGCCGCCATCGGTGGCTTCCTCCTCCAGGTCCATCGACAGGCTGTTTTGCCCGCGCGTCATCGACAGATACACATCGGCCAGCAATTCGGCATCGAGCAGCGCCCCGTGCAGCTTGCGGTGCGAGTTCGACACGCCATAGTGGTCGCACAGCGCATCGAGCGAGTTGCGCTTGCCCGGGCGCATTTCCTTGGCATTGACCAGGGTGTCGATGACGCTGCTGCAATGCTCGGTGAAGGTCGGCAGTCCCAGCAGCTTGAATTCGGCGTTCAAAAAACCCAGATCGAACGGCGCATTGTGGATGATGACTTCGGCGCCCTGGATATAATCGCGCAATTCGGCCGCAATCTCTGCGAATTTTGGCTTGTCGCGCAAGAACTCGGTCGTCAAGCCGTGCACCGCCAGCGCGCCCTCTTCCGAGTCGCGTTCCGGGTTGATATACCGGTGAAAGTTATTCCCGGTCAGCATGCGGTTGTGCAATTCGACGCAACCGACTTCAATGACGCGGTCGCCGTTGCGGGGATTCAGACCAGTGGTTTCGGTGTCGAGGACGATTTGGCGCATGGTATTCTACTGTGAGGGGAAACAATGGCGCGCAGTATAGCAAAGCGCGCCGGCAAGCTTAACGGCGCACCGTTTCCACGCCGCGATTGGCCAGGCCGTCCGCGCGTTCGTTGCCCGGGTGCCCGTTGTGGCCGCGCACCCATTTCCACTCGACCGTGTGCTGCCCCTGGGCCGCGTCCAGCAGCTTCCACAAGTCTTCATTCTTGACCGGCTCCTTGGCCGCAGTTTTCCAGCCGCGCGCCTTCCAGCCCTTGATCCACTCCGAAATACCCTTTTGCACGTACTGGCTATCGGTGTAGACCACCACTTCGCACGGGCGCGTCAGGGTGCCCAGCGCCTCGATCACGGCGCGCAATTCCATGCGGTTGTTGGTGGTGTTGAGCTCGCCGCCGAAAATTTCCTTCTCATGCCCGTCGGCGACCAGCAATGCGCCCCAGCCGCCCGTACCCGGATTGCCCTTGCAGGCGCCATCGGCAAAAATATCTACTTTACTCATTCATTCTTTCTGTTCGTTGCCGGCACGGCTTGGGGCGCCGTGGCCGATTTTTTATTCCATGCGGGACCGATCATGGTCATGCCCTTGACCCGCTTGATGGCGTGCACCATGTACACCGCCCCAAGGTAAGGCCACCAGCGCTGCCCGGCCTGCTCCATGAAGGCGAAGCGGTTGATCCAGTGGGCCGTGCGGCATGGCGGCGCGTAGCAGCCGAAATGGCTGCGGTTAACGCCAAGATTCAACAATTTTAACCAGTCTTTCATGCGCGGCATAGAGATGAATTCGCCGGCGACCGGCAGATAGTGCGAGCGCGTCAACCGTCCCAGTCCCTGGCGCGCGCCCCACAGGCTGGCCGGATTGAAGCCGCAGATGATGACCTGGCCTTCCGGGATCAGCACCCGTTCGACTTCACGCAGCACCTGGTGCGGCTCGGCGGCGAACTCGAGCACGTGCGGCAGCACCACCAGGTCCAGGCTTTGGGAAGCGAACGGCAGCTCGGCAAAATCGAGCGCCACGGCAATTTGCTTGCCGCCGGCTACCAGCTGCAGCTGTTCGTGGCTGGACGTGCGCGTGGCCGCCTGCCATTTGTTGGGCATGCGGTTGGCCGCCAGCGCATCGATCTGCGGCAGCCCGATCTGGACCGCGTTGTAGCCGAAGATGTCGGCCGTCAATTCATCCAGGCAGGCCTGTTCCCACGCCCGCACGTAGGCGCCGGCCGGCGTTTGCAGCCAGCCGTCAAGGGCTATAATGGACTTCTCGGATGCCGCGCTATCCATGCCTACCTTCTTGTCGTATCCCACTATGCCGAATTTACCACCGCGCGCGTTGCGCGTGCTTGCCATCCCTGCTTTTCAAAACAACTACCTGTGGCTGGTCCATGACGGCTGCCACGCGGTGGCGATCGACCCTGGCGCCGCCGAACCCATCTTCGACGCACTGGCCGAGCATCATCTCACGCTCACCGCCATTTTACTCACCCACCATCACGCTGACCACATCGGCGGCGTGCCAGCGCTGCTGGCCGCCCATCCGGTGCCCGTGTTCGGCCCGCGCCACGACGGCATCGGCGCGGTGACGGTACCGCTGGCCGAGGGCGACCTGGTGGACGTTCCTGGCCTCGACCTGCGGCTGCGGGTGCTGGACGTACCCGGCCACACGCTGGGCCACATTGCCTACGTGCGCCAGACGCCGGGCGCGCACTGGCTGTTTTGCGGCGACACCCTGTTCGCCGGCGGCTGCGGACGCCTGTTCGAGGGCACGCCGGCCCAGTTGAGCGCGTCGCTGGCCAAACTGGCCGCCCTGCACGACGATACGCTGGTGTTCTGCGCCCACGAATATACGCTGCACAACCTGCGTTTCGCCCAGGCGGTCGAACCGGGCAACGACGCCATCGTCGCGCGCCTCGCGGTCGAAGGCGCCAAGCGCGCGCGCGGCCAGCCCACCGTGCCATCGACCATCGCGCTGGAAAAGGCGACCAATCCATTCCTGCGTTACGCTGAACCGGCCATTGCCGGCCAGTTGGCCATGCTGGGCCGGTTGCCGCCCGGCGCCACGCCACAGGCCACTTTCGCGGCACTGCGCGAATGGAAAAACACCTTTTGACTTGTTGCACTGACTGAAATATTTTTTGACAATTGCCACCACGGGCGTGCGATCGTGATAATAATGGATGCTGCGAGAATTTCTCCAGACCAATAAGACAGCCGTAATTGCACAATTGGACGCACTTATTTGCCCGACCGGTGAGATGACGATGCCAGCTGCGCCAGCGCCTGCGCGGCCGGATGCGCGAACTCGCGTGTTCCGGACGCGCCGCGCCCTGCTCGGCGCTGCGCTGGCGCTGCCGGCCGGCGCGCTGCTGGCCCAGGCCACCGAGATCGTCCGCGTCAACAACCTGAGCGGCGAGCCGATCGGGGTGCTGTTTCCCGACCTGGGCGAGCCGTTTCGCAAGATCTTCACCGAGATCATCGGCGGCATTGAAGACAATGCCCGCCAGCGCGTGCGCGCCTATCCGATTTCGGCCAACCAGAACATGCAGGAACTGTCGGCGGTGCTGCGCCGCAACGGCACCCGGGTGGTGGTCGCGCTCGGGCGCCAGGGCTTGAAAGCGGCCGCTGCGCTCGATTCGCCGATTGGCGTGGTGGTCGGTGGCGTGTCGTCCGTGCCCGATGGCGACAAGCAGATCGGGGTCTGCCTCACGCCCGACCCGACGCTGCTGTTTGCCCAGCTCAAGTCGCTGTTGCCGGCCGCGCGCCGGGTGATCGTCATTTACAACCCCCAGCACACCGAATGGCTGGTCAAGCTGGCGCGCGAGGCCGGGCGCGCGCTGGGCCTGGAACTGCTGGCCCACGAAGCGCGCGACCTGGCCGGCGCGGCGCGCCTGTACGAAACCGCGTTTGCCAGCGCCGACGGCAAGCGCGACGCGCTGTGGCTGCCAATCGATCCGACCACGGTCGACGAAGCGACCATCCTGCCGCTGGTGCTGCGCGAATCGTGGGATCACGCGGTGCCGGTGTTTTCCAGCAGTTTTTTGCACGTCAACAAGGGCGTGCTGTTTTCGCTGTACCCGAACAACGTCGAACTGGGACACACGCTGGCCACGCTGGCCAGCGACCTGCTGGCAGGCGCCACGCCGGTGCGTGGCGTGACGCCATTGCGCAATGTGCACGCCGCGCTCAACACCCGTACCGCCAGCCATTTCGGCATCACCATCGACGCGCGTATGCAACGTGCATTCCATTACATCTATCCGCCGCCCTGAGCAGCGGTTGCCTAGCCAGAAAACACAAAATTCTTTCTTTGAAGCTACTTCCCTGTCATATACTGCACACTGGTAATCGCCGGATGTCGCACGGCCGTTTTGCTCAACCGGACCGTCCCCAGTCCCTTCGCTGTAAGCAATGACAATATTTCATCATTTCGTAGCCAAGGCGCGCGGCGCCCTGATTTTGTTGCTGATCCTGCTGGCGGGCTTGGCGCCGCCCGCCGTCGCCGCGCGTCAACTGGAACTGGCCGCCTCTTCGGCCGGGCTGTTCGAACGTCTGGACACGGGCGCGGCCAGCGCCGCCAACTACGACATGCGCCCGATCACGGTGTCGCAGCTGGAAGACCAGTTGCGCCGCCCCGAGCTGCAAGCGTCGGTCGGCAAGGGCTCGATCGCGGTGCTGTACCCGAACGTGTCGGAACCTGTGCGCAGCGCCTTCATCAGCATGATCCAGGGCATCGAAGAACGCACCCGCATGCGCGTGCAAAGTTACGCGGTCGAGCCGCGCACCGATCCGGCCGACCTGAACCTGCAGTTGCGCCGCGCCGGCACCCGGGTCGTGATCGCGCTCGGGCGCCAGGGCCTCAATGTGGCGGCCGGGCTCGATCGCGACATCCTGGTGCTGGTGGGCGGCGCGCTGCTGCTGTCGGACGCCGAAATCGTCAACGTCAATGGCATCAGCCTCACGCCCGACCCGGCGCTGATGTTTGCGCGCCTGCGCGCACTACTGCCCGACGTGCGCCGCGTGCTGGTGGTGTACGACCCGAAAAAGACCGAATGGCTGCTGCGCCTGGCGCGCGAAGCGGCGCGCGCCCAGGGCCTGGAACTGGTGGCGCACGAAGCCCATGACCTGGGCCAGGCGGCCCATTTCTACACCACCCTGATCCGCTCGGCCGACAGCCGCCGCGATGCGCTCTGGCTGCCGCACGACAGCACCACGGTCGAAGAAGGCACGCTGCTGCCGCTGATCCTGAAGGAATCCTGGAACAACGGCGTGCCTATCTTTTCCAGCAATATCCTGCATGCGCGCAAAGGCGCGCTGTTTGCCATGAGCCCGAACAACGTCGAACTGGGCAAGTCGCTGGCCAGTTCCGCGCTCGGCCTGATCGCCGGCGAGTCGCGCAGGCGCGGCGTGCAGCCGCTGCGTGAACTGCATTCGGCACTCAATCTGCGCACTGCCAATCACATGGGCCTCAATATCGGCAACGTGCAGCAGCGCACATTCGACTTCATTTTCTCGGAGCCCTGATTTGATGGTTCGTCACTTCCTCCGCCGCACCGGCTTTCGGCGCCAGCTCACCATCATCGTTTCGGCGGCGATTCTGGGCCTGGCGCTGTTTTCGTCGCTGATCAATTCGTGGGAAGCACGTACCCGCATGCGCGAGCACTTTGTCGAACAGGGCCAGCGCATCGCTGAAAACCTGGCGCGCCAGAGCACCCTGGCGCTGCTCTATCATTCGGCCGAAAACGCCAACGAAGTGGTGACCACCACCCTCACCTTCCCGGACGTGGAGAGCGTCCAGATCACCGACGCCAAGCAGCAACTGCTGCTGTCGCGGCGCCAGAAGGACGCCAAGCCGATCGACGCGCCGGCGGTCTCCGCGCCGCTGTCGCACGCCATGCTGGCCGGCGAATCGGGCGACGCCTGGCGCTTTATCGCCCCGGTGTTCGGCGGCGCCACCGACGCTTCGCCGTTCGACCTGCAGGAAGCGCGCCCGCAGCTGCTCGGCTACGTCCACGTGTGGGTCACCAAGGACACCTTGAATCGCCTGACCATGTCGCTATTGGTCGGCAACCTGGTCATCACGCTGTCGTTCGCCGTGATCCTGCTGGTGGTGGTGCGCCTGCTCACGCGCCACATGATCAACCCGCTCAACGCGCTGTCGAACCTGATGCGCCGTGCCGAGGCGGGCGAATCGGGCATGCGCGCCGCCCCCAACGGCCCGCGCGACATCATCGAGATGGCGCTGGCGTTCAACAAGATGATGAACGTGCTCGAACAGCGCGAGGCCGAACTGAAAGAGTCGCGCGACGCCGCCGTCAGCATGGCCATGCTCAAGGCGCAGTTTGCCGCCACCGTCAGCCACGAAGTGCGCACCCCGCTCAACGGCGTGGTCGGCATGCTCGACATGCTCAAGGAAATGAACCTCAACAAGCGCCAGGCCGAATGCGTGGACGTGGCCTGGAACTCGTCGCGCACGCTGATTGAGCTGATCAACAACATCCTCGACTTTTCCAAGATGGAAGCGGGCAAGCTGACGCTCGAAGAAGTCGATTTCGACCTGCGCAAACTGCTCGAGGAAGTCATCGAGCTGGTCGCCAAACAGGCCCAGCAGCGCGACGTCGAACTGGGCTACCTGCTGGCCATCGACGTGCCGGAACGGATCAACGGCGATTCGCTGCGCCTGCGCCAGGTGCTGATCAACCTGCTCGGCAACGCGGTCAAGTTCACCGAACACGGCGAAGTGGCGGTGCGCGTCACGCGCATTGCGGGCGAGCGTTTCGGCCTGCGCATCGAGGTGCGCGACAGCGGCATCGGCATGAGCGCCCAGCAGCAGGCCCATTTGTTCGAATCGTTCGCCCAGGCCGATCCGTCCACCACGCGCAAGTACGGCGGCACCGGCCTTGGCCTGGCGATCTGCCGCCAGCTGGTCGGCCTGATGGGCGGCGCCATCGACGTCGCCAGCGCGCTCGGCGAAGGCACCGCGTTCACATTTACCATGTTGTGCCGGCCGGCCCAGCAGGCGCTGGCTGCAAGCAGCCACGCCGACCTGGTCGGACTGCGCCTGATCGCGGTCGACCCCAGCGCCATCGTGCGCAGTTTCCTGGAACAATCGCTGGCGCGCCATGGCATCGATTGCTACGCCACGCGCTCGGGCGGCGACGCGCTGCGCCAGCTGGCCATCGGCGCCGCCAGCGGCAATCCATACCGCATCGTGATCATGGACATCGGCGCCTTCGACGACGAAGGCGGCGACCTGGCGCGCCGCATCGAACGCGAAGAGCCCGGCACCCATCTGCTGATCCTGGACCGCTTCGGTTCTCCCGACGGCGGCACCCTGGTCGACGGCTACGCCACGCTCGGCAAACCGCTGCGCGAAGAACGCTTGCTGCAGGCGCTCAAGGACCTGCTCGAAGGCCAGCATGTGCCGCCACAGCAGGCGCGCCGCCTGGCCGCGCCCGAACGCCGCGAATACCGGATCCTGGTGGCCGAAGACAACCGCACCAACCAGATGGTAGCGGCCGGCATGCTGGCCATGCACGGCTGCGCCTGCGAATTTGCCGCCAACGGGCGTGAGGCACTGGAAGCGGCGCGCAGCGGCGACTTCGACCTGATCCTGATGGATTGCAGCATGCCTGAAATGGATGGCTACGAGGCGACCGCGCATATCCGCGCCCACGAACAACTGACCGGCCGGCGCACGCCGCTGGTGGCGATGACGGCCAACACCCAGCGCGGCGACGCCGAGAAATGCCTCGCAGCCGGCATGGACGACTACCTGGCCAAGCCGATCACGCTGGTCGAACTGCGACAGAAACTCGATAAATGGCTGCCGCGCGGCGACGAGCAGCGCGCCGCCGGCATCGCCGAACTATGCCTGGACGCGGGCGACGCGCCGATCGACCAGGCGCTGTTTGCCAAGCTGCGCGAGATCATGGGCTCGTCGCTGCCGCAAGCGGTCAGCCCGTTCCTGGAAGACACACCGCAATACTTGCTGGATCTGGAAACGGCGGTGCACGCGCGCGACAGTGAAACCGCGCGCGCCAAGGCGCATGCGATCAAGGGCTCGTCCGGCAACCTGGGCGCGACCATCCTGGCCCAGCTAGCCAAAGAGGCAGAGGAATTGGCCATCGCTTGCCAGCCCGACCAGATCGTGTCGCTGCTCCCGCGCCTGCGCGTCGCCTACAACGCGGTGGCCAATGCACTGGCGGTCGAAGTGACCGGCGACGACAGCGGCGGCCAGCTTGAGAACGACGACATCCCGCAAGTGCTGGTGGTGGACGACGACCGCAGCACCCGCAGCACGCTGCGCTACACGCTGCAGCGCGACGG
Source organism: Pseudomonadota bacterium (assembly GCA_040390915.1). Classification (GTDB taxonomy): domain Bacteria; phylum Pseudomonadota; class Gammaproteobacteria; order Burkholderiales; family Burkholderiaceae_D; genus Telluria_A. The sequence continues at coordinate 87,809 of JAZJXM010000038.1, forward strand.
CTTCCGGGTCGAAGAAGCCTCCGACGGCGCGCAAGCGCTGATGATGCTCAAGCGCTTCCAGCCCGACGTGATCCTGATGGACGCCGTGATGCCGGTGATGGACGGCTTCACCGCCTGCGCGCGCATGCAGGAGCTGCCCGGAGGCAGCGCCATTCCGGTGCTGATGATCACCGCGCTGGAAGACAATTCCTCGGTCGAACGCGCTTTTGCGGCCGGCGCCAGCGACTACATTCCCAAGCCGATCCACTACGCCGTGCTGTCGCAGCGGGTGCGCCGCATCATCGAAGCGAACCGCGCCGAAAAGCGCATCCGCCACCTCGCTTACAACGATCTGCTGACCGGCCTGCCGAACCGCACCCTGTTCTTCGACCTGCTCGGACAAGCGGTGGAACAGGCGCGCACTTCCAAACACCAGCTGGCGGTGCTGTTCATGGACCTGGACCGGTTCAAGTACGTCAACGACAACCTGGGCCACGATGTCGGCGACCGCTTGCTGGTGGCGGTGGCGCAGCGCGTACGCCGCACCGTGCGCACCATGGACGTGCTGGCGCGCCTGGGCGGCGACGAATTCACGATCGTCATCAACGACGTCGACGGCCCGGCGCCGGCCGCTGCCGCCGCGCAGAACATCTGCCGCGTGCTCGCTGCGCCATTCCAGATCGACGGCCACGATATTTTCGTCACCGCCAGCGTCGGCATCGCGATGTACCCGCACGACGGGCTGGACGTGCCGACCCTGGTCAAGCACGCCGACAGCGCCATGTACCGCGCCAAGAAGACCAACACCGGCTTCCAGTTCTACGAAGCATCGATGGAGCATACGATTTCGGAACACGTGCGCCTCGAGAGCGACTTGCGGCGCGCGCTTGAGAACCAGGAGCTGGAAGTGTATTACCAGCCGCAGGCGCGCCTGCATGACCAGCAGATCATCGGCATGGAAGCGCTGGTGCGCTGGAACCACGCCACGCGCGGCATGGTCCCTCCGAACGAATTCATTCCGCTGGCCGAAGAGACCGGGCTGATCAATCCGCTGGGTGAATTCGTGCTGCGCAGCGCCTGCGCCCAGCTGCGCACCTGGATCGACAAGGGACTGCCGCCGCTGCGGGTGGCAGTGAACTTGTCAGTGCGCCAGCTGCTGCAAAAGAATTTCGCCGACACGGTCGAAGCGGTGCTGGTCGATACCGGGCTGGCGCCGGCGCTGCTGGAGCTGGAGATCACCGAAAGCACGCTGATGGAACACGCGCAGGACACGCTGCAGGCGCTGCACCGTTTGCGCTCGCTCGGCGTGCGCCTGTCGATTGACGATTTCGGGACTGGCTATTCATCGCTGTCGTACCTGAAGCGCTTCCCGGTTGACATCATCAAGATCGACCGCTCGTTCGTGCACGACGTGGCGCAGGACGCCGACGACGCAGCCATCGTGGCCGGCATCATCGCACTGGCGCACAGCCTGCGGCTGGAGGTGGTGGCGGAAGGTGTGGAAACGGAAGCGCAGCTCAATTACCTGCGGGCGCAGAAATGCGATCTGCTGCAGGGTTACTATCTGAGCCCGGCGGTGCCGGCGGCGCAGTTCGAGGAACTGGTGCTGGCGCGCGAAGCAAAGCTGCTGCGCGCATAACCCACATCGCTCCTGCGCAGGCGGGAGCCCATAGCACTTATGATCTGATGTGCCATAGGCCCTCGCCTGCGCAAGGGCGATGTAGTGGTACCTTAGATCTCTTCGTACAGAGGCAGCGTCAGGAACTCGGCAAACTGCTCCGAGGTCGACATCTCTTCGAAAATCTGCGCCGCGCGCACGTAGGTCGGGTTGTCGCCGTTGGGCGCCACTTCCTTGACCTTGGCCAGCTCCTGCGGAATCATCGCGCGCACCATGTCGGCGGTAACCTTGCGGCCATCATCGAGCACACCCTTGGTCGAACGAATCCACTGCCACACCTGCGAGCGGCTGATCTCGGCCGTGGCCGCGTCTTCCATCAGGTTATGGATCGGCACGCAGCCGTTACCGGCCAGCCAGCTGCCCAGGTAGTGAATGCCGACGTTGATGTTGTAGCGCAGGCCAGCTTCGGTGATCGGCGCTTCCGGCTTGAAGTCCAGCAGTTCGGCGGCGGTCACGTTGATGTCGGGACGCTGCTTGTCGATCTGGTTCGGCTTGTCGCCCAGGACCTTCTTGAATTCGCCCATCGCCAGCTCCACCAGGCCCGGGTGCGCGACCCAGCCGCCGTCGTAGCCGTCGGTCGCATCGCGCGCCTTGTCGCTGCGCACGCCGCCCATGGCGATGTCGTTCTTCTCCGGATCGTTCTTGATCGGGATCAGCGCGGCCATGCCGCCGATGGCCGGCGCGCCGCGCTTGTGGCAGGTCTTCAGCAGCAGCAAGGCGTAGGCGCGCATGAATGGCGACGTCATCGTCACTTTCGGACGGTCGGCCAGGCAGAAATCTTTATCGAGCTTGAATTTTTTGATGCACGAGAAGATGTAGTCCCAACGCCCGGCATTCAGGCCCGAGCTGTGCTCGCGCAGTTCGTACAGGATTTCGTCCATTTCGAACGCGGCCAGGATGGTTTCGATCAGCACGGTGGCCTTGATCGTCCCTTGCGGCAGGCCCAGTTCCTCCTGCGTCATCACGAAGATGTCGTTCCACAGGCGCGCTTCGAGGTGCGATTCCATTTTCGGCAGGTAGAAATACGGACCGGCGCCGCGCGCCAACTGCTCTTTGGCGTTGTGCACCATGAACAGCGCAAAGTCGAAAATGCCGCCCGAGATGCGCTGGCCGTCGACCAGCACGTGCTTTTCGTCGAGGTGCCAGCCGCGCGGACGCACTACCAGCGTGGCGATCTTGTCATTGAGTTTGTAGACTTTGCCGTTCTGCTCCATCGAGATGGTGCGGCGCACGGCGTCCTTCATGTTGATCTGGCCGGTGATCTGATTGTCCCAGTTCGGCGTGTTCGAATCTTCGAAGTCGGTCATGTAGCTGTCGGCGCCCGAGTTGAAGGCGTTGATGACCATCTTGCGCTCGACCGGACCGGTGATTTCCACGCGGCGGCATTCCAGCGCGGCTGGAATCGGTGCGATCTTCCAGTCGCCGTTGCGGATATGCGCGGTATCGGCCAGGAAGTCGGGACGCTCGCCTTCGTCGAGACGCTTGGAACGCGCCACGCGCAGCGCCAGCAGCTCCTGGCGGCGCGGCTCGAACGCGCGCGTCAGCTTGGCCACCAGGGCCAGCGCTTCCGGCGTCAAAATCTGTTCGTAACCTGGCTTGATAACTGCCTTGATGTCCATGCCGGCGGGTGTGGCGAGTGTCATAGATGCTCCTGAAGAAGAAAAAAAAGTGGAAGTAGGTATATGAGTTCCAGTATATTCACTATGAGGTAGCTAAACGAAACAATTTATACATTCATCTGTGCGTTTTTATCACAGATAACAGGGGAAGCAATGGGGCAATTCCGACAGATTTCCACGTTCGTCGAGGTCGTGGCGCGCGGCAGCCTGTCGGCCGCGGCGCGCGCCGAAGGCATCGCGCCGGCCATGATTGGACGCCGCCTGGACGCGCTCGAAGCGCGCCTGGGCGTCAAGCTGCTCCAGCGTACCACCCGCAAGCTGGTGCTGACCAACGAAGGCAGCGCTTTTCTGGAGGACTGCCAGCGCATCCTGTCGGAACTGGAGGACGCCGAATCGGCCGTGGCCGAGCGCAGCGCCAAGGCCAGCGGCCATCTGCTGGTGTCGGCGCCGGCTGGCTTCGGGCGCCAGCATGTGGCGCCGCTGCTGCCCTCCTTTCTGGCTGAGCACCGCGAGGTGACCATGAACTTGAACCTGAATGACCGCGTGGTCGACGTCATCGGCGAAGGCGTGGACGTGGCAATCCGCATCGCCTCGCTGTCCGATTCGTCCCTGGTGGGCGTCAAGCTGGCCGACAACCAGCGCGTGCTGGTCGCCTCGCCCGCGTATCTGAAGCGGCACGGCACGCCGCGTACGCTGGCCGAACTGGCGCGCCACAACTGCCTGGCCATCAGCAGCGAAGGCAGCCAGCGCGGCTGGACCTTCCGCGACAACGGCAAGACGGTGACGCTGAAAGTGGCCGGCAACATGGTGTGCAACGACGGCGCCGTGCTGCACGACTGGGCGCTGGCCGGCAAGGGCCTGGCGTGGCGGTCGATGTGGGAAGTACATGCCGAGATCGACGATGGACGCCTGGCGACGGTGCTGGACCAGTTTGCGGCGCCCGGCAACGATATCTACGCGGTATTCGCGCAGCGCCGCCATTTGCCGCTGCGGATACGGGCGTTTGTGGATTTTTTAAGGCATACCTATGCGCAGCTGGGGTATTGGCGCAAGGGCTGAAGAGGGGAATGCAAAACCGTCAGACGAAAAAAAATCCCCGGAAACCGAGGATTTTCTAGTCGTTGACTCAGCGATATTAGATAGGCTGAATGTTCGAAGCTTGCTTGCCTTTAGGGCCAGCGGTTACTTCGAAAGAGACGCGCTGGTTCTCTTGCAGCGATTTGAAGCCTGCCGACTGGATAGCCGAGAAGTGAGCGAACAGATCTTCGCCGCCTTCGTCAGGGGTGATAAAGCCGAAGCCCTTCGAATCATTGAACCATTTTACGATGCCAGTTGCCATTACAATTTCCTATTTCAGTTAGTTGGACTTGCGTCCGTTTTAGATCGTTTGAAGAAGCAAGAAAGTTAATGACAGACAGACTGCACTACTACCTCGAATCCAACGATCCCGCATTATACCCAATAAATCAAGAAAAACACGTCCTCTGCAAAATAAACCTGAAGAACCCCGAAATCGTTCAAAAAATCAAGGCAGGCGGCCCAGTTTGCAGCGGCAGTACGATGAATATAGGGCAAAGAAGCTCTGGAAGTTTGCGCTAGATCAAACGATCAGTGCCCCTGTCCTTGCATTAACGCACAATCGACCGGTCCGTGGCGCGCTATTTGCCGCTTAGGCGCCCGGATAGTCCTCAGCCTTGGGGTCAAGCTCAGCCCACGCAATATACGCGTCCAGTGTGACCAGCCAGTGAATCCAGTCGACTGCAGCGATGGTCTCGAACGCGGTCAAGACCCGCAGGCGCTGTTCGAGCGCGCGCGCCTGCTGGCCGAACGCGCGAAAGCCGAAGGTGGCAGCCGAGCCGGCGATCGTGTGCAGCATCTGGTGCAGCTCGGCGATGACGCCGGCGTCGGGCGCTTCGGGCTCGAACGCCAGGCGCAGTTCGCGCAGGCGCGCCAGCGTGGCCGGCACGCTGGCTGCAAACTTGTCGTTGAGCGCATTCAAGCGCGCAAAGAACTCCTGGTCGATCATTGTGGCCACAGCTTACTTGGTGCCGAAGATGCGATCGCCCGCGTCGCCCAGGCCCGGCACGATGTAGGCGTGCTCGTTCAGGTGCGAGTCGAGCGAGGCGACAAACATCTTGACCTTCGGATGCGCGTCCTGGAATACGGTCACGCCTTCGGGCGCGGCCACCAGCGCCAGGAACAGGATCTGCTCGTCGGAGACGCCGCGCTTTTTCAGCACGTCGACCGCGTGCACCGCCGAATTTCCGGTGGCGACCATCGGATCGCACAGGATGAAGATGCGGTCGGCGGTGTCGGGCAGGCGCACCAGGTATTCGACCGGGCGGTGCGTTTCAGGATCGCGGAACACGCCGACGTGGCCGACGCGGGCCGACGGCACCAGTTCAAGCAGGCCGTCGCTCATGCCGATACCAGCGCGCAGGATAGGCACGATCGCCAGTTTTTTGCCGGCGATGACGGGCGCATCGATCGTTTCGAGCGGCGTTTCAATCTTGCGGGTGGTGAGCGGCAGGTCACGGGTGATTTCGTAACCCATCAACAGGGTGATCTCCTTGAGCAGTTCGCGAAAGGTGCGGGTCGAGGTGTCGCGCTCGCGCATGTGGCTCAGTTTGTGCTGGATCAGCGGGTGGTTCAAGATGAACAGATTGGGAAAGCGTGGATCTTGTTTCATGGTGTGTTGTATTTTCGTTGTTATGGCTTAAACGTCATTATCCCAGCCACAGGCCGGTTTGTCTTGGACTATCTATGCCAGTGCACGGGCCAAAATCCTGGCGCAATCGACACCGGCCGGCAAGCACCCGAATGCACCGCCGACGTCCTGCGCGATGCGCGAAGCCACAAACGCGTCGCTGACAAAGCCCGGCGCATGGCGCAGCAGCAGCGCGCCCTGCACTGCCAGCACGATGCGTTCGGCCAGCCGGCGCGCGCCGTATTCATCGCCCTGGGACTGCGCCAGGTCGGCCAGCAAGCGGGTGCAAAAAGCCGTGAAGGCGGCGTTGGCGCTGCCGGCCAGCGCCAGTTCGGCGGCGAGCGCGTCGCGCGCCGCCGGCGTTTTATTCAACGCGCGCAGCAGGTCCAGGCACATCACATTGCCAGAGCCCTCCCAGATGGAATTGACAGGAGCTTCACGGTACAGGCGCGCCAGCGGGCCGTCTTCGACATAGCCGTTGCCGCCCATGACCTCCATCGCTTCAAAGCCAAAACCCGGAGCGCGCTTGCACAGCCAGTATTTGCCGGCCGGGGTCAGAATGCGTGCCAGCTGCGCCTGGGCCGGGTCGGCGCACTCGTCGAAACAGCGCGCCAGGCGCAGCGCGAACACGGTGGCGGCCTCCGACTCGAGCGCCAGGTCGGTCAGCACGTTTTGCATCAAAGGCTGCTCGGCCAGCGCGCGCCCGAACGCGGACCGGCCGCGCGCGTGGTGCAGCGCATGGGTGAGCGCGGCGCGCATGATGGCGCTTGACCCAAGCACGCAATCGAGCCGGGTGTGGCTGCCCATTTCAAGAATGGTCGCGATGCCGCGCCCGGCGCTGCCGACCAGCCAGCCTACCGCTTCGCAAAATTCCACTTCGGACGAAGCGTTCGAGCGATTGCCCAGTTTCTCTTTCAGGCGCTGCACGCGGATCGCATTGCGCTCGCCGCCAGGCAGGTAGCGCGGCACGAAAAAGCACGACAGGCCGGCCTCGGTCTGGGCCAGGATCAGGTGCGCGTCCGACTGCGGGGCCGAGAAGAACCATTTATGCCCGACGATCTGCCAGGCACCCTCGCCCTCGGCGCCAAAGCGGGCCTGCGCCTGGACAGGGTCGAGCAACACGGCATGGGTGGTATTGGCGCGCACGTCGCTGCCACCCTGTTTTTCGGTCATCCCCATGCCGATCAGGGCGCCGTATTTTTGTTCGATCGGCAGCGAGCGCGGATCGTACTGGCGCGACAGAATCTTGGGCAGCCACTTGACCGCGATCGGCCCGGCCTGGCGTAGCGCCGGCACCGAGGCGTACGTCATCGTGACCGGGCACTGGGCGCCGTTTTCGACCTGCCCGAACAGCAGGTACTGGGCCGCGCGCGCCACCTGGGCGCCGCTCTGCAGGCCGTCCCAAGGCGCCGCGTGCGCGCCGGCCTCGATCATCAGCGCCATCAGGGCGTGCCAGGACGGGTGAAATTCGACCTCGTCGACGCGCCGCCCGCTGCGGTCGAACAGCTGCAATTTGGGCGGGTTGGCATTGGCCTGGCGACCCAGGTCGAGCACCTCGGCCCGGCCCAGCCGTTCACCGAGCGCGGCCAGGCTGTCGGCGGCAAAAGCGCCGCCTTCGCGCGCCACGGCTTCCTGCAGCGCGACGTCGCAAGCGTACAAGTTGACGTTTTCAAACGACGATGCCTGGTTTACAACTTGGTGAGTGTCGTACTGATTCATTGTTGGCAATCCCGGTGGACGCCCGAATGGCGCTGACCGGGCCAAGGTAGCGCAAAGGGGCCAATGAGGCAAGCATGCAACTTTGAGCATGACTGACATCAACTTCGACATCGATTTATTGCTAGCCAAGAATCTTGCTTAGTCTTATGCTGAATTAATGATACATTTGAATAGCATTATGTAACCTTCGGTAGCCTCCGTGAAGTGCCAGCATAAGGAAGCACATTGACCATGCGCTCCAGCTCTCCCGTTGCCGACCCGCTTGATCGCAGCGAAATCGACCACCTGATGGAGGCGGCCGGCGATTTGGCGTTGCGGGTCGACCTGTCGGGCCAGGTGCGGCGCGCCAGCCGCCGCGCGCATGCATTGCTGGGCGCGGCCGATGCGCTGGCCGGCACCATGTTTACGTCGCTGGCAATCGAGCATGACCAGGCTGCGCTGCGCAATGCCGTCAACGACGCCGGCGCTTCCACTGCAGAGGCGGCGCCACTGCGCGTGTCGGCGCGCCTGAGCTGCCCGGGCGGCGACACCTGGTTCGATTTTTCCGTGGCCCGCATCGAACACCCCGACGGCAGCGCCGACCTGCTGGTGATCGGGCGCGACATGTCGTCCCAGCACGCGGCCGAAGAACGGCTGCGCCACCTGGCCACCCACGACGCCCTCACCGGCCTGCCCAACCGGCTGCTGCTGTCGGACCGGATCCGCATGGTGCTGTCGCAATCGCGCCGTTCGGGCCAGGGGTTTGCCGTCGTCAGCATCGGGCTTGACAGCTTCAAGCGCATTAACGAAGCGCTGGGTAATCCGGCCGGCGACGCCGTGCTGTGCATGGCCGCGGCGCGCTTGCGCAAGGCGCTGCGCGACAGCGACACGCTGGCGCGCGTGGGCGGCGACGAATTCGTCGCCATCCTGCCCGGCACCGCCACCGAAGCGCAGATCCGGCTGGTCACCGGGCGCCTGTTGGCGGTATTGCAGCCACCGTGCGAAATCGACAGCCATACCATCTACGTGGGCGCCTCGATCGGGGTCTCGATTTTCCCGGAACACGCCGAGGACGAGGTGCGCCTGGTGGCGCTGGCCGACGTCGCGCTGGCGCGCGCCAAGGATACCGGCAAGGCGCGCTGCGAACTGTATAGCACGCGCCAGAACACGCCGCAGGGCCACGACATTTCACTCGAAGCGGCCATGTACCGCTCGCTGCGCGAAGGCGAATTCCTGCTGTTCTACCAGCCAATCGTGGAAGCGGCCACGCGCCGCATTCACGGCTTCGAGACGCTGATGCGCTGGAAGCATCCGACGCTGGGCATGGTGCCGCCGGTGCGCTTCATCCCGATCGCCGAGACCAATGGCCTGATCAACCTGCTGGGGGCCTGGGCCCTGAAGTCGGCCTGCGTGCAGCTGCAGCAGTTCGAGCAGGCGGCCGGGCGCCCGCTGTACATGTCGGTCAACATCAGCCCGCGCCAGTTCCGCAACGACAAATTTCTCGACGTGCTGGACGACGCCCTGGCCTACTCGGGCCTGGACGGCGCCAAGCTGGTGCTCGAAATCACCGAGGGCACGCTGATGGTCGACCCGCTGCACGCCGAGACCATCCTCGAGCGCATGACCGAGCGCAAGGCGCGCATCGCAATTGACGATTTCGGCACCGGCTATTCATCGCTGGCCTACCTGAAGCGGTTCCCGATTTCAGTGCTCAAGGTCGACCGCGCGTTCATCAAGGACCTGCCCGAGTCGCAAAAGGATGCGGCCATCTGCAACGCCGTGTTCGACCTGGCGCGCCACATGGAACTGTCGGTGGTGGCCGAAGGAGTCGAGACGGAAGAACAATTCCGTTTCCTCGAACAGCGCGGCTGCCAGTATGTGCAGGGCTTCCTGACCGGGCGCCCGATGTCGGCCAACGTCGCCATGACGGCGCTCAAGGATCCGTTCGACCATCTGCGCGAGGGCTTGGGATGAGCACGGCACCGGATCCTCAGGCCACGCTGGCGCTGATGTGGGAGCGCATCCGCACGATGGGCGACATGCACGGCTTCACGCGCACCATCGGCGAGGTGCTGGGCGCCATGCGCGGCGAGCAGGAGCAGGAATTCAACATGACGCGCACCGTGCTGTCCGATCCGGTGCTGACCCAGAAGGTGCTGCGCCTTGCCAACAGCGGCATGTACTCGGCCTTCGGCCAGCGCATCAACACCGTCACCAAGGCAGTGCTGGTGCTCGGCACCGACGCGATCGGCCAGCTGGCGCTCGGCCTGAAAGCGATCGAGGAGTTAGCGAGCCAGGAGGACGACGCCCCGGTCGCGCACGTCGAGATGGAAAAGGCGATCCTGGCCGGGATGGTGGCGCGCCAGGTGGCCGCCAGCGCCGCCGCGCCCGATCCGGAAGAAGCGGTGGTGTGCTCGATGCTGCATATGCTGGGACGCATGCTGGTCAGCTTCTACTTGCCCGAACGCTGGGCCGCGCTGCAATCGCATGGCGGCGCCGGCCTCGAAGATGCCGCTGCGCTTGCTGTGCTGGGCGTGTCGATGGAAGACATCGGGCGCGCCGCAGCGGTGCAATGGGGCCTGCCAAAAGACCTGGTGGGCAGCATGCGGCGTGTCGAACCGGCCGCTGCCGAGGTGCCGCTCGGCCACGACGACTGGCTGGCCGCCTTGTCGACCATGTCGGCGCAGTGCGCCGATTCGCTGTGGCACGACGACGAAGCCGGCGTAGTCGCCGTGCGCGCGCTGGCCGGCAGTTTTTCGTCGATGCTCGGCGTGGCGCCGGACGCGATCTTGACGGCCATCGAGACCGCACGCGAGGTGGCCGCAGCCGACCTGACGCTGTCGCCGGTGGCCATGCCGGCGGTGCGTCGCGCGCGCGCCCAGGCAGCAACGCGCCTGCGCACCGAGGGCAACCAGATGCTCGCTGCCGGCGTGGCCGACATGCGCGGCGTGCTCTCCAGCGCCACGCCGTCGCAGATGATGTCGATGGCGCTGGAAACCCTGTACCAGGGGCTCTCCCTGACGCGCGCGGTCGCCTTCCTGCGCAACCGGCGCGACCGCAAGTACCGCGGCAAGCTCAGTTTCGGCGAAGGCGTGGCCGAGATGTTGCCGCAACTGGAATTCGACGACGGCTACGAAGCGAACGTGTTCCATGCGGCGCTGGGCAGCGACCGCGTGATCTTCATTGCCGATCCGCGCGAGCCGAAATTTGCCGCCAAGCTGCCAGGCTGGTGGATCGGCTCATTGAAAAGCGCGCGCAGCTTCGTGATCCTGCCGATCTGCGTCAACGGCCAGCCAGCTGGCCTGATCTACGGCGACTGGGACGACAGCTACCCGCCGATCGCGCTTAGCCAGACCGAGTTCGGACTGCTCAACGAGTTGCGCGGCACGATGGTCAAGTCGCTCGAACTGCGCACCAAAGTCGAAGCGGCGAACCGCTAAGCTGCGCGCGCCAGCTGGCCGATGGTCAGCATGGCAGTGGCGCCAGGTCGGGTTGCACAAAATGTGCGCGCGCCGCGTCGCTGGCCAGCAGCGCCGCCGAATAGTGGCGTGCCAGCAGAGCCTTCGCATCGAGCTCCAGCGCAGGATCGGCCGCCAGCAGCCGCACCAGCGCTTCCGTCACGGTCCAGTGGAATTTTCCGGCCGCACCGAGGCTGGCCGCATACGCGCTGATGGTGCCGCACACCACGCCAATCGCCTGCTCCAGGCCGTAGCGCGCAAGGCAGATCCTGGCCAGGCGCAGGTGGCCCTGGTGGTTGAACTGCGATGACGGCAAGCTGCAGTGACGCAATTGGGCAAAGAATTCGTCGTCGCTCATCACTGGAAAGCGCTAGCGCCCTGGCGCCAGAACGAGTAGCGCGCCGCGCCGAAGGCGGCCAACGCCAAGGCGGCGGCCGCATAAAACATCTGCTGCGGGCCGATCCGGTCCCACATGAAGGTCATGAACAGGCCGCCGAAGGTGCCGCCGACGCCGTACGCAATGCTCATGTACAGCGCCTGGCCGCTGGCCTGCAAGGGCCCGGCAAACCAGCGCTGCATGGTCAGCACCGAGGCCGAATGATGGGCCGCGAAGGTTGCCGCGTGCATGATCTGGGCCGCCACCAGCACCCACAGCATGTCAGGACCGGCGCCGGTAATGACGAAGCGCAGCAACGCCAGCGCAAAGGCAAACATCATCACCCGCTGGGCGCCGAAACGGGCGAACACGCCGGCCTGGAAGTAGAAGAAAATCACTTCGGCCACCACCCCCAGCGCCCACATCGCCCCGATCACGGGTTTGCCATAGCCGGCGCGCTCCAGGTACAGCGAATAGAAGGAATACAGCGCCATGTGGGCCGCCACCATCAGCGCCGCCGACAGGAAGAACGCGGCCACGTCAGGCCTGCGCAGCACATGCCACAGGCGCGGCGTATCATGCGCCGCAAGCGGGTGCGGCACGTCGCGAATGCGCAGGCTGGCCGCCAGCACCAGCACCAGCAGCCCACCGGAGAACCACAGCAGCGCCTCGACCCCGAACCATTCGAGCAGGTAGCCGCCGGCCATCACGGCCACGATAAAGCCGATCGAGCCCCATAGCCGCACCTTGCCGTAATTGGACAGGTCGCCTCGCATTTCGGACAGCATCAACGCTTCCATCAACGGACTTTGGGCGCTGGAAAACAAGTTTACCAGCACCATGATGACAAAGAATTGGGCGAACGATTGGGCCAGGAAAATGCCGCCGAAGGCCACCAGCGCGGCCAGCGCAGTCAGGCGCAGCACGCGCGCGCGCTGCTGGGTATGGTCGGCCACCCAGCCCCACACATTGGGGCCGAAGATGCGCATCACCGGAATGAGCGACATCAGCACGCCGATCTGCGGCACCGTCATGCCGCGCGCGGCAAAAAACAGCGCCGCAAAAGTGGCAAAGGTGCCGGCGTAAGCGTAATAGGTAAACAGGAAAAGCGCGTAGTTGACTGGCTGCTGCGGCATTGCCTGCTACGCGATCTTCGGGGTGTCGACGCGCACGTCGCCGCATTGGGCGCGGTGCATCAGCGCATGATCGATCAGCACCAGTGCCAGCATGGCCTCGGCGATCGGGGTGGCGCGTATGCCCACGCATGGATCGTGGCGCCCGAACGTTTCGACCATCACTTCATTGCCGGCCTTGTCGATCGAACGGCGCGGCGTACGGATCGACGAGGTCGGCTTGATCGCGATCGACACCGTAATATCCTGCCCGGTCGAGATCCCGCCCAGCACGCCGCCGGCGTTGTTGCCAACAAAACCTGCCAAAGTCAGTTCGTCGCCGTGCTCGGAGCCGCGCTGGGCCACCGACTTGAAGCCGGCGCCGATTTCGACGCCCTTGACCGCGTTTATGCCCATCATCGCGTAGGCGATGTCGGCATCGAGCTTGTCGTAGATCGGCTGGCCCAGCCCGACCGGCACGTTGCTCGCCACCACGTCGATGCGCGCGCCGATCGAGTCGCCGTCGCGGCGCAGTTCGTCCATTGCCGTTTCCATGCGCGCAATGAGCTCGGCGTCGGCGCTGGCGGCAAAAAACGGATTCTGGTGCACGTGCTCCCACGATTCGAACGGCACCGCGATGTCGCCCAGCTGGCTCATGCAGCCCATGAACACGGTGCCATACTGCTCCAGCAGCCACTTCTTGGCCACCGCCGCCGCGCCCACCACGGGCGCGGTCAGGCGCGCCGACGAGCGGCCGCCGCCGCGCGGATCGCGCACCCCGTATTTATGCCAATAGGTATAGTCGGCGTGTCCCGGACGGAAACTGTCGACAATGTTGCCGTAATCCTTGCTGCGCTGATCCTGGTTGCGGATCATCAGCATGAGCGGGGTGCCGGTGGTCTTGCCTTCGTACACGCCGGACAGGATTTCGACGATGTCGGCTTCCTGGCGCTGCGTCACGTGGCGCGAGGTGCCCGGCTTGCGGCGGTCCAGGTCAGGCTGAATGTCGGCTTCCGACAACACCAGCCCGGGCGGGCAACCGTCGATGATGCAGCCTATGGCCGGGCCGTGCGACTCGCCAAACGTGGTAACGGAAAACAGCTTGCCAAAGGAATTGCCGGACATGATGGGGAGATGAGTGGCGGAAACGTCAATTCTACCAGTCCGGGAGCTTTTTGCTGGCGCGCCACTTTTTATGGCAACTGGCTAGAATGGGTTGCCAACTTCCATAGCGGAAAATGTGAAACTTGTTTTTCTTATGGTTAATTCGCGCAGGGCGGCCAATTCGTGGCATCCTACTGAAAAATGGTGACCGGAGTAGTGACACATGCCTCAATCGAGCACGCCCCAGGAGAGCAGCGGGGACGATCACGACGACCTGATATTCCTGGACGAACACCCGGCGCCGGTCACGGCTGACGGTGCGCCCCGGGTATGGCGCGTGATGATCATCGATGACGATGAGGATGTGCACTCGACTACCACGTTCGCGCTCGGCAACCTGGACATGCAGCACCGCCCGCTCGAATTCGTGCATGCCTACTCGGCCGGCCAGGCGCGCGAAATGCTGCAGGTCGAAACCGACATTGCCGTGATCCTGCTCGACGTGGTGATGGAACAGGACGACGCCGGCCTGCACCTGGTACGCCACATCCGCGAAACGCTCAAGCTGGCCGACGTGCGCATCATTTTGCGCACCGGGCAGCCCGGCTACGCCCCGGAAATCGATGCGATCCGCGATTTCGACATCAACGACTACAAGACCAAATCCGAACTGACCCGCATCAAGCTGTTTACCACGGTGACGGCGGCGATCCGCTCGTACGAGCAAATCCGGGCGATCAGCGCCAGCCGGCGCGGCCTGGACCAGATCGTGCGCGCCAGCACCGAACTGATGTCGCTGCACGGGGTGCACAGCTTCTCGGCCGGGGTGCTGGCCCAGGTGGCCGACATCCTGATGATGCCGGCCAATGGCGTCATCTGCGTCAAGGAATGCCCGGACGGCAGCACCGACGAACTGTACGTGATGGCCAGCGCCGGCGCCACGCGCCGCATTGCCGCCGGCCCATTGACGGCGCTGATGGACGCCGAGATCTTCGGCTACATGCAACGCACCCTGTCGCAGCGCAGCAACATCTTCGGGCCCGGCTTTGCCACGCTGTATTTCGCCGGCAAGGCGTGCCGCGATTTCGTCGCCTATGTCTACCTGATCCATCCGATCGGCGACATCGAGCAGCGCTTGCTGGAAGTATTCTGCAGCAACGTCTCGGTCGGCCTGGACAACGTGGAACTGGTCAGCCACCTGCACAACGCCGCCTTTTACGACACCCTGTCCAAGCTGCCCAACCGCACCCGCCTGGTCGAAATCCTCGACGCCACGCTGGCCGGCCCGGCGCGCGAGGACGCCACGCTGGCGCTGGTCGACCTGGACCACTTCGCCGAAACCAATGACGCGCTCGGCCACCAGTTCGGCGACACGCTGCTGGTGGCGGTGGCGATGCGCTTGCAAAACAGCCTGGGCCAGCAGCTGACGGTGGCGCGCATTGGCGGCGACATCTTCAGCGTGCTGGGCGACGCCGACAGTGTCAATCCAGTGCGCATCCTGGCCCTGTTCGACACCCCGTTCTCGATCGACGGCCAGGACGTGCAGCTGTCGGCCACGCTGGGACTGGTGCGCCTGGCCGAGCATGACGGCAGCGGCGCCGACGCGCTCAAGGATGCCGACATCGCGCTCAAGCGCGCCAAGACGTCGCAGCGCACCGGCCACTTCTACTTCTCGCGCTCGATGGGCGTCGAGATCCGCGAGCGGGTGCGCATGATGCACGCGCTGCGCACCGGTTTTTCGAAGGGCGAACTGTTCGTCGTCTACCAGCCGCAGATCGACCTGGCCACGCGCCGCCCGGTGGGCGCCGAAGCGCTGCTGCGCTGGCAGACCGAAGACGGCAAGTTCATTTCGCCCGACCGCTTCATCCCGATCGCCGAATATTCGGGCCTGATCATCGACATCGGCGAATGGGTGCTGCGCACCGCCTGCATGGAAGTGGTGCGCCTGCGCGCAGCGGGCCACCGCGACTTCACCATGTCGGTCAACGTGTCGCAGGTCCAGTTCCGCCACCCGTTCTTCCTCGACATGCTGCGCCGGGCGCTGGAAGACAGCCAGGCGCCGCCCGAATTCATCGAACTCGAAATCACCGAGTCGATGGCGATGGAAGAACCGGACCTGTTGATCAAGATGCTGGCCCAGATCAAGCACACCGGGGTGGCGATCGCGATCGACGACTTCGGCACCGGCTTTTCTTCGCTGTCCTACCTGCAGCGCCTGCAGGTGGACCGGCTCAAGATCGACCGCGCGTTCGTCACCGAGATCACCGGCTCGGCGCGCGGCAGCAGCATCGCCGAAATGGTCATCCAGCTGGGCCGCAACCTGGGCCTGTCGGTGATTGCCGAAGGCGTGGAAGACGAGCGCCAGGCCCAGATCCTGCAGGCGCTTGGCTGTCCGCTGGCGCAGGGCTTCCTGTTTGCGCGCCCGATGGCGGTGCCGGCGCTGTATGACTGGCTCAGCAACGACGTGCTCAACCGTGCGGCTTGATAACGTTTTATTCATCACTGTTGCCGCACAACAACATGCGCACGGGAGCATCCTGCCGGAGCGCTGATTAATTCGGTTGTCACGTAGAATTGCTTAAGACCCAGCAATGAAGTGGGGCAAGCAGAGATGAGCGCATGAGCACCTTTTCCTTCAAACAGTTCGTGGCCGGGGCGGCCTTGGCCGGCGCCGCGCTGCTCGCTTGCCTGCCAGCCCATGCGCTGGACCCGGGCAAGGCCTTCCACCATTACGTGCGCAATACCTGGTCGCTGCAGCAAGGCTTGCCGCAAATTAGCGTGCAGGCGATCGTTCAGGACCAGCAAGGCTACCTGTGGGTCGGCACCCAGGCCGGCCTGGCGCGCTTCGACGGCGTGCGCTTTACCACCTACTCGCCCGACAACGAGCCGGCAATGCCCGGCATCATGGTGCGCTCGCTGATGGCCGACAGTGCCGGGCGCCTCTGGATCGGCACCTACAAGGGCCTGGCAGTCTACGAAAACGGCGCCTTTCGCGCGGTGCCGGCGCAAGACGCCAGGCAGTTCCCTGCGCTCGACATCAACGCCATGGTTGAAGACGAAGGCCGGATCGTGGTCGCCACCACCAGCGGCGTGTTCGACTTGGTCAAGGGCAAGCTGGTGCTGCGCGAAGGCAGCCCGGCGCCGGCCACGTCGCTATTGAAATCGGCCGACGGCGTCTGGGTCGGCACGCTGGGCGGCGTGGTGCGCCAGCAAGGCAAACAGTCCGCGATGCTGGCGCTGCCCGAATCGATGCGCCAGGGCCAGGTCACGCGGCTGGCCGAAGCGCAGGGAAGAATATGGGCCGGCACCAGCCTGGGCCTGATGGTGCGCAATGGCGACCAGTGGGTCGCGGCCACCACCGAACCGCTGTTGCAGCATGCGCCCACCACCATGCTGTACCAGGACAGCGAACGCAATCTGTGGGTGGCCAGCAATGCCGGCATGGGCCGCATGCGCGATGGCGTGCTCACCGAGGTCATTCAGGAAAAAGATCCGGCCGCCATCAAGGGCGTGATCGCCGCCTTCGAGGACCGCGAACGCAATATGTGGTTCGGCAGCCAATGGGCCGGCCTGACGCGCATGTGGAACGGCTCCACGCGCCGGCTCTCGATCGCCGAGGGCCTGACCGAACCGATCGTCTGGTCGGTGGCGCGCGCGCCCGACGGGCGCACCTGGGTCGGCACCAACGACGGCCTGTCGGTGTACAGCAACGGCCACTTCGAACACGTGCTGCGCGGCGACCAGCTGCCGCACCCGCATGCCTACAACCTGCTGGCCGACGCCGACCGCATCTGGGTCGGCACCCGGCGCGGCCTGGTGATCTGGCGTAACGGCAAGCTGGAGGCGCCGGCGGTGCTGGCGCCCATGTCCACCGCCCAGATCAACGGCATCGTGCGCGACCATGCCGGCGTCATGTGGTTTCCCACCAGCGACGGCCTGTTCCGGCTCGAAGGCGAGCGCCTGACCCACTATGGCAAGGCCGAGGGCCTGAACGACATCAGGGTGCGCCAGATCCGCGAACTCAAGGATGGCCGCATGCTGGTGGCCACCCAGGATGGCCTGTACCAGCTTGCCGCCGGCAAACTGGTACAGATCGGCCTGGACAAGGGCTTGAAGCCGGGGCTGGACGTCACCGCCGTGGCCGAACTGCGCGACGGCTCGCTGGTGCTGGGCACGCTGTCCGAAGAACTGTTCATGTTCAACGGTCGCAACTGGAAGGAATTCGGCCGCGCCGAAGGGCTGCCGGCCAACACGCCGTTCTTCCTGACCGAGGACAACGCGGGCTTTCTGTGGCTGGCAGGCATACGCGGCATTTCGCGCGCGCCGCTGGCCGAAATGCGCTCGGTGCAAAACGGCCAGGCTAAGCAGGTGTACGGCGAAATGATCCTCAACGAACGGGGCGACCGGCGCAGCGGCGAACAGGGTTTCTGCTGCAACGGCGCCGGCAACGCCAAGGGCTTCATGGATAGCGCCGGCGTGTTGTGGCTCCCCAGCCGCGATGGCGTGGTCACGCTCGACACGCTCGGCCTGGCCAAGAACATGACGGCGCCCACGGTCGTCATCGAACGGCTGCGGGTGGGCGACAAGTGGCAGGACGTGGGCCAGGTGAACAAGCTCAAGCTGCCCGAGGATGCGCGCGATCTGGCGTTCGAATTTACTGCCCTCTCGTTCCAGGACCCGGTCAGCGTGGTGCTGCGCTACCGCTTGCAAGGCTACGACAAGGACTGGCGCGAACTCGAGCCGGGCGCGCCGCGTTCGGTCAACTACACCAACCTGCCGCCGGGCGCCTACAGCTTCGAGATCAAGGCCACCAACAACGCCGACGTGTGGAACAAGGCGCCGGCCAAGTTCGACTTTTCCATCGCGCCGCACTTCTATGAAACCGGCTGGTTCACGCTGCTGTTGCTGGCCCTGCTGATCGCCACCATCTACGTCGGCTTCCGGCTGCAGCGGCGCGCCCATGAAAAGCAGCGCGCCTCGCTCGAAGAACAGGTGGCCGAACGCACCCAGCAGCTGCACGTGGCCAACCTGGCGCTGGAACTGGCCAGCCAGACCGACCCGCTGACGGGCCTGCACAACCGGCGCTACCTGTCGAACCAGATTCCGGCCGACCTGGCCTTTTACGAGCGCGAAAACCGGCGCACCGGCGGCGCCGACAACACGCTGCTGTTCGCGCTGGTCGACATCGACCATTTCAAGCGCATCAACGACACCTACGGCCACAAGGCCGGCGACCGGGTGCTGCAGCAAGTGTCCGAAGTGCTGCGCCGCCAGGTGCGGGTGGGCGACTACCTGGTGCGCTGGGGCGGCGAAGAATTCCTGCTGGTGTGCCGGCCCAGCACGCGCCAGTTCGTGCCGGTGCTGGGCGAACGGATACGGCGCGCGGTGGCCGAGCACTCGTTCGACCTGGGCGACGGCGTGCACGTGTCGCTGACCTGCTCGACCGGGCTGGCCGAGAGCGGCTTGTATCTGAACACCATGCAGTCGGTGAACTGGGAGCAACTGGTCGAACTGGCCGATGCGGCGCTGTACTGGGTCAAGGAAAACGGGCGCAATGGCTGGGCCGCGCTGCGCCCCAATCCGCACGTCGATTTTGCCGAACTGGTCGAGAAACTGCACCTGGGCGCCCAGATCATGATCGATACCGACCGCGTCAAACTGATCAGCTCGAAAGATGAATTGTCACCCATCCATGCCGCCGTGTTGGCCGAAGCGGACGACGCCCCGACTATTTAGTCAATAGCCACCGGGTTTCGTCTCTTTATTGCAAATGAGCAACACACTGGCCATTTCGGTGGTGTAATATTCGTACTTTGCATCTTCTCGCCTTGCCAGCGCCTAGACGGAGCCGTCCGCGTGTCACTTAACAACATCACAATCCTACTGGTGCTGGTCATCGGCGGCGCCGCCATCGCGTACGGACTCTACCGCCGCAACGCCGCGGCACGCGCGCGCGCCGAGCAAGCAGCCGCCTACGTGCCCGAAGAACCGGCCCAGACCATCACGCCGCCGGTCGCAGCGCCCGTCACCCACCTGCCCGCCTACGAGCTGACCGGCCCCACCACGCTCACGCCAGACCCGAACGAATACACCGGCCCCGAAACGCTGCTCGACCCGGCCGAAGCGTTCCGCGCCGAAGACGAGCGCATTGCCGCCGCCACTGCCGCCCGCCTCGAAGCCGAACGCATAGAAGCGCTCGCCGAACAAAAGCGCGCGCTGGCGCACGCCGCCGCGCAAGAAGAAGCGCGCCTCAAGGCCAACCAGCTGGCCGCCAGCATCGACTCCAAGACCATGGCCGACACCGAAGCGCTGCTGCTTGAAGAGCAGCGCCTGGCCGCCGCCGAAAGCGCGCGCCTGGCCGCCAAGCGATTGGCCGACGAGGAAGCGGCGCGCATCGAAACGGCGCGCCTGGCCGAGATCCGCGCCGAGCGCATCGCACGCGGCTTGCCGGTTGACGAAGAAACCATCCTGCCGGTCGAAGACATGCTGCCGGCCGACTTGATGATGCCGGCCGAGGCGAAGCTGCCGATCGAGGCCAAGCCGATTTCGGTGCCGGACGACGACTGGCTGGCCGCCCTTGGCAGCGACGACGAGGAAGAGGAAGTCGTTGAAACCGAGCGCCAGCGCACCGAACGGCTGGCACGCGAAGCGACCAACCGGATCAGGGCGCGCCGGGTGGCCGCCGAGGACGCCGAACGGATCGAAGCGGAGCGCTATGCGGCCGAACTGGACGCCCGCCTTGAAGCGAGCCGCCTGGCCGAGCTGGCGACAGCGCGTGCCGCCGCGCACTTGCGCGCCGTCGAGCAAGAGCAGGCCGCCGCGGCCCAGCGTGCTGCCGCCCAGGCGCAGGCCGAACGGGCCGCCTTGGAGCTGGCCGAGCGCAGCGCGCTGCAGCGCGAAGCCGACGCCGAGCGCGTCGTCGCCGAGCGCGAAGCGGCCGAGCGCCTCGCCATCGAAGCGGCGCAACGCGCCGAGGCACAACGCCAGGCGGCCGAACGGCTCGCTGCCGAAGCCGAAGCGGAACGCCAGGCCGCCGAACGGCTGGCCAAGCTGGAAGCGGAGCGCGCCGAAGCGGCGCGCCTGGAAGCGGCGCTGCTGGAAGCGGCGCGGCTGGCACTGGAAGAAGCGGCGCGCCTTGAAGCGCAGCGCGCCGCCGACGAATTGGCAGCGCGCCTGGAGGCAGAGCGCATCGCGGCCGAAGCGGCAGCGGCGGCCGAACTGGAACGCCTGATCGAAGAAGAAGCGACGCGCCTGGAAGCGGCGCGGGTCGCCGCCGAAGAAGCGCAGCGCCTCGAGATCCGGCGTGCCGCCGAAGAAGCGGTACGCATCGAAGCGCGCCGCATCGCCGCCGAACGGGCAGCCAAACAGGAAGCCGAACGCATCGCCGCCAAGGAAGCGGCACGCGCCGAAGCGGCGCGCAACGCCGCCCACGAAGCGGCCCGCATCGAGGCCGAGCAGCAGGCCGCAGTGGCGGCAGCGCGCGCCAAGGCCGAACGTGCTGCGGCGGCCGAAGCGGCGCACGCGGAAGCGGCGCGGCTGGTGGCGGCCGGCGCGGCCAGGGTCGAGGCCAAGCGGCTGGCGGCGCTGGAAGCGGCGCACACGGAAGCGCAGCGCTCGGCGGCGCCGCCGGCGGCCGCATCCAAGGCCGCAGCCGACACCGTGGTGATGATCGCCGACGACTCCAAGGTGGTGCGCGTAAAAACCAACCGCATGCTCACCAACAACCAGTTCCAGGTGCAGCAGGCCGAAGACGGCCTCGATGCGGTGCGCCAGATTGGCGAGCGCATGCCCGACATCCTGATCACAGACGTCGAAATGCCGGGCATGAACGGCTTCGAGCTGACCTTGCACCTGCGTCAGAGTCCCTTGACCGCGCACATCCCGGTGATCATGATCAGCGCCGAGGAAAGCTACGGTCCCAAGGCCAAGGAAGCCGGGGTCGATATCCTGCTCGGCAAGCCGTATTCGGACGACGTCATGCTCGGGCACATCCAGCGCTTCATGCGCGAAGGACGCAGCAGCGCCTGAGCGATTTTTCGGATGCATATGCGATATGTTAACGTTGCGTTTTAAGTAAAGCACTGACTATACTGGGGGCATGAAAACCTATTTCCTCCTCCTGATTCTGAGCGGCGCCACTACTCTGGCCAGCGCCACCCCCTCCACTTCCGCCGCGCTGACGCCTGACGCCGGCCCGCACGCCGTCGGGCTGCGCATCGTCCAGCAATATGACTACAGCCGCCAGCTGGACGCCCAGGTCGATGCCTTCGGCAAGACGCTGTTCGCCGGATCGGCAAGGCCGCTACAGACACTGGTCTGGTATCCGGCCAAGCGCGGCTCGGGCACGCCCATGCTGGCGGCCGACTATCGCCAGGCCAGCCTGGCCGACACCGACTTCGGTTTCGCCGCAGCCGACGCGGCCAAACAGCGCGCCAGCTGGATGGCCGGCCCGCAGAAAGCGCAATATGGCGCTGCCACGCTGGCCGCGCGCGACGCCATCCCTGCCGGCGGCAGCTACCCGGTGGTCATCTACGCGGCCAGTCTTGCCTCCACCGCACACGAAAACCTGGACCTGTGCGAATACCTGGCCAGCCAGGGCTACGTCGTCATCGCCAGCCGCAGCCTGGGAGCGCGTTCTGCCACGATGACGGTCGACGTCGAAGGCATCGAAGCGCAGGCTGCCGATATTGCGTTCCTGGCCAACTATGCGCAAACGTTGCCGCAAGCGGACATGAGCCGCGTGGCCGCGGCCGGCTTCAGCTGGGGCGGCATGGCCAACGTATTCGCGGCGGCCCGTTCGAGCCGCATCAAGGCGCTCGTCAGCCTGGACGGCTCGATACGCTATCACCCGAAAATCTGGAGCGCGGCGACCTACGTGCGTCCGGCCAACACGGCCGTGCCGATGCTGTTCCTGGGCGCGCGCATGCCAACGGCCGAGGCCATGGAGCGCGACGACAAACAGGGCGCGAGCTATATCAACACGATGAAATATTCGGACCGCTACGTCACCACCATGGCGCCGATGAAACACGGGAACTTCAGCTCCTGGGGCCTGCGCTTTGCAGATGACAACGCGTTTGGCGACTACCAGCGCGCCGACGTGCTGCAGGCTTACCGCAGCGGCGCGCTGTACGTGCACAAGTTTTTGGATGCTTATCTGAAGAGCGACACCAAGGCGCTGGCATTCCTGAAGGCGTCGCCGGCACGGCACGGCATCGGCCCGCAAGTCATGTCGATGGAATACCAGCCAGCAGAATACACGCTGCTTGGCGAAGCCGACTTCTTGCGCGACTTCGCCAAAGGCGGCTACCAGGATGCGCAAGCGATGTATGTCAAGATGGCCGCGGCCTCGCCAGGGTTCAAGCTCAGCCCCCTGAACCTGAACAACTTGGGTTACCAGCTGCTGCGCGGTAAAAATGCGCGCGGCGCCGTGGAACTGTTCAAGCTGGCCACCTATCTGGAGCCGAAATTTGGCAATGCCTTCGACAGCGAAGGCGAAGCCTATGAGGCACTGGGTGAAAAAGCACTGGCCATCGCGGCCTACGAAAAGGCCGTCGCTGTGGACAAAGGACAGGCCAACGCCATCGCCCGCATCAGCGCCCTGCGCGCCGAAACCGCGCGCCAGTAAATTACAGGGTCAGGTCGGGC